>JACDEI010000039.1 GCA_013816485.1 Planctomycetota bacterium
TGCGCCAGGAAGTTACTCATCCGACTCAACACCATCGCCGCAAAAGCGCTCAAACCGACCACACAGATCCAGGGAACTATCGCTTGATCTCTACACAGTCACTTCGTGGCGAAAAATCCGTTTCGTTGGCTTTACGCCATTGGGCTTCGCCCCCGCGGCCCTGCGGGTCACCCAGGCATTTGCGCAGCATGGCGCAACCGGCCCTCCAGGACCGTCACGGCAGTACCGCCGAGCAATACCCGGTCACCACGCGGCTCGACCTCCAGCATCCCACCACGAGCCGACGCCTGCCGACAGCGCACGACGGGCAGGCGCAAACGCCGGCTCCAATACGGACCGAGGGCACAGTGCAGCGAGCCGGTGACGGCGTCTTCGGGAATTCCCGACGCCGGCGCGAAGAAACGCGACACCACGTGATGATCTCCCTGGCCAGCCGCCGTCACCGCTACTCCGCGACACGGGATCGCCGCCAGCTCAACCAGATCGGGCCGGGCGTCCTCGACCGTCGCGGCATCGTGTGCCTCGATCACCAGATCCGGGCCGGCGCGCCACACCGACAGTGGCTGAACACCGAGCGCACCGATCAAGCCCTCTGGCGGCGCACAGGGCGTCATCGGTACCGCGGGAAAGTCGAGCACGATGCGCTCGCCGTGCGCCGTGGCGGTCAGCACGCCGCTGCGGGTATGGAAACGTGCCGCCTGCGTGCGTGGCAGCAGGCCCTCGCTCCACAGCACCTGCGCCGCTGCCAGGGTCGCATGGCCGCAGAGGTCGACCTCGACGATCGGCGTAAACCAGCGCAGATCCCAGCCGTCACCGTCAGCACGCGGAACGACGAACGCGGTCTCGGCCTGATTCATCTCTCCGGCCACCGCCTGCATCCAGTCCGCACCTACACCCATCGGCGGCAGACACACGGCGGCTGGATTACCGCTGAAGGGACGTTCGGCGAAGGCATCGACCAGGAACAGCGGAATCGTCATAAGGCACCTGCAGAGGGGAACTTGTTCGGTTCTTAGAGCACCGCAACGCGTGCCGACTGTGGTTGTGGGAAAGCCCTACAGGACACCGAGTGGCACGTGCGATCTCGTCCGACATGCTGACTAAACGACCGACCGGTCCAGGCGGTATCATATCACCGCCGTTCAGAGCAAAGGATCACCACATGCGTCTCCTCATCCCTGCCCTCGCCCTGCTCTTTGGTACCGCCGGCCTGCTCGGCGCGGCGACCACCGTCGAAGTGCGCGTCACTAGTGGCGACCTGATCACCGGCGAAGTGGTCGAGGAGACCGCCACCTCGTTGGAGATTAAGCGCCTGGTACTGATCAAACACAAAGCGGTCGAGACCACCATCACGCTGTCGAAGAGCACCATCACCACGCGCAAAGAGGTGCCGGCGATTACCGCGCAGTACGAAACCCGGCGCGCAAGTGCGCAGTCGACGTTGCTCGGTCAATGCGCGTTGGCGCGGTGGTGCCTCGATCGTGCGCTGACTGAACAATCGCTGGTGCATACCCAGCAGGCGGAACAGCTCGACCGCTTCAGCCCGCTGGTGACCAAGCTCTATACCGACCTCGGCTACATCAAAATCAATGACGCGTGGGTGGTGGAAAGCGAGCACCTCGCGAGCACCGGCAAGGTCAAGGTTGGCGACGCGGTGATGACCAAAGAAGAAGCCGCCGCCGCCAAGGAACAGACCATCAAGGCCGGCGCCAACGCCAGCATCGAGCAAAAGATCCGCGACGCCGAATGGGCGATCAAAACCGGTGAGAAAAAGTTGGCGGAAGTCACCGAGCGACGTGACGCCGCCAAGAGTGAATTGGCTAAGGCCGAGGCCGATGCCAAAGGAGCCACCAACCGCAAGGAACAGATCCAGAAGCGCCAGGAAGCGCGCGCCGGCAAACCCCAGAACAACCGCAACCAGAACCAAGACCGCGAAGACCAGGCGTCCTTGCAGCAGGCCAACGCGGACGCCGGTCGCGCCAGCGGTGCGCAGAAGAAATATGAAAAAGAACTGGAGAACGCCGAAGAGGCCCTGGCCAAGGTGAAGGCTTCGATCGACAAGGCTAAGGTGGCACTGCCCGACTTGCAGAAGCAACTCGCCGCCGCCAGCGGCAAACCGGCAGAGGGCGCGGACGGCAAGGCCAGCGACAAGGCCAGCGACAAACCAGCGGTAAAAACCGACGACAAGCCGGTCGCAGACGGCAAGCCCAAGAGCCGCTTTGGCGGCGAATAGCGCGGCGAACGCGCGGCGATTAGCGCGACGAACGCGCGACCGGGCCGCACCAGCGGCGCTGTACAAGGTTCACTTGACGATCGCCGGAATCGTACGGTATCTATCCTGTGGAAGGACACGACGAGCCCACCGGACGCACATCACCAGAGCGCTGGGAGACCCCAAAACGCCTACTACCCTGGCATAAGTCCTGCTGCTTCTGGATGACGCCTCACGGCTGCGATCCAGTCTACTCGAAACGAACCTCTCCACCCAACCGCCGGTCACTCGACCGGCGGTTGTTGTTTGGGAACCCAGCAGTACCCAATCTCACATGGCCGACGCCTTGGCTCCTGATGAGCAGCGCCTCATCGAATTGCTGCGCTACAAAATTGGTTTCAACGCCTTGGCGCGCATCACCGTGCTCGGCAACGACAATCCCCTGCTGAGAATTGTACGCTACCGGGTTGCCGCAATCCGACCCGCACGCGACGAGGCGGAAGCGCCGTCGTCCTCCTCGGGGGAGATGCAGGTCAACGCCAACCTCATCGAGCGGATCTTTGCGCTGGCTCTCTCACGCGAAGATCTGCCGACGAATTTCTGTGGGAGCCAGATGATCTTCTACGAAGTCGTGGACCACAAATTCGAGGGCTTTCAGACCTTCATCCTGCTGTTTCTGGAACCCAGGATGCTCTGATTAACCGTTTACGGTCTTCCGCGAGTGGCGAACCAAAAAAAAGCTCTGCGTCATGTCGTGTGGGTCCTTGGCTGACCGGAGATGATGCCTGGCAGCGAACAGGAGACGCTGAGGCGCGGAGATCGGAGGAGGCGAAAATGGCTTTGCGCCGACATCCTCTGTTCTTTTACCCTCATCCGATCTCCGCGTCTCCGCGTCTCCTGTTCAATTCGATGCGGATTCCCGCTCGATGTAGTTGGACCCGCAGGGCCAAGGGCAGGGAAAGGACCCACACGAAACGCCGCAGAGCCTAAAAAAACGTATCTCCATATCCTTGAAGAGACGGTAATCACTGATCGGTCGACAAGCGCTCCACCGGGATCATCTCTGGCTGCTGGTGCGGGCTGGCCCAGTCGAGTTTCACCATCATGCCGGACTTGGGCTGCTTGTACTCGACGCGCAGGGCGTGGCGTTTGCTGGCATCGAGCATCACTGAACCCTGGTTATAGGCCGAGCGTTCCGAGCCCCAGGCATCGATCACCAGCTTGTCGTCGATGTAGAGACGCGCGCTGGCATCGGCACGCAGGGTCAGCAGGTACTTCTCGCTGAAAAGCGGTTGCAGATAACCGTTCCAACGCACGGAGAAATCCGTGCGGCGCTGGTCGAGTGGGACGCTCTCCAGACCGAGGTCGGTGTGGATGCCGGTCTCGATGCGGTCGAAGATCATCTCCTTCAGATCGGTGCCGGCGAAATAGGTCGCACGCAGGCCGGAGCGGTAGGCCTTGCGCGCAGCGGTGGTCGCGGCGACCAGGGGGCGCGCGACCGTCTGGGTGTTCTCAGCCACGGTGGCGAAGTGTCCGGCGGGTACTTCGACCATCGTCCGGTTGGCGCTGTCGGTGATGCCGACCAGACCTTCCGTGACATCAAGGCGGGTGGCACTGGCGGTGGAGGTGAACTCCAGCGACAGCACGGTGCCAAGCACCATCGCCTGCGCGTTGGGGGTGGTGAAGAGCATCGGGCGGCCGGCTGGTTGCTTGGTCACGTCGGCGGTCACCCGACCCCATACCAGGGTCACCCGTTTACCCATGCCCATGGCGGATGAGCCATCCGCTGGCAACTGCACGTCGGTACGCTGATCAAGCTGGAGCCGGGTCTTGTCCGGGTAATCGATGCGTGCCTGCCCACCGTCACCGACGCGCACATGGTCTCCGGGCAGCAACGGCGTACCGACCTTGGCGACGATGCTGTCCTTGCCACGCAGGATGTTCACTCCGGCAGTGGTGGAACCAATCGCGCCAACCGGATCGACCTCCGTCGAGGGACGGGCAAGCCACAGCGCCACCAGCAGCGTCGCCGCCAAAGCTCCGAACGGCACCAGCATGCTGAGGGTACGACGCGGCGATGGACGCGCGGCACCGACGCGCAGCGTCGGACGACGACGTTTGACACCATCACTGTTGGAACTGTCGTCCATCACCGGGCACGAGTTGCCGGTGATCTGCCGCGCGGATTCCGCGAGCAGCTCCCACTCCTGCAGCACTTCGACGAAACGCGCGCGGGCGGAACGATCACCGGAGAGCACCTGCTTCAGACGCACCACATCACCAGCACTCAGGCGGTCGGCCAGGTAATCTTCAAACAGCACATCATCAGGCGTAGTGTTCACGGGCGGATCCCTTGGGCTTCAAGCCGTTTGCTCAGACAGGTGCGTAGTTTGTCGCGCAGGCGCGACAACATCAGACGAATAGCATTGACGCTGCGACCATGGCGGTCGGCGAGCGTCTCGCAGGATTCCTGCTTCCAGTAGAAACCAGCAAGCAGGTCAACATTGAAGGTGTTGAGGCGCGACATGCAGTCGCGCAGCGAGGTGCTCATCATGCGCTGACGTTCAGCGAAATGATCGTCAAGATTCTCCTTCACCGCCTGCTCGACCAGATCGAGCAGTTCCTGATCCGGCGTCGAGGTCTCACGCCCACGGGCGCGGATCGCTTCGAGGGTCTTGAAGTGCACGATCTGGCGCACCCACAAAAAGATGCCGCCCTCGTCCTTGAGGTCCTGCCACTTGTTCATCACCACTAGGTAGGCTTCCTGGACCACGTCCTCGGCCAGCGTCCACGAGCGCAGCATGGCGTAGGAGTACGACAGCAGTGCGTCGCGGTATTGGAACGCCGCCTTGACCACGTCGTCGCGGGTGCGCGGTTTGTTCTCCGCCTTCTCCGCCTTCTCCGCCTTCTCCGCCTTCTCCGCCGGAGCAGCCGCCGACGGTTCCACTCCAGCCGGAACCGGACTTGCGGCTGGCGGAGCGACGAAGCTGTCGGTGTCAGGGGATGCGCTCACGCGGGACTCCAGAGGTTGATGCCCCTCCAGGCGGGGCCATGTCGCCTAAAACCCCCGGCCTGTGCCGGTCGCAAGGCGCTGGCATGGCAGGCCTCTCCGCCAGTTCCAGCAGGACGCCTGGTCGAGCCCGGCAACCAGGTCATCCGGCGACCGTCTGGTATCGTTGCAAAATTATACTGCGGCTGTTCTTACGTCGTAATCGCGAGTTCACGTGCGCCGCCGCTGCGGGCAACCGATCGCGCCGCGGGAGCACCGCCACCTCACTTGGCCGGGACGAGCTCCAAGCGCTCCGGGCGGGCACCCTCTTCGCCCGTCGGCAGGTCCAGGCCCTGGACCGGCGTGGGCGCCCGGACCTCGAGCCGTTCCCAGCTCCATCCGGGATCGCGTGGCCCTTGCCACGACACCCCGATGTCAGACGCGCTGATGCTCAAGCCACTGATGGCCGGCAGCCGGGCAGCGTCACAACGCACACCGATAGCCACACCCTGGATCGAGACATCACGCAGGGTGGCCGATCCGCCGTTCACCAGGTCGATGCCGACCGTGGACGACGGTTGAGCGTCGACCACCACCGCATCGAGATCGAGCTGCCCGCCGAGCACCTGGACCACCGCACCTGGACCACCACCGATCAGACGTGAACGCGCCACCTCGACGCGGCCATCACGCAAGGTGATCGCCGGTTGGTGGGTGATGACGCTGCTCTCCAGCGAGACGGTGCCTTGCAGATCGAGCTGCACGCCTCCGCTCAGCGTCACGCCCCGCATGACCAGATGGGCTCCGTGGCCGGTGATCTCGCCGGTGATCACGCAACCGGACAGCGTCGCACGCGCGCCTGGCAGCGCTTCGACGGCCATGCCCTGGGCATGGACCAGCTCGACATCGATCAACGAGAAGTCGGTGAGACCGGATTCGAAACGGACCAACGGCACCTCCGCTGTACCGCCGGTGCCGATCACCCGGACGCCGGGATCGAGGGCACGGATGGTGACACCAACGTGCCCCGCACCGAAACGCCAGGGCCCTGGATATTCGCCCGGTTCGAGCAGCAAGGTCCGCTGGTCCTGGGCACCAATGCCGGCGAGCACCACGGCGAAGGTCGCGGGCGACACCCGTTGCCCCTGATTTCCCGGCTGCAGCAGGCTCCAAGTTCCCAGCGCCGCCCCCAGCAGCGCGACTACCAGCAGCAGCACCACCACCACCACCCGGCGGCGGTTGCTGGGCTGAGGTCGCGACGGCTGATCCGCCCGCTCGACGGCTGGCGCCTGCACCACAATCATCGGCGGCAGCACCGGCGGTGGTGGCGGTGACGACGACAACGGTGGCGACGATAACGGTGACGACGACAACGGCGGGACAACGCCCACCGGGACATGGCGTCGCGGCGGCATCTTCACCGCTGGTGTGGACATGATCCGTATCATTTTCTGGTCGGAGGATGAGTCGGCGTGCTGCGCGGGCACATTCACCGGCGCGGACTGGGCGAAGGGCGACAGCAGGTCGGCGGCTGAGGTGCCGACCTGGCGCAGGGCCTCCTCCTGGATCTCGACCACGCCAGGCGCGATGGCCTTCACGCCCGCAAGCACTTCGTCCCAGGTGTTGAGCCGCCGCCTTCGACTCTTCTCCAACATCCGCCCCATCAACTTGACCACCCCGTCGCTGATGCCGAGGGAACGCAGCGGATCGAGATCCGCGCTCTCGGTCACCTGCTTGTACATGATGATGGTCGAGCTCTTGCCGTGATGCATGGTCTGCCCGAGCAGGGCATGGTAGACCGACGCTGCGAGACTGTAGATGTCCGCGCGCTGATCGAGATCGGTCTGACCCGAGGCCTGCTCCGGCGGCATGTAGTGCGGCGTGCCAAGCGCCATGCCGGCACCGGTGAGCATGCCCTTGCTCTCCTCGTCGATCGGCCCTTCCTGGATCATGACCTTGGCCAGACCGAAATCGCAAATCTTGGCACAGAACGGTTCCGCGACTCCTCCACGCGGTGGCGCCAACATGATGTTCGCCGGTTTCACATCGCGGTGCAGCACCCCACGATTCCAGGCGTAACGCAGCGCACTCGCCATCTGCCACAACAGGATGACGCCCTGATCTTCCGGCAGCTTGCCGCGTTCGCTCATGCGTTGTTTGAGGCTCGGACCCTTGACCAGTTCCATCACCAGGTAGCGCTGACCTTCGAACTCGCCGGCACCGAGCGACTGGGTGATATGCGGATGTTTCAGCCGCATCGAAGCGCGCGCTTCACGCTGAAAACGCCGGGCGTTCTCCTCGTTCTTCGCCAGCTTCGACGACAGCAGCTTGATCGCGGCTTCCTGACCGGCGGCATTGACCGCCCGGAAGACGTCGCCCATGCCGCCAGACCCGATGCGGCCCTGGAGCACGAAACCATCGACCTCCAAAGCACGGACATTGACCGAACTGACGTATTTGCGCAGGACCCGGGCCTGCACGTCGGTCATGTACCCCAGGTCGAGCAGGAGGAAATACAGGCTGCGTTCGACCCCGCGATCGGCGAGGACCTGTTGCTCCTTCTTGGCGCGCTCCACCTGCTCATTCGTGAGCATGCGGTTGTCGAGCGCCAACTGCACCATGCGTTGGTCTTCCATGACTGGTCAGTCTACCATCAGCCTGCAAACGTCGTCAACCAGTTCCTTGGTTGCGGAGGGTTTAGATCGACCGGGGATGGAACTTGCGATGCACGTCGATCAACCGTTTGGCATCGACGTGGGTGTAGCGCTGGGTGGTGGTGAGGTTGGCATGGCCGAGCAGCTCCTGCACCGAACGCAGGTCCGCCCCCCCCTCCAGTAGGTGGGTGGCGAAACTGTGGCGCAGCAGGTGGGTGTAGACCGGCTTGGTGATGCCGGCGCGCAGACCGGCATCGTGCACCAGCTTCCACAGCGCATGGCGTGAAAGCGGCCGGCCACGGGCCGACAGCAGCAGGTGGCGTTGCCGATGCTGCGGATCGAGTATCGGCCGCACCTCAGCGAGGTAGCGGCGCAGCGCGGAACGCGCCCGTTCACCCAGTGGCACCATGCGGTCCTTGCCCCCCTTGCCGTGCAACTGCACCAGCGACGCGTGTTCCTTGAGATCCTCCAGGCCCAACCCCGCAACCTCGCTGGCGCGGCCACCGCAGGCGTAGAGCAGTTCCAGCGCCAGACGATCGCGCAAGCGCAGTGGCCCATCAGCGACCGCGTGCAGCAGGCGTTCGACCTCATCGACCGACAGCACCTCGGGCAGGACGTTCCACAATTTCGGCATCTGGGCGAGCTGGATGCGATCGCGCTCCATAAGTTTCTCGCCGACCAGCCAGCGCGCATACATGCGCAGCGACACCAGCAGGCGCACCAACGACGACGACGCCAAGCGCCGTTTATCGCGCAACCACGCGAGCAGCCGACCGACCTCATCCGGTCCACACTGCGTCAGGTCCAGACCGAGTCCGGTCAAGGCACTGTAGACCAACGCCAGATCGCGTTTGTACGCCGCGATGGTGTTGCCCGACAGGCCGAGTTCGAGCCGGCAATAAGCCAGGAAGGCAGCGCGGGCGTCGAGCATGGCAATGGTCTAGCGCCAAGCGCTCGTCACGCATCCGTCGTCGCCGACAGGTCCGCGGCGTTGGGCCTGGGTTTGCCCAGGTGAACGCCTAGCCTGCGCGCCCATGCGCCGCCCGCCGAAATCCTCCGACCGTCGTTCTCCGTCTCCTGGTAATGGTGATCGCCAACGCGACTCCGGCGCGAAACGTGGCCAGCGCAACGAACGCCCCCAGCGCGATGGCAGACCGCAGCGCGACAGCCGCCCGCCGCACGACAGCCGCCCGCCGCGTGACGAGCCCAGGAAAGAACGCGAGGGGCGGCCAGGCAGTGGACGGCCACCGCGTGATGAACGCCCCCAGCGAGCGGGCAAACCCTTTCCCGACGGACGGCCTGCACGCGATGGAAGACCGCCACGCGCAGAGCACCGCGGCGAACGCCCCCAGCGTGAGGGACGCCCACCGCGCGGCGATGCTCCTCAGCGCAGCGAACGTCCGCAGCGCAATGATCGCCCGCAGCGCAATGATCGTCCGCAGCGCAGCGAGCGTCCACTGGACAGCGAACGCCCAGCGAAGGTGGGCGGACGCAAGCGTGCACCGAAGAAGGACAAGGGCGTGGTGTGGGTTCCCGGCCCGAACGCGCGCACCATCCGCGTCGAGGCCGGCCGCGACCTGGCGCATTTTCTCGTCCATTCCGCCAAGGGCTCCTTGTCGGTACGCGCCGCACGGCGGCTGTTGGAAAACGGCTGCTGCCGCATCGATGGCCGGGTCGAGACCTATGGCAGCCGCATCCTGCAGCGCGGTGAAATCGTCGAGTTCTTCCTGCCAGAAGACACCGAACACCGCTTTGATAAACGCCGCGTCCTGCTCGATGACGTCGGCGTGTTCGCTTACGATAAGCCGCCCTTCCTGCCGGTGACACCCACCGACGCGGTGAAGAGCTGGAGCCTGCTCGACATTCTGAAAGCCGACGTTGGTGACTTGTTCCCGGTGCATCGGCTCGATGCGGACACCTCCGGCATCGTGCTCTTTGCGCGCTCGAAAGAAGTCGCCGAACGCCTAGAAGCGATGTTCAAGGACCACGCGGTCGAGAAAACCTACCACGCCATCGTGCGCGGCCATCCGCTGGAGACCGGCACCTATCGCAGCTACCTGATCAAGGTCGCGGCCCAGGCCGGCTTCGAGAAGTGGAAGAGCGGTCGCGGCCCCGACGCACGTGAAGCCATCACCACCTGGGTGGTCGAACGCCGCCTGGGCAAATACGCCAGCCTGGTCAAGGTCATGCCCAAAACCGGGCGTTATCATCAGATCCGCATCCATTTCAGCGAGATGGGGTTCCCACTCTACGGCGACCGCACCTACAGCGATCGCCGCGATCCCGTCCACGTCACGCGCCATCTGCTGCACGCCTCACGCGTCCAGTTGCCGCATCCGGTGGGCGGCCCGGCGCTCGACATCACCTGCGCTCCACCGCGGGATTTCGCCCAGGCGATCGATCAACTCGTGCGTCTCTGACACCGCATCAGCGGCTTGTGGTTCAAAACGGTCCCCGACCTGCTGATCAATTCTGCGGTGGTTGGGACCCACGACTCCACGGCAGCAGCCCGAACTGTTCGAGATTCACCATCACCGCTTCGCTGGTCACCGGTTTGATCAGGTAGGCTTCGCACTGGTTGCGAAACGCGGTGAAGATGCTGGCGTTGTCGACGTTCACCGTCGCCATGATGATCTTCACCCCGAGTTGCGGCGGTACGCCGCGGCGCGCTTCGATGGCGCGGATAGCGGCGAGAGTCTCCTGGCCATCGATGTCGGGCATCTGGATGTCGAGCAGCACCAGATCGAACGGTTTGCTGTCAAGACAGGCGGTGAAGGCCGCCAGCGCCTCACGTCCCGACGCCGCCTGTTCGCAGTCGCCGTAGGGCTTGAGGATCTCCAGCAGCACGCGGCGGCAGATCATATCATCGTCGACGATCAAGGTGCGCATGGCGGTGATCCTAGGCTGCCGAACATTGGAAGCGAGATGCGATCCGTGCTGTGCCGAGGCCACTGAGGTTTCCACACACGTGCGAACATCCCGCCCAAACGCGGTCAGGGATTATACACCAAGTCCTGGGGTAGCATCCGAAGGGATGATGATAACCCTGGGCAGGATGCGGAGACGACGTCACCAACGTGGCCTCTCCAGGAGGCTGGGCATCCGCAGGGGCCGGGAGCCGCGCTGGAGCAGGCACCTGCCAGTGCGAGGAACCGGATCGTCAGGTGCCGGTGCCGTCGTGCAGTTCGCTGTCGACCACCATCGCTCGATGCGACGTACGTTGCTCATCAAGCAGACGATGCAATTCCAGGATGGACAGTTCGACCAGATCGTCGCGTTTGATCACCACCGCCGCCGGACGCTTCGGACGTTCCAGCACGCGATCGTCACCCAGCACCACGCGTTCGAGCTTGGAACCGAGCGCCTTCATCGCCTGGATGGTCTCGATGCCTTCGCCATCGGGCATGATCACCGCATCCGGCAGCTCTTTGAGTTGCGCCGCACGGTTGGGCACCTGACCGATGTCGTTGAAGATGAACTCGGGATGGAGCGGGAGGGTATCCTCCATGAACGCGCACTGCACGCCGGCGAGTTCCTTGAGACTCTCGGCTTCGGGCAGCGTCACGCCGCGCACTTCACGCACGCGACCGATGAAGGCGATGCGCCGGCAACCTTTACGGATGAGATGACGCGCGGCGAGGTAACCGGATCGGAAGCTGTTGGGCACGATCGACGACGCGTTGCAGCGGCTTGGCGCGCAGCCGATCACCAGCATCGGACGGCGCAGATCGGCGAGCTGCTTCAGATGCGGCTCATGGGTCAGGCCGATGCACAGGATCACGCGACCCGGACGGCGGATGCGATCAACATCAGGACCGTAGGGCGGATCCGACGGAGTGATGTGGTAACGCTCGATCTCGATGCCGTCGGCCTGGCAACGTTCGTGGATGCGTTTTTCGATATGGCCAAAGAGATCGTCCTTGGGTAGCTCCGAGGTGCTGCCCACCAGCAGGGTGAGCTTGCGGTTCGGCAGCGAACGGACGAACAGGCCAACGCCACGGCGGGCGGTGCACAGTCCCGACTCCATCAGGCGACTGACGACCTTGGAGATCGTGTTCGGGCTGGCAGAGAAGCGTTTGGCCAGGGTGCGCACCGACGGCAAGCGGGTCGATGCCGGGTAGGAACCCGCCTCGATATCCTGGCGCATGACGCGGTAGATTTCTTCCTGGCTGGCTTTCTCTTTGGCCATTTTGGCTTTCCTGCTTTCCTATCAGTGGATCACACCAGTTCCGGTGCGTGTGGCGGTCGGGATGACACACCGGGCCTTCGACTTGTCAATTTCCAACCGGATCGCAAAAAATGGCGGGGATTCGCTCCTCCTCACACACGGGTCGCATGCTGATGATCATGGTCAGGGCGCGCGCACCCTCGGCAAACGCGCGCTGACACGCGGTCTTGTCTGCGTTTGCGCCCACGGACGAAACCTCCTGCTTTTACCGCCTGTTCGTCGCCTGGTCAGCGCTCGCGCCACACGCCTGGGTCGCCAACCCAGCGTCCACCACCAGCCGCAAACCACCACGCTGGACCACTCGATCACGCCGGTCGCTGTCACGCTGGTGGTGCAGCGGCAGAACCGGCCCGGACAGTCACGCACGTGGCCACGGAAACCGCCCCGCTCCCGCAACCAGGAGGCGACGCTGGGTGGCTTCCTGGGGTGGTCGATTGCTGCCATGAAGCCACGGGACCATCGCCAGCGACGTATCCGGAAACCCGGATTCGCGTTTATGGATATTTTTTTGCAGTCCGACCCCAAGGTTTGGCCCGTTTGTTGTAAAGCGCGCTTATTCTAGTCTCTTACGTAAAACTTCTGTGTTTGTGTCCGACAACGTCCGACGATCTGTGAAGTACCAGATTTCCACGACCCGTTACGTGACCTTGCCCATCCATTCGGAAATCCCGGTGGCTCGACGACCAGGATGTCGAGAAACGATTCGCATCGCTCGTAGACATTTCGTGGCCATTGCCGTCGCCCTTCCTCCGCCCAGGACACCCTGCCATGACCCGGCACCTCCTTCCTGCTCTTCTCGCATCCCTCACTGCCCTCGCGCCCGTGTCAGGGGCCGACGCCGCGCTGGTGGAGCTGACCAAGGGCGACCACCTCGCCATCGTCGGTTCCGGCTTGGCCGACCGCCTGCAGCACGACGGCTGGTTGGAGACCCTGATCCAGCAGGCGTTCCCGACCCAGGAACTGACCATCCGCAACCTCGCATTCTCGTGCGATGAAGTGGTCTCGCGCTTGCAGACCGACACCGGTGCCACGCGCGAAGCGTGGCTGAGCACACTCAAGACCGACGTGATCCTGGCGTTCTACGGCTTCAACGAATCCTTTGCCGGCCCCGCCGGTCTCGACGCGTTCAAGAAAGACCTCGACGGCTACCTCAAGGGCAAGCTCTCGGCCAAGTACAACGGCACCACGGCGCCGCGCCTGGTACTGATGTCGCCCATCGCGCAGGAGAAACATCCGGACCCCAACCTGCCGGATCCCACCGCCAACAATGCCAACTTGGCGCTCTACGCCGCGGCGATGGCCGAAGTCGCCAAGGCCAACAACGTGCCTTTTGTCGATCTGTTTGCCGCCTCGCAGAAACTCTACGCCAGTGCCCAGCAACCCCTGACGTTCAACGGCATCCATCTGACCGAGGCCGGGAACAAGGCGTTGGCGCCAGTGATCTTTAGCGCGGTGTTCGCCAAGCCTGCGCCCGCCCTGAGCGCCGACCTGGAGAAGCTGCGCGCCGCCGTGGTCGACAAGAGCGAAACCTGGCACGCCCGCTACCGCACGGTCGACAGCTACAACATCTACCAGCAGCGTTCCCGCATCGGCTACCAGTCGGGCACTGACAAGGATGG
This sequence comes from Planctomycetota bacterium, assembly GCA_013816485.1. GTDB lineage: Bacteria > Planctomycetota > UBA11346 > UBA11346 > UBA11346 > BOG-1363. The sequence goes on from JACDEI010000039.1 coordinate 13,703, forward strand.
CAAACCAGGTCCCAAGATCACCAACGCGGATGTGATGCACATCGAAATGGAAGTGCGTGACGTGATGACCGCCAACCGCGACAAGCGCGTGTGGTCGGTGGCCCAGGGCGGTGCTGTTTCGGACAGCAGCAAAGTCGACGACAGCAACCTGCCGGTGGTGCCGAAGGTTGGCACCAACCTGCCCGGCGTGAATCCCGATGGTTCACATCCCTACCTCAATGGCGAGGAAGCCATCACCCAGATGACGATGCCGGATAAATGCAAGGTCACCTTGTTCGCCAGCGAAGAACAGTTCCCCGAGTTGATCAAGCCGGTGCAGATGGCGTGGGATACCAAGGGCCGCCTGTGGGTCGCCGCCTGGCCAAACTACCCGAGCCGCACGCCGGACAGCAAGGATGGCGACAAGCTGCTGATCTTGGAAGACACCAATGGCGACGGCAAAGCAGACAAATGCACCACCTTCGCCAACGACCTGAACTGCCCGACCGGCTTCACCTTCTATAAGGATGGCGTGCTGGTGATGAAGTCGCCGGACCTGTGGTTCCTGCGCGATACCGACGGTGACGGCAAGGCTGATTGGAAAGAACGCGTGCTGATGGGTCTCGACGCCGCCGACTCGCACCACGAGACCAACTCGATGGTGCTCGACCCAGGTGGCGCGACCTACCTGAGCGATGGCGTATTCCACCGCACGCAGGTGGAAACCGCCGAAGGTCCGGTGCGCAACACCGATGGCGCCATCTACCGTTTCGAACCTCGCTCGCAGCGCTTTGAACGCTACGTCCCCTATGGTTTCGCCAATCCGCACGGCCGCTCATTCGATGCCTGGGGCAACGACATCATCACCGACGGCACCGGTAACTCGAACTACTTTGCTGCCGCGTTCAGCGGTCGCATCAACTTCCCGAACAAACACCCACGCATGAAGCAGTTCTGGGACCGCCCGTCGCGTCCCTGCCCTGGCACTGCCTTCCTATCAAGTCGGCATTTTCCTGAGGATTGGAATGGGTCGTTCCTCAACCTCAATGTGATCGGATTCCAAGGCATCTTCCGCGTAAAAGTAAGTGAGGACGGTTCCGGCCTGAAAGGCGAGTCGCAGGAAGACCTGCTGAAGTCGAGCGACAAGAACTTCCGCCCGGTCGGCGCCAGCGTCGCGCCGGATGGCTCGCTCTACATCCTCGACTGGGCCAACGCGATCATCGGTCACCTGCAGCACCACCTGCGTGATCCGAACCGCGACAAGACCCACGGCCGCATCTACCGCATGACCTACGAAGGCCGCCCCCTGGTGAAGGCCAATCCGATCGACGGCCAGCCGCTCCCGGCCCTGCTGGAAGAACTGAAAGCCCCCGAAGATAATCAACGTTTGCGCGCCAAGATGGAACTCGGCAAACGTGATTCGTCGCAGGTCACCGCTGCGGTGACCAAGTGGGTCGACTCGCTCGATCAGAAGGATCCCAACTACGAGCACAACGTGCTCGAAGCGTTGTGGGTGCACCAGTGGCACAACGTGGTGAACCTCCCACTGCTCAAGCGCGTGCTCGCCTCGCCCGATCACCGTGCCCGAGCCGCTGCCGCCCGTGTCCTGTGCTACTGGCGGGATCGTGTGCCCGAGTCGCTCGCGCTGTTCAAGACCCTTGCGGCGGATGAACACCCGCGCGTGCGTCTGGAGGCGGTGCGTGGTGCGAGCTTCTATTCCGGTGCCGATGTGGCCGTGGCCAATGAGATCGCCTACACCATCCTGAAAAAATCGACCGACTATTACCTCGACTACTGCTACCAGGAAACCATCAAGCAACTGCGTATCCTGGACAAGAATCCGTATCTGCCGAAAGAACCAGAATTCGCCGCCCTGGTGACAACGAAGGAAGCCGCGCAGGCCTTGGCCGCAGCGAAGGAAAAGGGTTACGGGCCCAAGCGGAAACTCGAAGGCAAGGACAAGAAGGCCTACGAACTCGGCAAAGAGGTCTTCAACCGCGACGCCCACTGCATCACCTGCCACCAGCCGGACGGCAAGGGTCTGCCGAACATCTATCCGGCCCTGACCAACAAGGAGTGGATCGGCGACGACGAACGCCTGATCAAGATTGTGCTCAAGGGCCTGTGGGGACCGATGAAGGTCGGCGACAAGACGTTCGATCCCGCCAAGGGCGTCCCACCCATGACCGGTTTCTCCGCCTTGCTGAAGGATGACGAGGTCGCCGCCGTGCTGACCTATGTGCGCCAGTCCTTCGGCAACGATCTCGACCCGATCAAGGCCGCAGACGTAGCAAAGGTGCGCAAGGCGACCGACAGCAAGCCCGGCTTCTACACCGTCGAAGACCTGATGAAGGAACACCCAATCGCTGGGTGGGAACAGTGGAAGACGGCGAAGTGATTCTTCGGTTGCGCCGTTCCGCGCTCGCACTCCATATCGGAAGGACTCACGCATGTCGACATCGCTGATCACACGCCGGCTGCTGATGACCGGCTTGCTTACCCTGTTACTGCTCATCGGTCTGCCTGCGACCGTTATGGCAGCGGATGCCGTGGCCAACCCCTGGGTGGTGTTCACCGGCAAAGATGGCCCTGGCAAAGGCAAACACGTGGTCTTCGTCACTGGCGACGACGAATACTTTTCTGAAGAAGGCATGCCGGTAATGGCGCGTATCCTTGCCGAACACCACGGCTTCACCTGCACCGTGCTGTTCGCCATCAACAAAGACACCGGCGTCATCGATGTCGGGACCAAGGACAACATCCCTGGGCTGGAGACCCTCGCGACTGCCGACCTGATGGTGGTATTCACGCGCTTTCGCGCGCTACCCGACCATCAGATGAAGATGATCGCCGACTACCTCGACAGCGGCAAGGCAGTGATGGGCCTGCGCACCGCAACGCACGCGTTCCAATTCAAGGACGGCTCTTATCAGAAATACAGCTACAACAGCAACGATGCGACCTTCAAACAGGGCTTCGGCAAACAGGTACTGGGCGAGACCTGGGCTGGTCACCATGGCGGTCACGGCAAGCAGAGCACCCGTGGTCTGCTTGCGTCGGAAGCCGCCGGCAACCCGATCCTGCGCGGCATCAAGGACGGTGACATCTGGGGCACCACTGACGTCTATGGCGTGAAACTACCGCTCGTCGGCGCCACGCCGCTGATCATGGGTCAGGTGCTCGCGGGCATGAAGCCCGACGATCCCGCCGCACCTGCGGTCGAAGATCCCAAGACCAAGCAGATGGTCGACAAGAACAACCCGATGATGCCGGTCGCTTGGACGCGCACCTGGACCGGTCCATCAGGCAAGGCGGCACGCGTGTTCACCACCACCATGGGCGGCGCGATGAGCGGCTCTCGTGACTGGGAAAGCGAGGGACTCCGTCGCCTGCTGGTGAACGCCACCTACTGGTGCGTCGGCCTCGAAGCACAGATCCCGGAGAAGGCCACGGTCGACATCGTGCCCGGCGGCACGTTCAAACGCGGCGTGAAACCGCAGGACGTCGCGCGCTGAGGCACAAGCGTGGCACGGCTATCTTGCCCGTGATCCGTGGCGTACCAATCACGGGCAAGTTGCCCGTGCCACCAAACATAAAAACGGGGCCGGCCGCATGGCCGACCCCGTTTTCATTGCTGCGCCGGTGGCGCAGACAACTCAGCCCTTGGCGGACTTGGCGCCGTGGGTCACGGCGAGCTTTTTCACCGCAGCGACCAGCTCTTCGACCTTGTTGGTCTTTTCCCACGAGAACTGCTTACGGCCGAAGTGGCCGTGGTAGGCGGTTTCGCGGTAGATCGGACGCAGCAGGTCGAGCGCTTCGATGATGCCCTTGGGGCGCAGATCGAAGACTTCCTGAACGGCAGCCGACAGCACATCGTCCCCGACCGTGGCGGTGCCAAAGCTGTCGACCTTGACCGACACCGGGCGCGCCACGCCGATGGCGTAGGCGACCTGGACTTCAGCGCGGCGCGCGAGCTTCGCAGCCACCAGGTTCTTCGCCACCCAGCGCGCGGCGTACGCGGCGGAACGGTCGACCTTCGAAGGATCCTTGCCCGAGAACGCGCCGCCGCCGTGACGGCCCATGCCACCGTAGGTGTCGACGATGATCTTGCGGCCGGTCAGGCCGGTGTCGCCGTGCGGACCGCCGACTTCAAAACGGCCGGTGGGATTGATGTGGAAGATAGTCTTCTTGTCGACCTTCAGCTTCGAGGCCTTGTTGATGACCTCGGTGCACATCTTGATCATGTCCTTGCTTAGGACCGACATCTTCACTTCGGGCGTGTGCTGGGTCGACAGCACGACGGTGTGGATGCGCACGGGCGTGTGGCCGTCGTACTCGATGGTGACCTGGCTCTTGGCGTCGGGGCGCAGGTACTTGAGCTTGCCGGTCGAACGCAGGCGGGCCTGCTCTTCCACCAAGCGGTGGCTGAGGAAGATCGGCAACGGCATCAGTTCCGGGGTCTCGTCGCAGGCGTAGCCGAACATCAGACCCTGGTCGCCAGCGCCCTGTTCCTTGTTCTTGCTCTCGTCGACACCCATAGCGATGTCGGGCGACTGCTTGTGGATGCAGACCATCACGCCGCAGGAATCCGCATCGAAGCCGATGCCCGGCTTGTCGTAGCCGATCTCGCGCAGGGTACGACGAACGATGTCGTTCGCATCAATCACGCCCTTGCTGGTGATTTCGCCAGCGACCACCACCTGACCAGTGGTGCAGAGGGTCTCGCACGCCACACGGCTGCGCGGGTCCTGGGCCAAGAAAGCGTCGAGGATCGCGTCGCTGATCTGATCGGACACCTTATCGGGGTGGCCCATGGAGACGGATTCGGAAGTGAAGAGGGAACGGGCCATGCTTTTTCCTTCGGAGTTTCCTTCAGAGGTCCTTATATCGGTCCATGTCGATGGAACGATGGATGAAGGAGGCGGGAGTTTGTGAGGGTGCCTGGGAAGTAAAGCGGCGGGTGCCCACCGCGAGCGCTCAACTGACAATACCAAGTGCCCGCAGGGCAATGAGTGAACCGGCGGTGATGATCAGCGTGCCGAGGATCTGATGTTTGAGCCGGATGGCGATGATCACCGACAATACCAAGGCCAGGATTCCCAGCACCTGAAGCAGTGTCCCGCTGGTGATGTCCCTGATGAAATCCACGTAGGGGTAGAGCCCCAGCCACAACCCGACGAGGGCTCCAGCGGCGGCGAAGGCCTTGGTCGCTTTCTCGGTCCCTTGAGTAAGCGCGATCACGCACGGGACCGTGAGCAATCCGCCAAGCACCGTGATCAAAGGCAGGTCTGCCATGTTTGGTCTCCTGCGGCGGCATGGTGGGAGAGATGATGAGCAGACAATGAGAAGAGGTGATGAAGGCCGCAGCCCAGGGAAAATGCGGTCGTAACTACTCACGCGGGGCCCCATCGCTCCGCGATAGGGCGGGCGCCGAGTGGCGGTGGGCGGATAAGATGTCGCAGCCATCCGCCCACGGGTGAGGAGGCGAAGCTGACGAACCCGAGCCACGACAAAGCCCGCGGGGGCAGGCCCGCAGGGCCGCGGGGGCGAAGGCCCGGAGCAGACACACCCGCTCAGCGTCCCAGGTGCCGCTTCACCAACAGAATGCTGCGGTCGACTGCACCGCGACCGCTGGCCCAGGCCTGCTGCCCGTGTGTACCCAGACGGCGACGACGATCCGGATCCGCTGCCAGCGCCGTGAGCACGCTCTGACATTCCTCCGCATCGACCTCGGCCACACCATCGGCGAGCTTCAGCAGCGCCATCGCATCGGGGAAATTGCGCGTGTCCCAGCCGACCACCGTGCAACAGCCGGCAGCGGCAGCCTCCAACATGTTCTGGCCACCACGGCCAGAGCCGAAGCTGCCGCCGACCACCGCGATGCCGTTCACTGACGCGGTCCAGGCGTAGATTGCCGCGAGTTTGCCGATCTCGTCCACCAGCAGGATCTGACCGTGGCCGTCCAGGCGTTGTCCCTGCGAGGAACGACGCACCTGCGACGCGCCTGGGAGCGCGGCCAGCAGCGTCGCGATCTCTGGCCCACGTTCCGGATGACGTGGGCAGACCACGATCTGCCAGCCGTGTTCGAGCCAGTGGGCGAACCTTGGCGCAAGGATCGACTGCTCTTCCACCACCGGGCCAGCGCTGGTGGAGGCGAGCAGCAAGACCGGCTGGCCAGCGCGCAGTCCGAGACGCTCCACTTCACGCCGCATCGCCTCATCGCTCGCGCGTCCAACCATGTCGGCCTTCATCGAGCCGCTGACGATCACGCGTTCACGCCGCACACCGAGGCCGGCAAGGCGCGCAGTCCAGGGACCATTCTGGCCAAGCGCGAGCGCAATGTCGCGGAACAATGGCCGCAAGATCCAACGCGCGCGATGATACCCGCGATAACTGCGTTCGCTCACGCGCGCGTTGAGCAGTACCACCGGGATGCCACGCAGATGACAGCAGAGCAGCAACACCGGCCACACTTCGAGTTCGAGCAGCACCACTAGGCGCGGTTTTGCCCGGCTGAAAAAACGCAGCACCGCCCACGGCAGATCAAGCGGCAGGAACGCGCGTTCGTGATCGGCGAAGACCTCGTCCAGCCGCGCGCGACCAGTTTCCGTCGTCGTGGTCAGCAAGCAGCGCGCACCGAGTGCGGCTTCCAGCTTCGGCACCACCGGGCGCATGAGGTTGACCTCGCCCAGGCTGACGCCGTGGACCATGATCTGTCCAGGCGTCAAACGCGGACCACGACCGGTGAGTTTCTCCCGCAGACCGACCATGCCCTTGCGCCGGATCCACAGACGGTGCGCGAGGAACAACGCGACCAACGGCAGGGCGATCAGTAGCAAAACACAGAAAAAGCTGAGATGCCAAGACCATCGTCCGATGTCCGATGTCCGATGTCCGATGTCGCCTCGACGCCCACGCTGGTGGAGACCCCGTGCCGTTCTCACTGAACCACTGCTGACCAGCGTCATGCGTTGATGCCGATGCGAAACATCGGACATCGGACATCGGACATCGGACATTAACCAACCGTTCCCGCGATGGTCTCCGGCTCCACCATCGCCCCGACCCCCTGTTCACCACAGGCAAGGCTGCCCTCCACCGGAGCCAAAATCTGCGCGCCACCGGCGCGCAGCGTCGCAACGTGGCTCTGCACCACCGCCTTGTGCCACATCACGGTGTTCATCGCCGGCACCAGCAACACGCGTTTCGCCGGTTCGAGGGCCAGGAACATGGTGGTCAGGAGGTCATCAGCCATGCCGAGGGCGAAGCGTGCGAGAACATCCGCCGTCGCCGGCGCCACCACCACGAGGTCGGCCCAGCGCGCAAGATCGATGTGTGGCATCGAACCATCGGTGGTCCATGCCGAAGTGAACACCGGCTGGCGGCTGACGGCCGCCAGCGCTTCTGCGGTGACCAGGCGTGTGGCCGCGCTGGTAAGGACGCAGCGCACGGTGTGGCCACGTTTCACCAGCGCGCGCACGATCTCCGGCGCTTTGTAGGCGGCGATGCCGCCACTGATGCCCAGGACAATGTTCATGGTGCGTATGCTCGCGCGAGGATCGCCGGAGGAAAGCCCCACGCCGAATGCTACCCGCGCCGCTCTTCCTCACTGACCAAGCCAGCCGACTTGCCTTGCGACTCGTCGCCCAGCTATTGGTCGCCTCACCTACTCGTCGTCGCTAGCGTCGCGCAGGCCCGCCTTGTCGATCGCCCCCAACTGTTTGCCGACCGCCGGATCGAGGTCGAAGACCAACGAATCGGTCACCACCAGCATGCCGGTGGCGGGCGGAGGCGGACTGCGCAGGCGCGCTGGGACGAAGCCACAACGTACCGTATCCCACATCAGCGAACCGCCGCGCGGTGGCACAAAGAAGAGGTTCTTCACCCGCCATGGACCTTCCGCCAACGGCACGGCCAACTGGCCAATGCCGACACCTTCGGTGGCAAGAATCGGGCCGGCCGCCAGGCGCGCCTTGCCAACGTTTTCACCGCTGGTGATCATCAGATCGCCCATCGCGGTCTGCGCGAACATCGACGGATGGTCGACGCTGCCGAGCGTCTGGTAAGTGCCGCGTTTGCGCCCCGCGACATGCACCTGGCCATGGTGGTCGAGGACCACCAGCGTGCCGTTCACCCGCCAGGCATCGAGGGGATTCCACCGGCTCGCTGGATCCTCAACCGCCGGCGGAGCAAGACGCGGCACCAGGCGCGCCCACTGCACGCTGAAGGCCGAAATCGCCGTGCCTGGACCGCAGCGGACCACCTGCGGACGCAACGGACGGATGCCGGGAACCTTCACCGCCTTGCCGGTGGCGGGATCGAACTCCACCCACTCGGAACGGCTGCGCGCCGCGACCAGTCGACGGTGGTAGCGATCGAGTTCGAGTTCGTAATCACTCGCGGGCAGGGTCACGCGTGCGTTGATGCGCTCTGCCGCCGTGGCTGACAGCCGCACCCAGGTGATCGTGCCGTCATCCTGATGGATCGTAGCGAACGACGGGTCATAGACCTGCACGCCGTTGGTGGCGACGCCATTCCACAGATCCGTGCCACTTTCATCGATGACCTGGTATTTGCCATCGCGCAGCCACAGCAGCACGCGGCCATGGAGCGGCTCGATCCAACGCACGCCCCCGACCGCGGTCATCAGCGGCTTGGCCTCGGGCTTGGCCTGCGTCAGGTCGACCACGCGCACGGCGGTCTCGGCACCGACAAAGACGGTGTTCGGTGTCAGCGTGCTGACCGCGGGCACGCCGGGCACGGTCAGCGCAGGCTGCGCTGTGGCGGCTCCCGCGGCGAGATCGCTCCAGCGGTAGAACCACGAGGTGTACGATTCGGCGGCGGCGACCGGATTGCCGAGCAGGTCGACCTCCCCCGCGCTTTCCTTCGGCCAACCGCTGGCCACCACCAACCACTCACCCGCCGACAGCACGCGCGCAGATGCCCCCAGGGCACGTGGCAAAGGCAATGCCGTACGGATGCCATCGCGCCCGACCACCTGGACGCTGCCGCGTTCCTCCAGGGCGATCAGCGCGGCCACGCCAGACCCGACGGCGACGGAACGACAGGTGAGCACGGTGCCACCGTGCAACAGCGCCCAGTGCCGATCCTCTCCAACCAGATTGCTCGCCGGTTCCGCGATCCCCCAGGCACCATCGGCAGCGATCGCTACCGGACGATAATAACCCGGGATCATGACGTGTTTGCCGCCAGCACGCAGCACCGCAGTACGCGGGCCGGCCTCGCCGTCATCATTGAGCACACCGATCATCACCGCGCTGCCATCGGCGGCGATGTGGATGTCGCCGTGGATGAAGTCGCTGACTACCAACGGCAAGGTGGCGGAAAACACGTCGGCACCGCTGGTCAGGTTGCGCACCATGACCTTGAGCGCCCAGGTCGGCGCGCGCTGACGCTCCGCCAGCGCGACGAAGGTGCCATCGGCGCTGACCGCCGTGGCATGCGGCACGAACGGGATCACCTGCGACACCGTCAGCGGACGGCCATCGGGCGCGAGCCGGTGGATGCGCTGTCCGGCGACGACGATCACCTGGTCGCCCCGTTGATGGTGGCCGGCGATGCGCGACGGGAAGGCGAGCAAGGGATCGCCGATGATCTCGGAGTTACCGAGGATGCCGGTCGAGCGCACGCCGAGTTTCTGGCTGGCGTACGCATCCGCCTGGATCGCGGTCCACAGATCGCCGCTCTTGAGCGCCTCCGCCACCAACGACTTCATACGCGCCTTGGGGTCGGCATCCTTTAGCACCGGCGTCGGCTTGGTGTCGACCGCCGGCATCAGCGACGTCACCCCGCTGCCCACCATCATGGCGGTCGCCAGGAGCAACGAACGGACGACTGCATAGCTGGTCATGGCGACCTCCGCCGGACGGACCTGAGGAGAACCGGTGAACTCGTACCTGTGAACCTAGTACCGGTGAACAAAGCGGGCATCGCCCGGATTCTGTGACACCGCGTGCCGACGCGCCAGGAGCGAACCTCCTGATCTGCGGGCAAGCGTCTCAACCGTCGTCCCCCGGACACCCGGCAGACGCTCAGCGTGGCAGCGGCGGAAGCGGTCGGCCAAGCGCCTGGTGGATCGCCTTCAGATCTTTGAGCAGTGCCCCCAGTTCCTTGGACGGCACCACGTTGGGACCGTCGCTGAAGGCGTTCTGCCAATCGTCGTGGGTTTCCAGGAACAGCCCTTCGACGCCTACCGCCATGGCCGCGCGCATCAGCAGCGGCGCGAAATGGCCCGAGCCGCCGCTTTTCGTCCCCAGGCCGCCAGGTGCCTGCACCGAGTGTGTCCCGTCGAAGACCACCGGCACGCCCAGACCACGCATGATCGGCAGCGCACGAAAATCGCTGACCAGGGTGTTGTAGCCAAACGAGGTGCCACGCTCGATCAGCACCAGTTTGTGCGTGCCAGCGATGGCCTCGAACTTGGCGACGATGTTGCCGCAATCCTGCGGCGCGAGGAACTGGCCCTTCTTGATGCTGGTCGGCGTGCCGCTGCGGGCACAGGCCTCGACCAGATCGCTCTGGCGACAGAGCAGCGCCGGCACCTGGATGAGATCGACGACCTCGGCCACTGCTGCGACCTGTGACGATTCGTGCACGTCGGTGGTCACCGGCAGTCCGGTGGCGTCCTTCACCCGTGCGAGGATGCGCAGGCCCTCCGCCATGCCGTTGCCGCGGAAGCTCTGATGGCTGGTGCGGTTCGCCTTGTCGTAGCTCGCCTTGAAGATCACCGGCCAGCCGATGCGTTTCGCCGCGGCCTTGACCAGCTTGGCCATGGTCAGCGCGTGGCGTTCGCTTTCGATCACGCACGGTCCCATGATCAGCACTGGCGCCTTGCCGCCGATGACGACACCGGGAGCGATCTTCACTGGACGGATGGCTTGCATGGACGGGAACGGTACGCGCGCGGGCCGACGCGCAAAATGCAGAATGCGACCGGCTTTCATCGCGCGGCGATGCGGTCGTGTCCTGTCGTGTCCTGTCGTGCCCGGTCCTGCCCTTTGGCCCCTTGCCCCCCTTCCCACGCTACCATCCTGCCACCTCATACATGGCCTTCGCCGCACGCATCAAGAACCACGCCGCCACTGCGGCGGTGATCGCTGCGCTGCTGGTGGCGGCCCTGGGAGTGACCGCCTTCGTGCTCGCGCTGCGCCCGAGCCGGCTGAACTTCGACGTCGGACAACTGATCACCTACCGCCTGCGCAGTGAGATCAGCGAGGTGATCGAGACCCCGGAGCGCAAGGATCAGGAATTGCCGCCACTGGTGCAGGAGAACGACCTGCACCTGATCTGCGTCGGCCCCGACAACACCCTGGTGATGCTGGCCGAGATCGATGGACGCGACCAGATTTCGTTGTTGACCATGGCCACCAACGGCAGCACCCGCGAACTAGATCCGGCGTCGCGCCCCCTCGACAGCGGTCGCGCGGTCGGTTTCTTCGACTTCAATCTGCTGCCGTTGCCACCCGGCAGCGAACAGGTGTGGAACGTCGACGTGGCCTATGCCGTGCTCCCGCCTGGGAAACGCAGCCTGCAAGGCAAGGCGCGACGTACCCGCTCGGGCAGCAGCCCGGAATTCCAGCTCAAGCTGCCGTCGAGCGTCGAATGGATCGGTGACGACCAGCGTTACCGCCAAATCCGCGATCTCACCAGCCAGTACCGCTTCAACACCAGCAAGGGCGTGATCGAGGAAGCGGTCATCAAGTGCGTCGCCGGCTACGAACGACCGGAGGGCCGGCGCCGTCACAAGCTGCGCCTGACGCTCACCCTGGTGTCGATCGGACGCATCACTGATGATCCCGGCCAGGTGCGTGATCTAGCGATCGCCGGGATCGACGCGCAGGCCGCGCTCGCCGCCGGACGCAAAGAACGTCTCGCCGCCATCGCCCAGCGCCTGAACGCCGCGGCGGTGCAGGATCCACGGCTGCGCACGCTGGCCCAGACGCTGCTGAGCGAGATCCGCAACGGCCCGCGGCCGAAGCCCGTGAGCGGACCGCAGGGCTTATGGGCGGTGCATCTTGCGAGCGGACCGGCGGAACTGCGCAGCGAGGCACAGCGCTTCGTCGACAACCTCACCACCCAGGGTTTTCGTGCCTACCTCGCGGCGCAGGGCTCGACGTTGTCGGTGCTGGTGGGACCATATTACGACCGTGATCCGGCGGTGATCCGTTCACTCAGCCAGCGTTATCCGCAACAGCGGGTGACGTGGGTGGAGGTGAAACCATGAGCATCCAGGCCACAGGCCAGGGGCCACAGACCACCGGCTGGCTGCTGCTACTCACGCTCCTGATCTGCCCATACAACATTAACGCTGCCAACGTCGATCGCACGATCATCGCCAATCCCGAAAGTGTCACGCTCGATCGCTCGTCGACGGGGCGTTGGCAGGCGTTGTTCCGCGCCAATCCCGCCTGGATCACCCGGCAGATCGCCTACCTCGAAACCCGGCAGAACGAACTGCGGCTGAGCCTGCTGCTCGCGCGCCTGCTCTACCGCGGCGAACCGTGGACGCGGCGCGACAACGACAGCGTCGGCGCGTGGCGCTGGCGCCAGGACACTCAGGAAGCGCGGCACGCCATCCTGCGTTCGCTGCGCGCCTACCGCGAGCCGGTGGTGGCCGATCACCTGTGCCGCTACCTGACGGTAGAGGATGATCCATCGCTGGTGATCTCCGCGCTGGTGACCTTGGCGCTCATCGATCCCGCGACCGCGCGGACCTGGGCGTACCGTCTCGCCGATCCGCGCTCGGCGAATCCGCTGCCCGGCTCGGCCTCCGCCAGCGTACGACAGCAGGCGCTGCATTTCCTCATCGATACCCGCGGACTGGATGCGGAGGAGACCCGCCAAGCGCTCGACTGGGCCCTGCTGCGCGCCGCCGGTGCGGAGCGTAATCATGCGCTGCGCTTGCTGGCTCCGGGTCAGGCCCCCGAACTGACGGTGGCGACGGTGCTGCGGCTGGCGCAGGAATACCGCGCGAACGTCGCGGATCCGCAAGGCAAACAGGGGCTGGTGCTGGCGATCGGCAACCTCCGCGGGCAAGCCGATGCGAACCTGGTGCAGACGCTGATGGACTTGGTGGTGCACGGCGAACGCGCGGTCGCCACCACCGCCGCAACCGCCCTCGGGACCACCTTGCTGTGGGATGCCGCGGTGGCGATCAACGACCTCGCCGAACGTGCGGCCAAGGACCCCGACGCGGTGGTGCGCCAATCCCTCACCGCGTTCCTGCTGCGCCTCGATCCCCTGTCGGTCGCAGCGGACGCTCCCGGCAATGGCCCGTGGGCCGCGCTGGCCGAACACCAATTGCTGCTCAACCGCTGGGCGGCGCCTGCCTCGGTGACTGGTGGAAGCGCCCCCGGCACCACCACGCCGCCCTGACAACAGCCCCGGCCAGCGATCCCATCCGCGGGATCGCTCGACCCATTTGAGCTCCTGGAACCATTAGGCGCGATGTCCCAAGTGCCTGTGACAAAGCACCAGGGGCAAGGAAACCAAGGCCGGTCTTGAATTTAGCGGGAAAGCACGGACTCTGTCGCTGATTTTGTCCCCAGACGGGGATATTATCTTTCTCAGCCTCAGCCTGATTCTGTCGGATTCTGTCAGACCGTCACCACCTGCACCCAGTAGCGCCATGAGCACCAACGCCGCCATCGATCTGGACGCACTGTACTACCTCTACGTGAACAACGAGTGGGCAGGCCCCTACCAGGTCGCCCAGATCCGTGACCAGGTGAAGCAGGAAACCATCGATCCTGCCGAGACCTACGCCTACGCCGCGGCCCATCAGCAGCACTACACGGTCGAAGCACTGCTGGCTGCGAGCGCCGCCGCGATCGCCACGGCTCCTGCACAGGCTCCGACACACTCGGCAGGGACTTCTTCCAACACCGGCAAGAGTTCGTCGGTGTCATTCGACGACATTCTGGACATGGCGCCGCAGAGCGCCGCGTCGTTCGACACTGTCCTGCCGGATCTCAAGACGCTGTATGGTGCCTACCTGGGATTGACCGAGCACACCGCCGAACCGCAGCAGGCGCTCAAGGAACTGCACACCGCGCATCAGGGATTGATCCAGGAACTTGATCATCGGCGCAGCGACATCAACGCGCTCTCACGCATCATCAACGAAATCGATGAGGTCGGTGACTACCTGGCCAACCGCCATCAGTTGACTCATATCTGGCAGTTGTTGTCGGAGATGGAGAAGGTCGATCTGCGCACCAAAGCCGATGATGGCGTGAGCTCCGCCCGCGCCGTGCTGGCGAGCTTGGTGGCCCAGGCCGAGACCAAGGCCGGTAGCGACAGCGGCAACAGCAGCAGCGTGCTGCTCGACCTCGCCGGACTCGATGACGAGGCCGATAGCGTCATCACGCGCAAGATCCTGCTGTCCGCCCGCAGCGAGGTGGCCAGCACCAAGCGCGACATGGATGTGCTTCAGCAGACCTACAACGAATTGCAGGACCAGCACGCCAAGGACCTGGAAAAAGCGCGCAAACTCCTGGAAAGGGCCGAGGCCGCGCGTGCTGAGGAACGCCACACCGCACGCCAGACCGCGGCCGAGGTACGCAACCTCGCCGCCGAGATCCAACGTCTCGCGAGCGAGTCCGACATCGCCGGAGGTTCCGACCGCGAACTCGCCGAACAGGTCGCGCGCCTAGGCGAGGAACTCAAGACCGCTGACGCCTCGACCCTCGCCTACATCGCCGAGGACGTGCTCATCCGCATGGTCGCCGAGCTGCGTCAGCTCGCCACCACCGGCAGCAGCGGCGATATCGGCCCTCTGCGCGCGGAACTCGCCCTGGCGCGCGAAAGCCTGGCGCAGGCGCAGGCGCAGGTCGCCCAGTTGACCAGCGAGCGCGATTCGTTGCGCCTTCAGTACGAACAGAGCCGGATGACCGCTGAGAAAGCCAGCGAACGCGCGAAGGACCGCGAGCACCGACTGCGCTCCACCGTCACTGCCATGGAAGTGACCAAAGAACTCCACATGGAGGTGATGGAGGATCTCAAGAGCCAGCTCCAGACCGCCCAGGGTCGCGTCGAGCAGATGGAGCGCGATCTCGCCAGCGTGCGCGGTGAGATGAAGGATTCCACCGGAACGGTGGAAGCGCGTGGCAAGGCCATCCAGCACGAGATGCAGCGCATGGTCGAAATGAAGGCCATGCTTGAGGTGCGTTCCAACGAGTTGTCGGAAAATCTCAAATCCGCCGAAGACGAGCTGGCCAAGGCCCAGTCGTCACAGCAGGACGGCACCCTGGCCGAGGCCCTCGCCGCCAAGGTCACGCAGCTGCGCACCACCTACGAAGCGACCACCTATCGCCTGCGCGAACAGGAAGCCAACGCCCAACGCTTGGCGCAAGATCTGGAAGCCAGCCGCCGCGAAGCCGAAGAGCTGCGTGGACGCGGCGATCTGCTCAGCAACGAACTGGGCGAAGCGCGCGGATCGCTCAGCGCAGCCAAACACCGCCTCGACGAACTGCATCAAGCGTATGCCCGCCTGGAGACCGAACGCGAAGCGCTGCACACCGAGCTGCACCACCGCAAAAGCACCGACACCATCCACAAGCAGTCCGGCGCAGAGCAGTACCAGACCGAGCACATCAGCCGTCTGGAACACGAGAGCGCGCTGCTGCAACGTCAGCTCACGGCCGAACGTCGTCAGGCGGAGCAATTGGCCGAGGCGCGGCAGAATCTGGAAAACCGCATCAGCGAGTTGCTCTCCGAACGCGAGGATCTGCGCCGCAAATTCGAAAACCTCCAGGGCGAGCACTTCAACGACCACGCGCGCCACACCGCCGCGATCGCCGTATCGACGCAGGCGGCCATCGAATCCGAACGCCGTCTGCGCGAATTGCAGAACCGCGTCGCGGAACTCGACGCGCAACTGACCCGCGCCCGCAAAGGCACCGATGGCGAGAGCCTCGAACCCACCACGGCGCGCATCGCCAACCAGAGCAATGCCCTGGAGAGCGTCGAACAGGAGAGCCTGCGCGCCGAACTGGAACAGGTCGCGCGCGAACGCGATCGGGTGCTGGCCGAACTGGAGACCATCCGCACCTCGACCACCACGCGCAGCGCTGCGGTCCCGGAACACGTCGCCAAACGCCTGAGCGACATTGAACGTGAGCTGACCGCCGCCAAGACTGAGATCGCCGCCCTCAGCGAACGCCACGCCCAGGCCGTCGCCGAGCGCGATCGCCTGCGGCGCGAAGCCGAACGCTTCAAAGGCGAGCTTGAATCCGCCGCGGTCGAACACCGTACGGCACTCAAGTCAGCGCGCGACCGCTTGGCCGAATCGCAAGCCCGCGTTGCCGTCCTGGAGCGCCAGCTCAGCGATCACGCTGCTGGCGAACGCGACGGTCAGGTCCTGCGTGGACACCTCGACCATTCGCTGGTGGAACAGGAACGCCTGAGCCATGAGGTTCAGCGCCTGGCCGCCGAGTTGGCACGTCTCAATGCCACGGTGCCCGCTGATCGTGATCAGCAGATCATCGGCTTGGCCAAGGCCAGCCAGCAACTCGCCGGGGAACAGGAAAAGGTGCTGGTGCTCACCCGCAGCCTGATGGAGACGCTCCAGCAGGCCGACAGCGCGCGTGGCCGCACTCTCGAATTGCAGGAGACGCTCGATCAGCGCACCAGCGAACGTGATCGCCTACAGCAGGAACTCGACCACCAACGCGCCGAGCTGACCAACCTGCGCCTGAGCGGCGGCCCCAACCGCTTGCCGTTCACCGACCTCCAACCCACCCTGGAAAAACGCGATCAGATCATTGCAGAACTGGAAGAGGTCCGCCTGGAACTGGCGGAAACCCGTGCCCGGCTGAACGAGAGCACCCGCGTCATCAAGACCTTGGAAAGCCTGGGCGGCGAAAAGAATCGCATCAAGTCCCTGGAAGCCGAGCTGGAGAAGCTGCGCAGCGAAAGCGAACAGCGCCAGCAGATGTTCAACGAGGCCCGCGCCCGTCTGGTGCAGGTCTCCAGCGAACGTGATCGTCTGGCCGCAGAGCTGGCGGAACTCAAATCGCGCCCAGACCAGAGCGTCGAGCTGAAGATGCTGCGCAACCGCCTGATCCGCGCCAAGCGCATGATCAAACGTCTGCGCCGCGAACGCGACGACGCCATCGCCGACCGCATGAAGTCGGCCACCAATCTGCACCAGCTCACCGGCCAGCTCGAACGCCTGAAGAGCGCGCAACGGGCGGCGGCGGAGGCCCTCGGCCTGCCCACGTCGGGATGGCCGCCCGACCTGCCGCCGGTCCCTGTGCCATCCGCCGTGGCCGCCGCCACCCGTGAATTCCACCCCACAGATCTCTCGGGTGGACGCGTCGGTGTCGGCGCGGCACGCCCGCTGCCCGCATCTGGTGATGGTCTGGTCTCCTCCTTCGGCCGCCCGCTGGTGATGAGCCCGACCGTCAACAGCGCTGCCGCCAATTATGGCAACGTCCCCGCCTTTACCTCACGCCATGGTTCGCCGTCGGTCGGGCAGCTTAGCCATCCCGCGACGGTGCGGGCCAAAGCGGTGCATGCGGGATCCCGTTCCCGCCGCCTGCTGCTTGGCGGGACGATTGCCGGTGGACTGGCGCTCGGCGTCTTCGTCTGGGGCGTGGCGTTGCCGGCGATGTTCCCGCTGTCCACCAATGCGGTGGTCAACAGCAAGGTCGCGCTCACCAGGGCCCCCATCGAAGGCATGGTCAAGGGACTGGCCATCCAGCCCGGCGAAACGGTAGGGAACGGGCAGCTGCTCACCGGCCTGCGCAACGATCGCCTCGACCTTGGCCAGCTCAAGGCGATGACGGAGGAGGCTCAGGCTGCCACCGCCCGTCTCGCCGCGCTCGGTCGGACGAGCGGACAGCTGCAGCAGGATCAGGCGCTGCTCAATCAGGCGCTGGCCACCTGGCGGACGGAGCGCGTGCGCACGCTCAAGGCCGGGCTGGAAGCCGCCAAGGCCGCTGAAGCCGACGCCCGCAAAGCGATGGACGATGCCGACGCGCGCCTGCACGGCCTGCGGCTAGCAGGAGTGCCGGTCGCCGACCTGGCCGAGCCAGCGATCGCCTATGAGCGAACGAAACGCCAAGTGGCCGCCGCCGCGCGCACCATCACCGAGCTGGACGCGGCCATCGCCGCGATCGGCGCAGGTGAACGCGACAGCGAGTGGGAGCAGCACGCCCGGCAACAGGAGCTCGCCCGCACGCTGACCGACACGCTCACCGAAACCCGCCGGCTGGAACAGACCCTGGCCGAGACCACGACCCGCATCGCCGCCGAACAGGCGCGCATCGACCACCTGCGCGCCGCCGAGGTCAGCGCGGAGAGCGGCGGCAGGATGTTGCGGCTCTACACCGCCGACGGTCGTTGGCTGCGCCAGGGCGACCCCATCGCAGCGGTGGCTGACCCCACCTCGCTGGTCATCGACTGCGTGTTGCCGGACCGCCATGTCGACGACATCGCCCTGGGCTCAGAGATCATCGCCTACCTGATCACCGACCGGCGTGAGGTCCGCGGCCGGGTGATCGCCAAGATCGCTCCGGGCACGACCACCGCCGATGGCGACTGGGCAGAGGATTTCGCCGGCAAACACCGCTTCCGCACCGTCGCCCGCATCGGCCTGGAAGGGGTCTCACTCGACACCATCCAGATCAGCCAGGGTGTGCGCGTGATGTTCCTGGGCAGCAACCCGGGACTCATCACCCGCGGTCTGGCGGAGATGGCTCAGGTCGGGCGGTTCTGATCGGACTTCCGGATCGCCGACGCGAGTTGCTGTTCATCGGCTGATCCACCTGCCAGAGCGGAGTCACGACGTGACCGTATCCACTGTTCCAGGAGGAGCAGTGCGACGATGACCACCACTCCGACAAGGGTCTGCGCCAGCACCGGGGCGAAGGAGTTGCGGATGTGGTTCAGCAGCGGCACATAGATCGACGCCATCAATGCCTGACGCATAAACGAAGGGGGATCCACCGCCAAGTATGCGATGATCCACCCCATGAACGTCATCACCAGGACCACTCCGGGTACACCCCAGTTGTAATAAGACTCTGCGACCGGGGAGAAACCGATCGGGCCAACCCGTTCCATGACCAACACGTTCATCAAACGTCTGTCCTCCTCGCCTTCGGCGCGCGCCTGCACCGGGAAGAGGCGCAGGAATCCACGTTCCACCGGCGCCCAATAACTGCCACCGTTCAGAAACTGGTCTCCACCTTCGATCCAGCGGATGGTTTCGAAAGTCGGACGCAGGGATTGACCGAGTTCTTGCACTGCTGCAGCGGGATTCACCGTTTGCCAACTCCAATCGACTCCACCCCATCCCTCGCGCCGGACCTCTCTGAACATCGCCGACAGCGACAGCACCAGAATCCCGACCATCAAAGCCGCCAGGATGCCGACCCGCTTCAGCCGATGAGAGGTGATCATCAGCGCGGCTGCCGTCGGGAACATCACCTCACCACGCAGACCGATCGGCAGGGCCACCAGCGCCCAGAGGGCGAAGACTCCGATCGACCAGCGGGTGGCGAGCCGGGCACCCGACAACACCGACATCGCGACGCCGAGCGACAAAAAGAAATAGACCCAGCTGAGGCCGGCATCGTCCGTCGCGAGCAGGAACTCACCGTAGGAAAGCCCCCAGATGCGTCCACCAACCAGCGGGAGGACCAGGGCGAACCACGCGACGATGCTGGCCACCGTCATCAGGAGTCCCACACGCGGCAACACGGTGAGGTCGGAGAGCGATGTCTGTTCTCCCGAGGGCAATGCTGCTGTAGTCACGACAGGTGGTCCGACGCCCTGACGCTGTCGGAGATGAGTGACGATCGACGTCGTGAGGTCCGGCAACAGCATTCCGAAGAACAACGCGATCCCACCCCAGGCGACTATCATGAACGCTTTGGGGACGGCGGGGTCGGTTATCCAGACGATGTCACGCAGGTCTCCTCCCGACCAGTACACCAACCCCAGGCCGAAATGGAAAACGGCAAAGACATTGAAAAAAATTACGCTCGGAGACCAGATCCCTCGCCGATCCCGTGCGATCAAGACAGCAGAGGAGCACAACCACACGATCAGACAGAGCAGGGAGGATCCGCCGATGGCGGGGAGTCCATTCGCGGAATAGGCCGCTAGCGACGCCATCGCGATGGCGGTGAATGCCAGCCCGAGAAGGAGCGCAGCATGGCTCACGGATGACCAGACCGCATGACAACAGGTACGGTCCAGGCACGTCGCAGTGCTTCGGTGGCGGTGTCCAGATCAAATCCGCCTTGGATCAGATGCCTGCTGCCTGCTTGGGGATCGCTCGCACGACCGCTGGCGAGGCCGCGCTGCAGACGCTCAACCCACACCGACACCGGTTGGTCGAGGCCGACACAGTCGACGCCCGGAACTCGTTCGGCCACTTCGCGACACGACGGGATGTCGCTGGTCACACAGGGCAGACCCGCAGCACAGGCCTCCAGCAAGGCTCCCGGCAGGCCTTCACGCACGGACGGGAAAAGGAATACATCTGCACAGCGCAACAGGTCCGGGACGTCATCACGCACTCCCAGGATCTTCACTTGGCCGCCAAGACTGAACTCCTCGATGAGTGCGCGCGTCTGCTGCTCCTCGATCGTCCCTCCTCGACCGACCAGGATCAGATACAGGGATTGATCCTTCTTCGCCAGCGCAGCAAAGACCCGCAGCAGAAAACCGTGGTTCTTCGGCTGGGTAAAATTGCCAACATGCATGACCACCCTGCCCGCGCCTACGGGCACTCCGATATCAGCCCTCAATGCCAGCACGTCCAATTCACGCGAGAAGACCTTAAGATCCAGACCATTGTAGATCACTTGGCAGCGTGCATCAGTCGGGCGTGGCCATGCTGCCGTCAATGCGCTTCGGCTGACTGACAAGATCGCGGTGGCATGACGATCAATGAGCCGGGTCATCAGCCAGCGGTAGCAGCGTCTGACCAGATTGTTTCCCCTGCCGTCGCCGGTCGAACGAAAGTGCGCAATACGGATGGGGATGCCACAATGCGCCGCTTCGCGCAACAAGATGCCCGAGTACAGATGGACGTGCGAATGTACGACCGTGTAACCACCTGAACGCAAGATCCGGCGCAAGTGACGCCGCCAGCCAAACGTGCGACGACAAAAGTGGACACGTCCGCCAAGCGCTTCGATTTCTGTATCCAGTTCTCCCGCCAAGCCACTGAGGGCGACCACATCGCAGATGAAACCCAGAGGGCGCAAACTTCGCATCACCTCAAGTGTACGCATCTCGGCACCGCCGCGCTGCATGCGTCCGAAGACATGGAGTACGCGTGTGATCCCGTTCACTGATCGCTCCCCGAAGAACCACACTCAAAAAGAGTCTCATCAAATGAGCACCGACACTGTGCGCCAATCCTTACACCGATCCGTCGGCGGAAGCTCTCCGAGGCATAATGAGCTTGCTGACGATCCTGAATCCGCCCGATCACGATGGCACCCCGAAATGGCTTCTCATTCGCTGCGACAGGCTGAAGGACATGGTCGACAATACCACCAGCGAGGACAGCGCCAACGCCCCGACCACGCCCCAAAGCCCGTGGGGAACTATCCACAGGTGACACATCACCGCTAGGACACCTCCTTGCAGAAGCAGGTTCGGCAATTTCACCACATGCGAGCCCAAGGAGTCGAGACCGGTTCCCACGAAGGACACGTGTGATTGCATCGCACCCGCCACCGCGAAAGCCATGACCAGCCAGATGCTCACATCAAACGGTTGCCCAAGGATCCACGGCAGCGACAGGATCACGACCCAAGCCGCGAATCCGTTCACGAGCGTGCCGAGGTAGCCGACCACGATGCAGCGACGCAGCCGCGCACTCCACTCCGCCTTCGTCTGGGCCACGCCCGCATCGGCCAGCCGGGACCCATTGCTCTGGGCGAACGCTGCGATCAGCAAGGACGCGGGGGCGAACAGGTTGAGGAGGATGAGCAGGATACCCGCCTCCGCCTCCCGGCCATAGCTCACCAGCACCAGCCGTGGGATGCCGGCCACCAGACCACCGGTGCCCGCAGCGATGCCAAGCGCCCACACCCGCCGCAGCAAGGCCAAGCCATTGTGGGACCGGCCGCTCCAACCGGCGATCAGCGGGGCGACCTGCCGACGATCCACCAGGACGCACACTGCAACCAGCATCACCACCTGGAGCATGACGGCGGTTTCCAAGGCCGCCTGCAACAGCAAGGGCACACACAGTCCGAGGGTCCCGCATAGTGATCTGATGGCGTTGCTGTTACCGACGGCGGCGAAATCCTTGCGCCGTTGCAGTAATCCGTGCCCGAGTTCGGGATAGGCTTCCGCCGCTTTAGCCAAGTACACCAGCCCCACCAGCACCATATGCACCTGCGCGGTCGGCCAGAGCCAGCACAACAGGCCAAGCACCAACGCGCCTCCAACGAACGAAATATTGCGCAGATCGCGATAGGCCTTCCAGGCGAACCAACCGTTCGCATCCATCGCCATGAATTGGCGCAGATGCCAACCGCACACCAGGATGATCGGTGTGGTCAGCGCCAGGGCGAAGGAATAGATACCCAACTGCTCGGTGCCACAAATGCGGGCGATCACCACCAGCTGCACCAGCATGCCGATGATGCGCGCTCCCGATCCCCGCATCACCAGGAGCGGGTCCTTCCAATGGGCGAAGTGCCGAATCATCCTATCCTCGTCACTGCACAGACCCGTCGCGCGCACGTGATCCTCGATTCGCCAGCAGCATGATCACACCGGTCGCCACCAGGATGCCAACACACCCCGCAAGGAAATCGCCCCATTCGAAGGAACGTCCCTCCTGGCCGATCTGGATGACCTCATCAACGATGACCACCACCACCGCCACGGGTGGACCGAGCCAAGATCCGACCGGCGTGAACAACCGCCCACCCCAGGCGGCCCAGACGGTGACCAACGCGGCCACCACGACATGCAGGTGCGCGTCGGCTCGCAACCACCACACCGCATCGGTGGCGGTCACGCCGTAGATCCGCTGCAAACCAGCACCGAGGGCATTACCCCAACCAACCCAGGCAGCGACCCAGGCCACCCCAAGGAACACCGTCAGCGCCCACCACCCCACCAGACGTTTCTGACGTTCGACCGGGTCGGACATCGCACGCTGGTTCCGCGCCGCCCACGAACGCTCGATATCCTGCAGGTCTTTGGCCATCCGACGGATGTAAGCGGGCAGCGCCGATCGGTGCAAGCCCCGGTTTCGCAATCTGATGCACGTGCTCCTGGCTTGCAGGGTGATCGCTCCAGACGTATGGTGTGGGAATGGGTGGAGCGGGACGACAGCACATGACCATGCCGGCATCTCCGCTTCCTTTGTCATTGGGCGAGTTGATCGCTGCTGTCCAACGACGTTGGCTGTTCGGCTTGGTCGCCGGTGCGCTTGCCGCCGCCGCCATCCTGCTGCTCGCTTTCCGTTCGGTCCCGCTCTACGAGGCCAACGCCACCCTCACCATCAACCGCGAACGCAAACCGGTCGAGTTCCAGGTCGATCGTGATTCCGGCGTGGTGCAGGACAGCCTGATCAACACCTACCGCGAGCTACTGCTCGCGCGCGATGTGCTGGAGCAGACCATCCCCCTCGCCGGCCTGCTGTCCAACCCGGCCTATGCCGGCAGCTCGGAGCCGGTGGAGGTGCTGCAGGCGCGCGTGAGTGCCCGCACCGTGCGTTCGACCTGGGTGATCGAGATCACCCTGCGCGACGAGGACCCCAAGGTCGCCGAGTCGGCTCTGCAGGTGCTGCTCGATGTCTACCTCGCCAAACAGGCGCGCCTGTCGCAATCGCGCGGGGACCAGACGCTGCGCTTCCTCACCGACCAGGTCAAGGAGGCCAACGAGCGCCTCGCCGGTATGCGCGCCAACGAGGCGGCGTTCCGCGCCAAACACGGGATCCTCAGCGCCGATCCGGATCGCAATGTGCATACGCAACGGCTGGAGGATCTCGCCCGGCGCCAAGTCGACCTGGAACAGAAACTCGAAGCCCAGCGCAGTCTGGTGACGCGGCTCAAAGTCGCTGCCAAGGAAACCGTACCCGGCCGCCAACAGGCGGTCATGATGGAGATCCCCGAGATCGGCCAGAGCGATCTGGTGATGATCGTGCGGGCGATGATCCTGCGCTTCGAAGGCGAGGAGTCGATGCTGGCCGAGAAATATAAGGACCGCCACCCACGCATGGTTGAACTACGCGGCCATCTGACAGCAAAACGCCAACAGCTCAACGAGGCGGTAACCAGTTCTGCCGACGCCATCCGCGCGCGTGAACGCGATCTGGTCGCGCAAGCGGCCACGCTAGCCGACGAAATTATCAGCGCGAAGAGCACCCTGGCCGCCTACCGCGAATCGCTGCTCGAACTGCGCACCATGGAACAGGACCGCGCCACGCAGGAGAAGATCAGCGACCAGCTCGCCGCCCGCCTCGGCGAGGAGACCATCACCACCCGCCTCGAAGTCCCCGACTTGGCCGTGACCATGCTGCCCAAGGTGCGCAGCGAACCCGCGACCGCGCGCAAGGGGCCGTTCCTGGTGCTCGCTCTGGTGTTCGGCTCGGTGGTGTTCGTCGGCACCTGCGTCGCGGTCGACCTGCTCGACCGCCGCCTGACCGGTCCGGAGGCGGCGGCGCGCCTCACCGGCCTGCCGGTGCTGGGAACCATTCCGCTGGTCCGGCGCCTGCCGGCGTTGACCGATGAATCCACCCTCACCAGCGGAATGCTCGCCGAAGCGGTACGCCACCTGCGCACCGCCCTGCGCTTGGCGCTCGGGAGCCGGCGGGAATGCCACATCGTGGCGGTGTGCTCGTCATCCCCGGGCGAAGGCAAGAGCACCATCACCACCCTGCTCGCGGCCAGTTTGGCAGCGGCCGGTTCGCGCGTGCTGGTGGTCGATGGCGATCTGCGCCAGCCGAGCCTTCATGAATTGGTGGCGACCCCCGGCACCCCCGGCTTCAGCGAACTGCTGGGCGGCGCCGAGGATGTCGCGCCGGTACCGACCGGACTGACCAACCTCGACTTCCTCGGCGCGGGCACGGTGCCGACCAATCCCACCGAACTGCTGCACAGCCATTGCCTGCCGGAATGGATCGCGGTGTGCCGCAGTCACTACGACTTCGTCATCATCGACACGCCACCGATCGCCAGCGCGCCGGACGCGTTGTTGCTGGGGTATTATGCCGATTCGTTATTGCTGGTGGTGCGCGAACGAATCACCGAGGCCGACGTCCTGGCGGATGCGCTCGTCCGCCTGCGGCCGCTGACCGACCACCTGCTGGGTGTGGTGGTCAATGGCGATCACCTGACGCGGCCTGGGTATCAGTATGAGGTGTCGTCGACCGCCGAGCGCCCGACAGGTGTGACAGGTGTGACAGGAGTGGGGGCGGCATGAGCATGTTCCCACGGCTGCTGCTCGTTACGCTCATCGTCCTTGGTGGCGCTGTCCATGGCCAGCGCGGTCACAGTGGTGAAGCGACCACGCCACCGGCGACAACCCTACCCGAGGCTGTCACCACTCCACCGCCAGCCACGAACGATCCCGCCTACCGCCTGTTCGTCGGCGACATGTTGCGCATCGAAGTACATGACAATCCGGATCTCTTCCGCTGGCTGCGCGTGCCCGCGAGCGGCGCGGTGAGCTTCCCCCTGATCGGCGACGTCACCGGCCTGCTCGGTCGCACCATCGAGGATCTGACCGGTGACATCCGCCGGCGCCTGGAGGCCGACTACCTGCATCGCGCCGAGGTCAGCATCACGGTGACCGATTACGGCGCACGTGAAGCCTACGTCATGGGCAGCGTCGCCGTGCCCGGCCCGGTGGCGTTGCCGCCGACCCGGCAGCTCACCGCCTTGCAGGCCATCGGCGCCGCCCGCGGTTACGTCGAGGATGCCGATCGCGCCGGCACCCACCTGCTGCGTGACGATCCACAACACCCTGGGCGCAAGCTCATCATCCAGACCAGCGCCGGCGAGGACGGCCGCCTCGAAGACGTGATCCTGCAGCCAGGCGACATCGTGGTGGTGCCACGCCAGGGCCGCGTCTACATCCTTGGTCAGGTGGTGAAACCCGGGGCGTTGAGCATGCCCGGCCAGGAATCCCTGACCATCTCGCGCGCCATCAGTTTGGCCGGCGGCTTCGAACGTTTCGCTCGCCAGGGTGAGGTACAACTCATCCGCAAAGGCGGCAAACCGACCATCATCGACGTGCGCGTGATCCTCGCTGGTGGCAAGGACGCGGTCGATCCGGTGCTGCAACCAGGCGACACGGTGTTCGTGCCGGAAAGCAGGTTTTGATGCGTACGCTCATAACACTGCTGCTGGTGGGTGGCCTGTCCGCCGCCGAGGCGGTGCCAGCAGGGGTGCCGACGCCCGCCACGATCACCGCTACCGACGGCAGCGGGCCGAGTGCCAGTGCGCGCGCCATCGAACACATGCTCGCGGTCGATTATGCCTGGGCGGCAGCGCGTAAAAACGCGGAGCTCCAGGCGCAGGCGCGGCGGGCGGCCGCAGCCAAGGCGACTTCGATTGCCGCTGACATCCGTGGTCCAGACCGTGAGACGCTCCCACTGACAGCGGGCGGGCTCGCCTCCCTGGCAGGTGGTGACGAAGTGGCACTGCTGTTGGAACTGCAACGGCGCCGGCACCGTGCGGACGGCAGTCCGGCGAGCAACGTGGTGGCCGCCGAACTGGCAGCCGCCCTCGCGGGGATCACCGCCACCTTGCCGTCGCTCGACCGCACCCCGGGCGACAGCGGGACGGTCGCACATCCCGGGGATGATCCCCATCCCGGCCCGCGCGCGCCCGCTCCCGTCGACGCACCGGATCGACCCGAACAATTCCCCGTCCGCTGAAGCAGGATACCTACCAGAGGAAAACCGTGTCGAGGGTTCCCAACAGGCGATGGTAGCCAGCGCCATTTTCGGGCTCACCGATGTCGGTCCCACCCAGCGCGCGAATCACCAATCCATCACGCGCCCAGATCTCGACCCCGGCACGCACGCGCAGCGTCAGGTCGTTGGGCGTAGCGCCAGTGGCGGTGCCGCTGCGCTCCAAGGCGAACACGTTGACCTCGGCCAGGACGCCGAGCGAGCGCTGCAGGCGCCAGCGACCGTGCATCCAGGCCTGCACCAAGTAGGCGGCATTCGCATCGATGGTCGGCACCACCACGCTGCCGATCCCCAGGTCAAGGCGGCTGTACTCCTCCGGATCCCAACGCAGCAGGAGTTCACCCACCGGCCGGGTGATGGTCTGGTCATCGAAGGCCGGATCACCACTGAAATCATCGGCATAACGCCGATGTTCGATCCCGAGGTGACCATTCAACTGCAGCAGCGGGGTGAAGTGGTGCCGCACCAGCCCGATCAGCGCGACGCCGCTGCCGTCCTGATAAGGACTGCCGGCCTCGCGGTAATCGATGCGATCACCCGCGAGCCGTAGCCCCAACCGGGTCGGGCCATCCGCTCGGCCGTACCACCATTCGATGGTCGCCTGCGGGCGCAGGTAGTCGCGTTCACGTTCATCGAAGACGCCAGCGTCCTCACGATAATCCTCCCCGACCGCTCCCACTCCCAACCGGATGACGTTGCTGGTGCCGCGCATCCACCAGCCGGCCTGGCCCTCATACCGCGCACGTTGGACCTGACGACCGGTCTCGATCAGCGGGTCATCGACCAGCATCCCATCCGCCACCACGGTGGCGAGCGGCCCCAACGCCGATTCGCGCGTCCATCCGAGCCGCAGGCGACCGCCGGTGAAATCCCGGTCATCGCGGTCCAGGTAGCGCTTGGCATCCACCTGGACATCGGCGCTGAAACGGTCAGCAATCGCCGGCAGCCAGTACACCACCACACCGGCGACCCCGCGCGCATAGACGTCGTCATCCGGGTTCGTGGCGGTGGCATCGACATTGGAATCATAACCCAGGCCAAGCAGGAGCTTGGGATGCAGTTCGAGCCGACCCTCATCGTAGATGAGGTTGCCGCCCGGACGGACCGGAATGCGGTCGACCCACAGTGGTTCGGGTGACTCGACGGCGAACAGGGCACCACCCATGCCGACTAGGCCGACCAAGCCGACCATCATGGATCGCATTACAGGCCGTGGTGAGCGCATGCCCGACCCTAATCACCTTCCCACCTCGCCGCCACGTGGGAGTGGCCGTGGCTACCATCAGCGAACGCATGACCACGACAGCGCCCAACAGCGCCAGGGAACCGTTGACCACCAGGGCACGCATCGCCACCCTCACCGGCCATGTCAGTGATCCGCGCATCCGCCATCCATCAGCAGCGACCACCGAACGATGCCTGGTGTCCATTCCGGACGATGATCGCTAGGCCATGAAGGTGCTGGTGATCCTGGAGGCGGTTTTCCACTGACTACAACGCATTCATACGGCGTTCACTGGTGATTCGCTCACCACGCCTGATTTGGTCAATGCCATGGAAAATGTGTCCGCAGCTTGGTCCCGAATCATCAATCGAATGATCGCTTGAACCAACCGCCAACAGACGTGCAAAGGGACGAAACAGGAGAAATACCCGCACGTCCAGTGCACCCTCACCTCGTCCACGCTGAGGCCATTCGTCTGTGCCATGGCGTGAAATTCCCGCGGTGTGCACTTGTCGTAAAAGGCGGGAAAACCGTGCCCGCGAACCATGGATGGGAAGATCGCAAACAGCAGCGCCCGTTTCAAGCGTTCCGGGAGAAGGAGATTGATACGTGCGAAGATTGCATTCCTAGATGGGAGAAAGATCACCAGGATTCCGCCGGCCTTGGCAATGCTGGCCAAGCTGGCAAATGCTCTTTCCACATCCTTGACGTGTTCCAACACCGCTTGGCAGATCACCAGATCCCCATCACCACGACCCGGATAACCGGAAATGTCTGCACATATGACCTCGTCATACACTCCCTGTGGCGCCTGACCCAGTTCGTTCGCATCAATGTCGAGACCTACGTAGCGCAATCCATATCTGCGCTTCTCCTCCAAGCTGAGTAAAGGATTCTTGCCGCCTCCGACATCATAGACGGTCATGCCGGGACGAAGGAAATTTCGCGCGAAGTTGTCGATGAATTCGCGGTGACCATTGACTCTCATCGCGGCTGGCAGCAGTCGGTCGATCCAGCCACTCAACTTCTGATTGGCACGAATGAAGATGTCGATCAGCTTTCGCATCGCGGATCAGGACCCTTTGCTGCGGCATAATGGTCCTTCACCCGGCCTACGCAATCCGTCGCTGCTCCGATTTGTTCAATCAATGATCTGACCTGTTCACATTCCTGCCACCCTGCTGCGCGAGTTCCCTTCACGATAGGGCAAGAATCGCGTATCGCCCGGAAATCGGCGACCCCACATGGCTGAGATACCCACGACGAGGTCGCGCTCTGTCAGGATGGGGACGTTCCGGCTCTTGCGTCGTGAAAACCGCACAGCGAAAAAGAGCCTGTTCCACCTGAGTCGATACCAGCCACCTGAACAACCACTGTTGATCCACTCTTGTCCCCTTCCTCACCACTGGCTACGAAATAGTCGGTCGGGCATTCGATGATCGAGAACCCATTCCGGTTCCGCATCTTCACCAGATTGGAAGCCGCCTCTGTTCAGATATCCTCCCACCTCTAGCCACCATAAGCATCGCTTGGGAACAACCGTCATCCGATGAAGGTCCTGCTCATCCTGGAAGCCATCTTCAGCCAAACACCGGACGGGCGCGTCTGGACGAGCGGCACCTTCACCCCGTCGTTCTTTGCCCGGTACCTTACTGTCTTCTCTGCAGTGGTGGTGGGCGCGCGGGTCCGGCCGACCACTGCGGTCCCCGGTGATTACCACGTACTCGATGATCCGCGGATCAGCTTCGCCGCCATTCCCTGGTACCGTGGCCTGCTCGGCTACCTGCGCGAACGTCGTCGCGTCGTCACCGCGCTACGTCGAAGCCTTGAGCAAGCGGATGCGGTGATCCTGCGCGTCCCCTCACCGCTCGCCGGTCGTCTGCAACCGTGGCTGGAAGCGTCGGGACGCCCCTTCGCCGTGGAGGTGGTGGGGGATCCGTGGGATGTATTTGCGCCAGGGGTGATCCAGCATCCCCTGCGCCCATTCCTGCGTCATCGGCTGCGTGCCGAGATGAAAAGACAATGCCTCGGCGCTTGTACCGCCGCATATGTCACTGCGAGTACATTGCAGCAGCGGTACTCAACGAAAGATGCGGCTCCCCGATTCTCCTACTCGTCCATCGAACTGGGAGAGGAGGCCTTCATCTCCGCACCTCGTCCAATGAACACTGGTGCAACTCCGCTCCGTCTGGTCTCCGTCGGAACCATGAGCCAGCGATACAAAGGCCAGGATGTGCTGTTACGTGCAGTTGCGGAGTCCCGCGAACGTGGCAATGACATGCAGGTCGTGCTGGTTGGAGATGGGGTCGAGCGGTCAGGACTCGAGCTCCTGTGCAAACAACTCCAGATGACGAGTGTCGTGCGCTTCACCGGTCATCTGGGAGATCGCGGAGCGGTATTGGCCGAACTGGACAGGAATGATGCTTTCATCATGCCCTCACGAACCGAAGGGCTCCCCCGCGCCATGATCGAAGCGATGGCCCGTGGGCTGCCCTGTCTTGGCACCCGAGTTGGTGGCATCCCAGAACTGCTGGGGGATGACGCGTTGCTCCCGGTCGATGATCATCGAGCACTGGCACGCGCGATCGACACGCGCCTACGTGATCCCGCGTGGATGGCCGCAGCCTCAGCACGTAACCTGTCGCTCGCCCGTACTTACCATCAAGATCTGCTGCGCGAACGCCGCCTGCAGTTCTACCGTGCGGTATTCGACGCGACGGCCCGTTGGCAGGCAAAGAACTGAACGGCATGCGCGTCCTCCATCTGCTGAAAACCGGTATTGGTGCCCGTTGGGCCCTGCATCAAGTCCAGGAATTGATCCACCTGGGCATCGACGCACAAGTCGCCTTGCCTGCGGGTCCGATGGTCGAGCGATTCGCTGCGATTGGCGCCAAGACCCATCTGTTCCAGAGTGACATCGCCGCCCATCGTCCTTGGCATTGGCCAAAGATGTTCGCCTCTCTGCATGATTTGGTCGACACCATCGCTCCCGATGTGATCCACAGCCATTTCGTCGGAACCACGGTGACCATGCGGCTCGCCCTCAAGAGCCTTGATATTCCACGGGTGTTCCAGGTGCCAGGCCCATTGCATCTGGAACACCCGCTCTACGCCCGTGCGGAGCTGGCCTTCGCTGATGGCCGCGATCACTGGATCGCGGCCTGCCGCTGGACCAAGCAGGCGTACCACGCT
Source organism: Planctomycetota bacterium (assembly GCA_013816485.1). GTDB lineage: Bacteria > Planctomycetota > UBA11346 > UBA11346 > UBA11346 > BOG-1363. Next base: position 45,025 of record JACDEI010000039.1, read on the forward strand.
TATGGCATAGCACCGCAGCGGGTCTCACTGTCCTACAATACCACCGATGTATCGGCGTTCACCCCGCGATCTCGTAGCGGTGGGCTGCGGCAGGCCCTCCATTTGAAATCCGGTACCCGCATCGCCGGCATGGTTGCCTACCTCTATCCGCCCAAACGCTACCTTGGCCAACGCCGCGGCATCAAAGGACATGAGGATTTCATTGATGCGATCGCGCGCTGCCGTGCGATCGGCCATGATGTTGTCGGAGTCGTCGTCGGTGGAGCCTGGGGTGGCGCTGCTTGGTACGAATCACAGATCCACGCCTACGCCACACGACACTGTCCAGACGGCATCCACTTCCTGGGATTGCGCAACGATGTGAACGACCTCTATACCGAGTTCGATGTGGCAGTGCATCCGTCGTTGTCGGAAAATGTCGGCGGTGCCCTGGAGTCGTCGCTGATGGCGGTCCCGACCATCGCCACCAGTGTCGGTGGATTTCCCGATCTGGTCATCCCAAATCAGACCGGCTGGCTGGTGCCACCAGCCAGCCCCATCGCCTTGGCGGAAGCCTTGTCCCAAGCCCTCGCTGATGACATGCACGCACGGCAGTTGGCAGCCAACGCGCGGGAACTGGCCTTACGCCTGTTTTCACCGCCGCGACTTGCCCGGGAAATCCGGGACATCTACCGCTTGGTCAGCGGACAGGAGTGACTGTGGCACGTCCGGTCCATTCGGTCACCCGCATGTGCAAACGGATCTTCGATCTCGGGCTGGCCGGTGGCGGATTGCTCGCCTTCTCACCACTGCTGCTGCTCACCGCCTTCGCCATCCGTCTGACGATCGGCGCACCCGTCCTGTTCCGCCAGGAGCGCCTCGGTCTGCACGGAAGGCGTTTCCTCATCTGCAAGTTCCGCACCATGCGCGACGCCGTCGACCGTGATGGCCAACCCTTGTCAGACGAGCAACGACTCACCCGCTTCGGACGGTTTCTGCGCGTAAGCAGCATCGATGAACTGCCGGAACTCTTCAATGTGCTCGTCGGTGACATGAGCCTCGTCGGACCACGTCCGTGGATTTCGGCCTATGAAGCACGGTACACGCCCGAGCAAATGCGCCGCCACGACGTCCGCCCAGGCATCACCGGTTGGGCTCAGGTGAACGGACGCAATGCCACGTCTTGGGAGGAGCGCCTGCGCCTGGACGTCTGGTATGTGGACCACTGGAGCCTGTGGCTCGATCTGCGCATCCTGCTGCGCACCATCTGGACGGTGATCCGCCGGGATGGCATCTCGGCAGCCGGGCACGCCACCATGCCACGCTTCGACGAAGGTCGTCCAAACGGCTCAGGAACAAGCCCAAGTGAGACGTCTGCATCAGAAACCGGCGCTGCCCGAAGCCAGGATGTAACAGGCGAAACACCCCCCACGAGCGCGCAGAAATCCCGGTAAAATCTTGGGTTTTCAGACAAATCCTGTCATGAAGGAAGCTCTTTGGGTATTTGCAGGCCACCCCCGGTGGTGTAGCCTCTACCGACAACGCTCTGCGCACGCGCGTAGCAACTTCGGAGCTGCCATGGTTACCAGGTTATTATCATCGCTGTCGTCGGTCACTCGGGTCCTGATGTGCGGCTTGATGCTCCTGATGACCGCACTGCCAGCCATGGCTGGCGACGCGACCGTGATCACCTGGAACCAGCCGACCAACATCACCTACGGGACTCCGATCTCGGTCGCGGCCACCGCGAGCAACAGCAGCGGTCCGGTGGCCGGCACCTTCGTCTACAATCCGCCGCTCGGCACGGTGCTGCAGCAGGCAAGTGGCAACCAGCGCATCACGGCGACCTTCACTCCCGCCTCTGGTGGGCGGACGCTGCGCTCGAATAAAAACATGCAGGTGTCCGCTGCCCCGCTGAGCGTTACCTGCACGGCAACCAAGGTGTTTGGCGCCGCCATGCCGACGTTGACGCCGACCTACAGTGGTTTCGTTAATGGCGACACCGCTGGTAGCGTGCTGACTGGCAGTCCGGCGCTGTCCACCACGGCCACCGCCGGAAGTCCCGTCGGTTCTTATCCGATCACGGTGACCCGCGGCACGCTGAGCGCGAACAACAACTACAGCCTCACCTATGTCACCGGCAGCTTGACCGTCACGCCTGCGACCTCTTCGGTGACGCTGAGCAATCTCGCCCGGACCTTTGATGGTGCCGGCAAAGCCGCGACCGTCACCACCGTCCCCGCCGGACTGACCACCAGCGTGACCTATAACGGCAACGCCGCACTGCCGGTGAACGCCGGTTCCTACGCCGTGGTCGCCACCGTCACCAATCCCAACTACACCGGTACGGCCAACGGTACGCTTACCATCGCCCCCGCGGCTGCGACCGTCACCCTCAGCGGTCTCGCCAACACCTATGACGGTGCCGGCAAAGCCGCCACCGTCACCACTGCGCCCGCCGGACTGTCCGGCACGATCACCTACGGCGGCAACGCTGCGCTGCCGGTGAACGCCGGCTCCTACGCGGTGGTCGCCACCATCACCGATGCCAACTACACCGGCTCGGCCAACGGCACGCTGACCATCGCTCCGGCGGTCGCGACCGTCACGATCAGCGGCCTCGCCCACACCTATGATGGTGCCGGCAAAACCGCCACCGTCACCACTGCGCCCGCCGGGCTGGTTGGCACCATCACTTACGGTGGCAACACCGCGCTGCCGGTGAACGCCGGTTCCTATGCCGTGGTCGCCACCGTCACCGATCCCAACTACACCGGCTCCGCCAACGGAAACCTGACCATCGCTCAGGCAGTTGCCACCGTCACGCTCAGTGACCTCGCCCACACCTACGATGGCAACGGCCACGGTGCGACTGTCACCACCGCGCCTGCAGGTCTGCCGTTGGTGGTCTCCTACGATGCCAGCAACCTCCCACCGATGAATGCCGGCAGCTATGACGTGGTGGCTTCGGTGTTCGATCCCAACTACACCGGTTCCGCCAGCGACACGCTGACGATCGCTCAGGCGGGCCAGACCATCACCTTCGCCGAGCTCGCTGACACCATGGTGGGCGACGCCGATCAGCCGTTGAATGCCAGCGCGACATCCGGCCTGCCGGTCACCTTCACCATCAGCGGTCCCGCCGGGATCGTTGCTGGCGCACTGCGCGTCACCGACGCGGGGACCGTGACCGTCACCGCGACGCAGGCTGGTGATGGCAACTGGGCAGCGGCCCTGCCGGTGGAACGGACCATCACCGTGTCGCCCGCGACCGGCGGCGGTCTGTTGGCCTCGTACTTCGCCAACATGACCCTCAGCGGTGCGCCGGTGCTGAGTCGCATCGATACCCAGGTGAACTTCGACTGGGCCAACGGTTCACCGGCTCCGGGCGTGGTTCCGACGAACAATTTCAGTGTCCGGTGGGACGGTGAGATCGTTCCGCGCTTCAATGAGGCCTACACCCTGACCTTCCGCACCGACGATGGCGTGCGCGTGTGGTTCAACGGCCTACTGATCGTCAACCACTGGTACGACCGCGGCGTGGCCAATTCAAACTACACCTTCTCGGCCCAAGCCGGGCAGCCGTACCGCATCCGCATGGAGTATTACGAGAACGGCGGCCAAGCGGTGGCGCAACTGCGCTGGAGCAGCGCGAGCGAAACTGCCGGTCCGATCCCCAGCAGTCAGCTGCTGCCGACCCCACCGGACACCTCTGGGCCGGTCGGCACTGGCACCGGCCTGGGCGCTGCGTATTTCGCCAATGAGACCCTGACTGGCATGCCAGCGGTAAGCCGTGTCGATGCCAGGGTGGACTTCAACTGGGGCGGCGGCTCACCCGCCACCGGCATCCCGGTCGATTCGTTCAGCGCACGCTGGACTGGCGACATCCAGACCCGCTACACCGAGCCCTATACGCTGATCCTGCGCAGCGATGATGGCGTGCGCATGTGGCTTGACGGCCAGTTGGTGATCAATGACTGGGTCCTGCGCGGTGCCACCAACTCGACCTATACCTTCAATGCCGAGGCCGGACGCCGCTACCGCATCCAGATCGAATATTTCGAACGCTTCGGCTCAGCGGTGGCGCAACTCCACTGGTACAGCGCCCGCGAATTCTCCGGCGCCATCCCGGCCACCCAGCTCTACCCGCTGCCGACGCCCGTCGTCCAGGTTGCCGATGTCCCGCAGCTCAAGGCCGAGGGCGAGCCGGTGAACCTGAGCGGCACGGTCAGCAACACCGGCACCGCGTCGATGGCCTATGCCTGGACGCAGGTGAGTGGTCCGGCCGCCGCGACCTTCCAGACCGCGAACCAGATCGCCACGGCCGCCCACTTCCCGGTCGCCGGCACCTACGAGGTGCAGTTGTCCGCCTTCAATGGCCATGTGGTGGTCAGCGATTCCACTGTCATCACAGTGGTCGCACCGGACCTGAACAGCGCCTTGGTGGCGCACTACACCTTTGATGAGGCCAGCGGTGATCGGGTCATCGACTCGAGCGGCAAACAGCACACCGGCATCCTCTACGGTGCCACGCGTACCACTGGGAAACAAGGCGGTGCGCTGCGGTTCAACGGCACCACCTTCGTGTATGTGCAGGGCAACGAGGATCTCGATCCGACGACTCCGGCGCTGACCTTGGCCGCTTGGCTCAAACCGGATCGCACCTTGGCGCAGATGGCCCACCCCTATCCGATGCCGATCTACCGCGCGGACTACGCCACCAGCACCGGCTATGCGCTGATGGTGACGGCGAATGAAACCGAGCGTCTGGGATTGCGCATCCATCACCTCGCCGGCACCGGCCAACGCATGGAGACCTTCACTGCTCAGGCACTGACTCCGAATACCTGGGTGCATGTCGCTGGCGTGTACAACGGCAGCGTCATGAGCATCCATCTCAACGGCGTCCAGGTCGCATCACGCACCGTCGGTGCGATCAACGTGCGGGCAGCTGGTGAGCTGGCGATGTTCCTCGGCAAGGGCTTTGAAGGCCTGATGGACGATGTGCGGATTTACCACCGCGCGCTGAGCGGCAGCGACTTGGCTGCCCTCGCCCAGGGCGGTCTCAATCAGCAGGCTCCGGGCGTCAACGCCGGTACGGATCAGATCGTCAGCATGGCCTCGCCCACCATCACGTTGG
>JACDEI010000040.1 GCA_013816485.1 Planctomycetota bacterium
CCCTGCGGCAGCGCGCTACGAGCGGGCTGCCGCCCGCGCCCCGAGGCTTCGCCGCGGGAGCGTAGCGACCTCGCCGCGCGTGGCCGCAGGCCCGCTCGTCGCGGGAGCGCAGCGACCTCGGCCGACCAATGACCAACTCGCAGCTCGCAGCTCGTAGCTCGCAGCTCGTAGCTCCCCGTCCACATCTCACCGTTCCCAGCGCAATCCCGTGAGTTGATCGCCGCCGATGATCAGCGGGATGCCGTCCGGGGTCAGCGCCAGGTTGAGCATGCGGCGGATGCCATGCTGATCCCCGCGCACCGCGGTCAGCAGCGTTGGCGTCTCGCCCGTGACGTCGAAGACCTGGAGATCAGCGCGTTTGTAGTCCAGGCAGTAGAGCCGACCGCGACGGTCGCAGCCCATGCCGGTGATGCGGGTGAACTGCCCTGGGCCGGTGCCACGACCGCCGAAATTGCCGAGGTGGCGTACCTGATTGCTCGCATGATCGATGGCGAAACGTTTGACCAGCGAATTGTCCTCGTCGTAGACGAACAGCGATGCGCCATCGTTGCTGACGGTGATCAGACGCGGCGCACGCAGCATGTCCGGCGCATCACCGCGCTCATAACGACCGATGTTGCGCTGGAAACCTCCCTGCGCATCGAACAGCGACACGCGATGCATGCCGGTATCGAGCACGTAGGTGCGTCCATCCTGATCCATCGCCACCGCTACCGGACTATCAAACTGGCCATCGTTCTTGCCGCGTCCGCCGAACACCAGGTGGGTGCCGTTGGTCAGGTCGAAGCGCGTGACCTGCATGGTCTCCTCGTCGAGCACCGCCAGGGCAGTGCCATTGGGATGGGCGGCGAGGGCGAGGGGCGATTCGAACGTGCCGCCTTTCGCCAAGGCCTTGCCGATGGTGCCCTGACGCCAGCCCTCGGCATCAAGCACCACCACCCGGCGGTGCTCGGCGTCGATGGCGTAGATGCGATTGGCCCCGTCGGCGGCATAGGCACGCCAGGTCCAGGTGCGTGCGTGACGGATGCTGAGTTGTTTCCCATCAGCGGAATGGCGCGCGATCATCTCGCGGCCGGGATAGGCGACATAGATGTCGCCGGTGCTGTCGATCGTGATGTCACTGGGAACGCCAAGGCTTTCATCCGGCAACGCGCCGACCGCACTCGGCAGGGTCTGGAGCACCTGACCCTTGGGATCAAGCACGCGGATCTCACCACTGGTAGCAAGCACGAAGACCCGGCCGTTGTGCGCGGCGATCGCCACCGGACGGCTCGCACGGTCGAGTGGCCAAGTGATGAGTGGCTGAGGCTCCGTGCCGAACACCACCAGCGAGGGCGTGCCGCTGTCGAGCGCGTAGAGCACCTTGCCATCAGTGGCCAGACGGGTGAGCAGGTCCCAGCCGCCGGTGGCGCTGCGTTGGTGCGTGCGCACACGTGTGCCCTTGGCATCGATCACCAGCACTCCACCGGAGCGCATATCAGCGACCGCCCACGTCCCATCGGCGAGTGCGACCACGTCGCTGGGGCGTTGGAATCCGGGAATGGTGGTCCCTGGAGTGCCATCGCGTCCGTAGAGCACCAAGGCGGGCGGGCCGTTGTTGAGCACGGCGATGGTGGTGGGCGACGTCGCGACCGCGACCGGCCGCGCCGGTACCGGCGTTGAAGTGAAACGTTCGCTGCTCAACCAGCCATCACTGTTGCGGCTGATGATGCTTTCATCCACATCGACCAGCCACCACGAGCCATCGAGGTCGCGGGTCAGGCGCTGGACATGGCGTTCATCGGCGAAATTTGCGCGCAGGAACGGTGTCAACGTGCCGTCGGCTCCCGCCGGGGCCGCGGTGGCGACCAGCAGCAGGGCGAGGTGCCGCTCGCTGCCGACCGCCGCGACGTGCAGCGTGACGGAGCCGGGCTGCGCCGGCGCGGTCCATTCGACTTCTGGACGACGAGTCGAGCGCGCGGACAGGCGACCGCTGCGGCCGTTCGGTCCTTCGAGCCACCACAACCAGGTTGAGGATTTGAGCAGCGCATCACCCGCAGGGATGGCGACGCGCACGGTGCTTTGCACCGGTGTGCTGATTGCTGTCGGCGCAGCGGGTTTCGCTGGCGTCACCACCACCGGCTTGCCCGGCGGCGGCGGCGTGGGTTTGGTCACCACCGGCGTGACGGTGGGCGCTGGCAGCGGTTTGGCCGGGGCCTCGACCACCACTGGTGCGGTCACGGGGGGCGCTACCGGTCGGGCCGGCGCTTCGATCACCACCGGTGGCGTGGCGGGTGCGATGGCGACAGGTTTCTCGACCACCGCCGTGGCTACCGGTGCCGCCGGCGGTTGTGGTGTCGGTGTTGGTGTTGGTGTGGCGGCAGCGATGACGACCGGGGTTTCTGCAGGTTTGGTCTGCGGTGGCGGCGTTGGCGCGGTGGCCGGTGGTGGCGTCGCCAGCGCAGGCGCAGCGACGGCGGCGACCACTGGTGGAACGACCGTCGCCGGTGGGATGGTCGGCGGCGGCGCGATCGTCGCCTGTAGTGTGGTTGGCGATTGCGCTGGGGCCGGTGCAACGGTCGCGGTCGGATCAGTGGCCGCGACCACCACGGTTGCCGGAGCCGGACGCAGCAGCAGCGCCAAGCCCAGGATCACCGCGGCGATCACCACCACGGCGGCCAGCGTCAACTTGCGGGTGCTGCTTGCCGCGACACCGCCGGTGGCGGTTCGGGGCGCACGTCCGGGCAGCAGCGGCTTCTCGCCCCGGTGAATGCGTTCGAGATCCTCCAGCAAGGACTTGGCCGTCTGGTAACGATCCTTGGCGTCCTTCTCCAGGCACTTGAGCACCACCGATTGGTACGGCTCGGTCACCGAGGGATTGTGCAGCTTCGGCGGCTTCGGTTCAGTGTGGATGTGCTGGTAGATCACCGAGGTCGCATCGCCGCCGGTGAACGGCAGCTTGCCGGTGAGCATCTCGTAGAACATCACCCCGAGGGCGTAGAGGTCGGTGCGTTGATCGCACACCTCGCCGCGGCCCTGCTCCGGGCTGAAATAATTGACTGTGCCCATGATGGTGCCGGTCTGGGTCAGGCCATGTGCTTCGCTGGCGAATCTCACCAGACCGAAGTCCATCAGCTTGACCATGCCGGCGGAGGTCAGCATGTAGTTGGCCGGTTTGATGTCGCGGTGGACGATGTTGTGTTCGCCCAGGGCGACCAGGCTGCGCGTCGCCTGGATGATGAGTCCAAGGCATTCCGGCGGCGTCGGGCGCCAACCGTCCTTGAGCTTGCGTGACAGATCGGCGCCTTCGACGTACTCCATGGCGAAGAAGTCCATGTCGCCATGGGTGCCGGCGAAATAGACCTGCACCACGTGTGGCGAGTTGATGCGCGCGGCGGCGCGCGCTTCGAGCAGGAAGCGTTTGCGGAAATCCTCGTTCTGCGCCAAGTGGCCGATCAGCACCTTGATCGCCACCGGGCGGTCGAGGCTGACCTGACGTCCGGCATAAACCGCACCCATGCCGCCACGACCGAGCAGGCGACCGACGTGGAAGTCGCCCCATTGTTCGCCTTCGTGTGAACCGGTGGCGCTGGGAGCCGGACGCGCCGAGCCCTCGACATGCAGCGCGGTGGCGGCGGTGGCGGACAGGCCACCGGGTCCGGCGACCTGGGTCGGAGCAGAACTTGAAAGGTGTGCCGGCACGGTGGCGCGGGTATCCGACATCCCAGCACGTGCGGGGGTGGTGGCGCGCGTGCCATCGTTGTTGGGCGACAGCTCGCCCGGCTTCAGCGTCGGCATCTCACTGCTCGGCACCGTCGGCCTGGTCGGTTCACCCGCGGATGTGCTCATGGGCGGCCTCTATTCGCGGGCGAGTCTGGGATGGGTCGACGGGGGTCAACCGTGTACAGCCCGCCGATGTGCGCGCGCGTGGTAGAATCGCAGGGATGCGGCGAAAACGGGGCTGCTGCGACTATCGTGCGAGCCAGGTCGTAACCGGCGGCGGGGTGGACGGTACCACGCCGGATTGCGCCGCCGTCGCTGCCCGCTTGCTGGAGGTGGTCAGCGGCGCCGCAGCGAATCGGTCAGCGGTTTGGCCACCGGTGCGTTCACCGGGAACGGGCCGCTGGTGTTCTCGCCCGGATGTTTGACGCGCAGTGCCACGGCACAGAAGTCGTCGGCCGGTGGACCGTCGCAGCGTTCCTTGGCCTCCTCCAACACCTTCGCCACCATCATGCCGCATGGCATTTCCAGATGGCTGGCGAAACCGCCCATCACACCCAGACGCCCAGCGTTGAGGTCGCGTGGATTGTGCGCCTTGGCCACGCCATTGCTGAACATCGCCACGATGTCTCCGAGTTGCAGTTGCAGCGACATCGGACGCAGGCTGCTGCGGAACTGTTGGCCACTGGTCACGCCAAGTCGTTCGCCCTGGGTGTGGATCTGTTGCAGGGTGATGTCGCGTCGGGCATTGATCAGCACCGCCGGATGCGAACCGATGTTGAGGCAGGTCAGGCTGTTGAACGGCAGGCTGAGCACCCCGGCGAACAGGCCGATCGAACAACCGTGCACGAGGTCGACGCGCAGTTCGTCATTGAGGTTGGCGAAGAAGTCGAGCAGGTCGGCGCGTTGCGCGGCCAGCCGGCGCATGGTGCGCATCGCCTGCGCCACCACCAACGCCGCACCTGGCCCTTCACCCTGGAGCTCACCCATCACCAGCATGATGCGGTCGCGGTCGAGGCTGATGAAGTCGTAGAAGCTGCGTGGAATCGGCGAATACGACTCGTATTGCAGGACGATCTGATAGTTGTCCAGACGTGGCGGTTTGTTCAGCATCTTGAGGAAGCTCTTCTTCACCGATTGGAAATCGGTCTTCGATTTCAGATTGCGGAACTCGGCGGTCTCTTGTTGTTGCAGCAGCCGAGGATCAGGGCCGTTGGCGATCAAGACATCGAGGCGGAACTTCTCCAGCATCTTGCCCGACTGCGCCTCTTCGCATTTGCCCAACACCTTCGCCAGATCATCGATGGTGGTGGCGGTGATGCGGTTGTCCTCTAGGCGCACGCCCGAGATCCACTGGCCGGTATAAGGATTCAGCCACAGACCCTGTTTGAAAATGCGCAGGTGCTCAATGAACTCGAGATTCTGCCGCAGGTAATGCAGCCAGCGCAAGTACAGCAGATCCTTCAACGCTTTCGGCTTGAGCTGCAACCACGGCCTGGTCGCGGCGAGGTGACGGGTAGCGACTTCCTGATGGCCGAAGGGCGCGGTTACCACTTGGCCGGTGTAGGGATCGATCCACCCCAGACCGTCCATGGTCAGCACGCGAAAGGCCGCGTCCTTGTTCAGTGATTGCAGCAGCCAGTCGGGCAGGCGGACAGCGTCAGGTCGATTCATGGCTGGTACCTCGCGGGATCTGGCCGTCAGGCTAGTCATGCGGGTGGTGTGCGGCAAACCCCAGGAGGCACCGCCGGAAGCGGCGAGTGCCATACCGGGCGGATGGCGTCAGGGTGTCGGACGGACGATGTCCACCTGGACCTGGTGCTCCGCGCCGTCGTCGCGCAGGGGGATGATGCCGTCCGGGCGTTCCACGCCGTCGACCACCACCCGCGCCTGATCGACGACGGCCACCTGGATGCGGTAGACGCTGCGGCCGTGGCGGTAACGCACGGAGAAACCTTTCCAGGCAGCGGGCAGACGCGGCGCGATGCGCAACTGATCGGCGTTTCGTTCGATGCCCAGCAGGGTCTCACCCAGCAGGCGGTACATCCACCCGGCCGAGCCGGTGTACCACGTCCAGCCGCCGCGGCCCGCGTGCGGCGCGACGCCATAGACGTCCGCCGGCATGACGTAGGGCTCGACGCGCCACACCGCGATGCCGGAGGCGGTCGCGCCATGGCGCAGCGGATTGATCAGTCGCAGCAGCTCCCAGGCCCGTTCATGATCGCCCATCAGCGCGGTGGCCATCACCACCCATACCGCCGCATGGGTGTATTGGCCGCCGTTTTCGCGCACCCCAGGGAGGTAGCCCTTGATGTACCCCGGGTCGAACGCGGAACGGTCGAAGGGCGGGTCAAACAGGCGGATGATGCCGGCGTCCGGATCCACCAGATGACGCGCCACCGAGGTCATCGCGGTGCGTGCCCGGGTCGCATCACCGAGCGCGGTGAACACCGCCCAGCTCTGCGGCAGGGAGTCGATACGGCACTCGGGCGACTCCGCCGACCCCAGCACCTGACCATCATCGTTCCAGGCGCGGCGATACCACTCACCGTCCCAGGCGTGTTGTTCGATCGCCGTGCGCAGTCGTCCGGCGTGGCTGTCGCATTCGCCGGCAAAGCTGCGGTCGCCGTGTGCGTGCGCGACCGCGCCATAGTGGTGCAGCACCTGATGCAGGAAGAAGCCCAGCCACACGCTTTCACCGGCACCCTTGGCTCCGACTAGGTTCATGCCGTCGTTCCAGTCGCCACCACCCATGAGCGGCAGGCCGTGAGCCCCGAAACGCAGGGCGTGTCTGATCGCCCGGCAGTTGTGTTCGTGCAGGGTGCCGGACTCGTCGCCGGGTTGCGGCTGATCGTACCAGCTCTCTTCCCCATCGCGCAGGGCACGACCGTCGAGGTACGGCACCACCTCGTTGAGCACGCTGGTGTCGCCAGTCACCGCCAGGTACCGCGCGGTGACGAACGGCAGCCATAGCAGGTCGTCGCTGATGCGGGTGCGTACGCCACGGCGGCTCTCGGGGTGCCACCAATGCAGCACATCGCCTTCGCGGAACTGGTGTGCGGCGGCACGCAGCAACTGGGCACGGGTCTGGGCGGGATCGCTGTGCACCACCGCCATCACATCCTGCAACTGGTCGCGGAAACCATATGCGCCACCCGACTGGTAGAAGCCGCTGCGCGCCCACAGGCGGCAGGCGATGACTTGGTAGAGCAGCCAGCCGTTGGTCAGCAGATCGACCGCGGGCTCCGGGGTCTCGACCTGCACCGCGCCCAACAGGCGGCGCCACTGCGCCTGCACTGCTTCCAAGGCACCAGCCACCATCGTGCGTCCGCTCAGACGTTGGACCAGCGCGGCGATCGCCTCTGGCGTGTCGCCGGCGCCCAACAGGAACACCACTTCGCGTTCGGCGCCTTCCGGCAGTTCGAGCGGCACCATCAACGCGCCGCAGGGATCGAGTCCGGGGCCGGTGCGTCCCGACAGACGCGTGCGCGTTAGCGCCGCCGGCTGGCGCAGGCTGCCGCAGCGACCGATGAATTCACCACGATCGGCGGTGACCGTGCGCAGGGCCTCACTGACGGCGAAGAACGCGAGACGTTCCGGTCGCTCGGTGGCGTAGTGGTTGCGCGCGATGAGTGCTCCGCTGCGTTTGTCGATCTCGCTGACGGTGAAGGGGGCCGCACGATCGCGTTGTTCGCCGAGCACCCATTCGACGTACCCGGTGGCGGTCAGGCGCCGGGGCCGCCGGGTGGTGTTGCGCAGACGCAGGCGGCAGATCTTCACCGGTGCATCGTGTGCGACGAACACCGTCAGCTCGCTGACGATGCCGGCCTCCTGGTGTTCGAAGACGCTGTAGCCGAAACCATGGCGGATGGTGTAGCTGCCCTGGCGCACCGGCCACGGGGACGGCGACCAGATGCGACCGCTGTCTTCGTCACGCAGGTAGAGCGCTTCACCACCGCCGTCACCGACCGGGTCATTCGACCACGGCGTCAGTCGGCGTTCGTGGCAGTTGCCGTCCCAGGTGTAGGCCGCACCGGATTCGCTGATCACCGTGCCGAAGTGTTCGTTGGCGATGACGTTGACCCACGGTGCCGGCGTCGTCTGACCATCAGCCAGCGTGATGACGTACTCGCTGCCATCGGCGCTGAAGCCGCCGTAGCCGTTGAACATGCGCAGATCAGTCGGCACGCGCCTGGGCGCGACCGGATCGTCGCCAGGGCCGCGGGCGGGTACTAGGCGCGGCGGAGGTGGTTCGATCTTTGGTCGACGTTCGACGATCTGTGCGAGATTGCCGCTGGCGTCGCTGATGACCACGCGCGCCACGGTCTGGAACAAGGTGCGGTCCTCGTCCGACATCTGATCGGCACGGCGGACGAAGATGCCGCCCGGTTTGTCGAGCATGCCGGCACCGACACCTGCCGCGATCAGGCCGACGATGCGTTCGGTCACGGCTTGGCGGTAGACCGAATGGTCCTCATTCCAGATCACCAGATCGACGGCCAGACCTTTGAGGCGCCAGTAGGTGTGAGCATTGACCAGTTGTTTGACCAGGTCGAGGCGCGCGGGATCGGTCAGGCGCAACAGCACGATCGGCAGATCACCGCTGATGCCGAAGCCCCACAGGCCTGACTGGCCATGGCGGTTGGCGGCGAGCAGGTTGGACGCGGCGCGCCGGAGCGGCGTGGCGAACACCACCGAGCTGGCGAGGCGACCGTAGAGCTGGGCTTCGGCCTCGCTCGCGCCGAGCTGACCGAGCACCACCTGGCTATGTGTCCACCCCAGGCCGCTGATGCGGTCGGCCAGACGACGATCGCGGTAACGCGCGGCCAGATCGACCGCCCCGGATTCGTCATCGGCGGCTCCGAAAATCAGATCGACGATCGCTGATTCTCCGGCCTGCAGCACCACGGTACGGCGCAGCGCGACGATGGGATCGAGCACCGCGCCGCTGGTCCCGGCAAGGGGACCTGCGCTGTCCAGGGCCAGTGGCGCCGCCGCCGAGCGGTTGCGTCCGATGAAGCTCTCACGCGCTGAGTCGAATGAGCCGCTGCCGACCTCATTGCCGCGCACGGTCGCCAGGTGGACGAACCACGGCGGGTGTTCGCTGGCGCTGCGGGGGCGACGCCAGCACAACAAGGCGCCCTTGTCTGCTTCGTACCGGGTCTGGACGAACAGTTTGCTGAACGCCGGGTGCGCCGCGTCGGCCTCCGCCGGGGCAAGCACACATTCCGCGTAGCTGGTCAATTCGATGATGCGCGTCTGCCGTGAGCGGTTGATCAAGGTCACGCGGCGCAGCTCGACGTCGTCTTCCGGCGAAACGGCGATCTCGGTGCGGCTCTCGATGTCGTAGTCGACCCGTTTAAATTCGGCACGGCCTTGAAGGAACACCGCCTCATAGGACGTCGGCGGTGCGCCGACCGGTTGCCACGCCGCCGACCAAGTGATGCCACGGTCGATATCGCGCAGGTAGATGAATGTACCATGCGAGTCGCGCGTGGCATCTTCGCGCCAACGGGTCAACGCCGCGCCTTTGAAGCGGCTGACGCCACCGCCAGCATCGGTCACCAGTACGTGGTAACGACCGTTCGACAGCAGGTGCACCTCCGGCTGACTCGCCGTCGGGTTGGTGAACACGCGCATGGTCGCTTCGGCCGAGGTACTGGTGACCCGATCGACGCCGGTTTCGGCGGCATGCGGATAGACCACCGGTACGGACTTGGGGATGCGTTCCTGCAACAGCAGCTCGGTGGCCTTGAACAACGGATCAGCCAGGAAACGCCGCTGCATCGGCCGATCGCACAACACCGCGTCGAGCGCCAGCAGCGCCATGCCCTGATGGTGGACCATGAAGGAACGTACCGCCGCGCCGGCGGTGCCATGTGGCATGCGTGCCGGAGTGAAATCGACCGCTTCGTAGAAGCCGTACTGGCCTTCATGGCCGAGCAGCGCCAAGCGTTGGAGGTTCGCACACGCCTGCGCCGGCATGACCATCAGCGCCATCGCGCTGGCATAGGGCGCGATCACCAGGTCGTCAGCCAAACCACGTTTGAGTCCCAGGCCCGGCACACCGAACGCGCGGTATTGGTAGTTCATCTGCGCGTCGGTGAGATTGTAGCCGGATTCGCTGATACCCCACGGCACGCCACGGCTGCGCGCGTAGTCGATCTGTCGACGCACGACGGCGCGGCAGGTCTGATCGAGCAACGTTCCGCTGTAGGTCGGCATCACCAGACCGGGCATCAGGTATTCGAACATTGAACCGGCCCACGACAGCAGCGCGGGTTCGGCACGTGTCGAGGTCAGCAGCCGACCCAGGGTGAACCAGTGGTCCTGTGGGACCTGTCCCTGGGCGATGGCGACGAAACTGCCGAGGCGCGCTTCGCTGGCGAGCAGGTCGTAATAGCTGCCGTCCAATTTGTTGTCGACGACGTTGTAGCCGATGGAGAAGAGGTCGCGTCCCTTGTCGAAGAGGAAACCCCACTCCATCTCGGCCAGTTTGCCGGCCTGCTCTGCCATCACGACCAAGCGGCGACGGAATCCTTCGGCGCGATCGGCGGCGACGCTCACCTGCATACGCAGGCTGGCGATCCAGCCGATGGCGATCTTCGCCGCGGGTTCGCTACGTTGGCCGTACTCATCAAGGAACCAGTCGAGCTGCGGCAACAACGAGCTGTGGAAGCCAGCGATCTCCTCCAGCGTCAGCGATTGGTCAAGTCGCGCGAGCGCGGTGCGCAACACGTCGAGGTGTTTGCCCTCATCGACCGGCAGTTCAAAGATGATGTCGGGCACCGGCGGCAGACGTGACCACGGTGCAATGGCTTCCAGGTGATCGCGATGATCGCGGCATTCCTGCTCGAACGCACCGGCCCACCAGCGCAGTTCGTCATCGCTGGCGGTGGCGACGTTGGTGACGAAATCACTGGCGACGGTGATACAACGCGCCAACAGGGCGAGACACGCGCTGAGACCATCCGGTGGCAAGCGCAGGTCGCGATCAAGATCGGCCCACAACTTCTGGAACTCGCCAAGGCGGCCCATCCACCCTTGGGTCGAGCCACCGCTGCGTGCTTGTGCCACGGTGGCGTGCTCCACCACCAAGCCAAACGTGTGGCGCAGGCCGACGAACAGGCTGGTGCGGAGCACCGGTCCCTCGAGTGGTTCGAGCAGGCCCTGGCGGAGCACCAGCAGATGGCCGGCAAGATTGCCGCTGTCGACCATCGAGACATAAAACGGTACGATCGCCTTGGCGGTGCGCGTGTCGTACCAGTTGAAGAAGTGTCCACGGTAACGTTCCAGCTTGACCATCACCGTGAGTGACTGCTCGACCCGGTCCATCACGCGCGGTAGAGGCGCGTATCCCAGGTCGTAGGCGGCAAGATTGGCCAACAATCCGAGCCCCATGTTGGTCGGCGAGGTGCGGTGCGCGACGGCACCGAGCGGATGTTCCTGGTAGTTGTCGGGGGGCAGCCAGTGCTCATCGGCGTTGACGAAGGTCTCGTAATAACGCCAAGTCTTGCGCGAGATGCGGCCCAGGAACTGTCGGCGGCGTGGATCCAGTTCGTCACGGCGCGCAGCCAGCGGTCGACTGATGAACCACGCCACCGTCGGTGACAACAGCCATACCACCAACAACGGCAGCGCATCGTAGAGATGCAGCGGATCCTCCGTGGTGATGCAGGCGAAGCCCACCAAGGCCAGCACTGGCGCACTCCACATTGCCAGGTGGACGCCGATCAAACCGCTGGCGGTATTTCGTTCGGCGTCGCTCGCGGTGGTCCATTCGAGCAGACGTTTGCGACTGACCAACATGCGCCACAGCGTGCGCAGGATGGCCTCTAACGTGACCACGGTTTCGTAGGGCAGGAACACCAAACCAAGCAGCACTTGGACCAGTTGCCCGAGGGTGGCGTCGCGCTGCAGCCGCAGGTGTATCAGCAGCGGGATGTCGGCGGGTTTGCGCAACACGCCGGTGATGGCTCCGAGCGCCACCGGTGCGATCACCAAGGCCAACACCAGCGGAACCAGGATGCCATTGTCCGGCAAGGCCAGCCAAGCGGTCAGCAGCAGGCCGAGCAGTGCCGGAGCGACCAAACCACGGCGCAGATTATCGAACAGCTTCCAGCGGGCGAGCAGACTGAGGGGATTACGCACTCGTTTACCGCTCGCGGTCGGCACACGCGGCATCAACCACGGCAACAACTGCCAGTCGCCACGAGCCCAGCGTTGACGCCGGCTGACGTCGGCGCCGTAGCGCGAGGGATGGTCCTCAAACACCAGCACGTCGCTCACCAGCCCGGAACGCGACAGGCTGCCTTCGATCAGGTCGTGCGAGAGGATGTGGTTGTCGGGGAAGCGCCCATGCAGTGCACGGCGGAACGCCACCGGATCGTAGATGCCCTTGCCGACGAACGAGCCTTCGGCGAACAGGTCCTGATAGACATCGGACACCGCACGGCTGTAGGGGTCGATGCCCGGTTCACCGGAGAACAGGTGGGCGAACCAGGATTTTCCCGCGCTCGGCAGGTTGATCGCGGCACGTGGCTGGAGGATGGCATAGCCATCGGTGATGCAGCCGTCGTCGGGCGAGAAACACGCGCGGTTGAGCGGGTGCGCCAACGTGCCCACCAGTTCACGCGCCGCGTCGCGGGGCAACTGGGTGTCGGTGTCGAGGGTGATGACGTAGCGGTACTGCGACAGACGTGATGGCTCGGCCGTGATGATGCTGAAGCGCGAACGGTCGCCATGCAGCAGCAGTTCGTTGAGGTCCTCGATCTTCCCGCGTTTGCGCTCCCATCCCATCCACGCACCTTCGCCCGCATTCCACTTCCGTGGCCGGTGCAGGAGTTGGAACAGATGCGGACGCACGTGAGCGTATTTTTCGTTCAGCTCTTCGATGCCGCGCACGGCCTGATCGATCAGCGCCTGATCACTCGGCAGGTGCTCCGTCTTGGCATCGCCGAAATCAGTCAGCAGGGCGAAGTCGAGATGGGGATCCGGATTGGCGAGGTAACGGACCTCAAGTCCATCGAGCAGCGATTCGACATCGCTCGGTTTGCGCATCAGCGTCGGGATCACCACCAGGGTGCGGTAATCCGCTGGGATGCCGCGGTCAAAGTCGATACGCGCCAACGAGCGTGGTTTGACCAGCATGGTCACCAACCAGTTGACGATGGTCACGGCGCATTGGCTGGCGGTGATCGCCACCAGCACCAGCAGCACGACGAAGGCCCACACCGGGATATCACTGAGCCACAGCCACCAACCGGCCAAGGCGGTGGTCGCACCGACCAACAGCGCGATGCAGCACAGGTAGCTGGTCAGCGGCCAACGGCGCAACCAGGCATTGGTCGCGGTCAACGGCCCACGGCGTACACGTACGGTGTGTTCTAGTTCGGGCAGGCCGCGATCGATCAGGAAGTAGCCGATGTGCGATTCACGATGCGTCGGACCGAGCCGGTCCGAGCGTGCACGTGCCAGGGCTAAGGCCTGTGCTGCGACCGCGCTTTCGCCTTGGCGGCTCTGCTTGGCGACCTCTTCGATCACGTGGCGGTAGTGGTCACGCGTGGCGAAATCCATGCGCACGTACACGCCCGCCGGATCTTCCCGCAGCGTGCGCTCCACGCGGCTCGCACCTTCGACGAAATCACGCCACGCAATGGCGGACATCGAACGCAGGCTGGTGATGCCATTACCCATCGACACCTGATCGATGGCTTGCGCCTGGTTCTCGGCGCGCACCACCTGCTCGTTGGTGGTGCCGGCCTCGCCCAGGCGCTGCTCCAGCCAGGTGAGCGCCACCGCCAGCACCGGATTGAGGCCTTGCAGACGGCGCGTCAGTTCGGCGACGAAGGGCGGCGACAGCGCGGTGCCCGTACGGGTCGCGGCGGACAACTCCGCCAGCACCAGCACCAGGTTGCTCGGATGTTTGTCCGCCACCTCGATCAAGCGGCTGGCCCAGTGGCCGGCTTCTTCGCGTTCGGCCAGCACCTGCGCCAGACGTTCGGCAACCTGACGCAGGTCCTCAATCAGCGCCAAACGCAGCATGATCGGGATGGCCCACAGTTCACCGAGCGTGAGATCGGCGATTTCCTGCCAGGCACCGACGAAGGTGGTGACGCTTTCGGCGTCGACCCGCGCATCGATGTGGGCGATCAGTTCGGTGGCGATGAGGTACGCGCGCGGATAGTCGCGGTGGACGCCATCATCAAGGCGCGGCAGTTCGCGGCTGTATCCGCGCGGCAGGTGACGCCGGGCGGTGCGGATCTGCTCTTCGATCAGGTAATGGTTGTCGAGCAGCCAGTCCGCTGCCGGTGGCAGCCGGCGACCGGCCTTGGCCGCAGCGACCACCACGGTGTATGCCCGCGCGAGGCGCTGCTCGTTGGTCTGGAGGCGCTTGAGCAGCGGGTCGCCGCTGGCGCGCACCTGGACGTGGTGGCGCGCAGCCAGTGAACGGGCGTGCGCCGCCAGTTCATCGAGGCTGAACACCTCACCCCGGCTGGCAGTCTGGTCCTGGGCGTCGCCGCGACGGGGCAAGCCACCCAGCAGGCGGCGGAACACGGTCGTAGAGGGCGTGGACAATCAGCTTTTCCCGCGGAAGCGCGGCAGGATGCCGAGGGACCACGGCGGGGGAAGGGGGGGCATGGCGTCTCTGATGCAGGGCCCAAGCCACGGCTTGACCGCGGATCGTGTGCGTGTTCAGGGCTTGGTGGCGACCAGCGCGTCAGTTGGTATCAGACGCTGTGCGACGGCGAGGAACAGATGCTGGTACGCTATCCCGGTGGCGGCCTCCATCGCCAGGCCACAGGTGGTGCTGGTGCAGATGCCGGCAGTCGCGCCAGCGACCTGGGCGGCTTCCCGGCGCGTGGCCCCGGCGGTCAGCTCCGGTGTGGTCCAACCCTTGTCGCCGGCCATGCCGCAGCAGCCCGCGGCCGAGGGGATGGTGCCGCTGCCCAGATGGCCGGCGGCGGTGGCGAAATCGGTCGTCCAGCCGTGGCGATGTTCGCTGCACGTGGGATGGATGACCAACGGCGCGCCAGGAGTCATCAGGCGTCCTGCCGTGTGCAGGCGTGGAAACAGGATCTCCTGCATCACCGCCGCTGGTGGCAGACGTCGCAGCGCCAGCCAGCGTTCGCGTTCGCTGCCACTCAGCAAACTTGCGGCATGATCAAGTTGCGCGGCACAGGTGCTGGTGTCGCTCACCAGGATGGCCTGCGGTCCCGCAGCCAGCAGCGCCTGCGCGGTGCGCGTGAGGATCGCCGCTGCTGCTTCGGGAAAACCCTTGGAGGCGAACGGTTGGCCGCAGCAGAGGTTGCCCGGATGCTCCGGCACCACCAGCCCGACGCCGGCGGCACGGCAGCAATCGGAGAGCGCCTGCGCCAGCGAGCCGGGCCCCATCATGCGTCCGAGGCAGGTCGGGAAATAAATCAGCGTCGGTGCATCGCCCACGGCCTGTGGCCAGGTGGTCGGCATCGCGGCGGCGGCGGGCGGCAAGGGCACCGGTGATCCGGGAACATGGCGGATGCGTGCAAACGCCGCCAAGCGCAAACCCAGGCGGGTGACGCCGGCGATCACGTCGAAGAAGCCCGCGGCGTGCACCGCGAGGCTGCGTGTCCAGGCACTGCGACCGGCGCTACGTTGGGCCCGCACCAGGGCACCGGTGTCGATGTGGACGGGACAGGCGGTTTCGCACATCCCGTCGCCGGCACAGGTGTCGAGGCCACGGTGTTGCCACTCGCTCTGCACCGCTGCCGCATCGAGCCCGCCACGTGCCACCGCGCGCAGCGCAGCGATGCGTTGGCGTGGGCTGTAAGTGACATCACGGCTTGGACAGACTGGTTCGCAGAAACCGCATTCGATGCAGCGGTCGACTTCGGCATCGACGGCAGGCAGGGTCTTGAGGTGTTTGAGATGCGCTTGCGGATCATCGCTCAGCAGCACGCCGGGATTGAGGATGCCGAGCGGATCGAGCACCTGCTTGATGCGGCGCATGAACGCCACCGCGTCGGTGCCCCACTGCTTCTCGACGAAGGGCGCGATGTTGCGGCCGGTGCCGTGTTCGGCTTTGAGGTGGCCGCCTTCACCGAGCACCAGGTCGACCAGTGCCTGCATGAAGCGGTCGTAACGTGCGACCTCCGCCGGCTTCGCGAGATCAGGCGTCAAGGTGAAGTGCAGATTGCCGTCCTTGGCATGGCCGAAGATCACCGCGTCGTCGTACCCATGCGCAGCGAAGCACGTGCGCAGCTTGCGTACGCCCAGCGCCAGACGTTCGACCGGGAAGGTGACGTCTTCGATCACCACCGCGGTGCCGGCGGCACGTACCGCGCCGACAGACGGGAAGAGTCCTTTGCGGATCTTCCAATAGGTCGCTTGGAGTTTGGCGTCCTGCGTGAACGCGGCGGGCGCGGCGAGATCGAAACCGAGCAACGCCGGTGCCGCAGCAGCGACGCGGGTGGCAAGCAGGGATTCGTCAGCTTCCTGGAACTCCACCAGCAACGCCGCGGGTTCACCATCTGGCAGCGCGTGCGGGAGGTCGCGCTCCACACGGCGTAACGCCACCGCGTCGAGCAGTTCGATCGCCCGGGCCTGCAAGTAGGCGAGGGGGGCGACGGCTCGGCAGGCCTCTTCGACATCACGGAACAGCAGCCACGCAGTCGCGCGGTGTTTGGGGAGCGGCAAAGTGCGAAAGGTGGCGTTGGCGATGAACGCCAAGGTGCCTTCGCTGCCGACCACCAAGCGTTGCAGCATCGCCGCTGGCGAGTCGACATCGATCAGCGCGTTCAGGCTGTAACCGACGGTGTTCTTGGTGGCGAAGGCGCGGCGGATGCGCTCAGGCAACGTCGGATGCGCACGGACCTCTGCCGCCAGTTCCCGCAGCGAGCGCGCCAACTCCGGGCGCTCCTGTTCCATCCGCTCATCGGCATCGACAGCAGCGGTGTCGATGCGCCAGCCATCGGCCAGTACCAGATCGAGACCGCTGACGGTGTGGTAGCTGTTCTCTGCCACGCCACAGCACATCCCCGACGCATTGTTGGCGACGATGCCACCGATTTCGGCAGCTTGCATGCTGGCGGGATCTGGGCCGATGCGTCGCCCATGTGGTGCCAGCGCGGCGTTCACCCACGCCCCGACTGCTCCGGGTCCGCAGGTCACCGCGGTGGCATCAGCACTGACGTGGATGCCACGCAGATGCCGGCTGACGACGATGAGAATGCCGTCAGTGACCGCCTGCCCCGACAGGCTGGTTCCACCAGCGCGGAAACACACCGGGACGCGCTGCTCGGCCGCGACGCGCAACGTGCGTTGGACACACCCCACATCACGCGGGATCACCACCACGCGCGGAACCAAGTGATAGATGCTCGCGTCCGCGGCCCACTGCGAGCGGTCGACGATATCGGCGAAGACCTGATCCGGACCACACGTCGTCGCCAAGCGGGCCGCCAAAGGATCGTTCATCGGGCGGACAACCTGCCCGCATCACGGCTACATGCCAGAGGACAGCCTTTTCGCGATCAGGTTACCAGAACGTCGGTTCGGTTACCAAGCGTTGGATCCAACGGATCGTCCCCACCGGGCTTTTCAGCCAGGTCTGGGTGCGGCGCGAAGACGACCACGCATGGCTGGCATTCGGCGGCCAGGATTCGTAGTGGTCGTGCGTCCGGGCGATCTCGTGCTGGAGGTTGTGGTAGCTGGTCTCGACGCCCGCCGCCGTCCATTCCACGCGGTAGTGCAGCCGCAGCTCCGTGGCCTTGAGCTGGTAGAAGAACTCCCGGTTTGGGAACTGCTCGCGCTCAATCGTGGACATCTCGCCCCAGTCTTTGAAACCGGACGTGGCACCCGAGCCGCAGGTGATGATGAAGGTCGCCGGGCCATCGCGGAAGATCCGGAACCAGGCCTTGCCTTGCGACGCGGTGAGGGGGGTGGGATCGCCCTTGGCGAACTGGTCGTAGCGTGCGTCGGTGACCGAGCCGGGCGAGGCGTGATCGTAGGCGTTGAGGTTCTCAAGCGGCTGCGGGTCGGGATAGCGCATCAGCGGGTAGGTGTAGTCCGGACTGCTGGAATCCTTGGTCAGGATCGGGTTGGAGCCGGTGGCCAGGGTGGTGGCGTAGGGCGGCACCCGGCGCACGAACATGGGACAGCGCACAAAAGTGCCGATGTGCGGCCACTTTGTGGTATCGCTACCCATCAGACTCGCACCCGCGCGATTGAGGGGCCCGGTCTTGCCATTGCGCACATCGACCCAGCCGAAGGCCTCCTCATGGATGCGGAGCCCATCGACCACCGGGACCGGCGGAGTGGCGCTGGAATCCTTGGAACGGTCCCAGCCGACACGCGAGGTCTCCTGGATGTAGTTGCAGCCCGCCGCCAGCATGAGCTTGGCCTGCGCGTGCTGGAGCACGAATTGTGATTCCTCAACGTCGGAACGCATCTGCACCAGGAAGGTCAAGGCCATGGCGGCGAGCAGCGCGGAGATGCCGGCGACGATAATGAGGATGGTGCCGCTGCGGGGCGAGATGGAGGAATGCATCAGGGGGAGTCCAGGGTCGGGTCGTTGGTCACACCGGGATCGTTGTCCCAATGTGCCCAGCCGGTGGTGGGCAGGCGCTGCTGGCGGGCGCCGCGCAAGGTGGTGCCCAGCCCGGTCCACGACAGCTCGATCAGTTCACCGGTCATCGGCGAGAAGCGCGAGATCTTCGCGACTGCGACATGGTGGGCGCTCTTGATGAAGCGCGCCACCGACACCTTCACCTCCGGCCAGTTCTGCGGACGCTCGACCATCAAGGGTTCCTGGAGGCCAGTGCGCGTGATGAACCAGTTCAACTGTTTGGCGTTACCGCCATTCGGGTCCGTGGTATCATTGTCTGATTTGTAGCGGGCGTAGAACCGCTGACGGAGGTTTTTGTCAGTCGCCACAGGACTGGGGGGATCCGGCGCGGGATACACGTTAAAATCATTGGGAGCACGTGGGTTAATATACCCGTAGGAAGAGGGGTAGGTCTGGCGCCAGATCCCACGGGCGCTTTTTTGGCCGCCGTTGTCGTTGCAGAATTCGAAATCATGATGCATGCCGAATTTATTGAACCAGGCGCCCTCGGTGCGATCTCCTCGGGTGCTGACGAGCGTATACCAACTGTAGAGCGAATTCGGCGGCAGGTATTCGCACAACGCGGCATATCCCATGGCATTGATCAGGCGCGACATCTGGTGGGGATACCAGGTGTGTGTGCCGGCGGTGGGATACCCGCTGTAGGTGATCTCGACCATCTTGTTGTTCATATCCGCCATGGCGCCATCGAGCAGCAAGGGCGACTTGTTGGGGTCGGGAATGATCCTGAATGTTGGCAACGCGGCGCCGGAGTTCTCTGGATTGGAGAATAGGATGTAGCGGCCGTTGTAGACGAGCGGAAAGTGTTCCGGGAAGTCGGGGTGTACGTATTTGTCGGGATACAGCGGATCGGTCACGTCTTTATTGTTCGCGTCCTTGTTCCGGACGTATTGCTGCTGGACCCAATTGCGCTCCTTCCCCGAGAGATCGACCCGGATCCAGGTGCGCGGATCGTGTGGCGACCAGGAATAGGAAGGATCGAAGCCCGTGTCCGCTTCCAGCGCGTCGTTGCTGTTGGCGCTGGTCGGCGGGGGGTAGAACGACAGGTCGCGTGGCATGATCGTGCCGACGCGTGCGCCGTTCACGGTCTTGGGGTCGGCGAAACGCGGGACGCCTGGCGACTTCGGCCACACCCCCTCGGACTGCAGCGCGCGCATGGGCGTGAAGGGCAGACCGCGTTTCATGCTGTAGTCGCGGCTGTTGAGCGCACCGATGGAGGAGTCAGCTGGGTTACCGGTCCTCTTCAGCGGGCGCTCCGTATCTAGAGCCGTGGGATCGTCGAGGTTGGTCCAGAAGTCGAGCTGGCGCTGCGCCTCGAAGTAGCCGCTGCGCAGCAGGCTGTTTTCCAGCGACAGGCGCTTAGCAGCGGTGATGGTCTGGGAGGCGACGCGGAAGCCGGCGATCGCGGTGTAGACCACCATCATCCCGAGGGCGATGGCGATCATCATTTCGATCAGGGTAAAACCGGAGGCATGAGTGCGGGTCATGGCGTGGATCCTCACCGTACGACGGTCTGGATGCGGGGATCGTAGAAGTTGAAGCGCGCCACTTCGATTGCGCGCAGGCGCACCGAGCGTGGGACCGGGCCGCGGTCGAGCTTCTTGTTGAAATTGCGGTCGGCACCGTAGACGCCGGCGAAGGTCCTGCGTGCCTCGACGTTCGGACCCTTGTCCGGCAACGAGCGCCAGCCATCGTTGGGGTTGGTGTTGTTGAGCACCATTTTGCTGGTCATGTCGGTGCCGGTGGCGATGGACGTGGGGTCGGCCCAGTAGAGCAGGGTCTTCTCGGGATTGCGGTAGGTCGCCAACTGAGAGTCGATGAACTCCATGTCGATCATGCGCTCGTCGAAGGTGCGGTTGCGGTAGGTCGGAACCTGATGGCTGCCGCGGGTTCCGCCGACGTCCTGACTGTCATGCCAGTTGCAGCGCGGGCCGCCGAGGGGGTACTTGCCGGCGTCGACCGGTGCACTCGGCGCGGTCTCGAAATCCTCGTAGGACTGCCAATCGACGACCCAGAAGATCAGTTCGCGGCAGCGTTCATCGGCGCCGAAGCGGTCGGTAAGCGAGTAGTGGTCGGCGTTTCCAAAATGGGAACTTCCGGTGAAGCCGCCCTGCCGCATTTCCGCGTTGATGACGCTGGTAGGGAAGGTCGCGCTCACCCCGATGTTGCGGATGGGTTCCGGGCTCAGCACCCGCCACTGCTGCGGCTTCTCGGCTACACTACGGCCGAAGATGTAATCCCAGGTGTTGCTGGTGACGATGGGGTTGTTGGAGTCATAAAGCGGTCGCGGCGGGGCGCCACCGAAGGGAATGTTGGTCGCGATGTCCATGTTGTGCGGCAACGGTGGCGTGAACATATCGAACTGCAGCAACGGAAAGTCCATCATCGCGACACGGTTCAGCGGACGCGGCACCGCCCAGTCGTAGGGGTAGCTCGCGGCGAACTGGTTGATGAGGTAGATTGAGCGCTCGTGCAGGTATTTGATCAGCGCGTGCGTGATCTTGAACTTGTCCGGCGAATCCGTGCCGCCTTGCTTGAATTGCATGATCTCGACGCCCGTCGCCAGGTCCTCGGTGTCCGTTCCGCCCTTAGTGTACGAATACCACGCGGTCATGCAGGTGGTGGCATGCGCGAGGAAGCGGAAGGCCTGGACCTCCTTCCAGCGCTGCGCCTCCGGTAGGGTGAAGCCAAGATAGGGGTTCTTGTCGCCGTCGGTCTCGGCGAGGGTGATGCCTTTCTTCAGTGCGTACCACAACGTGGTGGCGACGTAGCGCTTCACCCCATCGCGCGAGGGGTAGGCCCCGCGATCGTCGGGTCCGAGGTGGGTTGGTTCGTAGGTCGCGGCATCGTTCTTCCAATTGGGGTGGTTCGCAGCCGTACGGTACGTCGGGTGGGTTGCCCCCGACGACCACAAGCGGCCACAGGCATAGGGGAAGTAGCCCCAGTGCACCTTGGTGGTCACCGCCTTCCCGTCGCGGCCGGGCACCTCCATGGTCAGGGTCTCGTCCGGCCAGTCGTAGACCTTTTGGAGGTCGGGGTCGCGGACCAGGGTCTGGGCCGGCGAGGTCTCCCACGGGACGCAATGGGTCTCGGACCAGTTGCCCTGGCCACTGCGCGCCCCGGCCCTCTGGTCCTCGATGTCGGTCCAGGGCCAGGAGTAGTAGTTGTAGTAGGTGCTCGTGCCGTAATCGCGCAGTGGCAGGAACTTGTCCGCCATGTGGTGCATCTGTAGGGGCGGCGACGGGTAAGGCGTGTGGTAGGGCCAATTCTTCAGCGGGAACGACGCCAGCGCGTTCTGCTGGGCGTAGCCGCGCACGCCGATGATCATCTTCTGCGCCTCGTTGGGCGTCGCGACGGGCATGCCCTGCTCCTGCATACCGGTCGAGGCCTGGGGCTGGGAATAGTAGAGGTAGCCGCCCTGGTCGAGGATATCCTGCAGGTCGCCACTGTCGGAGTCGAGGCGCCTAGCGATCTCCAACGGGAGCGGCATGATGCCGAAGCGGTGGGCTGAGAGCTTGGCCTCGAGGTCCCAGCTCTGCGGCTTGAGCGCCACCGGTACATCCCACATCGCGAGGCCCTCGCTGTCGATCGCGGGACTCGCGCTCTGGGCGCCGTTGAACTGTTCGATCATCTCCTCGGCCTTGGCCGCAGCGTAGATCTGAAAACGCGCCATCTGCTGAGCCTTGAGGCCAGCGGGAAAGAGCATCAGCACGCTGATGACCCCGAAGGCGACGATCACCAGTGAAATGGAAACCTCGAAGAGGGTGAAACCGCTGCGTCGGTTGTCCGTCGAATCACTGCGTGGATGTCTGGTGAGGGTCTGGACCATGAGGCGACTGGCGTTTGTCATTCCGATGCACTCCGCAAGCCGAGATGGTGGATGGGCTTCCAGTTGAACAAGACGGCACCCACGACCTGATCCGGACATCCCGTCGGTGAAATCTGGGCAATCCGCGAGAAATGGTTCAGATGGCGTGGACAGGCGTGACGGAAGTTGAGCGGCTGTCCGTACTATTTGGAAAAGACCTGATCGGTTCCGGCGAACTTAGTGGAAATGAATGAAAATTGGACTGCTCAGGCATTTCTGCGGATGCGCCGCCGTCGAGCCGCTTACCAGAACGATGGCTCGATGATCAGGCGTTGAATCGTGCGGATGGTGCCGACCGGATTCTTCATCCAGGTCTGCGTGCGGCGCGATGAACTCCAGGTATGGCTCGCATTCGGCGGCCAGGTCTCGTAGTGCTCGGTCGCACGCGCGATCTCGTGTTGCAGATTGTGGTAGGTGACCTCGGTCACGGCCGCGCTCCACTCGATGCGGTAGTGCAGGCGCACCTCAGCGTTGCGCAGGTTCTCGAAGAAGGGGCGGTCACTGTTGAATTGAAGTTGTTCGGTGGCACTGAGTTCGTCCCAGTTCTTGAATCCGTCACTGCCACCGGAACCGCAGGTGACGATGAACGTGCCCGGCCCGTCGCGGTAGACGCGGAACCACGCCTTGCCGGTGGTGTCGACCACGGGCGTCTTGTCGCCGGCGGCGAAATCAGGGTAGTTGTCGACGTCTTGTGCTGGACGTGGATCGCGATTCTTCAACAAGGGCCAGCAATAATCCGGCGAGGCAGGATTGTCGGTCACCATGTAGTTATGGCCGGCATTCAGTTTGATGGCATAGGGGGGACGCTTCATGCGGTACATCGGGCAGCGCACGTGGGTGCCAACACTTGGCCATTTGTTCGCGGAAAGATCAGCCAGTTCCGGGCCCGAGAAGCCGGGAGTTCCGGAGACGCGTTTGCCCTTGGGGCCGGTCGTGCCGTCGCGCACATCGACCCAGCCGTAAGCTTCGTCGTGGATCTGCAGGCCATCCACGGTCGGCGTGGCAGGATAACGATCCCAACCAAGCCGTGAGCTCTCCTGCACATAGTTGCACGCGGCGGCGAGCATGATCTTCGCCTGGGCGTATTGCAGGAGGTGCTGCGATTCCTCGGTGTCGCTGCGCATGCGCGCGAGGAAGGCCAGGGCCAGCGAAGCGAGGAGCGCCGAGACGCCAGCGACGATGATGAGGATGGTGCCGCGACGAGCAGGAGATGATAGCATGGGGCTCACGGGGTGTCGAGATGAGGATCGAGGGTCGCGCCGGATGCATTGTCCCAGCGGGCCCAGCCGATGGTTTGATGGCGTTGCTGCCGTGCGCCGCGCAGGGTGGTTCCCAGGCCAGTCCACGACAACTCGATGAGTTCGCCATTGAGCGGCGAGAAACGGCGCACTTTGGCGACGGCGACGTGGTGCGCGTTCTTGATGATCCGACCGACCGACACCTGCACTTCGGGCCACGACGAGGGACGCGAGTCGAGCAGTTGTTCCGGGTGGTTGGCGTGGCTGAGGAGCCAGCGCAATCGTTTGGCGCCGTCATTCTCCGTCGCGCCATAATCGCTTTCGTAACACTGGTAGTAACGCTGCCGCAGCGTGTCGCCATTGAGTGGCGTTCCGCTCAGCGGTGGGGTGGCCGTCAGGCCATAGTCCCAGGAGCGCGGATTGATGTAGCCATAGGAACAGGAGTAGGTGTTGCGATAAATGCCACGGGAGTTGCGCTGATCACCATCGCCATTGGTGAAGCCATACCACGGCACGATTCCCAGATTATCGATGCCGCCGGCGGTGCGGTCACCGCTGTTGGAATACCACGTGTAGATCGAATTTGCTGGAAGGTACTCGCAAAAGGCAGCATAGCCCATGGCGCGCACCAGGCTGTTGAGCTGGTTGTAATACCACGAGTGGATGTTGGCACCGGGGTAGCCCGAATAGGAGACGGCCTGTATGGTCTGCCGTTGGGCTGGATCGATGTGGTTCAGATCCGGTCGGACATTGTAGTTGTCCAGGGTCAAGGGCGTGGTGCTGGTGTTACCGAAGATGGCATAACGGCCGCTGATCATCTTCGGCAGGTTGTCCACACCATCATTGCCGATGCCACCGTTGTCGCGCAGTTTTTCCGCCATGTTGGCGCGGCACCACGTGCGCGGATCGTGGGGCGCCCAGTAGAAGGT
Organism: Planctomycetota bacterium; assembly: GCA_013816485.1. Taxonomy (GTDB): domain Bacteria; phylum Planctomycetota; class UBA11346; order UBA11346; family UBA11346; genus BOG-1363. Next base: position 24,340 of record JACDEI010000040.1, read on the forward strand.
CGGATCCCAGCCACGGTCCAGATCCCAACTGGCGAGCGAGATTTCGGAGAGCGGACGCGGCATGACCCAGTTGCCACGCGATCCATCAGGCAGGGTGGCAGGCGAACTGACACGCGGCACCGTGCCGGCCTTGGCCCAGATCCCGTCATCACTCAATTTCTTCATCGGGGTGAACGGCAGGCCACGGCGGTCGGTTTGATACGGCCAATTGAGTTTACCGCCCACCGATTGATCACCCTTGAGCGGACGTTCGGTATCCGGCCGGGTTGGATCATCGAGGTTGGTCCAGAAGTCGAGTTGCATCTGAGCTTCGAAGTAGCCCGAACGGAGCATGCTGTTTTCCAGCGACAGCCGGTTGGCGACGGTGATGGTCTGTGAGGCGGTGCGGAAGCCGGACATGGCCACCAGGATGACCATCGAGCCCAAGGCCACGGCGATCATCATCTCGATGAGTGTGAAGGCGGCGACAGCGGCAGGTACGCGGTTCATATGTAGCGCTCCGGTGGATTCAGCGGACTCAGCGGAGGATGGCCTGGACGCGGGGATCGTAGAAGTTGAAACGTGCCACTTGGACCGCTCGAAGTCGCACTGATTTCGGCAGCGGACCACGATCGAGTTTCTTATTGTAGTTGCGATCGGCGCCGAGCAGGCCGTTGAACACCCGGCGCTCATTCACGCCAGACCCTTTGTCGGGGTAGTTGGTCCACGGGCGGTTGAGCACCATGTTGTTGGTCATGTCGGTCCCGGTTGCCAGAGTAGTCGGATCGACGCCGAAGAAGAGCAGGGTTTTCTCGGCGTTGCGATAGGACCACAACTGCTCGTCACGGAATTCCAAGTCGCCCATACGCTGACTGAAATTTCGCGTACGGTTGGTTGGGATGATGTGGGCGCTTTCATGCCATTCGCTGCGAGGAGCGCCAAGGGGATATTTGCTCGCATCAACCGGGGCACTGGGTGCTGTCTCAAAATCCTCATAAGACTGCCAGTCGGCAACCCAGAAGATAAGTTCACGGCAACGTTCGGCAGCATCGAATTTGGCTGTGAGGTTGAAGTGCTCGGGATGGCCGAAATGCGACGTATGGCTGCTGGTCTGCATCCGGGAATCGATGATGTTGGTTGGGAAGGTTGCGCTGACACCGATGTTGCGGATAGGTTCGGAACTGACGACGCGCCACTGCTCCGGTCGGTCGCCCGCGTTACGGCCAAAGATGTGTCTATAATCCTCATTAGGAAGGGAGATCGTCATGCCTTGCTGTGGGGGCGTTTCAGTCGTTGAACTGTAGAGTGGGTTGGAGGGCAGCCCCTGCGGTAACCACGGAACAAACATATCGAATTGAAGCAGGGGAAAATCCATCATGATGGCACGATTCAGTGGGCGGGGGACCATCCAGTCGTTGGGATAACTGGCGGCGTACAAGTTGATGAGGTGCAGCGACCGTTCGTGGTAGTACTTGATGAGATCGTGCGTGATCTTGACGTTGTCCGGGCTCTGGATGCCAGCCAAACTGACGCGCGGAATGGTGACGCCGGTATTGAGGTTCTCCATCTCGGAGGAACTGAAGGAATACCAACCGGTCAGGCAGGTCGTCGCATGCGCCAGGAAGCGGAAGGCCTGGACCTCCTTCCAATGGTTTCGGCTGTCGGAGTCGGTGAAGTCGAGATAGGGATCCTTGACCGTGCCGAGTGAACCCCACGAGAAACCCTTCTTTTCAGCGTACCACAGCGTCGAGGCGACATAACGTCCGACACTCGGACGCGACGGATATTCGCCATAAACCGCCTGGCCGCTTTCCGCCACGCCGTCGTTCACCCCCATGTAGCCCACGGTCGATTTGCTGCGGGTGATCTGTTCCAGGTGGGTGGATGGGAATTCGATCGGGACTTGCGCCCAGTACGTGGCATTGGGCGGTGGACCGTTGACGCCGTTCTCCGCCAGGTGCGCGACAAGGCAGGTGTAGTTCGTGCCATTCCTGGTTACCAGGGTGCCGATACCATACGGATGGCGAGTTCCCGCGATGGCAGGCGGGCCAGCGCTCGGAGGAACATCCCATTCGATCCATCCGGGATTGGTGCCGCCCGCTTCCCACAGACGCCCACAGGCGTAGGGGAAGTAACCGACATGCAGCGGCTGAACCTGTGCGGGTGCTCCCACTGGATAATTCGGCGCGACCATGTGGGTGGCAACATCATCTGGCCAGTCGTAGACCTTCTGGATGTCGGGGTCGCCTGGGAACAGCGGTGGGATGGGCGGAGAAGTCTCCCACGGGACGCAGTAGGTCTCCGAGTGGTTACGGATGTTCCAACGGCCCCGATAGATTTGGTCCTCGTTGTCCATCCAGGGCCAGGAGTAATATTGATAATAATCGGTCTTGTAGTTGCCCATCGTGCGGTTGACACGCTGCGGCAGGAACTTGTCCGCCATGTGGTGCATCTGCAGGGGCGGTGACGGGAAGGGGGTGTGGTATGGCCAGTTCTTCAGCGGGAAGGACGACAGGCAGTTCTGCTGGGCGTAGCCCTTCACCGCGATGATCATCTTCTGCGCTTCGTTCGGCGGTGCTTCCGCCGCGCCTTGTTCCTGCGTGCCGGTGGAGGCGAGTGGTTGCGAGTAGTAGAGGAAACCGCCTTCGTCGAGGATCTGCTGGATCTCGTCGCCATCGGAATCGAGGCGTCGGGCAAGCGTGAGCGGCAGCGGCATGATACCGAAACGGTGGGCCGACAGCCGGGATTCCAGATCCCAGGACTGTGCCTTGTGGGCGACCGGCACGTCCCACATCGCCATGCCTTCGGTATCGATGGCGGGATTGCTGTGCTGGGTGCCGTTGAACTGTTCGAGCATCTCCTCGGCCTTGGCCGCGGCGTAGATCTGGAAGCGCGCCATCTGCTGGGCCTTGAGGCCGGAGGGGAAGAGCATCAGCACGCTGATCACCCCAAACGCCACCAGCACCAGTGAGATTGAAACCTCGAAGAGCGTGAAGCCCTGACGGGCATCTCGCCGAACCCGCCGAAGGCGTCCCTGTTCGAGGGCGTGGGTGCGGGATGACGGGCAGGTCGTGGTCATGATACGCTTTCGGCTCCACAAATTGTCGCGTTACACGGATTTCTGACGTCAAAATCGTTTCGATTCCGGACAGGTGACCAGCCCAAGCTTGATGGCCTGCTGTCTGCATTTCGCATCGTTTGCATCGTCCTGTGCTCCGGTCTTGGAATCCATGTCCGGGTTCCAATTGGTCAGGATACCCTACGAATCTGGGTCGTGCGACCGGACACCCAGATCGCTGCTGAGCAGGGCATCTGGTCCGCTCGCGACCAGCATCCGGACTGCGGCAACGGATCACTCCAACCTTTGGTATCATGACCAGCATGACCTTCGACCCTGACGATACCGATCCGGATCCAGGCGCGACCTCGCCCCGTCGGCGGGCGATCGCGCAGATCCGCGAATGGATCCGCGCCGGGCGTTTCGCCAGCGGACACGCCTTGCCGGCGGAGCGCGAACTGGCCAAGACCATGGGGGTCGCGCGGGTGACGGTGCGCTCGGCGCTGGCTGAATTGGTGCGTGAAGGGCTGCTCGAAGCGTCGTTCCGGCGTCAGCATCGGGTCGCGGGTCTGGCGTCGGGCGGCCTGATGGCGCGCACCGTGGCCGTGCTGAGCAAACATCATCAGAAGGACCATGCGCGCCGTGGTTACGACCTAGCGATCCAGCTCGACACCAGCCGTCTGCTGGAGCAGGCCGGGCTGCACGTGCTCAACCTCAATCCGCAGACCCTGCTTGATGGTGGCTTGGCGCACCTGCTGGCCCAGCGACCGCGCGCTGTGCTGGTGACCTACGATGTCAGCGAATCGGCAGTCGGTCCCGAGTTGATCGCCGCGTGTGCGGAGGCACGCATCCCGGTCACCGCCTACGGCTATTCACCCGCATTGCGGCGCTGTGACGTGGTGACCTGTGATCAGGAGGCCGGCTCGCATGCCCTCACCCGTTGGCTGCTGCAACGTGGCCGGCGGCGGATCCTGCGTGTCTGGCGGGTGCGTGCGGAAAGCCACTGGCTGCGCCAGCGCGATGCCGGCCACGAACGCGCCCTGCGTGAGGCTGGTGTCGCGGCGCTGCCAGCGGTGGTGATCACCGGCCTGCCCGATGTCATCGCTGATGCCCAGGCGTGGAACACGATGGTGCGCACGGTCGCGGGCCATCTGCCGGAACACCTGTGTGGAGCGACTCCGATCGATGCGATCATGGTGGCGAGCGATCCGCACGCCAATCAGGTCGCCGCTGCACTGCGGTTGTTTGGCAAAGTGCCGAACGATGACATCGACATTGTCGGTTACGATCACACCTGGGCGGAGGAACCGAGCCGCATCTGGGAGTCAACCGGTCCGTTGGCGACGGTGGACAAACGCTGCGACCGCATCTGCCAGGAACTGGCGGCGCTGGTGCTGGACCGCATCGATGGGCGTCTGCCGGAAATGCCGCAGCGGCGGGTGGTCGACGGCGAACTCATCGCGCTCTGCGACGATCCTCAACCCCAGCGCGCCACCGGCTGACGTTCGGCGTGGCAACCCGCTAGGCGCGTTTCCAACCACGCCTCGCCAAACCGTCGCCACCCCCACGCCAGCAAAGCCCCGGCCAGCACCGGCGTGAGTGCTTCGTTGCCGGTCAACACGCCGTCGATGCTTGCTTGCTCATCCGCCAGCAGCCAACACGCGCTGTGTTCGTGCAGGTCGAGGCGGCTGCTGATGGCCTCGGCCGACAGGTGGGTCTGTGCGGCATAGACCAGCTCGGGTTGACGCAGCCGGTGATCCTCCACCAGGGCGATGACGCGCAGATCGCTCAGGTCAGCGCGGGTCAGGCCGGCTTCCTCGTGCAGTTCACGGCGCATCTCCTCAAGCAGGTCGACCTCGATGCCGGTTTCCGGCGGTTCCAGGGTGCCGCCGAACGGATGGACGAAACCTGGATAGAGCGCGACCCGTTGTGAGCGTCGACCGAACACCAGCACACCGTCGCTGCTGCGCAGGATGACGCTGGTGCCGAGCGGATCGGCCATGACCTGGCGTCCGGGGTCGTCGGCCCATTGCGGATGACCGGCATTGGTGCCGATGAAGATGCGGTACGTGGTGCGACTCAGGCGCAGGTGCAGCCCGTCGCCGTCGACGGCGAGGTGTTCCAGGCGGCAGAGTGGTCCATCGAAGAGGTCCACGCCGCGTTGCGTCTGGGCTGCGGCCCACGTGCGCGCGATCGCGGCGTGTCGCTCGTCATCCAGACGCAGGCCACTGGCGCCCATCGTGGCGTGCAAGTGCGTCGCAGGCCAGTCTCCCAGCGCGATGATCGACAGGGATGGTGCGGGCACGTCACGACGGTGGCCGGGCCCACGGTGCTGGCAAGCGGGTGGTGCATGGACGTCGGCGCACCCGGCGCAGGATGGGCACCATGAACCTCACCGAGTGGTCCGTTGCCATCAAAGCCGCTGCCGCCCGCATTCACGGGGCGGTCTATCGCACTCCATGTCCCTATTCGCTGTCGCTCAGCCGGCTGTGTGGCGCCGAGATCTTCTGCAAATTTGAGCACCTGCAGATGACCGGGAGTTTCAAGGAACGCGGCGCGCGCAATCGCCTGGAGCTGATGAGCGCAGAGGAACGCCGACGTGGCGTGATCGCTGCCTCGGCCGGCAATCACGCTTTGGGTCTGGCCTATCATGGCCAAGCGCTCGGCATTCCGGTGACGGTGGTGATGCCGACCAATGCGCCGCTGGTGAAGATCACCAACTGCCGGGGTTTCGCTGCCGAGACCATCCTCTTCGGCGAGAGCCTTGACCAGGCGCGTGTCCGTGCGCGTGAACTCGCGGCGCAGCGCGGCTCGATCTATGTCCACGGTTTCGACGATCCGGCGATCATCGCCGGTCAGGGTACGGTCGGTATCGAGATCCTCGAGGATGTGCCCAACGTCGATGCCGTGATCGTACCGGTGGGTGGCGGTGGGCTCATCGCTGGTGTCGGAGCCGCGATCAAGGCGGTCAGACCGGACGTGCGCATCATCGGTGTCGAATCGGAACGCGCGCCGACGCTGCGCGAGAGTCTCAAACGCTCGGCGGTGACCAGCATCGCCTCGCGTCCGACCCTGGCTGATGGTCTGGCCATCTCGCAGGTGGGCGAAGTCTGTTTCGCCCTGGCGCGCGAGGTGGTCGACGAGGTGGTGCTGGTGAGCGAGAGCGAGATCGCTTCGTCGGTGCTGCGTCTGCTGGAGTTGGAGAAAACCGTGGTCGAAGGCTCGGCCGCCGTGACCTTGGCAGCGCTCACCAGCCGTCGCGTCGATTTGACGGGCAAACGCGTGGTGCTGGTGCTCTCGGGCGGCAACATCGATGTCACGGTGCTGGCGCGCATCATCGAACGTGGCCTGGCGCGTGATGGCCGGCTATGCCGCGTGATCGCCGAGATCAGCGATCGGCCCGGATCGTTGGCGCAGCTCCTGACGCTCATCGCCACCACCGGTGCGAGCATCAAGGAGGTCACCCACGATCGCAGCTTCGGTCCGGCCGACGTGGCGATGACTGGCGTGATGGTGGTGGTGGAGACCCGTGACCGCGCGCACATCGACGAGCTGCGCACGAAACTTCAAGCCGGCGGCATCGCCTGCCGGATCGACGCGCCGACGGAGTAGGTCGAGACGTGGCACGGGCGTCCGGCCATTGCCGGAAAAGTAAGACGCGTCCCGCAGGGACGCCGTGGTAATAGCCCGGCACTTCAGTGCCGGGAACCATGCGGGTCGACAGGATAGTCCCGGAGGGACGGCTGAAGTGCTGGTGATTTCAGCCGTCCCTCCGGGACTTGGCGGATTCTTACGGCTATTCCCGGCACTGAAGTGCCGGGCTATTTCCATGCTGCCCCTCGGGGGCAGCGAGGTCAGCGTTAATTTCAAGCGTTGGCGGGACGCCCGTGCAACGCAGATGAAAACGACGAACCCCACCGGATCCCGGTGGGGTTCGTTGATTCCGGTCACTGCGGACGAGGTCAGCCTTCGGCTGGTTTCTCTTCGTTGGCAGCGGCGGCTGGCTCAGCCTCAGCGGCCGGCGCAGCATCAGTGGTCGGCACAGCCACAGCCTTCTTGGCGAAACGCGGCGGCGGGTTGCCCTTGAGCGTGAACGGCTCGCCTTCCGGCAGCACCACGGCGTTCTTCTGCGCCGCTTTGATGACCACTTCGATCTCTTCGAAATTGAATCCGGTGCTGAGTTTGAACGCCACACCGATCTTGCCTTCGCCGGTGAGTTCCTGGTATTTGGTCCACACGATGTGACCGCTCTGGGTCAGCTCGAAGGGGGTGGTCACCCACACATTGAACTTGTGCTCGGCGTTCGCCGCGCTGGAGGCGCAGACGAAGTCGCGATGGGTGTCGTGCGTCGCCGTCAGGCCCATGGCCTTGGCGATGTGGTTCAGCGCCGTGCGGGCCGCGTCGGCAGTGTTCTTGCCGCGTTCCTGCTGGGTGAACGTCATTTCGTAGGTGCCGATGCTGATGCGGCGCAGGGTCTTGGTGGAGGCAGCGTTGATGTTGGGTCCGATGACCACCTTCAATTCGCGCTCGGGGAAATTGGCGTACGTGACTTTGGTTTCAGGCATGGGCGGGGGTTATAGGAAGCGAGCCAATTGGAACAACCCCCGGAGGAGCGAGGTCAGCGGCGGGTGATCGTAACCACCGTGATGTGCAGCGCCCGTGCGGTTTCCCAGCGCAAGCCACGTTGTGCAGCCAGGTCCGGCAAATGCCCTTCCAGCGTGGTGCGTGGATCCGACAGCAAGGCGCAGCCGATGTTGGCGAGCGAACCAGCGAGGGTGTCGAACAGGGCGGCGAAGCACTCAGGACGGTAGAGGATGTCGCCGCCCAGGATCACCTCCCACGGCCCATCCGGCAGTGGTTCGCCCCAGGTGTGGTGGACGGCCGTGGCGCGTGGCGCGAGCTCGTTGCCGGCGATGGTGCGGTGCAGGAAGTCGACCGCCACCGCGCTGGCGTCAGCGAACAGCACCCGCGTTGCACCGTTGGCATAAGCGCTCAAACCGAGCGTGCCGCGCCCGCAGCCGAGATCGGCCACCGTGCGTCCGGCACAACGGGCGACGGTATCCGGCAGCATGGCGAGGGCGGCACCGCAGGGCCATTGGTACAGGCAGGTGACGTCCTCGTGATCGTTCGCGAGTTCACGTCGCGGGCCGCCGTCAGGCGCGATGACCCACGACAGATGTGGTGGCCAGGGATGCGCCGGCACATCGCCGCTCATGTTCGTCAGGTGCTGGCGGTCAGCGCCTGGGCGACCATCGGATCCTTCTCCAGGTCACTCGCCGGCAGCTTCACCAGGCCGATGACGCGATCGATGATGGTGTCGGCGGACAGGCCCTGCGCTTCGGCTTCGTAGCTGGGATGCAGGCGGTGGCGCAGCACCGGTTTGGCTACCGCGCGGATGTCATCGAGCGTGACGAAGCCACGACCGTGCAGCGTCGCGCGCGCCTTGGCTCCGAGCACCAGCGATTGTCCGGCACGTGGACCGGCACCCCATTGCAGCAGCGGCGCGATCTCGGCGTGGCCGCCTTCCTTGATCGGACGGGTGGCACGCACCAGCGCCAGGGCGTAACGCGCGATGCCGTCGGCGACCGGGGTTTCGCGCACCAGCGCCTGGAGCGCGAGCAGCGTCTCGCCTTCGAGGACCGGTTGGACCTTGGCCGCGGTCGAGCCGGTGGTGCGCTTGATCACTTCCAGCTCATCGGCCTCGCCGGGATAACCGACGACGATCTTGAGCAGGAAACGATCGAGCTGGGCCTCGGGCAAGGGATAGGTGCCTTCCTGCTCGATGGGATTCTGCGTCGCGAGGACGAAGAACGGTGCCGGCAGCGGACGCCGTTGACCGCCAGCGCTGACCTGGCGTTCCTGCATTGCTTCAAGCAGCGCGGCCTGGGTCTTGGGCGGCGTGCGGTTGATTTCATCGGCAAGAACGACCGAGGCGAAGATCGGACCTGGCAGGAACACGAATTCGCGTGCGCCGGTGGTCTTGTCCTCGCGGATGACCTCAGTGCCGGTGATGTCGGACGGCATCAGGTCGGGCGTGAATTGTACGCGGCTGAACGACAGGCGCGTGGCCGAGGCCAGGGTGCTGATCAGCAGGGTCTTGGCCAGGCCAGGCACACCTTCGAGCAGGGCGTGCCCGCCAGCGGCGAAGGCCACCAGGGTCTGCTCGATGACCTCGGTCTGACCGACGATGACCTTGGCGAGTTCGGCCTTCAGTAGCGCGGCCGCCTGGGTGGCCTGGTCACGGGTCATGCTCATGGGGACTCCTCGAACGTTCGGCGCAGGATTGGTTGGGCACCGGCATTGACAAGGGTGAGACTGAGGATGTGGCACCGACCCCAGGCTACAGACGGTCGGCCACGGACACTGTGACGGGTTGCCGCTCGCCACCCAGGCCGGTGGCCTGTGGCATTCCCGTGAGAAAAGTCCGAGCGCTGCGGCTGGACCGCCGCTCACCTGTTTCTAGCATCTGACCATCCTTCTAAGGGGGCATCCTAATGGACGTGCAGGGCTTCCTTGCCGAACTGCGGCGCCGGTTGCGTCGGGTGCTGCTGCTCGATGGCATCGCCACCTTGCTGGTGGTGCTGCTCGGCGGGCTGGTGGTGGCGGTGGCCCTCGACTGGATTTGGACCGTGCCTGGAGCCGTACGTCTGCTGTTCCTGGTCGCGCTGGTGGCTGGCATCGCGCTCGCCGTCACGCGTCGGTTGGTGCGTCCGCTGTCGCGTTCAATGGATGACCGCGCGCTTGCTGGGCTGGCGGAACGTCGGCTGCCGGAACTCGACGGACGGTTGTTGACGCAGGTCGATGGCATCGATCTCGGTGAACAGGATGCGCGCGTCCTGCATGAACGTCTCGGCGGAGGCACCGTCACTGCGCTGGTACCCGCGCCGGATCTGCCCGGACGCCTACTGCTGGCAGTGGCGGTGCTGGCCACCGCCATGCTGTTGCTGGTGATGGCACCGCAGACCGCGCAGGACGGACTCCAGCGTCTGCTGCTGCCGTTCGGTGGCACCGAATGGGAGCGCTCCTCGCGCCTAGCCGGTGAACTCGATGCGTTGGTGGTCGCCGAGGATCAGCCGGCGGTGGTGCGCCTCCGGCGCGAACAGGGTCCGGCGGCGCCGATGCAGTTGACGTGGAACAACGTCGCGACCCCGGCGCTGAGCGAATCGCGCATGCTCAGCGGCCTGACCGGCCCGTGGTCGCAGGCGCTCAACCTGCCGCCGGGCGCGTATCGTCTGCGCGCCGAATCCGGCGACGCGCGTCCGTTGGAGCTGCACGTGCTGGTGGTGCGCCGCCCGCAGTTGTCACACGTCGCGGTGACCGTGACACCGCCAGCCTATACCCGTCTGCCGCCGGTCGAACTCCAGACCCTGGGGCTGACTGCGCTGCCCGGCAGTTCGTTGCGTTATCGTGTGGCCTTCGATCTCGATCAGGGTCGCACGGTGAGTGCGGCCAGCATCGCGTTGGAAGGTGAGGCACTGGTCAGCGAGCGTACCGAACAGGGGCTCTCCGGTTCGTTCACCGTGCGCAAGGGCGGCACCGTGATGGTCGGCATGGTCGACCAGGACGGCATCGGCCCCAGCCCCGAACCACGTTTCACCTTGACCCTGGGTGAGGATCGCAAGCCGCTGGTCGCACTCGCCGGTCCGAAGGCGAAGGAGACCGTGACGCCGCGCGCACGTGTCGCCCTGGCGGTCGAGGCGAGCGATGACTACGGCCTTGCTGCGCTAGCACTGCGCGCACGCACCTTCACCGACGCCGCGCCCGGTGGCGAGCGGCCGAGCGATGAAGCCAAGCCGGCCAAGGAACAGCTCACGCCGTTCGCCGACGTCAGCGGCCAAGCCGCCACCACCCGTCAGGGTCTGGTGGTGGTCGCCGATCTGGCCAAGGTAGGTGAACGCATCGTGCTGGTCGGACTGGCCAGCGACGCCAATGACGTCACCGGCCCGGGCAAGGGCGAGAGCCAGTCGGTCGAATTGCGGGTGGTGTCGGAGACCGAACTGCGCCAGGAACTCGACCGTCTGCTCGGCGAAGCGCGTGACCGCATCATCCAGGCGCGCGATGAGCTCGGCCAGGGTCTGGCCAAGCCGGACAAGCTCGCGCTCGCCAGTCGCAGTGCGGCGATGTCGTCGACCCGCGCCGGCGATCTGCTGGCGCAGGTCGTGCGGCGTTGGAATGAGAACCAGTTGCCGGCCGATCAGGGAGTGCCGGTGGCCAAGGCCGAAGGCCTGGTCAACCGCGATGCGCTCACCGCCCTGGCACAGGCCACGCGGGGCGAGGAATCGCCCGCGCGTCTCGCCGATCGTCACTTGGCTGATGCCGAACAACTGCTCGCCAGCCTGCTCCAGGAAGGCGACCTCACGCGCGTGTTGGCGACGCTGATCGAACGCCAACGCAGCCTGGGCGAGGAGACCCGCACCTTCGTGCGTGAGCACCTGACCAAGCCGCTCGATGAGGCGGCCAAGGCGCGCCAGACGAACCTCGCGCAACGTCAGCAGGAACTGGCGGACCAGGTGAAGGAGGTCGAGCGTCGCGTACTGTCGTCGCCCTCGCCGCAGCTCGAACAGGCGCGCGAACTGGTGCGCAGCCAGACGCCCGCCGACCAGTTGCAGCAAGCGGGCAAAGAGGTCGGTTCGGAAAAGGAGCGCACGCAGGCGGTGCCGCGTCAGGAAGGCGCGCTGAAGACCATGGAAAAACTGCTGGAACAGTTGCGCGGCAACGACGCGGCCAAGGACTTGGCGAAGCGCGCGGGTGAACTCGCCGCGCGTCAGGAAGGCTTGCAGCAGCGTCTTGAATCCGGCGAGGAGCCGAAGTCGCTCAAGCCCGAACAGGATCAGCTCAAAAAGGAGACCGAGCAGTTCCACAAGCAGCTCGACAAGCAGCCCGAGGCGCAGAAGCAGGTCGGCGCCGCCACCCAGTCGCAGGGGGCCGCCGCGAAAGCAATGCAGCAGGGAGATCGTTCGGCCGCCACGCGTGAGGCATCGGCTGCCGCAGATCAATTGCGCGAAGCGCAGAAGCAGCTCGAACCGCAACCGGAGAAACCCAAGGAGGAGGACAAGGACAAACGCTCGCCCGACGTTTTGAAGTTGCTCAAGGAACTGCACAAGCAGCAACTCGCCCTGGTCGCCGACAGCACCATCGTCCATCAGCGCATCGGCGATGAGATGCTCGACTTCGCTGCCAGTCGCGAGGTGCCCGCGTTCGGCGAACGCGAGTCCGACATCCTGTTGCGGCTGCGCGAGGAAGGCATGAAAGAGGTCGAGCAGATGCCGATCGCGCTGGTCGCGCTGCAACGTGTCGCCGTCGCGCTCGATCGCACCGCGGCGCACCTCAACACGCCGGCACTCGGTGAACGTGGCATGCGCCTGGAGAAAATCGCCCTGCACGAATTGTCGCGCCTGATCGAAATCGTCGAGACCATGCCGCAACCGGAAGAGCAGGAAAAAGGTGGCCAGCCCAATCCTGGCGGCCAGAAGGGCACCCAACCGCCCTTCCCGCCCGCGGCGCAACTCGCCCTGCTGGCTGCTGCACAGGATGAACTCGCGGTGTTGACCGCGGCCAACCGTCCGGTCGAACTGCCGGTGATGCAGGGTGAGCTGAGGGCGCTGGTCGGTGTGTTGCTAGATGCCAGCCGCCCTGGGAGCCGCGCAAGCCTGCTGCTCAACCGTGCCGGTCGGGCGATGGGCAGCGCTACCGACCTGCTGGGCAACCAGGATCGCGGCGCCACCACCCGCCATGAACAGGCTGCCGCCACCGCCGCGTTGCGTCGGCTGATTGCCGAGGCCAAGGGTCAGAGCAGCTCACCGAGCAGCAGTCCGCAGTCAGAGAACCAGCAGCAAGGCCAGGGCAAACCACCGCCCGCCGCGGGTCAGCAACCGGGCCAGTCGCAGCCGGGCAATGCCGCCGGGCCGGCGGCGCAGGGGTCGCAGAACCAGGGTGGTCCCACCACCGGCGTCCTCGTCGGAGGACCGGGTTCCGGCGGACTCATGCACCTGCCGCCGGAACGCCGTGAGCAGTTGCAGCAGGCACGTCAGCAGAACCTGCCGCCCGCAGCACTGTCGATCTTCGAACGCTACCTGGAAGTGCTGGAGGACGGTCGATGAATCTGGTACGTCGTCTGCTGGTGTTGGCCGTGGTGTTGGCGCAGGCGCTGACGCCCTGCGCAGGATATGCTGGCGAGGCTGGCGGTGGCGACATCTCCACGCCCGACAAGGTCGTCGACAAGGGCATCGCGGCGTTGCTTAAGCTCCAGCAGCCCAACGGCAGCTTCGACGCCGGTGCCGGCATCACCTCGTTGTGCGGCATGGCGCTGCTGTCCGGCGGCCACACGCCGACACGTGGTGCCCATCAGGGTCCAAGCAAACGCGCACTCGATTTCGTGCTCGCTTCGCAGGACAAGGTCAGCGGCTACCTGGGTGCTGATCAGGGCAACATGTATTCGCACGGTTTCGCCACGCTTTACCTCGCGGAATGTTACGGCATGTCGCCGGAGCCCGGCCTGCGCCGTGCGCTTGAAGCGGCGATCGACCTTATCCACCGTTCGCAGAACAGCGAAGGCGGGTGGCGATACCAGCCGGCACCGGTGGACGCAGACATCTCGGTGACCATCTGCCAGGTCATGGCGCTGCGCGCCGCATTCAACATCGGCGTGGGTTCGGAGGCGAGCCAGAAGTCCATCACCAATGCCATCACCTACGTGCGGCGCTGCGCCAACGGTGACGGCAGCTTCAGTTACCAGGCGGGCGGTGGTGGTGGCTGGGGCACCAACGGTGCGGAAGGTATTCCGCGCTGTGCCGCCGGCACCATGAGCCTGATCGGTTCGGGCATCACCGACCTGTCGGATTCGGTGCTCGGCCCGGCGATGCGTTTCCTGCGCACCCACGTCGGCGACCACCTGCAAGGACGCGGCGACTACTACTGGTACGGCCAGTACTACGCGGCCCAGGCGCTCTTCCACAGCCCCGAAATCAAGGATTGGGATGCCTACTGGGCCAAGGCGTGGCCGACCATCTCCCGTCTCCAGGAAGCGGATGGTCTGTGGAGCCGCTCCGACAGCGTCGGTCCCGCGTACAACACTGCGATGGCGCTGATCATCCTGCAAATTCCCAACAACTATCTGCCGATTTTTCAAAGATAGAATTGCCACGGTACGGATGTCCGGGGTCCGGGGTCCGGGGTCTTGTGGTTCGGCGTTCAGCACGGACCCTTCCGCCCCGTCGATGACCATGAACCAGCAGCAGAACCCATCGGATCAGCACGACTCCGGACTCCGGACTCCGGACTCCGGACCGTCAAAATACATCCACCCGCTGACCATCGGCACGCTCAGATTGGAGAACAATCTCTGCCTCGCGCCGATGGCCGGGTTCACCAACGTCGCCTTCCGACTGATTGCCAAAGAAGTCGGTGGCTGCGGGCTGGTCGCGAGCGAGATGGTCGCCGCCATCGGACCAAGCCAGCACGGTGCGCATGAACGCTTCCGCGTGCTGACCCAGAACGTCGCGGCGGAGAAACCGCTGGCGATGCAGGTTTATGGTCGCGACCCGGAGATGTGCGGTGCCACCGCCGCAATGCTCGACCAGGCCGGTGCTGATATCATCGATCTCAACTGCGGCTGTCCGGTGAAGAAAGCCAAACAATCCGGTTGCGGCGTGGCGCTGATGAGGGAACCGGAACTGGTCGGTCGTATCATCAAAGCCATGAGCCAAGCGACCAGCAAACCGGTGACGGTGAAGATGCGCCTCGGCTTCGACGCCAACAACCGCACCATGATCGAGGTCGCCACCGCCGCGGTGGAGAACGGCGCGCAGGCGGTGTTCGTTCATGCACGCACCGGCGAATCGAAACACGGCACCGCCGTCGATCTCAGCGGTCTGGCCGAGGTCAAACAGGCGATGACGAAACTGCGCGGTCCGCAGTTCCCGGTGATCGCCAACGGTTCGATGGAGACCGCCGCCGCCATCCGCCTGGCCAAGGACGAGGCCGGCGCTGATGGCTACCAGATCGGTCGTGCCGCCTGTGGCGATCCGTGGTTGTTCCGCAACCTCATCGCCGAACTCACCGGCATGCCGCTCTACCAGCCGTCCTACGATGAACGCCGGACGCTGCTGCTGCGGCATTTCGATCTGATCACCGAACTGTTCGGCGAACAACGCGGCACGCGCGTCATGCGCAAATACACCTTCTTCTACTGCAATGGCCTGCCTGGAGTCCGCCGTTTCCGCGACCGCTTCTGCCGCATGGCCGACCGCACCGAGTTCATCCAGGTGGTTGACGACTTCTTCACCAACCTGCGCGCCGGTCGCCATGCGGAGGGGGACATCGCCGAACACCTGACGTTGTTCGACAAGGGCGGTCAGGGTGATGAGGGCACCGGAGAAGATCACTGAGCACACCGCCAGCGGTGCGGTGTGCGCCGTCCCCGCTGCGGGTCCGCTCTGGCCACCCTGGCGTCCGCCCTATGCTCCCGCGCCTCCTGGGAGCATCCATGGGTTTCAACTGCGGTATCGTCGGCCTGCCGAACGTCGGCAAGAGCACCATCTTCAACGCCCTGACCCAGACCCAGGCGGCGCAGGCGGCGAACTATCCGTTCTGCACCATCGAACCGAACACGGGCATGGTCACCGTACCCGATGCACGGCTGTGGGTGCTCAAGGACATCGCCAAGACCGACAAGGTCATCCCCACGCAGATCGAACTGGTCGACATCGCCGGCCTGGTGAAGGGCGCGTCAAAGGGCGAAGGTAAGGGCAACGAGTTCCTCTCCGCGATCAAAAACGTCGACGCCATCCTGCACGTGGTGCGTTGCTTCGATGAGCCGAACGTCATCCACGTCGACGGCAGCGTCAATCCGGTGCGCGACATTGAGGTCATCGATCTGGAACTGATCCTCAAAGATTTCGATACCGCCAAGGCCAAGCTTGAACGCTGTTCCAAGCGTAAGCAACTCGACAAGGAAGCCGCGGCCGCTGTCCCCACCCTGCAGAAAGTGCTCGACGGTTTCGAGGCCGGCAAGCCGGCGCGTGCGCTCGACCTGACGCCTGAAGAAAAAGCCCACATCGCTGACTGCCACCTCATCACCGCCAAACCGATGCTGTTTGTCTGCAACGTACTCGAAGGCGACATCGCCACCAACGGAAACAAACACAGCGCCGCCGTAGAGGCGCACGCAGCCAAGGTCGGTTCGCGTGCGATCCTGATTTCCGGCAAGATCGAGGAGGAGCTCTGTCAGCTGCCGGCGGACGACAAGAAATCCTTCATGGCCGACCTCGGCATGACCGAACCCGGCGTCGACCGTCTAGTGCGCGCTGGTTATGATCTGCTTGGCCTCGCCACGTATTTCACTGCCGGGGTGAAAGAAGTCCGCGCTTGGCAGATATCCAAGGGCATGAAGGCACCGCAGGCAGCCGCCGTCATCCATACCGATTTCGAAAAAGGATTCGTCCGCGCTGAGACCGCGAGCTACGACGACTACGTGAAGTACAACGGTGAGAAGGGCTGCAAGGAAGTCGGCAAGCTGCGCGCCGAAGGCAAGGATTACGTGGTGCAGGACGGCGACGTCATGCACTTCCTGGTCAACAAGTGAGCGCAGCATGACGATCCCGTGTCCTGTCAGTGATGGCGGTGGATCGGCCTTCTGCGTCCCGCAGGGACGCATTGGTAATACCCCGGCGTTTCAACGCCGGGTACGGCACGCATCGAGAGGCCAGTCCCGGAGGGACGGCTGAGCCGTTGGCACGAGGATGGGACACACTTACATTAGCATCCTCGTGCATGTCGTGTTCAGTACCCGGAACCGCCTACCGCAAATCGATTCCGCGTTGGCGGAACGGCTTCCTGCCTACCTGTGTGGCATCGCCCGTGAGAACGGATTCAAGATCCTCGGTGTCGGTGGCGTAGCGGATCATATCCACGGGTTGCTTTCCCTTCCAGGATCGATGCCGCCATCGAAGGCGGTTCAACTGCTGAAGGGTGGATCATCGAAGTGGATTCATCAGACGTTCGCAAATCAGCGGCTGTTCGCCTGGCAGGAGGGTTATGGGGCCTTCAGCGTCGGAATCTCTCAGGTCGACGACACCTTGGTCTATATAGCCAATCAGGCCGATCATCATCGGCAGACGACGTTCCAGGACGAGTACAGGGCATTCCTCACGCGACACGGGATCACGATCGATGAACACCATGTCTGGGGTTGAAGTTCAGCCGTCCCTCCGGGACTGGCTGGTGTTTGACGTCATTCACCCGGCGTTGAAACGCCGGGCTATTACCATCGTGTCCCTGCGGGACACGGACAACGATCGGGTCGTACGGCGATCCTCGTGGGTCGGACTTCTTGGTGACTGGGACATATCATGAATCCCTCCGCACCCGATGACATGTCCGCCTTCGCCGGCGAGATCCAGAAGATGGCTCAGAGTGGGAGCTTCAATCCCTTCTCGCTGATCGCGGGCGAAACGCGTTTTCACTCGGTGTTCCTCGCACCGTTTTCTCCGACCCTGCGTGAACACCTCGCGCGGTTCCTGGCCGACGGCACCGGGCCGTTGGAGGACGTGGCCAAGTCGCTCCAGAGTCAGGGAGCTTCGGCCGTCGAGGCGCAGGCGCAGGCACGGCAGATGTTCAGCGCAGCGCAGGGCATGCTGGTGGTGGTGATGGCCGGTGACCACGGGCTGTCGACCATTCCGCAACTGAACTTCGGTCACCTCGAGGACGGTTACTGCGATCATGCGGTACAGGCCTGTGGTGCGAACTTCCCGGCCGGGCCGGAACTGCGTGCGGCGTTGACCGAACTCAAGGCCAAGGCCATGGGTAACACCGGCTGGCCCAATCTGATCGCCGGCCCAGGGGCAGGCAGCAAGGTCGATACCTTCTGGCTCGGCCTCGCCGCCATGCTGGTCGAAGGATTGGATGAGGGTTTCACCAGCCTCAACGGCGCGGGCTTCGAACGGGTGCGCGATCTGGCGCATTGGATCGGCGCCGCCATTCGCGACAGCAGCCGCGACAGCGGCAAGAAACTCGATGAGGATGCCGCGGTGCTCACCGCACGTTGCCACTTGGTGGCGGGTGAAGCTGAAGCGGCTGCCGGGTGCCTGGATCATCTGCTGACCGAAGACGCCGACGCCGACGGTCTCGCAGAGTTGGTCGTCCATTTGAGTGACGCGGCAATACGTCAGGGCATTCCGGTGCCCGCGGCGGCGTGGCTCGACACCTTCATCCCCAAGTTCGAACAGCTCTTCGGCACCTGCTACGAACTGCGCATAGCCCGCTTCAAACTCCTGGCCGCAGCTGCGGTGCCGACCGAACGTCTGCTCGATGCCGCCAACCAGCTCTTCGCCGCCAACAAGAAATCGGCGCGCCAGGATCTGACACGTGAACCGATCTGGCGCGTGGTGGTTGCTCCCGATGCGAACCTGGAGACCGCCGCCGCCGCCGAACTGATCGGCAAGCCCGCGACGTTTGTCGCCAAACGCTTGGAACAGGGGACCATCCCGTTCCATCGCCAAGTCGTCGCCGGTCAGCCGGATCATGTCCGCATTCCCGAAGCCGCATTGAAATCGTGGTTGGCGGTGATGCAGGCGCACAAGCTGCTGGATTGAGGCGGCGGACGTCCAGGCAGCACGGAAGCGCTGGGACAGTAGGATGATGTGATGATGCGTGCGCTCGCTCTCCTTCTGGTTCTCAGTGCAACGATCGTGGGCGCAGAACGTCCCGAGCCACGCATGTCCTTCCTCGACAACGGCACGGTGAAGATCGGTGCCGATCTGGCGCTGGGTGGAGCGATCACTTGGCTGTCGCACAAGGAGCGGCCGGACAACCTGATCAACAGCCATGACCTCGGGCGACAGATCCAGATGTCGCATTACTCTGGACCGGTGCCATTTCACCCGGAGGGGGCCACGCTCAAGCCGGAGTGGCGCACCATCGGCTGGAATCCGATCCAGACCGGTGATGTGTTCGGTCATCCCTCACGGGTGTTGGAGCATCACAACGACGGCAACCAACTGTACGTGAAGTGCGTGCCGATGCATTGGCCGCTCGACAACGTCCCAGGGGAGTGCGTTTTCGAGATCTGGACCACGCTCGATGGACCGACGGTGATCATGCGCTTCCGCGCCACCAACGCGCGCCCGGATCAGACACTATATCCAGCGCGCAATCAGGAGCTGCCGGCGGTCTATGTGATCTCGGCGCTGCATCGCTTCATGTCCTACACCGGCGAACGTCCGTTCACCGGTGGTGACCTCACACACGTCACCAATGATTTCCATAAACCCTGGCCATGGACCGAGCAGACCTGCACCGAATCGTGGGCGGCACTGGTCGGCGATGACGACTGGGGCGTCGGTGTCGCCAGTGGCGACAATTGCGACAATTGCGACATTTGCATCTTCCACGGTGGTCTGTTCGGCAAGGCGGGGTCGCGTGAGGTGCGGGACAGCCCGACGACCTACTTGGCACCAGTGCGGAAAGAGGTGTTCGATCACGACATCGTCTACGACTACACGACCGTGATGACGCTGGGAACCTTGGCGGAAATCCGCGCACGATTGACCGCACGGGCGGTGCGCGAGCTGCCGACGTGGGCTTTTGCCAACGGTCGCAGTCACTGGTACGTCATTGGTGGGGTTGATGGCGGTCTGCCACGCGACGGTCTGTGGACCATCCCGTGCGAGCAAGGCATGCCATCGCTGATTGGACCAGTGCGTTGCTGGCGTGCGGAGGATGCAGCAGAGATCGCCATCGAGGCCTCGTGGAATGGTCCCGCCGAACCCGCACGACTGCGCTGGCGGTGCCTGGGTGACCGGGATTTCAGCGACGAACGCAGCGTGCCGTTCACCATTCCAGCGGATGGGATGCTCAACCGTGTGGTGGTGCCCTTGGCGGCACACCCCGCCTACCAGGGGCTGATCACGGGTTTGCGCATCGACCCGCCACCCGGTCGCCAGCCGCAGGCACGCCTGACCCTGCGTGCGGTAGTGGTGCAGCGTGGACGCTAGGCGTTGCCGGCCACTGGCCGCCGACACCTTTCCATCCTAGCATCCATCCATGCAGCCGTTCCGTCCCCGCTGGCCTGATCGATCCGGCGTGATCGTCGCGATCGCTGGCACGGGTGTCGGCATGCTGCTCTGTCGTCCGGCGGGTTTGGTGCCGGATGGTCCTGGGCTGGTGGCGTGGGTGGTTGCGGTGTTCCTACTCGCCATCCCGTTCGTGGTGCTCGAACTCGGCACCGGTGCGATCTACCAGGACAGCCTGGGCGAGAGCTGCCGCAAGGCGGGCAAACACTGGGAGCTGGTGGGCTGGCTTGCCACCGGTGCCGCCGTGCTGGCGATGCTGCTGCTGGTGATGACGGCGGGGCACTTGGCGTTGGCGGGTTACGACGGGCTGCTGGCGGCGATCGCCGATCAGCCGAGCCCGTGGGTGGCCAACGCCGCCGATACCGTCGCGCCACGTGGCGGCGGTGAGTTGGTCGCCGTCGCCGCGGTGCTGGGCGTGGTGCAGTTCCGCCTCTGGCGTGGTGCGCCGGCGATCGCCCGATCCGGGGTGATCATGGCCACCATCGCCTTCACCGGTTTGGTACTGGTCGGTGGTTCGTTACTGCTGCATCCAGGAGCGATGGATGGACTCAGCAGACTGCTCAGCGCCGGGCCGGGCGGCTGGCGTGCGCTGGGCACCATCGAACCGTGGCTCGGTGCGGTCATCACGGTGCTGGTCGGTTGGGCCTGTGGCACCGGTGCGGTGACGGCGTACGGCAGCTACCTCAACCGTTCGACCGATGCCATCGGCATCGGTGCGATCGCGGTGCTGGCAGGCGCATTGGGCCACGTGCTGTTGTTGGCGGTGCTGGCCATCGGCAGTGGGGTGATCGTGGCGGATGGCAGCCACGATCAGGGCACCAGGTTGCCGGAATCCCTGATCGGTGTCGCCGCGGCGCTGGCCAACTGCGGTCTGCCAACCTGGTGGGCCGGCATCCTGCTGGCGGTCTGGTTCATCGCCCTGCTCGCACTCGCCATCCCGGCGCTGTTGGCGATGAGCGAAGTGCTGGTCTCGGCGGTGGTCGACAAGTTCGCCCTGCCACGTGAGCGGGTGGTGCCGGCCGTGGGTCTGGTGTTGTTCTTCCTCACCGCAGTGTTGCTGAGCGATCCGCAGGCGGCGACGTGGTGTTTCCATGGACTGGTGTGGGTGTTGTCGCTGGCGTTGATCGGGCAGGTGGCGTGCAGCGTGGCGGCGATCCGGCTCGATGCGGTGGCGCGTCATCTGAATGCCTACTCGGCGTTCCACCTTGGTTGGGCTTGGCGTCTGGCGGTGGGGGGCTTGATGCCACTCGCCGCCGTCGGCGTCCTGGTGATGCATGGCCTGCGTGATCCGGTGGCCGCCACCACCGGTGGCGCCATCGCGATCGGTGTGCTGGTGGCGGCGGTGGCAATGGTGCGACTGAGCGGGAGGAAGTCGTGAAGGCGCGGCGGCTGATCCTAGTGCTGCAGATGCTGGCCCTGTTGCTGATCGGCGTGCTGGTGATCGGTGCGGCGGGCAATCGCGCCCGGGCGAATGCCCTGACCTCCTTCGCCGCCTACCGCGCATCGTGGCCGGATGCCTGGCGTGCGCCGGTGGAACATCGGGCGGTCGAGGTGCTCGCGCGCCTGCTGACGGCCCCGGATACCGATCCCGAACTGGTCCGCGCGGCGATGGGCGTCATGCGCGAGAGCGGCAGTTGGCCGGCGATGGCCGATACCATCCGTGGCCAGTTGCGCGGGGTGCTCGACGCCTACCTCGCCGGTGGTGAAGGCGGGCAGCGCAGCCGCCTCGCCTGGGAGTTGTTTGCGCTCAGCCAGCCGCCGGATCTCGAATCCTACCGTGAGCGTATAATCGCCCTGGGTGGTGAACGCGGCGCGCAGGCTGACGCCTTGCGGCTGTCCGCCGAACGTTTGCGGCAAGCGACGGCCACGGAGGCGTTCGATGCCGCGTTGGACGACCTCACCGCGGACTGGGAACGTTTGCTGATGCCACAGGACGGACGTCCGTTGCCGTGGTTGGCGCGGCAATCAGCAGTGGTGGCCGATGCCGAGCAGTTAGCGCAGGAGGCGTTGTCCTATCAAAGACGCCTGCTGCTCGAACCCTACGGAGTCAAACGCGAGGCCTCCTATGGCATGATGCAACCCGACCCTGGGATGATCGACTGGCTCGATACCCAGGCTCGGACGGTGAACGCCAATGAACCTGGGCGGCGCGAGCGCCTGGAGCGTGTCGCCGCCCTATTGAACGACCACCCGGCGGAGGGCGACGAGGAACCTGTGGTGCAGGTCGCCACGCGTATCGTGCTGCGGCACCACGTCCTGCCGTGGCCGGCGCTCGGCCTCGGGCTTGCCGTGCTGTTGGTGCTGGTCGGTGGCCTGGGGCGCGCCTTGCTGCGTCTGCGCCGCGGCCCACTGCCGATCGATGTGAACGCCGAGACTATGGAAAACGTCGAGCCGATCGATCTCGATACGGATGCCGAGACCAAAAGCCGGTCATCGGCGTCGATCACTGACGTTGGGTGACGGCTGATGCTGCGAGCGTCGCGCGACGAGCTTCGCGCGACGAGCGGGCCGTCGGCCACGCGCTGCGAGCCGTCAGAGCCGGCGCCGAAATAAAAGGAACTGTTTGAAGATGATACTCGGGCCAGGAGCGCAGCGACCTCGTAGCGCGAAGCTCGTAGCGCGTAGGTCGCCGCGGGAGCGCAGCGACCTCGTCGCAGCTAACTCCCATACCGCACCCACTCGCCCTTCTCCAATACCTCATGCGGCAGGTAACGCGCCTTGTACTCCATCTTGGCGCACCCACGCACGAGGAACCCCAGGTACAGCCACGTCATGTGGTTCTGGCGGCAGTAGTCGATTTCGCTCAGCGCCATGAAGGTGCCTAATCCACGGTGCGGCTGATCGGGTTCGTAGTAGCAGTACACGCTCGATAGCGCGTCGTCGAAGCGATCGAGGACGCTCACCGCCAGCAGGCGTCCGGCAGCATCGCGGGCGTGCAGTTCGCCCCCGCCGATGCCGCCGTCCTCGGTGAGGAATGTGCCGCCGTCCTCATCCGTGGGTTTGCCGTGGATGACCGCTTGATAACGCCGGTAGAGATCCGCGCGTTCAGCGTCGAGTCCGCGTTCGTGCCAAGTCACGGTCAGGTCGTGGTTGCGTCGCAGGCAACGCCGCTGGTCCTCACGCGGGTTGAACGCCGCGATGTCGACGCGGATCGGCTGGCATGAATCACAGCCAGGACACACCGGCAGGTAGAGGTGGCTGCCCGAGCGACGGAAGCGGTGGTCCATCAGGATGCGGTAGGGGATATCCTCCGGCGGATTGGGCACCGGATGGAAGGCGTGGAACTCCCGCGCAGGCAGGTAGGGGCAGGCACCGCAGTGGTAGACGATGCCGCGCATTCATGGGGTCCGGGGTCCGGGGTCAATGCCGTTCACTTTACCCACCCCGTTCCGTGCGTCCGAACGGCAGTTTGGAAACACGAGGAAATGATCGTCCCGGCCGCGGTTTATAGGCGTGTCGTCGCGCTTCGGTGATCATGGCGTCGATT
>JACDEI010000041.1 GCA_013816485.1 Planctomycetota bacterium
CTGATCGCCTGCGCCAGGAAGTTACTCATCCGACTCAACACCATCGCCGCAAAAGCGCTCAAACCGACCACACAGATCCAGGGAACTATCGCTTGATCTCTACACAGTCACTTCGTGGTGAAAAATCCGTTTCGTTAGCTTTACGCCATTGGGCCTGGCCACCGTGTCGCCCCGTGGCGGTTCAATTGAATGTGATGTTGGCGGTCTTGTCGATGTCCCGCATTGGCGAGACGCCCGTACCACGATGCGGCCATCGCTACCCGGCGCGCCCGCCGTACAGCGCCGCCACCACCTGCTCGATGGTCGGTTCTTCGATGCGCACGTCGGCGACCGGCAGCAAACCGAAACAACGTTGCAACAACGCCGCGCTGTCCTGGCCGGCGTCCACCGCCGCCACCAGTTCGACCGGGTTGGTCTGGGTCCAGGCCACGCCGTCCGTCGCCAAATGGGTGAGTGTCGCCAAGTCAACCGCTTCACGCAGGGTGAGGATCAGCCGTTTACGCGCGCCGTACTTCGACTTCAACGCCTCCAACGCGCCATCGTGCATGATGCGGCCGTGGTCGATGACCACCACGCGCGACGACAACGCTTCGATGTCCTGCATGTCGTGGGTGGTCAGCAGGATGGTGGTGCCTTGTTCGCGGTTGAGTTCGCGCAGGAATGCGCGCAGGCGGGTCTTGGTCACCACGTCGACGCCGACGGTGGGTTCGTCGAGGAACAACACCGGCGGATTGTGCAGCAGGCTCGCTGCTAGGTCAGCTTTCATGCGTTGGCCGAGCGACAGCTTGCGCACCGGTGTGCGTAGGAACTCCTTCAGCTCCAGCACCTCATCGAAACGTTTGAGTCGCGCATCGTAGTCCGACTGCGACACATCGTAGAGGTGACGCAGCAGCTCGAAGCTCTCGCCTACCGCCAAGTCCCACCACAATTGGCTGCGTTGGCCGAACACCGCGCCGACCGTGCGCACGTAGGCACTGCGCTCACGATGTGGGTCGAAGCCGTTGACGCGGATGGTGCCGGTGGTCGGCACCAGGATGCCGGTGAGCATCTTGATGGTGGTGCTTTTTCCCGCGCCGTTGGGCCCGATGTAGCCGATGATCTCGCCGCGGCGGATGGTCAGCGACACGTCCTGCACCGCCTTCAACTCGCGGTAATTCCGCGCGAAGAGGTCGCGCAGTGCGCCGGTGAATCCCGGACGACGGTCGAAGGTGCGGAAGGTCTTGCCCAGGCCCTCCGCGACAATCACCGGTGACGCGTCGGAGGAGGTTGCAGCAACGCTGGCAGCAGGCGCGGAGGCGGTGGTCACGGGTCGCATGGTGTGATCCACCCGCAGCAGGCCAAGGGCCTGGGTGTCCATCATCGGCACGCCAGTTTGTCGGGGCCCAGTCGGGCAGAGCCGGCGAAGCCCAATACGAGAAGGCGAAGGCCAACAACCCTGAGCTTTTCGCCACGAAGGCACGAAGGCACGAAGGCACGAAGGCACGAAGGAGACAAGGAGGAAGGACCTCTTTAACCCTCCACTTCGTGTCTTCGTGCCTTCGTGGCAGAATTTCCGTTTCGTTAGGCCCCCAGTATTGGGCGATGCTTACCCGCCTGTTCAAGGTTGCAGGCGGTGCTTGAGCGTAGCGCCCGCGTGCGGTATCTTCGGAACAGGAACGCAGGGATGTCCCAACCACTCCTGGCTATGACGCATGATTGGCACCGGCAGCGCGCCCAGTTGCGCAGCGGGCGTCTGCGTCCGCCGCCGCTGGTGGCATCCGGTATCGATGTCGCGGCCGGCCCGGATGGACGCGTGGTGACGCTCGGCGGACTCGCGGTGATCTTCGGCGTGTTCCCCGCCAGCCTGGAAGAATTCGTCGATCTCGCGCGCTCGCGCCTGCACCTTGGCCAAGGCCAAGCGCGTGAACTCGATGCGGTGCTCAACACCCGCATCATGGCGATGTGGGCGTGGCTGCCGACGCAGCGGCGCGACTGCTACCTGGAACTCGATCGTGCCACGGGTGAGGAGCACCTCTGGCTGATGGGGCCGGGTGCCGGTGAAAGCCGCGAGATCCTGCTCGACGACGAACACGACGATCTCGACGAGGCGTTCCTTGATGCGTTGGTGCTCAACGGTCCTGGGCACTGGGGTGGCGAGAGCGGCCTGGCCCGGCTGGTCGAACGTTTCGGTCATCAGCCGCTGCTGGTGGCGGCGCAGGTCGCCGACCTGCTCGATCATCATCCCAAGGATCCGCAGCGCGCGTTGGAGTTCGTGCGCGCACGCTGGCCGGCGCTCGGCGCGGAGGATGAAGCCGCGTGGGCACCACTGGCCGACAACGAGCATCCGTGGGTCGCGGTGCAACTCGGACGCTTGGCGCTGCGCTTGGGCCACGTGCGCGCGGCGCGCCTGTTGCTGCGCCAGGGCGGTCAGACCGAAGTGGCGCCGGTGGCGCATTTCGATCTCGGCCAAGCCTGCGAGGTACTGGGCGATCTCACCACCGCCGAGTCGGCGTTCGCGCGTTACGCATCGGCGCGTGCCACCGATCCTGACGCGTGGCGTCGCCTGCTGCTCTGCCGTGTACGCCTTGGCCACTTCACCGTCGCCGAGGAGACGCTGAAGCGTTACCGCGGCGTCGGTGGCAAGGACAAGGATCTGGTCGAGCGTTTCCTCTCCATCCTGGTGCGGTCGAACCTGCGTGGGCACGAACGTGCGCGCCTGGTCGGCTGGTTGTGTGCGCGGTTGTCGGAGACCGTGCCGCGGCGCCTATCGATCGAGGCAGTGATTGAAGCGGCGTGTGAACGCCATGAACGGCAGCAGCAGCAGATCGAGTCGCTGC
Source organism: Planctomycetota bacterium (assembly GCA_013816485.1). Classification (GTDB taxonomy): domain Bacteria; phylum Planctomycetota; class UBA11346; order UBA11346; family UBA11346; genus BOG-1363. The sequence goes on from JACDEI010000041.1 coordinate 2,817, forward strand.
ATCTGGCGGCGCTGGTCGACCAGTTGCGCTTAACCGTGCGTGAGCGCCTGCCGGCGAGCATCACCGTCAGCCAGATTGATGACCTGGTGCGGGTGGTGTTGCTGACCCTGCCGCTGATGGCCAGCCGTCGCATCGCGCCGATCGCGGTCGAGACCGATCCGCAGGTCGCGGCGGAGCGCCATGTCGGCAACGCCGCCGCGCTGTGGGCGACGCTCCATCTGGGCGATGATTTCGCTCTCGGCAGCCTGGGCGACAGCCTGGCGGTGCATGAACTGGCGCGTTACGCGATGAACGGACGGACCAACCGGGAATGAACCATGGAAGAGGAGGCGCGTTAATTGCCCTCCCCCACCGCATTCCCCATGTCCGACCACGACCGTTCCGATCCTCGCCCAGCCGATCGCTTCTACCTGCTGGCCATCATCGCCTATGCGTTGCTGGCCGCAGGTTTCATCGGCTTTTTTATCTGGTGGTTGATTGCGCGCTAAGGCGGCGGCGTCGCGTGTGCGGCTGCGGCAGCACGGCGATCGCCGGTCTGGTCAAGACCACGGCCAACGCTAGACCTGGGAGATGGCCAGTCTCGACGCGTTGTTGCAGTTGCTCGACGATCCCGACCCCGCGGTCCATGACGCGTTGGTCAATCGCCTGAGCGGCGATGCCGAGTTGTTGACCCAGGCGTGGAACCTGGCCCTGGAGCGTGGCCAGCAGCCCGCCGTGCTCACCGAACTGGTGCTGCGTCACGATGCCGAGGCGCTGGTTGATGCCTTCGCCGAGGCCGACCACCTCGAAGCCGGCGTGTGGTTGCTGCCGCGCATCGATCTGCCGCGGAACGATTACCGTACGGCCGGGATGCGCGCGCTCGACGAGCTCGCCGCACGCATCCCGCAGGCGACCGATGCCTGGATGGTGGCGCGTTTCCTGTGCGACGACTGCGGCTTCACCGGCGCGCGCCAGGAATACGACCACCCGCACAACAGCCTGCTGCCGATGGTGCTCGAACGTCGCGTCGGCCTGCCGATCAGCTTGGTGGTGTTGTGGGTGCTGGTGTGCCGGCGGCTGAATCTGGCGTGCGACCCGATCGCCCTGCCCGGTCATGTCGTCGGTCGCTGGCCCGGCGGCTACATCGATCTCTTCGACCACGGTCAGCGCATCGCGCGTGAGGATCTCGATCAACGTGTGCAGTCGGTCGGCGAGGTCAGCGCCGCGCCGTACCTCGCTCCGGCCAGCGACCGCGCGCTGCTGCGGCGCATGGCGCGCAACCTGGTGCACGCGTACATGAAGAAGAATGATCGGCTGCGTGCGACCATCGCGCATGGGTTGGCAACGGCGTAGTACGGTCTGCGCCCTATGGCGTAAAGCTAACGAAAAGGATTTTTCACCACGAAGGCACGAAGACACGAAGACGAGAGAAGAAGCGTCGTTTCGACCGCTTGTGCGGTGATTCCTTCGTGCCTTCGTGCCTTCGTGGCGGATTTTTTTCTGGTAGCTTGGCTTAGCTTTCCGGCACTGAGCTCTCGCCCCTGGACCCGCACTGTTTTATTCCGACACCACCGCGTCGCCCGGTTTGATCTGCACGCCTTCCGCCAAGGTTCCGGCGATGGCCATGCAGATGGTCGAGGATTCCTTCACCTGCGTCGCGCTGATGACCACGAGCTTCTGCTCGCCGCGTTTGACCACGAAACGTTGGCCGGTGGTGACGTGCTGGTCCCTGCCCACGCCGATCATCACCAGCAGCGCCTTCGGGTCACCGACCCAGTCGGCGATCAGCACTGAGGTGGCGATCGGGATGGCGAGCGCCTGCTCGTCGATCGCGGGCGTGGCGGATGCTGGTTTGCCGGCGCTCGGCGCGTACGGCTCATCGCCATCGAGGATCAAAGTCGCCCGCGCCGCGGCTTGTTCGGCGGCCCGGCGTTGTTCCGCGGTCTGGAGCGGCATCGGCGCGCGGCTGGTGTTGCCCGCCAACGCGATCTGCACCACCAGCGCAGCATCGGCGAGTGTCACCGTGCCAGCGGCCAATTGCTCAGCGAGCGCGCGCAGTTCTCCCGCCACGGCAGCCTGACCACCACGCTCGATCTCCGCCGCCCGTTCACGGATGACCTTGGCGGCGATGCCCGCGGCGGGTGAGGCGTCGGCCGCTATCAGGCACGGCAGGGCGAGGAAGGAGAGCAGTGCGATCAGTGCGGTACGGTGCATGTGCCGCAGCCTGTCGTGCGCGGCCACTGCTCCCAGGGGGAAACCGCCGCGCTCACGATGCCGCGAGGCAGTCGCGGATGGTGGCGTCCAGGTCCAAGGTCTGGCTCCAACCGGTCAGCGTGGTCAGGCGCGTCACATCGGGTACGCGGCGGCGCATGTCCTCGAAGCCACCTTGGGGGAAGGCCTGGGCATAGGGAATGAGCCGCACGGCGGAACGGCTGCCGCTGGTCTGCACCACACGATCGGCCAACGCGCGCATGGTGATCTCCACGGCCGAGCCGATGTTCACCACTTTTCCGCGTGCAGCGTCGCAACTGAGCAAGGCCAGGATCGCCGCCACCGCATCGCGTACGTGGAGGAAACAGCGCGACTGGCCGCCATCACCGTGGACCTCCAGCGCGTCACCACGTTTGGCCGCGGCGCAGAAACGCGGCAGCACCATGCCATAGGCCGGGCTCTGCCGAGGACCGGTGATGTTGAAGAAACGCGCGATGCTCACCGGCAGTCCACGTTCGCGGTGGTAGGCCAGGGCGAGGAATTCATCCATCAGCTTGGAACAGGCGTAGCTCCAACGGTGGAGCGACGACGCACCGAGCACGCTGTCGTCGTCTTCGTGAAATGGCGTACGATCCTGTTTGCCGTAGATCTCGCTGGTGGAGGCGAGCAGGAACGGCAACGAACGATGTGCCTGCGCGGCGCGCAACATGACCTCGGTGCCACGCAGGTTGGTGACGATCGAGCCGACCTGCTTGTCGAGGATGCGTTGGACGCCCACCGCTGCGGCGAGGTGCACCACACCATCGACCTTGGCGCAGGCTTCGTCGACCAGCACCTCGTCGCACACCGAGCCGTGCAGGATGGTCAGCCGCGCATGGCCAGACACCGCCGCGAGGTTGCGCAGCGATCCGGTCGAGCAGTCATCGAGCACGGTGACGGTGTCGCCGCGAACCAGGAGCGCATCGACGAGATGGCTGCCGATGAAGCCGGCGCCGCCGGTGACGAGGAGGTGCATGGTGGCAGGGTACGGTTGTTGGCGGATTCCCGGCGGGGCCAGACGCCGCAGACCATGATGGTGTGTGGTGCGTCGTGACCGCTCAGCGGGCCGCTGGTGCTGCTGTTCAGGGCGAAGCAGCAGAGTTGACGGCGGGCAGGCAGGCGGGTGCACCTGGGTGCAGGTTTCCCACAACCTGGAACGATCTGAGGGGTAAGCTCACTGGAACGATGGGTAACCGAACGCGCGGTACTGCCATTCCACGGTGCACCTGCAAGGAATCCCACTCCATGGTCGCTGCGATCATCGTCCGCTTGGTTGTCACCCTGGTCGCCTGTTCCGCATTTGCGACGGCTGCCGATGCCGTGGTCGCCAAGCGCATTGCCGCCAGTTGTGTCGAATGCCACGACGGTGACGTGCAGAAGGGCAACCTGCGGCTCGATACGTTGAAACCAGTCGAGCAGGATCCCGCGTCGCTCGCCATCTGGGCGCGCATTCACGACCGCGTCGCGTCGGGCGAGATGCCACCGAAAAAGAAGCTCTCAGCGGAAGAGACGGTCGCCTTCACCACGCCGCTGGCGAAGAGCGTGCTCACTGCCGATCAGCAGCGACAGCGCAGCGCCGGGCGCACGCTGTTTCGTCGCCTCAACCGGGTGGAGTACGAAAACACCCTGCGCGATGTGCTCGCCATCCCCGCTCTGGAAGTGAAGGACATCCTGCCGCCTGACGGAAAGGCGTCCGGCTTCGACAACGTCGCGGCGGCGCAGGACGTGTCGTATGTTCAGGTGGCGCGCTATCTGGAGGCTGCGGATTTGGCGCTCGACGCCGCGATGGTGCTGCGTCCAAAGCCCGAGACCAAGACCGACCGTCAGGTGTTCCAGGAGAACGGCCGTTTCTTTGAGGACTTCAAACGCGATCGCGCCGTCGGCCGCAGCGAGTCACGCGTCTGCGGCGAATGGATGGTGTTTCTGCGCCAGCCGAACACCGCACAGACGCCATTGACGTTGCACAACCGCTTCGATGAACCCGGCCTCTACCGCTTCAAGATCCGTGGCAAAGCCGTGCATCTGAAAAGCCCTGGCACCGGCAATCCTGCTGATGACCAGTTATTGCCGCCGACGATCAATCACGTCGCTGCGTTGCAAGTGAAGGACGGACGCTTCCTGCATTTCTTCGACATGCCCGCGGAAGCCGGCGTGGTCGAGTTCACCGCCTGGCTGCATGGGCGCGAACAACTGGTGATGTTCTGCGCCACGCTCGATGACCGTACTCAACCCGGCTACTCCAGTCCGCCAGAGAAGAAACCCTACGAGGGCCCCGGCTTCGCCTTCGACTGGATGGACATGGAAGGTCCGTTACTGCCGGCAGACGGCGACCACGCGTCGTGGCCGCCGGCCTCGCATCGCCTGCTGTTCGGTGATCTGCCGCTGGTGAAATGGACCAAGGAGAGCGGTCTGCAGGAGCCCTCGCCCATTACCATCGGCACCGGTCTGGACCGACGCTCGTGGCGCGCCCAGGGCGGGCCATTCATGGTCGAGTCGAAGGATCCCGCTGCCGACAGCGAACGCCTGCTACGCCAGTTCATGGAACGCGCCTACCGCCGTCCGGTAGAGGACGGCGAGGTCACCCGCATGCAGGGCCTCGTGCTCGCGGCGCTGGCGCAAAAGAAGTGTTTTCACGACGCCATGCGCGTGGGGTTCAAGGCGGTGTTGTGCTCGCCCGACTTCCTGTTCTTCCGCGAGATTCCAGGAAAGCTCGACGCCTACGCCCTGGCGTCACGTCTGTCGTACTTCCTGTGGCGCTCCATGCCGGATGACGCGCTGCTGGCGCAGGCAAAGAGTGGCGCGCTGACCAAGAACGATGTCCTGACGCAGCAGACCGAGCGCATGCTGAAAGATCCGCGCAGTGTGCGTCTGGTGAACGACTTCACCAACCAATGGCTGAGCCAGGACCAGATCTATGCCACGGTGCCTGATCGTCCGCTGTATCCCGAATATTTCTGCGATCATCACTTGGTGGAGTCGCTGGTCGCGGAGACCCGTGCCTATTTCAACGAGATGCTGACCGCCAACCTGCCGGCGAAAAACGTCATCAGCAGCGACTTTGCCATGGTGAACGAACAGATTGCACAGCTCTACGGCATCCCAGGTGTTCAGGGCTGCGCGATCCGCAAGGTGCCCTTGCCCAAGGACTCGCCTCGTGGTGGATTTTTGACCCAGGGCAGCGTGCTCAAAGTCACCGCCAACGGCCTGACCACCTCGCCGGTGAAACGTGGCGCGTGGGTACTCGACCACTTGCTCGGGACACCCGCGCCACCGCCACCGCCAGATGCCGGCGCCATCGAACCGGATACGCGTGGTGCAACGGCCATCCGTGACCAGCTAGAAAAGCACCGTGCGAATCCGTCCTGCGCCGGTTGTCATGCCAAGATCGACCCACCAGGGTTTGCCCTGGAATCATTCGACGTGATGGGCGCCCAGCGCGATCGGTACCGCAGTCGTGACAAAGGCGACAGCATGCAGATCACCAGCGGTGTACGCACGCCGCACATCAAACTCGGCCTGGCGGTCGATCCGACGGGCGAGCTGGCCGGCGCGCCGTTCACCGACATTGCTGGCCTGCGCGCATTGCTGCTGAAAGACGAACGCCAGATCGCCCGCAATCTGATCAATCGCCTGATGACCTATGCCACCGGCGCCGCCATCAGCTTCGCGGATCGCGCCGCCATCGAACGCTTGCTCGATAGCACCAAAGGGTCTGGCTACGGCCTGCGCTCCCTGGTGCAGGCGGTGGTGTTGAGCGACCAGTTCCGGGCGAAATGACTGCGTGCAAAAAGGATGACTCCATGACCCGCCTCAATCTCACTGCACCGCTCTCCCGCCGCACCATGCTCAAGGGCTTGGGCGTGGCGCTCGCGCTGCCTTTTCTTGACGCCATGACGCCGGCGCTGTTCGCCGCAGAACCGACGGCGAAACCGGCGCCGCGCCGCATGCTCTGCATCGAAACCAACCAAGGCATACTTCCACAGCATTTCTTCCCCACGGCTGCGGGCGCTGACTACGAAACCACGCCCTACCTCGACATTCTTAAGGACCACCGCGCGCAGATGACGGTGCTGTCCGGCGTGTCGCTGCCAGAGGTCGACGGTGGCCATCACTCGGAATTGTGTTTTCTTACTGGCGCCGGCCATCCTGGACGCGGTGGATTCCGCAATTCCATGTCGCTCGATCAATTCGCCGCCGAACGTGTCGGCCTGCTGACGCGCCATCCCTCGTTGTCACTGTCGATCGACACGCGCAACAGCCTGTCGTTCACTGGCGCCGGCGTGATGATCCCCGGCGAAGACAAACCATCGCAATTGTTCAAGCGCTTGTTCGTCCAAGGCACGCCGGCCGAGGTCGAGGCACAGGTCGCGCGCTTGAAAGAGGAACGCAGCATTCTCGACCAGGTGAGCGACCGCTCGAAACAGCTCCAGGCCAAGATCGGCGCTGCCGACCGCGACAAGATCGACCAGTACTTCACCTCGCTGCGCGAACTCGAACGCCGGCTGGTGGTGAGCGAAGAATGGGAGCGCAAACCCAAGCCCAAGACCGACGCCAAGGCGCCGCAGGACAGCAATGATCGCGGTGCCGTGATCGAACGCACGCGCACGATGTACGAACTGGCGCGCCTCGCCCTCGCCAGTGACTCGACGCGCATCATCACGCTCTACATCAGTCAGGACTTTGTGCGCCCGAACGTCCAGGGCGTCAACGAAGGCACGCACCAGCTCACGCATCACGGCAACCAACCAGACAAACTGGCGATGCTCAAATTGATTGAGGAAGCCCAATTCCGCGAAGTGGCGACGTTGCTGAAAAACCTTAGCGACACCAAGGAGCCGCACGGTTCCCTGCTCGACACCACCATGGTGCTCTACGGCACCAACATGGGCTCGGCCAACGCCCATTCGAACGACAACCTGCCAGTGCTCATCGCCGGCGGCGGCTTCAAACACGGCAGCCACCTAGCATTCGACAAACAGAAGAACTACCCGCTGACCAACCTCTACGTCAGCATGCTCCAACGCCTGGGCATTGAGGCAGATTCGTTTTCCTCCGGCACCTCGACCATGCGTGGGTTGGAGCTGGCCTGATCTCGATCAGTGATGCGGCTCCGCAGACGCCGGCATCAGTTTTCACGGCCAGAGATAAACCGTCGCTCGCCTGAACAGGTTTGCCTAATCCCCGCGAACGTTTCGGGGCGGAGGGGGTACAAAGTCCGACAGGTAGGTGAAAGCGCTTTCATATAAGGCTAATCACCGGTTTTCCCGCCATCCCCGTCGGAGTTTCGTGCATGTTCACCCGCCTCCTCGCCCTCGCCGTGTTGCTCATTCCCACTGCCTGGATCGCCGCCGCCGACACCTCGGCGGGGAAGATCCGCGTGCTGTTGGTGGGTGGGCAGAACAACCACGACTGGCGCAAGAAGAGCGACTTCCTGCTGGCGCTGCTCGCCACCCAGAAGCACCTGCTGGTGGAGGAGTCGAACTCGCCGCCGGCCAAGGCAGCGAAGGACGCGTGGGATGCGTGGAAGCCCGACTTCGCGAAGTACGACGCCGTGCTGCTGAACTACAACGGCGAGATGTGGCCGGACGACGTGAAGGCGTCGATGGAGAAATACCTGAACGATGGCGGCGGCGTGATGCCGCTGCATGCGGCCAACAACAGCTTCACTGGGTGGAATGGTTTCGAGCAGGCGGTCGGCCTGCTGTGGCGCGGCAAGGAATTCGGCGCGTCGGTGTTCTTTGACGAGGTCGGCAAACTCCAGCGGGAAGAGAAAAACCAGGGTCGCGGCATGGGCCACGGCAGCCAATACGATTGGAAGATGACGGTGCGCGACACCACCAACCCGATCACCACGGGCATGCCGGTGACGTGGATCCACCGCTATGACGAACTGTATCACGGCCAGCGTGGTCCGGCGGAGAAGCTGAACATCTTGCTCTCAGCGTTCTCTGATCCGAAGAAGGGCGGCACCGGCAAGGACGAACCGATCGTCTGGTGGGTGCCCGTCGGCAAAGGCAAGATGCTGACCAACGTCATGGGCCACGTCGGCGACACCGCGTGCCTGTCGTGTGTCGGTTACCAGACCGTGCTGCTGCGTTCGATCGAATGGCTGGCCAAGGGCAGCTGCACCACCACGATTCCCGCTGATTTCCCCAAGGAGAAAGCCAGTCAGAACTATCCAGGTGGCGTGGCGAAGGTGCTGCCATCGGCGAAGGATCTGTCGATCGAAGAGTCGATGAAGCGCTTCAAACTGCCGCCCGGCTACCGCATCGAACTGGTGGCGCAGGAACCGGCGATCATCAACCCGGTGTGTTTCGCCTGGGACGGCAACGGCAACCTCTACGTCTGCGAGATGCGTACCTACATGATGGATGCGGATGCGAAGGACGAGGACAAGCCATTGTCGCGCGTTTCGAAGCTCAGCGACACCAACGGCGACGGTGTGCTCGATAAAGTCACGGTGTTCCTCGATAATCTGGTGCTGCCGCGCATGGTCCTGCCGCTCGACGACCGCGTGGTCATCGCCGAAACCTACACCGGCAAGTTCGTTAGTTATAAGGACACCAACGGCGACGGCGTCGCCGACGAGAACGAGTTGGTCTTCGACGCCGGCAAGCAGGGCGGCAACCTGGAGCACCAGGACAGCGCGCTGACCTGGGGTAGCGACAACTTCATTTACACCGCACAAAACGGCAGCCGGCGCTTCCGCATCGGTGCCGATGGCAAGTGGACCACCGACCAGATCTATGGCCGTGGTTCGCAGTGGGGCATGGCGATCGACGACCTGGGTCGCATGGTCAGTGCGACCGGTGGTGGTGAAAACGGCGCGTTCGGATTCCAGCAGCATCCCAGTTACGGCGCGTTGTCGCTGCCCGGCGAACTCGACGCGGATTTCCAGATGGTCTACCCGCGCATGCAGACCGTCGATGTGCAGGGCGGTCTGGGTCGTGTGCATCCGATCAAGGGCACCGTCAACCACATCACCGCCTGCGCTGGGCAATCGATCTTCCGTGGCGACCAGATGGGCGACATGAAAGGCGACTACATCTTGCCGGAACCGGTGGGTCGTTTGGTGCGCCGCGCCAAGGTCAACGTTGTCGATGGCAAGCGCGTGCTGGTGAACGCCTATCCCGGCGATGAATTCATCACCTCCACTGATCCGGCCTTCCGCCCGGTGTGGTCGGCCACCGGCCCCGACGGCTGCCTCTACATCGGCGACCTGCACAACGGCATCGTGCAGGAAGGCAACTGGACCAAACCCGGTTCGTATCTGCGCGAGATGATCGACCGTGACGGCCATGCGCGTTACGTCGGCCACGGCCGCATCTACCGCGTGGTGCACGAGACCAGCAAACCCGGCCCGCGTCCGGCGTTGCTGGCGAAGAAACCCGCCGAGTTGGTGGAGGTGTTGTCGCATCCCAACGGCTGGTGGCGCGACACCGCGCAGCAGCTTATCGTGCTGCGGGCGGACAAATCAGTGGTGCCCGCGCTGCAATCGCTCGTTCGCGGCGGCAAGGAGCCGATGGGCCGCGTGCACGCGCTGTGGGCGCTCGACGGTCTCGGCGCCACCGACCGCGCGCTGCTGCTGACCGCCTTCAAGGACGCCGACCCGCGTGTGCGCGTCACCGCCATCCGCATCAGTGAAGCGTTGTTCAAGCAGGGCGATGCTGAATTGGTCGCCGAGTACACTGCGCTGGGCAAGGACAAGGACATCGACGTGGTGGTGCAGGTGATCAATACCTTGCGTTACTCCAAGGATCCGGCGGTGAAGAAGCTGATCCTCGATGTCGCGGCCAAACATCCCGGCAACGAGATCATCGCCGCCTCAGCACAACAGAGCAGCCGCTTCGATCCGGACCGTCCGAGCCCGTTCAATCCCAAACTCGACCCAGGTGCGATGGCCTTGGCCAAGAAGGGCAACGAACACTACACCCAGCTTTGCTTCGCCTGCCACGGTGCTGATGGCAAAGGTATCGTCAGCGCCGACGGCATGCGCATGGGCCCGACTCTGGCGGGTTCGCCACGCGTGCTCGGCAATAAAGAAGCGGTAACCCGCATCGTGTTGCACGGCCTGATGGGCGAACTCGACGGCAAGACTTATGCCGGGTTGATGCTGCCGATGAAGGGCAATGACGATCAATGGCTCGCCGAGGTGCTGACCTACGTGCGCACCGCCTTCGGCAACTCCGCCTCGTCGATCACCAAGGACGAGGTCGCCAAGATCCGCGCCGCCACCAAGGATCGTCAAGCGCCGTACACCATCGCTGAACTCGGTGATCTCGTGCCGGTCTCGCCGGAGCAGATGTCGAAGTGGGCGTTCGCGGCGTCGAGCAATTCCGACAAGGCCAAGAACGCGGTCGATGGTGATGCCGGTTCACGCTGGGATACCGGCGCGGGCCAGAAGGCCGGCCAGTGGTTCCAGGTCGACATGGGCAAGCCGTGGTCGCTCTCGCAGATCGCGGTGGAGTGCAACGGCTCCGCCAACGACTACCCGCGCGGCTGGGAGATCCGCCTGAGCGATGACGGCCAGAAATGGTCGGAGCCAATTGCCAAGGGCGAGGCCAACAAACCGGTGCTCGAAGTCGCCTTCCCCAAGGGCACCACCGCGCGCTACGTCCGCCTGATCCAGACCGCCAGTGGCAAGACCGGGCTGTACTGGTCGATCCACGAACTGTCGGTGTGCGGGGCGGAGAAGAAGTGATGGAGCGCCGGCTGGAAGCCGGCGCTCCATTTATTTCTTCACCGCCGGCACCAGATCGCACGCGTCCCCAGGCATCCAGTGCGCGTCCTGGCCGTCCCACTTCACATTGCAGCCGATGGGATTGGTCAGCGCCACGCTTACGGGTTTCCCGCTGGTGATTTCACCCAGCACGCGGTCGAGGTCGTTGACCGTGACGTTCGCTGCATTGCGCGGGCTGTCGACGCCGCGGCCGGTGTACTGCAGACGGCGCGCCTGGTCGAAGACGTAGAAGTGCGGCGTGCGCAGCGCGCCGTAGGCGCGAGCGACATCCTGCGACTCATCGTAGAGGTAGGTCCACGGGAACTTGAGATTCTGCATACGCGCGACCATGTGCGGGAAGTCGTCATCCGCGTAGGTGTGCTTGCTGTTGGAGTTGATGCCGACGAAACACACGCCCTTGGACGCGAAGGCGTCGGCGGTCTTGCGCGTCACCTCATCGCTGCCGATCACGTACGGGCAGTGATTACACGTAAAGAACACCACCAGCACCTTGGCGTCCTTGAAATCGCCAAGCGCGTAGGTCTTCCCATCCGTCGCCGGCAGGCGGAAGTCGGGAGCGGCGGAACCGAGGGGGAGGGTGAAGGGCATGGGGAAGTCCAATGCGAGATGATGAGTGCAGAATGAGGACGACACCGCGTGCAGGCCTGGTCGTATGGGCGAACACCGTGCGCCGCACGGTCAGCCGTTCAAGGGATCGACGTCGTCGAATCCGCGCCATCTGGCGCCGTCCGCTAGGTGGGTTCTTTTCTGCATTGCGGACCCCCACCACCGTCGCTCGGGAGTCCCCAACGGGGACGACGTAACGCCAGCCCGGCGCTTCAGCGCCGGGAACCGGTCGGTGATAGATCGGAAGTCCCCAACGGGGACGACGCAGGTTGTAGGCCACGACGGCATCATCATCTGCGTCGTCCCCGTTGGGGACTTGTCCGTGACTTTGCGTTTTTCCCGGCGCTGAAGCGCCGGGCTGGCGTTACGTCATCCGCTTTGCGGACTTCATTCGATCACAACCCCTTCGTCGCCTTGCGAATGATCGTCGTCGCGCGCATGTCGCCCTGGTTCTCGCACATGTCCGCCGCCTCATCGAAGAGGTCCTTGGCGTCGTCTTTGTTGCCGAGCGCGACCTGGGCGTTGCCGACATCCACCAACACGCGTGCGCGTGCCTTGTCGTCTTTCAGTTCGGTATAGATCGCCAGGCTTTCCTGGAGGTATTCGAGCGCGGTCTGCGATTCGCTCTGTGCCAAGGCCGACAGGCCCATCTGGTGCAGGATGCGGGCACGCGCCGGCGGTTGTTCGCTGAAGCCGGGCAGGGCTTCCTTGAAGTTTTTGAACGCGTCCTGGTGCTGACCTTTTTTGGCCAGCACGGTGCCAAGGCCGTGTAGCGCGCGGAAACGTTGCGGCTGATCTTCAGGATTGATGCACACCTGGACGAGGCGTTGGAGGTGCGCCTCGGCTTCGGCGAGCGCGCCCATCTCCTGGTGCAGTTCGGCGATGGATCCCAGCACGCGCAGTTGATCGCTGCGGTCGCCGAGTTTGGCCAGTACCTGCACCCACTCCTGCATCACTGCCAGGGCTTTGTCGTTCTTGCCCAGTTGGCGGTGCAGGCTGGCGATTGCCGACAGCGCTTGTTCCTGGTGGTGGAAATTCCCGCTGTCCTTGGCCGCCGCCAGGCTGCGCTCCAAGTACACCAGCGCGAAATCACCACGCTGGGCGTTCGCTTCGGCGGCGCCGAGCAGGTAAAGGCTGCGGCTGATGCCGTCGTGGTCCTTGATCGTCTCGCATAGGTCGAGGCTCTGCTGGTAACACGCCACCGCGTCCTGGTACAGTTCGCGTTTCACATGCACCAGGCCCAGACGACGCAGCGATTGCGCCAGCAGCGCCTTGTTGCCGGTCTGCTTGTGGGTGGCGAGGCAGCGGTTGTGGAGTTCGATGGCCTTGTCGAAGTTGCCACGGCGGCGTTCCATCTCGGCCCAGTGGGCGAGCGTTTCCGTCGCGTCGTAGGAGCGCGCCAGCTCGGTCGACAACGTGACGCTGGCCTCGTACTCGGCGGCTGACGCGGCGTGATCGCCAAGGATGGCATACGCCGACGCCTTGCAGTCGTGGCATTGCGCGCGCAGCGGGCCTTTGCGGAAACTGATGAAGGTCTTCAGCGCCTTGTCGCATTGAACAATCGCCTCGGCGGGATCGCCCTGTATGCGCCGTTGGACCAGACCATTGGCAAGGTCGAGCTGGCACATGGCGATCTGCACGTGGTCGTTCAGGTCCTGCGCGATCTGCAACGCGCGACGCTGCAGACGCACACCTTCATCATTGGAGCCGAGCGCCAGGCACGACTGGCCGGCACGGGTCGCGGCGTCGAGCGCCAACCGTTGCTCGTTGGCCAGCTCCAACGCCTTGAGTGCCTCGACCAGCACCTTGGCTGCATCGCCGTGGTTGCCGGCCTTGGCGTAGAGCCGTCCCAGGTCCACCAGCACCTCGGCGCGGCGGGTTGGCCATCCGGCTTTTTCCCACAGCTCAGCGCAGGTGCGGAAGTGCGGCACGCCGGCATCAAGCGCCGCACCGGTTTTGTTCTCCAAGATCAGCAGGCCAAGGCGGCGCTCTTCGCGCGCCTGATCGGCCATGACTTCAAGGGCATCCTTCGAGGGAGCATCGGACATGGGAGGTTTCCTGACGGCGGGGAGTTTGCGCCGGATGTTTCCCGACGGCGCCGGGCCGTCCACGGGATTTCCGACATTGCCGGGGATGGTGTCGAGGACGCGCTGCTTTTTCCGTCAGGGGGTCTAGCGACCCCCCGACACCGCGGCTGCGCCGCTTTTTCCGTCAGGGGGTCTAGCGACCCCCCGACACCGCGGCTGCGCCGCTTTTTCCGTCAGGGGGTCTAGCGACCCCCCCCGACACCGCGGCTGCGCCGCTGCCCCCCTGGGGTGGTCGACGTTTTTTGTTTACCGGCTCAACTTGACCATGGGGTCGACTGTAGGACCAGGATCGGCACCCCGTTGGCCGTCGTGACCCGCTCACCAGGATGCCCGCATGCGTGCTGCCCCAGCAACTCTGCTTGCCACCGTGACCCTCGCCCTGACCGGTTGCGGCGGGCCGTACCACCGTACCGCCAAGGGCGATGCGGGTGGCGTGCCGGTGCGGCTCGAAGTCGAGATCAGCCGTGATTTCGTACGCGACCTGCCCAACCGCGGCCCGGGCGGGCGCGAGGTGGTGGTCTATAACCAGGGTTTCTACACCGGCTGGTGGGGCGGCTACGGCCACAACGGCCACCACGGCCACGGCTATTGCCCGCCCGGCTACCGCTACCGCTACGATCCGTTCTGGTACAGCAACGTGTACTGGACCGGCCCGGCCCCGACCGCGGTGTACCTGCTCGGCGGCGATGGCCCCGGCCAAGCGCGGTTGCTGCGCACCGAGCTCGACTACGGCGTCAACCTCATCGACGTGGCGGTTCGTCCCGGTCGCACGGTGACGTTGACGGTGCAGGCCTACGGCGGCAACGAAGGCTGGGAGGCGGTCGGCAGTTTCACCGCCGCTGACAAACCTGGGCAGGTGGTGAAGGTCGATCTCAAGGAACATGCGCCATTCATGCGCATCACCAATCCCGACGGCACCGTGATCGAGGTGAAGCCGCAGGCGCCGATAGGCCCACCGCCACCGCCGGTGGCACCGACGGCGGTCGGGCCTAAGGCCGCGCCGACCGGCAACTGAACGTCAGCGATGGGATGCGCTGGCCACCAGCGCCGCGCCGGTCGCGGCCTCTTCACTCCGTTCGCTGAGCACCAACGGCAGACCGAATTCCCGCTCCGCCATCGTGCGTAGCAGCGTTGACCGTCGCAGCGCATTGCCGCTGGCGACCACGCGTGTACGGCCCTGACGGACGGTGGATGGAAGCAGGTCACGAGCGTTGGCGCTGATGCCACGTGCGACGGCGCGCGCGATTTGTCCGAGTGAGCCGTTGCCGAGTCGTAGACCAGCGAGGGCACCGGTAAGCGCTCCGTCGTGGCGTTCTCCGAGCAGGTGCGGCGCAAACCTCAGCGCATCATCAGCCACGAGGCCGAGTTCGTCGAGGCGCGCATACATCACATCAAGCGGCAGCGCTGGCCGGCCAAGATCGACGACCCAGTGCGATGCGGTCTCCGCCAACCATTTCCACGCCGCGCCACCGCACAGAGGTGCGGCGACGATCAAGTCATGCTGCGTGTCATAGGGCCGGCGTTCGGCGTGACCGAGTGCGATGGCTTGCGCACGCGGGATGAGCGCGGCGAGTTGGCAACCGGTGCCGAGGGTGAATCCCAGATCGTGCACCGGATCGCTGAGCGTCGCGCGGATCGACGCCTGGTTGTCACCGAGTGGTGCGTGCAGCGAGATACCGGCGGTGAGTCCGAGCGCCGTCGCGCTCAGCGGCGTGAGCAGTGCGATCATGACACCATGACCGGTCCGGTTCGGCAGCACGTCAGCGGGCACACCCGCAAGAGGATCGAGCCCGCCCCACGCCGCCGCGTCCGTTGGATCGATCGGAGCGCGATCGAGTGCGCCCCAACGTGCAGCCACCAAGCCATGGATGGTGGCCGCACGAGTCTGGGGCGGCAGTTCTCCGCGTCGTGCCCACCACGCGAGCGTGGCCATGCCGAAGCCGGTGTTCAGTGGTCGGCCGAGTGATGGCAGGAACGCGGGATCTTCCGCAGCGCGTTTGTCCTGCCAGGTCACCAGCGGCGATAACGGTTTGGTCGTCGCGTCGTGCAGCACCACGCCGTGCATCTGGCCGGTGAAGCCGATGCCAGCGATGCGCGCACGCAGATCGGCGGGGATGTCGCGCACCAGCGCTTCGGCGGTGGCGATGATGCGCTCGGCGTCCTGTTCGTGGCGGCCGGCGCTCGTCGGCAGGTCCGCCGCGTGTGGTCGGCTGGCGGCGTGGAGGTGCACGCCGGCACGATCGACGATGGCGACCGCGACCTTGCCGGTACCGCAGTCGATGCCAAGGAAGGCGTCACTCATGGTGGTGTCTTCCGTGGCACGGGCGTCTCGCCCGTGAGTGAGCGATGCCGATCACGGGCGAGACGCCCGTGTCACGGATGAGAGGCCCGCTGCCCACGTCAGAACACCTGCAGGTTCATGCCCAGCACCGGCGCGGCGACCTTCAGGTCTTCGATATGATCGCCGTAGACGATCGCCGGGTGCTCGCGTGAGATATTCTTCACGAAGCCCGGCAGATCGCGGAAACGTAGGAGGACGCTCTTCTCGCAGTGCGGCATACCCGGATGTTCGGTGGTCTCAATCACCTCGCCAGCAGCGGCCAAGAGCGTCTTGCCATCGAACTTCACTTCGACCGCGGTGATGGGCCCAGGCGGCATCTTGCCGTCGACGCCGCAGCCGCGGCCATCGCGTTTGATCTCATACGTGCCGCCCCAGTCGCGCAGATCGACCGGACCACCGGCGACTTCGGGTGATACAACGCCGGCGAAACCGCAGTGCGCCAGACGACCGATGTTCGCCCATTCACTGCGCGCGAAGCGCGCGGGGTCGGGTGATAACGGATCGCCGAAGTGCGCGCCGAGCGCGCCGACGTAGGACACCGGATAGAGATTCGACATGGTGCAGGTGCGCCCGGTCAGGTGCGTCATCACCGCCATCGACGACAGGCAGCAGAAGTCACCGTCGCACGCAGCCAGGTAACCTTCCTCACGCGCCAACACCTGCGCCAGGCACGGCACCTCGCGATGGCCACGCGGGATCAGATCGCCGAAGCAGTTCACGCCGAAGCCGAGCGCTTTCGTTTCCACCAGCACTTTGCGGATGGCGAGCCAGGTCTTGATCGCGGTCATCAGACCGCTCTTGGACACGCCGTTCTCACGGTAACGCGGCGAGCGAGTCTTCCAGAACTCCAACGCTTCCGCGTCGCTGATGCGCGCACCGTGCTCACGGATGGGATCAAGATCGTGGACCTGCACTGTGATGCCGAGCGCGCGTTCCATGTGCGCGCCGGCGGCGTGGGCGTTCCACGGAAAGTTCTGTACCCCGAACACGGCCAACGTGGCTCCGTTGAGTTGGCGTTTCACCGCCAATGCGCGCAGCAGCGCCAGACCGTGCCGGCGGCTGTCAACCAGATGCACAGAGATGCCGAGCGATTCGAGCATGTCGCGCGCCGACCAGCGCCAGAAATCCGGCTCGTCGTATTCCGGCAGGCACCAGAACACCACCGGCAGCTTGCGATCGACCAATGCCTGCGGGTGGCTGTTCCACACCTCGGTAGGATACGCCGGGATCGACAGCGGCAGGATGCCATCGATGTCCGCGGGCAGTGAACGCACCACGCGCTCCCAGTGTTGCGGATTCTCCACCACGATGGTCGGCGCGAGGGTGGCAACGTCGGCGATGTCCGCTGCCACGCGCGCCAGATCCACCGACGGCGTGCCCGCACTCGCCTGGATCGGCTGGAGTCGCGCCTTTGGCCGCACCAGATGCTTCGCAGGTTCGACGGCGAGGTGGCGGAGGGTGGTGCAGGCGCTCATGGCGAGGTCCTCGGGACGGAGGTGGAACCACGCACCATCAGGCGCGCGGTCAGCAACAGACGTTCACTTGATGGCGTGGTCGCTGGTTCCAGCAACGTGGCGAGGCGTTCGCCGATGCCGTCCGCCACCAGGCGGATGGTCGACAGCCCTGGGCTGACGTTGGCGAACTCCGCCTGATCGTCGAATCCCACCAGCGATACATCACGCGGCACCGCGAGTCCGGCTTCACGCAGCGCCAGCAACGCTCCGAGCGCCATGCGGTCGCTGACGCAGAAGATCGCCGTCGGCCGTGAGCCCTTGGCGAGTTGCGCCGCCACCAAGCGATGGGCATCGGCGACGGTGAATTTGCCTTCGCCCCAGCGTTCGATCTTCGCGCTGCGCTGGGCGGTGCTGAGGAAACCGGCGATACGTGCTTCGCTATGTGGATCGCCGGCGATGCCGGCCACCAGCGCGACGTGGCGATGGCCCTGGCCGAGCAAAAATTCCGCCGCCAAACGTCCACCGCCGTGCTGGTCGCCGTCAATCTGGATGGCGGTAAGGCCGTCGATCATGCGTCCGAGCATCACCGGCTGCACCCCGGCCTTGGCGGCGGCCTGCGCGAGCTTCTTCGCCAGCGCGTCAAAACCGTGGTTCACCGGGATCACCACCGCACTCGCGCTCAGCAGTTCGGCGGTCGCTTCATCCGGCAGGCGCGTGTCGATCGACGCCGTCCAGCCCTGCACCGCGAGTGCCTCCATCAACGGATGCAGCACGCTGCCGCCCAGGCCACGATCATCCATGCGTACGAGGTCTTCGAAGTGCAGCACGTGCAGCCGCGGTGGACCACGGCGGCGTGTCGGGCGTTGGTAGCCCTGTTTGTCGGCCACCGCCTTGATGCGTTCGGCAGTGTCCTGCGACAGACCGTAGTCCTTGTGCCGCCCGCTGAGAACCAGCGAGACCGCAGCGGTGCTGACCCCGGCGGCCTTGGCGACGGAGGCAAGTGAGGGGGGGCTCTTCATGGATAGTTTGCGGCGGGCCATGGTTGCCTTTCTAAAGTTTAGCTAAACGTTAGCAAGCCGTCCCCCGTAGTACGTGCGACGGCTGTCCCCTGGGAGCGCCGGCTGCCAGCCGGCCAGGGGCAATCCAGTTGTCAGCTCTTTTGCCTGTCTTCTCACGCTCATCACCGAGGTCCCACCCTGCCGGCTGGCAGCCGGCGCTCCCAGGGGACGGCACCTCCCGCTGCAATAATGGAATCGCCCATGCGTCATCTCCTCCTGCTCGTCCTCCTCGCCACTACGCTCAAAGCCGGCGAAGCCCCACGCTGGGCGCAGATGGACTACGGCCCGACCATGGGCTGTTCGCTCCAGATCGGCAACGAGTACGTCCTGCGCGCGCTGATCGTGCGCCTGGATAAAGAGAAGCAGACCTACGTCGCCTACGACCTGGAGACCATGCGCGTCGCAGCGATGTGGACCGGCGGCTTCATCGACGGCAACGGCGTGATCTTCAAAAGCGAACACCACGCACAGCCGAAGCCGGTGGGCACGCTGTTGTGGAGCAATCCGATTGGACCTGGCTGGGCAAACAAAGACGGCAGCTTCGTTGATCCACGGCCGCAGTACGTGGCGAAGTATAACATGCCGCAGGGTGGCAGCGAGTTGACGCGCGAGGGGCAGCCGATGCCGAAGGAGTGGGTGCAGTACAAGGGCCATTACCTGCACGGTCAGCAGGTGGTGGTTTCGTACGCCATCAATGGCTGCGCCGTTCTTGAGCGCCCGAGATTATCTGCCGCTGGCAGCCTGATGCGGACGATCACCGTGGCTCCCAGCTCGATCGAACAGCGGGTGGACCTCGCTGCGAGTGGACCGTATTGCACGGCAGGTGGTGCGGGAGCGGTCGACGTGACAATCGCTGAGATAACAGGGCGGGAAATCGGCATCATCCCCCCGCGAAAGGAAGCACGAACCTTCTTTGTGGTGATCAGCCAGAAAGAGGAGATTCCGCAGTCAGCGGATGCATTTGCTGGATTGATGTCAGAGAAGTTGATCAACGGTGGTCCTGCGCGTTGGCCTGAAACCATCACCACCCAACTCACCCCCGGCACCGGCGACGGCCCTTACGTCGTCGACACCGTCACCGCCCCCGACGACAACCCATGGAAATCCTGGATGCGTTTCGGCGGTCTCGACTTTTTCCCCGGCGGCAAACGCGCCGCGTTGTGTACCTGGAGCGGCGACGTGTGGATCGTCAGCGGCCTCGACGGCACGACGCTGACTTGGAAACGTTACGCCACCGGTTTGCAGGAACCGCTCGGTCTGGTCATCACCGACGACGGCATCGTGCTGACGTGCCGCAACGCCATCATGCGCCTGCATGATCTGAACAACGACGGCGAGGCGGATTTCTACGAGGCCTTCAACACCGACATCCACCTGACGCGCCAGTTCCATGAGTTCGCGCTCGATCTGACTCGCGATAAAGCCGGCAACTTTTACTTCGCCAAAGGCGCAACGCCTGGGCGCGGTGGTCCGAACTTCGATCTGTGGTCGCTCCACAATGGCGGCTTCTTCCGCCTGTCCCCGGACGGCAAGAAACTCGACGTGGTGGCACGTGGTCTGCGTGCGCCCAACGGCATCGGCATCGGCCCCAATGGGGAGATGACCACCGGCGACAACCAGGGCTCGTGGGTGCCGGTGTGTCCACTCAATCGCATCCGTGCGGGTGGTTTCGTCGGTATTCCCGACGGCGTTCCGGGTGATGTGAAGCCAACGAAACGTGATCCGCCGATCATCTGGATGCCGATGGATGTCGACAACAGCAGCGGCTGCCAGGTATGGGCACCCGATGACCGCTGGGGCCCGTTCGCCGGGAGCATGCTGCACCTGTCGTACGGCAAGTCGTCGCTCTTCAGCGTCATGACGCAGGAAATCGGCGACGTGATGCAGGGCGCGCTGACCAAGTTCCCGCTGACCTTCGCCACCGGCATCATGCGTGCCCGCTTCAATCCCGCTGACGGCCAACTCTACGTCTGCGGTCTGCGCGGTTGGCAGACCAACGGCGCACGTGACGGCGCGTTCCAGCGTGTGCGCTACGTCGGAAAACCGGTGGCGATGGCGATGGGCTACGCCGTGACCAAGGACGGCATCGACCTGACGTTCAGCCAACCGCTCGACAAGACCGAGGCAGAGAACGTCGACAACTGGGCGCTCCAGCAGTTCAATGTCCTGTGGAGCGCCAAGTACGGATCGCCGGAAGTCTCCGTCGCTGATCCGGCCAAACATGCACGCGACACCGTCATCGTCGCCAAGGCCACGCTCAAGGCCGATGGCAAGACGGTGTCGCTGACGATCCCCGGCATCCAGCCGGTGAATTGCCTGGTGATCAAACCGCGCATCGCCACGGCGGACGGCACGGCGATCACCGCGCACATCAACGCGACGATCAACGTGGTGCCGTAGCGGATCGCGGAGTCATTTCGTGAAGCTGAGCACGCCGTTGCTGAGCGCGATGCGTTGCTCGCCGAGCTCCAGGTGATCCTCCACCACCTGCGCCGTCGGGTGCTGTCCCTTGGTGAGGGTGATGACGGCGAGGTCGTTATCGCCGAGCTTCACCAGTGCGGTGTTCAGCGCGCCTTTGCTGCCGGATTTCAAGCGGCGGACGCCGGTGCCCGCGATGACGATCAGCGCGTCGGCGCCGCTCGCTTTGCTGAAATCCACGCCCAGTGATCCGTTGGCGGTGTTGGCTACGCCGCCGTGCGTTCCGGTGGTGAAGGTGGTGTATTTGCCGGCGAAGGTCCCGGCCGGCAGCGTCACGCGCTCGCCGAGTCCCCACACGATCACGTCGCCGCCGGGCACCTTATGGTAACCCTTGTGGCCGAGCGGCAGTGCTGAGATCACGATGTCCTCCGGATCCTGCCAGCGATTGCGGAACAGGAACAAGCCCCAGCGTTCATCGACCACCATGCGCGGCAGCACCTCGCCTGGATTTCGCTCCACGACATCGAACGGCCAGTTGATGAAGGCCAGCACCGCACGGTGCGGATAGCTGACGGCGTCGTAGTCCGGCTCGACCGGGCACAGGCCGTGCTGATAGGTCCACAGCAGCACCGGCTTCAGCTCCGCCGGCGCGATGCCGAAACCCTGCGCGAACAGACCCGAGCCGGATGAGCCGGCGCGGCTGTAGACGTTGTGCGGGTACGGGCCGCGATCGGGGAAACTCGGCCAGCCGTTGGCGGGGTTGGTCAACTTGGCCTCAGCCAGGGCCTTGGCCTTCTCGGGATAGGCCGCGGCTCCAGGGTTGCCGATGGTCAGCATCGACCACTTGAGCAACAGCCACTGCACGTCCTCGCGTCCGCTGACGAAATCCTTGCCGCCGGCGATGCGCCACGCCTGCAGCGCGGGAACATAGGCGGTGTCGGTGGTGATCGTCCCAGGGCCGTCGCCTTCCGCGTATTGGCCGCGATTGCCGAAGCCGCCGGTGATAGCGATGGTGGTGTTCTTTTCGCTGCTGGTGAGGTAGCGCTCGATCAGCGCGGCGTCCTCGGCGCCATCGACGCCCGCGTCACCACGGATGGCGAGCAGTGCCAAGGCCACGCCGCCGACTTGGCCGGCGTAGTGGTTGGAAAACGGCGGCATGTGCACTTTGGTCGCCATCACGTCGAGCGTCTGCTGACCGCCACCATCACGCTTGGTCGGGCCGCCGTCGTAGTGCAGCAGTGCCTGCGCGACCTGTTGCCGGAACGCCGCATCCCAACCGTCGTAGCACAGGTCATAGGCCATCGCGATGGCGCCGACGGATGGGCCTGCGCGCAGGTAGCCCCCTGGGCTTTTCCACGAATAGCGGTCATCACGATCGCGTTGACCGGCAAAGATCTTTTCCACCGCCTGGCGAGCGAGATCGGCATAACGCTGCTCCTGCGTCAGTTGCCACAGCAGGCCATAGCCCGCCGGATGCCACAGGGTGAAGGCGCCGATCGGCAGATCCTTGGTCGCATCCTGATAGGCCTCGGTCGACGCCTGGTAGGCGCTCGGCAGCGCGGTGCCGTCATTGCCAAGCAGGATACGCAAACGTCCCAGGATGGCCTTGCCCGCTGCGGTTTCCGCGCGTTGGCGCAAGGCCGGCAGGTCGCCGCGGCGGAAGAACAGCCGCGGGTGTTCGCCCGCCGTCGGCGCAATGAACCCAGGTACGACTTGCGGCCAGGGCGCTGATTCCCCGGCGAATGCTGGTGCAAGCGCCAGCGTCACCAGCAGACAACAACGCAGTATCGTTCGGCAGTGCATGGGCATGGTCCTCGCCTCCTGTCGTTGCGACTCCGAAGTCTATGCGTCCTGATTGGTCGAGTTGGCGGTCGCAGTCCAATCGCGGTCACCGGTGGAGAAAACCTGGGGCTCCAGGGCCCTCATTCTATTCAACGGTGAGCAGCACCGATGTGACCAGCACGAAAACTAGATTCACAGGATGAAGCTAGCTAACACCCCCAGAAGACCTCAGGGCTCAGCAATCAGTACGTAGCCGAGGTCCTCAGCTACGTCCGTGGATTGTTCCGGGAACAGCGCCATGCCGGTGACGCCGGAGCAGGTCGCCGCCGAACGCGCCACCACCGCCGAACGCGCCGCCACCGCAGAGCGTGCGACACCGTGGACCGCCGCTGATCTGGGACGCTAAGAGGTGATGGAACGTCCGAGTGCGCGCGACACCTTGGGCCCACCGCCGTCGGGCGGCAGTCCTGGGAGCCCACCATGCGTACACGTCTGCGTCCTGCTTTGTTGTCCCTGCTAGTGATCGCCGGAGCGTTCGTGCTGGGTGGCTGCAAACAGTCGGAGTTGGAAGAAGGCAGCACGCTGATCATCGATGATGATCGCACGACCGGCGCAACCATCACGGTATTCTACGCCCTTGGCAGCGGGACGCCGCTGTCGACCACCGTCACCTTGGGCGGCAGCACCGTGCTCATCGTGGCCAGCGGCACCTACACGATCACCTTCGATGACGATGGAACCGCCGGCGTCTCTGCCGGGGATACCGTGCAGACCGGAGTCGTGGTCCAGACCAACAAATCGACCACCGTGGAATATGCCGGCGCCGACGACACGGGCGTGATCGGCCCGAATCTCCACGCCAACGGCTGAATCCCGGCGATCCGGCACCCAGTTTCCCCCGCCGTCCCTGGGCATACAACCCTGGGCATGGACTTCCCGGAAACTCGCTGGTCGCTCATCGGTCGTCTGGCGGAACAGCCGGATCAAGTTGCGGTGGTGATGGAGTTGTACGCCGACCCGGTCGGGCGTTACCTGCGTCACAAGTTCTCCGCCGAGAAGGGCGGTGCCCGCCTCGACGATGTGGTACAGGAGGTCCTGGTCTATTTGATGGAGCACCCGGAGCTCCTCGCCCGCGCCAAGCCCGGTGAGATCGAAGCCGGCCAAGCCAGTCGCTTCCGCTACTTCATCATGACGCTGGCGTACAACGCCGCGCGCAACGCCCTGCGTCGCCACACCCATGGTCGCGAGATGAACGCCGCCATGGGTGAAGACGGTGAGACCACCGTCGCCGAAGCCCTCGCCATCGCGCGTCAGCCGACCAACGAAGCAGTGCTCGCCATGGACCGCGCGTGGGCCGAGTCAGTGCTCGCCGCGGCGTGGCGCGACCTCGCCGCCTGGGCTGACGACGGTACGCTCGAAGCGGAGATCCCGCGCATCCTGCGCGAGAACCTCATGGATGGCCGCAACCTGCGCGACATCTGCGCCGACCTCGACATGCCGCTGGCGACCTGTCATCGGCGACTCGCGCGTGGGCGCACGTATTTGCAGAAGGCGATCGCGGATCGCTTGCGGCAGGCGGGGGAGATTAATTTGACTGAGGATGGGTCGGCGGCGTGTGAGGTGTTGCTTGGGGCGCTGAGAGCCTGATGCGCCTGCGGGCACAAGTGATTACGGGCTGCGTGGTCATCTTCGTCCTCATCGCCATCTATGCATTGGTTTGGTTCATGCTGGTGACCGTGCGAAAGGATGACTTCCATATCGGCTACTACTACGGCGGAAAAGTCGGATGGGGGAGCTCAGTCTATTATTTGGATCAGGAATCAGCGAATGTCTATTCCTCCTTTCACGCGGATGGTGATCGGAAGGTATGGGATGCAGCACTCGCCCGAGGAGGCAGGGCTAGGACCTACGCGCCTTTCTGGGTTCCCATGGAACGGATGTATCAGCTTTTGTTTGGACTCAAAACCTTCGTCCCATCTCATCATATCGAAAATCAGGATGAGCTACTTAAGCGAGCCGAACGACTTCAGCAGAAGGTGCGGCCTGCGGTGCCGTAGCTTTAAGTGATTTCGTCCAGGCGGTGCTCATCGCGCCTGGTGGGGAAGAATCTCTGTCTTGTTGCGGAGTCACAACGCCGCGTTGCGCGGCACCAACGGTCCGGAGCGCGGCGGCACGTTGGCGACCGCGACGCCGGCTTCGACCAGGGCCTTGACGCCACGGTGCATCGGGTGGCCGTCGTTGGCCAGGTGGTATTGCAGCAGGTCCGCGCGCCCGCAGTCATCGATCAGCGCCTGCGCCTGCGCCAGCCGTCCGCTGCGCGCCATGCCGACGGCGGCGAGCACCATCACTTCCAGGTGTTCGGGATTCTCCACCCGTGCGGCGTCGGCTTCGCGCATGAGGTTTTCCCAATCACCATCGGCGAGTGCGACGTAGGCCAAGATCAGGTGCGGCCATAGGCTGTCGGGTTCGGCTCCGAGTGCGACCAGCGCATGGCGTTCGGCCAAACGCCATTCACCGCGGTCGACGCAGTCGCGGCCGGCCATGATGCGCGGCCAGAACGCCGCGGTGTCCTCATGCCAACGTTCCCAGGCGGCGCGCACCAAGCGCGGTTCGGCGGCGAAACACGACAACACGAAGTCGGTGGTGTCCGCCTGCGTCAGGACCGCATCGGTCGCCGGACCGGAGCCGAACCGCAGGTCATGGCCCTGGAGCGTGGCGTGCTCCAGCAGATCGCCGAGCGCCACCCACGCCGGAGTAGGTGCGGCCTCGCGGATGAGTGCTGGCAAGGTGGTGCGCAGCGGATCGCGGACATCGCAGATCACCAAGGCCCGCTGCAACTGGGCGATGGTCTGCAGCACATCGGTGCACAAGCGGTCGGCGCGCAAACGTTCAGCCATGCGTCGGTGGTCACTGGTTAGATCATATCCGATGGCCGTCAGCGCTTGCGACAGGTCTTCGATCTCGCCGGGCCAGGGCCCGCCCATGCGGTAACGCCGGTGCAGCAAGCGCAGCAGCGCCTGGTGGCGTTCGAGCAGTTGTTGCGCGGCAAAGGATTCCTCGACCGCTTGGAGACGGTCGTGCAGGGAACGTCCCGCCGGCAGATCCGGATGGCTGCGGAGTAGCGTCGTGACCCGCACGAGCGCCTCGCCCACCGAACGTTTGCTGCCCAGGTCGATGCTGTGGTCCAACTCAGCGATTTCCTGGACCGCTTCGGCGCGTTCCTGGGCTTGCTGCCACTGCAGGACCATCACCACCAACACCACGGCGACCGCGGTGCCGAGACCGGTGGCGATCAGACGCGGCGAACGGCGTAGGCGCATGAGCATGCGTACGATCGGCCCGGCGTGCTCTGCTTGGGTCAAACCGGCACCGAGCCAACTGCGCAGCTCGCCCGCCACGGCGTCGCCGTCGGGATAACGTTCCGCCGGTGTGATCGCTAGGCAGCGTCGTGCGACGGCGACTAAGCCACGCGGCAAGCCTCGCCGGTCGAGTGGCGTGAGGTCGAGGTTTTTTCCCGCGGCACCTGGTGCACGCGGCCCACGCAGCGTCAGCAATGCCATCAGCAGTCCGCCGAGCGCGAACACGTCCATGCGTGGATCCGGTGGCACCGCGCCGGATTGTTCGGGCGCCATCCATGCAGGTGTGCCCAGCCGGAAGGTGCCCTGGGTGGTGCTCGTGTCACTGCTGGTGATGAGCAGTGATCCGACTGGTTTCGTCGGCGTCGTGCCGTCGCTCACCATACCGGCCAGACCCCAGTCGATGACGTGCACGGCACCGAGTGCACCGACGATGATGTTGCCGGGTTTCAGGTCGCGGTGCACCACGCCACGGCGATGCGCGTAGGCGATGGCTTCGGCAATGCGCAGCATCACTTCGGCAATGCGCGCGAGATCGAGTCGTTGACTGCGCTCTTGCCAACGATCGAGCAGCGTCTCCAGCGAGTCGCCGTCGAGGCGTTTCATAATGAAGGCGGGTTCACCCAGGATCGACACGCCGACATCATGCACCGGCACGATGCCCGGATGTTCAAGCTGAGCGGTGATCGCGGCTTCGCGGCGGAAAGCGCGTAGGCGTGTGGCATGACTGCCCACGCTTTCATCGACGCGCCGCGCACGGCAGCGTTTGAGCGCGACCTCGCGCCCAAGCAC
Source organism: Planctomycetota bacterium (assembly GCA_013816485.1). Classification (GTDB taxonomy): domain Bacteria; phylum Planctomycetota; class UBA11346; order UBA11346; family UBA11346; genus BOG-1363. Next base: position 29,680 of record JACDEI010000041.1, read on the forward strand.
GTGGTCGTGCGCCAACTCCACCACGCCCATGCCGCCCGAGCCCAAACGACCAGCGATGCGGTAGCGCGCGGTACCGCCGGCATCCGCTACGAATGCCGGTGCTGGGGCTGACGATGGCAGATCGATCGCCGCCATCTCCTGCGTGGCGGATTCGTCGGACAGCAGACGTGCCTGCTCTTCCGGCGTCTGCGCAGCGAGCCACGCGTCGACCGCCTCGAAACGTTCGAGCGGTAGGCGACCGGCGCGGTAGGCGATGAGATCATCGGGTGTTGGTGTCATGCGGCGTTTCGCAGCCGTAGGCTGTTACCAACGACGGTGAGCGAAGACAGCGCCATCGCGGCCGCAGCGATCATCGGATCGAGCAGCCAACCGGTCCACGGATAGAGCGCTCCCGCGGCGAGGGGGATGGCGAGGACGTTGTAGGCGAAGGCACCGACGAGGTTCTGGCGAATGGTGCGACGGGTTGCCCGACTGAGGGCGATGAATGTGGGAATGGCGCTTGGCTTGCCACTGAGCACCACCACGTCGCCAGCCCCGGCGGCGATGGCGTTGGCGGTATCGGCACCGGCCATCGCCACGCCGACGTCGGCAGCGGCGAGCGCGGGCGCGTCGTTGATGCCGTCGCCGACCATCGCCACGCGCGCACCGGTGGCCTGCCAGGCTTGCAGACGAGTGAGCTTGTCGGCGGGCAATTGCGCGGCGTGCACATCGCTGATGCCGACCGCACGGGCGACCTTGTTGGCTGGTGCCAGTTGATCGCCGGTGACCAGCGCGACCTTGATGCCGAGATCACGCAGCGCGGTGACCGCGTTTGCGGCATCGGGCTTGAGCGCATCAGCGACCGCGATGAGTCCGGCGACCCGGCCATCGACTGCGATGAACAATCCGGTGGCACCGTCGAGATCGAGGTTGAGCAGCGGCGCGTCGGCACCGATTGAGCGCAGATGACGCGCATTGCCCACGGCAACACGTCGCCCGTCGACGGTGGCTTCGACGCCCATGCCGGGGATGGCGCGGAAATCGCCGACGCGCGGCGCGTTTCCCTGGGGGCGTGGGCGGCCCGCCCGCGCATCGTCGAGCGCAGGGATGATTGGTGAGGAAACCTGCGTGCCATCCGAGCGTGGTGGAGCTTCGTTGGTGGCGTTTGCCCCGCTCGTGCCCAGCGCGGGCGGGCCGCCCACGCCCCCAGGGGAGAAGGCCGCCGCGCGCACGGCGTGGGCCAAGGGATGCTCGCTGCCCTGCTCGACTGCGGCGGCGAGGGACAATACCTCGGCTTCAGTGAATCCCGGTTCCGCCAACACCCGCTCGACCACCGGTCGTCCGCTGGTGAGCGTGCCGGTCTTGTCGAACGCCAGGCGCGTGATGAGCGCAGCGTTTTCCAACGCCGCGCCGTCACGGATGAGCAGGCCGCTCTTCGCCGCCCGCCCGACCGCCACCATCACCGCGGTTGGCGTCGCGAGTCCCAGTGCACACGGACAGGCGATCACCAACACGCTGGCAGCGGCAAGAATCGCATGCGCGGTCAGTTCTGGTGCGAACCACCACCACGCGGCGTAGGTGATCAGCGCGATCGCCACCACCACGGGAACGAACACGGCGGAGATGCGATCGGCCAAGCGTGCGATCGGTGGCTTGGCACCCTGAGCGGTGCGCACCTGCTCGGCTAGGCGTGCGAGCGTGGTATCGCTACCGACACGCGTGGCGCGCAGGATCAGGCTGCCACCCACCAGCACCGTGCCGCCGATGACGGGATCGCCGCCATGCCGCGAGACCGGCATGGCTTCGCCGGTGATCATCGCTTCATCCACCTGGCCACTACCGTCATCGACCGTGCCATCGACCGGCACGACCTCGCCCACACGCACGCGGATGCGATCACCGACGCGCAGCGAAACAGCCAGCACGTTTTCATCACCGTGTTCACCGATCTTCACCGCGGTTGGTGGTCGGCGGTCGAGCAGCGCCTGCACCGCTGCCGCCGCACCGGCACGCGCGCCGCCTTCCAGCCAGCGACCGGTCAGGACCAGCGCGATAATGGCCGCGGCGGTCTCGAAATGGATCGGCGGCATGCCCGGCCACCACGCGGGCCACGCCATCGCGCTGAGGCTGAGCACGAATGCCGCACCGGCGCCCAGCGCGATGAGCGTGTCCATGCCGAGTTCGCCGCGCGGCAATCCACGCGCGGCGGTGAGAAACACCTGCCGCCCTGGTCCGACGACGATGGCGAGGGTCAGGATCAGTTGCGCCCACAACGACCAGCCGTGGTGCAGGTGCAGCATCCCGAGCACCACCACCGGCACGGCGAGCGTCAACGCCACCAACGCGCGTCCACGCTCCGGCCCGGCGAACGCCCGGTGATCGTGGTGCGTGTGTTCGGATTCTTCTTCGGGCGTGAAGCCGGCGTCGTTCAGTCGCGTCTTGATCGCGGCGATGGTGGTGGCGTCAGCGTCGTAGCTGATCGCGGCTTCACGCGTCGCCAGATTGACGCTCGCCTCGCGCACGCCGGCGGTTTCACGCAGCACGTTCTCCGCCCGCACCACGCACGACGCACAGTGCAGGCCTTCGACCAGCGTTAGGCGGACATCGGTGTCAGCCATGGTTTTCCCCGGGAGCGCCGAGCACCAGCTCGGCATTCTCAAGGCATGCCGAGCTGGTGCTCGGCACTCCCAGGGGATGGTGCCCGGTCCTGATCATGCCTGCGCCGTGCGCGGGCCGGGTTTGAACCCGACCTTGATCAAAGCGGCGTCGAGCGCGGCTTCGCTGGCGCGATCATCGGCGGTGATGAGCGCGGCGCGCTCCTCCAACGACACCTGCACGCGTTGCACGCCAGGGACCGCCTGGAGCGCCTTGGTCGCGGAGGCGACGCAGCCGCCGCAAGTCATGCCGGAGATCGGGAGGGTGAAGGTGCGCATTGGGAGCTCCGCTGGACGACAGGATGTGAACGTGCCGATGTTCTGCGGTGTTCCGCCAGGCACAGGAGAAATCCTTCCGCATTCAACTGGCGAGCGGCTTGAACCGTTCCACCAACCGCGCCGCGAACTCCTCATTCGCCTGCTTCGTCCGCCCGGCGCTATGCGGCGTGTGCACGACGTTGTGACGCCCGAGCAGCGCATCCTTCAGCGGCAACGGCTCCAAATCAAAGACGTCGGCGGCGAGCGCCAGTTCATCCGCCAGCACGCGGCGGCGGATGGCCTTCATGTCGCAGACGTTGGCGCGCGTCACCAGCACCACTAGGCAGCCCTTCGGCAGCGCATCGACCAACTTGGCAGTGATGATCCCTTCGGTCTGGCTCGTCAGCGGGATGATCGGCGCGAAAATGTCGGCGTCGGAAACCAAGCGCTCGAGGTGATGCTCCTGGCGCGCACCAGCGCGGTGGAAACAGGGCTCGCTGGCGAACGGATCCCAGGCGGCGACATCGGCACCCAGCGCATGGGCGAAGGAGGCGAAGCGGCTGGCGACGTTTCCGGCGCCGACAATGCGCAGGCGTTTGCCGGCGATGGTGCCGCTGACGAAACGGGCATCGTCACCGAATTGATGGCCGCGTCCGCCTGGCACCGGCGGCGTCGCGGGCGAGTAGTCCCACGGCTTGAGATCGCTGATGATGGCGTGGTGGTTCTGCGGGATACGGCGCAGCCCACAGAGCGCGAGCGCGAGCGCATACTCAGCGACCGACTGGCCCCAGTAGCCTTCGCTGGTGTGACCGATGACGGTGACGCCGCGGTCGGCGAACTTCTTGGCGATATCCGGTTGGCCGTGGGCTTCGCTGAGGGCGACCTCGGTCAGGCCGCTGAACGCCTTCACGCATTCTGGCGTGGTCGGTGTGCCCAGCGCAACGAGACGCGTCACGGTTGCCGAATCAGGTACCAGTTTGCTGAGGGTGCGGTTGTCACCAGGAACCGTGCGCAGGAACTCCACCGGACCCTGGGCTTGCCATAACGTGTGCAGGTGGTCGGCCGTCCACGGCCACGACGCTTCGAACCCTGGGTGGACGGTGATGACGCTGCGCATGGGCGTGATGGTGATGGCTCAGGCACGTTGATCCAGCCGGGAACCCACGCATCGCGGCAAGCGTGTCTTCAGCCCCTGGGACCGCGGGCCACTGGCCCGCAGTGTTGGATCAGCAGGGACGTCCGTTGTAGGAAAACGTCTCAAGGATTGCCCCGGGCGGGCCAGTGGCCCGCGGTCCCAGGGGCGACTGGCCTTTCGCCGCTCAGATCGCTGCGAAGTCCGGCAGATCAATCCACTCGCCGCCGCGCATCGCTGATTCGTGGGCCAGGATGCCGGTCGCGGTCCAGTTGGCCGACATCACTTCGTCGATGCCGGGGTCGCGTTTTTCGATCAGCGCCATGACGAACTCGTGGGTCAGGTGCGGGTGGCTGCCGCCATGGCCGGAGCCTTGTTTGAACGACAGGTGGCTTTCAGGGCCGTCGTAGACGCTCTTGCCGGTGAACTCGCGGATGCTCTTGGGCAACAAGTGCGCAAAGTCGGGGATCTCGACGTGCTCCGGTGACTCACCGGTGAACAGCACGGGCTTGGTGCTGTGTTCGAGCTGTGCCCATTCAAACGAGCGCGTGCTGCCGTAGACGTCGAAGCTCTCGACGTACTGACGCGCGGTCTCGAACAGCGAGCGGGTCATCTCGCAGCCGATATCGCTGTCGGCAAGTTGGATGTGCGCCGACTCGACGGCGAAGGGCGAGCCGTATTTGAGCGCCAGTTTGTCAGCGATGCGACCGGAGCCGATGCACTGCACGCGCTTGGCCAATTTTCCGGCGAGGCCGAGCATCGGGCCGACGCAATGCGTGGCGTAGTGCATGGGCGGCAGACCTTCCCAGTAACCGGGCCAGCCGGCCATCTCCTGCTGGTGCGCCGCACGCAGGAATTGGATGCGCCCGAGTTTGCCGCTGTCGAGCAGTTCCTTCACGTAAAAGAATTCGCGCGTGTAGTAGGTGGTCTCCATCATCATGTAGCGTTTCTTGGCCTTGCGCGCGGCGTGCACGATCGCCTTGCAGCCTTCGATGCTGGTCGCCATCGGCACGGTGCAGGCGACGTGTTTGCCGGCTTCCAGCGCCTGAATGCTCTGCTCAGCGTGCAGCGGAATCGGCGTGTTGATGTGCACCGCATCGATGTCGGCTTTCTTCAGCATGTCTTCATAGCTGGTGAAGCGCATCTTCTCGGGGATGCCGAAACGATCACCGCAGAGCTTGAGCACCTTGGGATCGCGCTGGCAGATGCCGCCGACCTTGGCGTGCGGATGCTTCTGATAGATCGGGATGAACTCCGAGCCGAAGCCCAGGCCGACGAGGCCGACGCTGATCTGTTTGCTGCTCGACGTGCTGCTCGAAGAAGAAGCCTTGGCCATGACACGCTCCAGACGGGTGATGGCCGGATGATGGGTGCCATCGGTCGGGTGTGCAATCCGGCAAGGCTTGCCCGAAACAACCGCGGCGTTGCCGGATCCCGGTGCCCGCGGGGAAGGCAGGACAGCCGGAAGAGTAGCCGCAGAGCCGCAGAGGTGAGAGGAGGGACGCAGAGCGGACCCTGACGAAGGGGGGCATCAGCAGGCATCAACCATCGGCGAGCAGAGATCCCGGTAATCGATAACGGATCCCTCAAAGGAGTTCCTCTGCGGCCCTCCTTTCACCTCTGCGCCTCTGCGGCTAATGTATTTGTATTTCTACTTCGCCGGCAACGTCACGGTCAGCACCCGCGCGTCGGTGCCGTCATGGTTCATGACGACGATGCGGTGGCGGTTGGTGTCGGCGACGTAGAGCAATTTTCCGTCGGAGCTCAGGCCGCTCGGTTCGAAGAAGCCTGGCTCCAGGCCAGTGACCTTCAGCGTGGCGGTGTCGCCGGTGAGGGGATCGACGGTGCGGATGACGTGGTTGTAGGTGTCGGCCACCGCGATGAGTTTGCCCTTCGCGCCGGTGATGATTTCGACGCACAGTGGATGTTGGAACAAGGCGTCCTTGCCGTTGGCATCCTTGAGCCCGAAGCCGAAGAGATCCTCGCTGCCGGCGAGCGATTCCACGGTGCCCATCACATCGACCGTGACCGAGCGGATGGTGCTGTCCTCGGAATCGGCGAGGTAGACCTTCTCGCCGTCCGCCGCCAATCCGCTCGGCTGTGAAAAGGTCGACGTCAGCAACGGGCCATCGATGCAGCTTTCAGCACCGGTGCCGGCGTGTTGGTGGATGGTGTCGGTGGCCAGATCGTAGCGCCAGATCTGGTGATGACCGGCCATGGCGATGATCAGCACGTTGCCGACGCGTTCGACATCCCATGGGCTGTTGAGCGCGGCGCCTTTGGCCACGCCGCTGTATTTGCGGTCACGACCCTGATCACCGGTGCCTGACAACGTGCGCACGGTGTTAGCTTTCAGATCGACCGCGCGCAGTGCATGGTTCAGTCGATCGCAAACGTAGAGCGTCTGACGATCTTCCGACAACGTCATGCCCTGCGGTTCGTTGAAGGTCGCCGCGTCGAGCGCGCCGTCCTCGAAGCCAGCCTTGCCGCTGCCGATGATGCGCGTCACGGCGCCGTCAGGCGTAGTTTCCAAGATGCGATTGTGCGCGGTGTCGGCGATGAACAGGCGTTTGCCGACCGCATCCGCCAGGACCTTGCCGGGGAATGACAGCGGTCCTTCGGCGACGTGTTTCTCCGGCGCGAAGACCAGCGGTTTCGCCGCCAGCGTTCCGTCTGCGCGGCCTTTCTCCAAGGTCTTGGCGATCGCCTGATCGAGGATCTGGCGATGGCCTTCGCCAGAGATCGAGCCAACCGGTTGGCCAGCGCTGTCGATCAGCACCAAGGTCGGCCACGAGCGCGCGCCGAAGCGCTGCCAGATGGCGAAGTCGTTGTCGACCGCCACCGGGTGTTCGATGCCGTAGCGCTTCACCGCGGTGCGGATGTTGTCGGTGTTCTTCTCCTGGTCGAACTTACCCGAGTGCACGCCGATGACCACGAACGGCTGGTCTTTATATTTTTCTTCGAGGAACTTCAGATCGGGGATGACGTGGATGCAGTTGATGCAGCAGTAGGTCCAGAAGTCGACCAGCACCACGTGGCCTTTGAGTTTTTCCAAGGTGATCGGTTCGGCGGTGTTGATCCAACCTTTGGCGCCGGCGAACACGTCGCCGGCACGCAATGGTTCGGCGGCTTCGGCCTCCGGTTTGGCATCGGCCTCACCGGCAGTCAGCGGCAGAGTGCACAGGAAGAGGGCCACCAAGGCGGCGACAGCGATAAGGCGGGTGGTCGTGGTCATGGGCGAAGCGTGCCTCCGCCAAGCAGTACGGCCAGCGCGTGTCGGTGTTTGCTCCCACGTGCCCGCTGAATCACCGGCCGGCGATCACCTGGGCATTTCGTCGCCGCCCACCCGGCGATCTTGGTCGTAGACCGGCAGGTGTGGCAGCAGACGCGGCGTCGCATCCATCCCCGCGTGCGACCAGTCGTTGGCTGAATCCCAGGTCGGCGCGGTGAGTTTCAGCGTGAGGGTGCGACGGCCGTCCTGTTGGTTGCCTGGAAACAGCCGTTCGCCGTGCAGGCGGATTTCTACGTAGGCCTGACCTCCGCTGAGCGCGATGACCGGTCCGACGGTGGCCTTGGGGTGGCCGCTGACGGTGGCCTGCACTTGCGCCGGCGTGACCCCTCCGTCGAGCGTGAACACGTAGCGGAACGCCAGCTGTTCGCACACCCGCGTCGGCCAGCGGCTGCGGTTGTGCAGGGTGGCTTCGATCTCGATGCCCAGTGCGGAGGTCTTGGTTTCGCGCGCGCTGACAAAAAATTCGCGATCGGTGGATTTCAGATCGGTGGAATCATTGCGGACCTCCTTCGGCGGGAACTGCGCATCGGGCAGCGCCGGTCCGCTGCTGCGTCCATCCGCACACAGGAAGGCGAGGCTGGCCATGAAGCCGGCGTTGTAGTCGAGCGCTACTTCATTGAACTGTGAATCCATCACGTCTTGGAATGGCTGGTCCTTGGCGTCCCAGCGGTAGGTGTCCTTGAACACCGGCTCCGCGCGGTTGGGAAAGCGGTACCAGAAACCGTGGTCCTTGCCATCCGGCTTGGGGAGCCACAGGCGACGTTCCTTACCGCACAGGAACACGTCGTTGTGGTCGGGACCGGCGACCAGGGCACCGTACAGGATGTGACGGTTGCTGCGGCGATCGTCGGCTTTGCCAGGAATCACGTGATCAAAGCCGGCCCATGCGCCGAAGGCACCGCGGTGGTGCACATCGTTGAACGGCTGGTTGCCAAAGCCGACCAAGTAACTGCGGCGGTAAGGATTGTCGCCTAGCGCGTAGTCGACCTGACGCCGAGCCTCGCTCGCGAACAGCGTTTTCATCTGCGCCAAGGTCAGGTCGCCGCGCCAGTGCAGATTTCCAGGCAGGTCAGGGCTCTGCTCGACGAAGCGGCTGTAATGCAGCGCGATGGTCGCAGCGTTGTTGGCGTGGCGCAGGCTGCCGTACTCGTGCGCATCCCACTCGCGCAGGCGCAGGCCACCAGCGGTCTGCTTGTACTGCGCGAAACGCACGCAGTAGAGTTGCAATTCACCGTGGAATCGTGGGTCCTGCGGCAGCAGGCGCATGAGGTTGAACGCGCCGACCTTGCCGAAGCCGCCGGCACTATAGTCCTTCCACCAGTCGTTGCCCCATTCGGACTGATAGCCGCCGGCATAGACGCTCACCGCGAGGTCGAGCCAACGTGTGCCGATCTGCGGATTTTTCGCCACGTGCGCGCGCTGCAGGAAACTGGCCGCGGTCATGATCTTGTCGAAGGGATCGGCGCGGTAGCCGGTCTCGACGATTTGGCCGTCGGCGCGCAGCGCTTGGCCGCGCCGTTTGCGGATAAGGTCCTGCTCGGCCTTGGGCAGCTTGTCGCTCAGCACCGGGCCGGCATTGGCGTGGGCGAACAGCACCAGTTTCTCCGCCCGATCGAGCAGCAGATCAGCGAACTGCGCGGGCGCGAAATCGCCGTAGCCCGTTTTGCCTTTCAGCAGGGCGCCATGGTCGCGGATGACCATGGAAGACGCCGCCATCGCCGCCGCCATCGCCGCCGGGATGTCGCCCGCCGGGGCCTTTTTGTTCACGCGAAAGGTCGGCCGGTTGGTCATCAGGTGCGCGACCTCTGCCGCGCCCCACAGCGCATGCACCGCCGGGTCGGGCACGCCCTCGCGGCCACCGCAGCCGATCACCACGTCGAGGTCCTTGGCAGGATCTGCGCACTCAGGATTGAGCACGCAGGCGACGAAGTAGCGGTTCACATGCACGAGGCTTTCAAGCAGCTCATCCATCTGTCCGGTCTTCAGCCAACCGTCGGGTTCCTCGATCGCCGACCAGGCGAGGGTCATGGCGGTGAACGACATGGTCAGGTTGGCGGTCCAGTGATCGCCAGCGTCGTACCAACCACCACTGAGGTCCTTGCCGATATCCTTCCCGTCGCTCAGGCACGCGTCCCCACGCCACGCCACGCGGTTGTTGGGCGAGAGATGCCCGGACTGCTGCGCCTCCAAAAAGTAGAGCGTCTTTTGTAAGGCTTCGGCGTAGTTGAAGCCGACTTCGACTGCGCTGCCGGGGGTCACCGCGAGGGCGGCGGTAAGCACGGGGAGGGCACATGATTTGAGCGCGCGGAAGAACATGGATGGCGTCCTGTGATTCACCGGAAAAAGAGCGTCTGATGAGGTACCGAATCGATTCGGCCGACCTCTGAAACGGAGCTACAGGGGGGCTGTGACCGCCTGGCTCAGCTGCGGACCACGGTCGCGAGCGGCGGCGCACAGGTCGCGCCGGCATGCAGGGTGTACGGCAACGCCATGGCGGTCTGCGCCTGACCGGCTTCGGCGAGCTTGGCCAGCAACAGGTCGACCGCCGCCCGTCCCATCGCCGCGGCGGGAATGATCGCGGTGGTCAGGTCGATGCCGTGGGTGCCGAAGGGTTCGCGGTGGAAGGTGATGAGCGAGAGGTCGCGCGGCACGCGCCAGCCGCGTTCGAGTGCGGCGACGTACAGCGGCAGCGCGTCCTGCGCACCGTAGCACAGCACTGCGGTTGGACGGTCGTCACTCTTGAGCAGTCGTCGCGCTACCGGCAGACGTTCGGCCGGGCTCGCCCAATGATCGCCGAGGTGTGCGCGTGGCGTCAGCCCGGCGGCGGTCATCGCAACGGTGTAGCCGGCGAGGCGTTCGCCGTGGCTGTAGTGCGGGCCGGCGTTGTCGCTGTGCCAAGCGATGCGGCGGTGGCCGAGGGCGATGAGGTGTTCGGTCGCCAGCCGTGCGCCGTGGTGATCGTCAGGGAAGGCGGCGTCGAAATCCTGACGATGGTTGAGCCACACCGTCGGGATGTGTTGGTCGCGCAGCAGGTCGATGAAATGCGGCGGCGCATCAGCAACGTAGTCGATCAGCAGGCCGTCGACCGCCCATTCGCGCATCAGACGCGGCAACGCGGCGTCATCGGTCAGTTCATCATCGGGTAGGCGCGCAACCGTCAGCGACAAGCCACGTGCGTGCAGATCATCCATCAGCCCGAGCCACAGGTCGAGGAACGGCGAGATGCGCCCAGGCCGGGTCGACAACACCAGGCCGATCGCATCGCAGCGCCCGGTGCGCATCGCACGCGCGGCGGCACTCGGACGGTAATTCAGGCGGCGTGCGATCGCTTGGATCTGCGCGATGCGCTCAGCGCTGGCACCGGATTCCTTGAACTTGCCGTTGAGGACGCACGACACCGTCGACTGCGCGGCGCGTGCGGCGCGCGCGATCTGGGCGATGGTGACGCGACCGCTGACCCGGGCCATGGCTCAGCGACCCAGCGGCCACGTGCCTTCAAACACCGTCACCGCCGGGCCGCTCATCACGACCTGTTCGGTGTCGTCCACCCAGGTGATGCGCAGATCGCCGCCGTTCAGGCGCACGATGGCTTCGCGGCCAGGAATTTTTTCGGCGAGGATTGCGGCGACCACCGTGGCACAGGCACCAGTACCGCAGGCCTGGGTTTCGCCCGAGCCGCGTTCCCAGGTGCGTTGGCGCAGAACGGGCATGCCCTTTTCATCCTTCAGTCGCGCGACGAACTCGACGTTGGTGCGCCGCGGGAAACGGAGGTCGTGTTCGATCTTCGCACCGACGTGCGCGACCGGGAAGGTTTCGGGGTCGTCGACAAAACACACCGCATGCGGATTACCCATGCCCACCGCCAACAGGTGGTGATGGACGCCGTCGACCACCACCGTCAGCGGCAGGCGCGGACCGGGGCCGGCGTGTTCGACCGGGACCTCGTCGGGTATCAGGCGTGGGCGGCCCATCGTCACGGTCGCTCCGGTGCAGAGCTTGGCCTGGAATTGCAGCGTCAGGTCGAGCACGCCCGCGCCGGTTTCCACCGACAGCGACTTGCCCGTCACATGGCGATGATCGTACGCCAGCTTGCCCAGGCAGCGGATGCCGTTGCCGCACATTTCTGATTCACTGCCGTCGGCGTTGAACATGCGCATACGCACATCCGCCTTGGTCGACGCCGCGAGCACGATCAGGCCGTCAGCACCGATGCCGGTGTGACGATCGCTGAGCGCGATGGCAAGTTTCTTCAGCGCCGTGGTGGTCGACGGCACGTTGTCGCGCAACGCGTCGAGGTAGACGTAGTCGTTGCCGCAGCCGTGCATCTTGGTGAAGCGGAGTTGTGTTTCAGCCATGCGTGCCTTCACCGGTAGTGAAGGCGAGCGTCGGTTGTCCCGCGGGGGAGGCAATCAGGCGCTCATCCAGGCTGCCCCAGGGTCAGCGACGTTTGCGCTCTGTTGATTTGTATGCCGCTACGGTTTCTTTGAGGTAACGGTGCGTCAGGCGATCCGGTCCGAACAGCCGCTTGCCGTTGGTCAAGGCGATCAGCCCGAAGATGCCGATGAGGGTGCCGAGCCAGAAGTTGAGCAGCATCAGCGCGCACAGGATGAAGCCGATGATGCGTCCCCAGGTGGTGCGCATCCAGCAGCCGACGATGCCGGCCAACATCAACATCAACAGTGACATGACGCCTAAGACTCCGATGAAGATGTTCACACCCTCGGTGTTCCCGCCGGCCTGTTTGGCTGAGGCCATCACGTTAAGGATGACGACGGCGACCATCGCGACCAATCCCAGGCACCAGAGGAAGACCAGTGCGCCGACGCTGCGGGAATGGTTGTAGAGTTTGCGCGACTCGACATTTCCAATCTTGAAGCCGTTGCCGCCATCGGCCGGGGATTGCCGGATGTCGGTTTCGGGTGGAGCGTAGACGTTGGCATTGGTATCGGCATCGTTCATGTGCGTTCCGTGAGTTCATCGCATGGTGGACGACGGGTGCGGCGACGCAACGTGGCAGCGGATGACTGCCGAAGCACGGAAACGCCCAACGGAACACCTCCGCTGATGAGACCTTTCCGTGCCTTGCTGTGGCGCATGCGCCGTCGAGCGTGCACATCCCACCCACCGACGGAGGAATCGTCGTGAACCAAGCTCCTGCCCAACGCCGCCCATCCCGCCTGCGTGCCCTGACTATCGGACTGCTCGGTCTGGTCGGTGGTCTGCTGCCGGCCGCCGAACCCCTGGTCTTCGTCAGCGGCTACGGCCCGGAGATCATCAGCTACACCCTCGATGGCAGCGGCAAGATGACCGAGGTCGGCCGCGCGCCTGGGGGAGCCAATCCATCGTTCCTCGCGTGGTCGCCGGACCACAAGAACCTCTATGCGGTCAACGAGGGCAGTGGTGGCGGCAAGGTGCTGTCCTTCGCGATCGATGCGACCGGCAAGCTGACGAAAACCGGTGAAGGCAGCATGGGCGCGGCGGGCAGCGCCTGCCACCTGAGCGTGCATCCCTCGGGCAAATGGATCTTCACCGCCAGCTACGGCAGCGGCCACGTCACCGTCTTGCCGATCAAGGCCGACGGCAGCGTCGGCGACGCCGTCGACGTGCAGATGGCGGGCAAGAACGCGCACCAGACGGTGGTGAACAAGGATGGTTCCGTGTTGTTCGTGCCGACGCTCGGCATCGATCAGGTGCAGGTCTACGCCGTCGACGCCGTCGCCGGCAAGCTGACGCAGACCACCAGCATCCCGTTGGCGAAGGGTGCCGGTCCGCGTCATTGCGCGTTGTCACATGACGAGAAATACCTCTACGTCATCAACGAGTACGGCAGCAGCGTCACCACCTTCATCAACGAAGGCGGCAAGCGCCAGTTCAAGGACGTCGGCACCGTGCCGACGTTGCCGGCGGATTTCACCGGTAAGAACACCTGTGCCCACATCGTCGTCGCACCGGATGGCAAGACCATCTATGGCTCGAACCGTGGTCACAACAGCGTGGCGATCTTCCGCGTCAGCGATGACGGTGCCAAGCTCACCGTTGCTGGGCACGAGACCGCCGGTGGCGAGATCAATACCCCGCGCAACTTCTCGCTCAGCCCGGACGGCAGCCTGGCCTTGGTGGCCTCACAGAAGGGCGACGTGGTCAGTGTCCTGAAAGTCGATCCGGCCACCGGCCTGATGACCAAGGTCGGCAGCCAGAAGGTCGGCCCCGGCCCGTCGTTCGTCGGCGTGATGCCGCGCTGAGCCGCTGTCCACCTGCCGGCGCGTGACTGCCCGCTTCCGTGACGCGCCGGGAGGATGAGACTGCCCGCCCCATGCCTCCCGAGACCCTGCTTGTACAACCGCCCCGTCGGCGGAGTTGGTGGCGCACCCTGGCGGTGCTGACGGTGGTGGGCGTGTTGGTGGTGGTGGGCGGTGTCTGGTGGGCGTTGGCGACTAACCAGACCGGCAATCTCATCAGTTACGAATTCTCCGATCGCCTGCCCGGCCGTTTGGAGATCGACCACAGCGAATTCAACGGGCTCGAACAACTGGTGCTGTCCGGCGTCCGGCTGAAAGAAACGAGCGGTTCGCCAGCGGCGGTCACGATCGAGCGCGTGGTTGTCAGCGGCCAATTGTGGAAGGCTGAGGTCGACCACATCCGCATCGAGGGCATGCACCTGCATGCCACCACTGAGGTGGTGCGTTTCCTCCAGCACCTGATCAAGGCGGAGAATGCCATCCCCGGCAGTTCCACTCCGCGGCTGATCAAACTCGAGTTCACCGGTGGCGTATCGGTCGGCAAAGAGGTGGTGATCGATGGTGCGCAGGTCGCGGTGTCGGCCACCGGCCCGCACATCGCGGTGCTCGGTTCGGCGCGTTACACCGGTGCGCCGGTGACGGTGCAGATCGAAACCAACGGTAGCGGCGACCAACGGACCTACCGCGTCGCGCTGCTCGAAGGCCAGCTGCCGGTGTGGCGTTCATGCGACTGGTTGGCCGATCTCGAGCTGCTGCCCAGGCTGCCGCAGGAGTCGCGCGAGTGGGTGCCGGAATTCGCCGACCTCAAAGGCACGGTGGTGGTTGCCGATCGCCTGTGGGAACATTTCTCGGGCGAAGCCAAGGTGGCGTGGAAGACCGGGCGGGGCCAGGCCGATCTGCAGATCGATCACCGTTTCGTGCGTTTGGGCGTGCCCCCGGGCCGTCTGATCATCCGCGATGACACGCTGGGTTCGCTCGATGGCCAGGCGCTGATCGATACCGATGCCAACACCGTGGCGGTGACCGCGACAAGCTGGTCGCCGGGACCACGGCTGCCGATCCCGTCGATGGTGCCGACCAAGGAGATCCTCGCGGCGATGCCGCAGGCGCAGTTCGACGGCACCTTGCAGGCGGGCGCGTGGCAGCTCGCCCTGCGGCTCTCCGGCACGGGAGAAGCCATTCTCACAAGTGATGAAGGCGCACCGCTGCGCATCGTCGGCCGCTCCGTCGCCCTGCCGTTGCTGCAACCATTCCTGCCAGCGGAGCTGACGCTCGCCGCCGGCAACGCCACCACCTTGAACGTGGAGTTCGACGACACCGGTCTGCGCGAGGTCAGCGGCACGGTGGAACAGGCGCGGGTGCTGTGGCAGGGTTGGGCGCTCGGAAGCCTGGAAGGGAAGGTCGGTCTGAAGGTGGTGCCAGCGGGCATCGATCTCGACCTGTCATTGCCGGCCCTGGGCAAGGCGACCTGGCGCGCGGCACCACAGGGTGGCGATATCGCGTTGGAGATCACCTCGGCCGAGGCCCTGGTCGCCCGCCTCAAGGGACCGCAGCCATTGCCGGAGTTGTCCGGTGCGGTATCGCTCGCCGCTCGCATCCGGCAGGGCGACGTCGGTTACCTCGCCGACGTCGATCGTTTGGCGCTGAAGCAGGTCGGCATCACTGATGTGCTGCGCACGCTCGACGGCGATCTTTCAGGCACCGTACGTCTGCTCGCGACGCGTACGGATGCGCACCTGCTGGGACGCATCACCAGCGGAGAACTGCGCATCCCTGGTGGTTGGCGCGACCTGGCGAAACGCCGCCCGCGCTTCAATGCCGAGGTGTCCTACAGCAACGGCGTGTTCCTAGGCCAGAACATCCTGGTGCGCGCCACCGATGAGGCGACCGGCGAGGCGCTGATCGACGGCTACAGCGCCGGTCTGCGCGGACGGTTCTCGCTCACCGATCTGACTGGCACCATCATCGGCGTGGTCGATCACGCCGACCTGGGATGGATCAACACCCTGGTGCCGGTCGCGGATGGCGTGATGGGTGGTGAAGGCGCGGTGACGTTCACCGCACAGCTCATGCGCAGCGGTATTTCCAGCATCGATGGCTACTTCCTGCCGCTCGATGCGCGCTTGCACCTGGGCAAAATATTGTCCGCCACCGGCATCAAAGGTTCGGTCAAATTCCGCATCGCCCGTCCGGGTGACGAGGCCCCGTCGCCGAAGTGAGACGGCCGCACGGCGCGTAGCGCCTCTACGCTGCACCTTGCCGCACGTTGCAACCTGCGCACGTCGCTGTGCATCCGTCCGTAAGGTTTGAGGCGGTGCGGTTGAAGCATCACGCGCGTGCCGTACGACCAGCACGCCCGCACGGAAGGAACCATGATTCAGCAGCTCGCCAATGAAGAAGAGGTCGATGCCCTGATGTCGGCTCCGGGTCCCATCTGGCTGCTCAAACATTCCAACTCATGCAGCATCAGCAGCGCCGCGCTCGACGAAGTCAGCCGCTTCCTTGGCGATCATCCTGAACAACAAGCTGGTGTGGTGGTGATCCAGAGTCATCGCCCGCTCTCCAACCACGTTTCGCAGCGACTTAAGTTTGTGCATCAGAGCCCGCAACTGTTCCTACTCAAAGAGGGAAAAGTCGTGTGGTCGGCGACGCACTGGAGTATCACGGCGGATGCGATGAGTGTTGCTGCGGCTAGCGCCTCAGCCTGACGTCGCCGCTGCGCGGCTCGCATGCTGCGCATGTCGCTGCTTCGCAGCGATCAGTCTTTGGCGACCCAGCTTCGCTGGGTGTTTCGCTGCGCGAAACCTTGCCTGGTCCCCGCTCGTGCGCGCAGGCGCACTCGGGGGATTGTTGTTCGCGGACTCTGTCCGCTACGCCTGCCAGGGGCTCTGCCGCCCCTGGACCCGCTCTAATCTCAACTGCGCACGAAGGTCATGTGTTCACCGCACATTTACCTTCTACTCCTGCCGGGGCTCTGCCGCCCGCGAACCCGCTCTAATCTCAACTGCGCACTATGGTCATGTGTTCGCCGCACATTTACCTTCTGCAGCGATGGATGCGGGTTGGCATGGCTAATGGGGCCTCAATCAGGAGGCACCGCGCCCAGCGTCAGCCCATCAAGCCATTCCGCAGCGTCATCACCCGTTTTGCCAGTTCGCGATTCGCAGTGGCCTTGGCCAACGCATCAAGCGCATTCATCAGGATCGGCTTCGCACTCGGCGGGCAGTCGGGCAATGCCTGCACCAACGGCAGTTCGATGGCATCCCAGACCGCGACGGTTGCTTGCTGATTGGCTTCCTGCTTGAGTGCGGTCACCACTTTGATCGCCGCCAGACAACGAGCCGGTCCGACGGCGCCGAGCACCTTCTGCACCGCGTCCTTGGTGTTCTCGTGTTTGCGCACGAACCGCAGGACGGCGAGGATGGCGATGATGACAACGGCGGCGATGAGGATTTTGGTGAGCACGGTGGATAGGCTACAGACTACGGGCGACAGGCCACAGGATCGTGGTCGGTGGTCGACGTCCGTATGGTGGTGTGGATTGGCTTCACCATGCCCCGTTCCAGCACGCGCAATGACGTGCGAGCCCCCAACGGGGGCGCCCCGACTACAGCCCAGCACGTGAGTGCTGGGTAGCGGATAATTTCTAATCTGAGTCCCGTCGGGACGGCAGCCCTCTGGCGGTGCGTGAGCGCCGCCGACCGGTCACCCCGGCGCTTACGCACCGGCATCTAAGCTGTCGCCCCCGCTGGGGCTTTCTTGGATTTTCGCGTTGTTCCTAGCACTTACGTGCTGGGCTGTAGTCGGGGCGCCCCCGTTGGGCAATGCCTGTAAACTTAGCCGCCAAGTTCTGTCCACGCAGTCGGTTGCGTATTACTTCCCATTGATTTCCACTTGACAAAGGCAGCTATTCGGGCGGGCGGCCTGCATGGGAAAATCTCATGC
>JACDEI010000042.1 GCA_013816485.1 Planctomycetota bacterium
ACAGCGCCTGCGACATCGCGGTGAAGGATTGCCGGTACACCAACGTACACGACCGAAGTGCATGAGATTTTCCCATGCAGGCCGCCCGCCCGAATAGCTGCCTTTGTCAAGTGGAAATCAATGGGAATAATACGCAACCGACTGCGTGGACAGAACTTGGCGGCTAAGTTTACAGGCATTGCCCTCCGGGACTTGGCGGATATTTACGGCTTTTTCCCGGCACTGAAGTGCCGGGCTATTTCCATGCTACCCCTCCGGGGCAGCGACGTCGGCGTTAGCTTTCCAGCATTGGCGAGACGCCCGGGCCACGAAAGGAACCGCGCCTTCACGGTTCCTTGGGTATGGCAGGCAGAGCGAATGGGTTGGTCGGCACTGGAGCCCCTGACCCACGAGTATCGCGTAACAACTCGTCGGGGTTTTGCAGAGGAAAATCGACACCAAACGGTGACACCAAGTAGGTGGTCGTGCCATCCCGGCGCAGCGAATAACACCGGATGACGGCTTGGTCACGCGGATGAAGAACACCGTCAGTCAACTCACTGACCCGCGTGGGCCAGGCGGCGTGTTGCTCATAATATCGTGACGCGGCGCCAAGGAGACGCTGGTATGCCATATGTCCTTCCAACACCGTGCTATCACGGATGAGCGTGCTCTCCATCCGGACGAAGATTTCCCACGTCACGACGACCCCGAGAAAAAACATGCCGACGGCGGACATCCAGAGCCAGGCAATCTTCATCGGCAAGGTCTCCTACTTCGCCGGCACCAACGCCGCCATGCTTGCCGCTCGAGCCACCTGTTCGGCGATCCCGCGAAACGCCGCCGCGCTGCGGCTGGTCGGATGGGACAGCACCACCGGTGTGCCGTCGTCGCCGCTGATACGCACCGCTGGTTCGAGCGGCACGCGGCCGAGGAACGCGACCTGCAGTTCATGCGCTTCGCGCTCCGCTCCGCCGGTGCCGAAGATCGGTTCGATGTGGCCACAGCGTGGGCAGACGAACTCGCTCATATTCTCGACGATGCCGAAGAGTTTGACGTTCACCTTGTCGAACATCGCGATCGAGCGCCGCACGTCGGCGAGCGCCACCGCCTGAGGGGTGGACACCACCACCGCACCGGCGAGCGGCACGCTCTGCGCCAGCGTCAACTGGATGTCGCCGGTGCCCGGTGGCAGATCGACCAGCAGGTAGTCGAGGTCACCCCAGGTCACGTCGGTGATCATCTGCCGCAGGGCTGAGACGATCATCGGTCCGCGCCAGATCACCGGTTGGCGTTCATCGAGCAGGAAGCCCATCGAGATCATCTTCACGCCGTGCGCTTCGAGCGGGATCATCTTCTTGTTGATGACGTACGGCTGCCGGCTGATGCCCATCATGGTAGGGATCGACGGACCATAAATGTCGGCGTCGAGCAGCCCGACCTTGGCGCCGGCCTTGGCCAGCGCGCAGGCGATGTTGACCGTCACCGTGCTTTTGCCGACGCCGCCTTTGCCGGAGCCGACACCGATGATGTGGCGCACGCCCGGCAGCGAATCGGCGACGTTCTGACCTTTGGGCACTTCGGCGGTGACGGTGATGTCCGCGCGGGTGACGCCGGCCACCGACAACGCCGCGGCGCGGCATTGGTCTTCGAGTTCCTTCTTCACCGGGCACGCACCGGTGGTCAGCACCAGGGTGAACTTCGCCCCGCCGTCGGTGACGGTGAGGTCACGAATCATGTTCAGCGTCACCAGATCCTTCTTGAGATCGGGATCCTGGACAGTGCTCAGGGCGGAGCGGACGGCGGCAACAAGGTCGGACATGGTGGCGCGCATGGTGGCGTGAACGCCGAGGAAACAAACCGCGATGACGCCCTGTCTCTTCGACGACCTGCAACGTGCTTACCTACCCGGAGCGCGCACCGGAGCCTTCTTCTGGCTCGCTTCCTTTTTCTTGTCCTCACGCCAGCGCTTGACCTCTTCGCGTTTGGCGGCGTCGCGTTTGGCGTCCTCGATTGCCTGGAGGACGATGTTGGCGTCGACCACACCGCGCGCGGCTTGGAACTTACCAGTCAAAGCCGTGTCCGGTTTCAGCAGTCGCTGCTCATTGAGCAGCCACATCTCATTGCCGTAGTCGGTGCGGCGCAGCTCGGCAGCGAAACGCGCGAAGAAGCGCGTGACGTTGGCCACATCACGCAGCAGCAGGCGCTTGGCGTTGTTGTTGCGTGCGGCGTCGACCGCCTGCGGGAAGTCGATGATGATCGGACCGTCGTTGGCTTCGAGGATGTTGAACTCCGAGAGGTCGGCGTGGACCACGCCGGCGCACAACATCTTGGCGATCTCCTGCATGATCCGACGGTGGAACTGCACGGCGGCCAGGCGATCGAAACGTCCGGCGGCGATCTGCGGCGCCGGCTGACCATCGGCGTAGGTCACCAGATCCATCAGCAGGATGCCGTCATGGTTCCCGTGTGGCCGTGGCACGCGCACGCCTGCGGCGTGCAGCTTGCGCATGGTGTCGGACTCGGCGTTCTGCCACGCCTCTTCGCGTTTCTGTTTGCCGAACCGGGTACCGCGGTCCATGGCACGCTGATCACGGCTGTTGCCGGCCTGCCGGCCTTCGACGTAGTCCTGACGCTGGCGGAAATTGCGCAGGTGGGCCTGTTTGTAGACCTTGGCCGCGCACACCTGGCCGTCGACCAGCACCAGGAAGACCGCGGCTTCCTTGCCGCTTTTCAGCGGGCGGATGATCTCCTGGATGAAGCCGTCGTCGATGAGGGCCTTGAGGCCGTCAGGAATCTGCATGGCCAGCATCGTCCTTTCAGGCGGCAAACGGCAAGACGGGGGAGGACGGGTCCAGACTGCGGACTGCTCACTCCCGCCCCTGGGCTCCCGCCCACTGGCGTAAAGCCAACTTCGATTCGAAAGCCACAGAGGGTAAAAACCGGGGGCTTTGCTCTGTGCTCTCTGTGGGCTCTGTGGGCTCTGTGGGCTCTGTGGCTAGGTTTTCTGCCTTTAGGTTTTTCTTTGCTTGGCTTTACGCCAGTGGGCTTCCGCCCCGTCTACGCGTAGCTGTGCAAACCTGCGAGCTGCACGTTTACCCAGTACCAGTTGAAGACCATCACGATGAACGCCGCGATGGCGACCACCGCAGTGGCGATACCACGTTTTTGCGGCGACGTGGCCACACGCAGGTGGATCAGGCCGATGTAGACCACCCAGGTCAGCAGGGCGAAGACCTCTTTCGGATCCCAGCCCCACGGACGACCCCAGCTGACGGCGGCCCACACCGCGCCGAGCACCAGGCCGATCCACAACACCAACATGGCCACCGCGTCGATGGCGAAGGTCGTGCGGTCCCACGCTTCGCTGCGCGGATCGTTCCACGGCAACCACAGGCGCATGATCAGGTAGGTCAGCGACATCAGCCCACCGAGCGCGATCAGGCCGTAGCTGGCGATGATGCAGCTGGTGTGCACGCGCAGCCAGAATTCGGACAGAATCGGCATCGCCGGGCTGATGAAGGCATTGATGTCGTGGTATTCGAGCAGGATCTGGGCGAAGATGATGAGGCAGCCGAACAACGCCGCACCCAGGCCGAGGCTACCGCGCGCGGCGGCGCCCAAACGGTTGGTCATCATCAGAATGGTGATCGAGCCGACCGCGATGCCGATCAGCGGAATGATCAGCGCCCACGGCCAACCGACCGCGAAACCTACCAGCACCAGCACCACCAGCACCACGCCGATAAGGCCTGACAGCAGGTTTGCCACCCGTCGCGACCACGACATGCCGGCTTCACCCAGCAGCGCGATCCAGGACGATAACAGCGCAGCGGCAGCCATCGACTCATAGAGATTCGAGAGCGGGATGCGTTGTGCGAGTTCCGCGCGCACGACGAAGGCGGTCATCTGCCCGGCGAAGCCGATGATCAGCAAGCCATAGCCGATGATCAGCGCCCAGCGCTGACGTCCGATGCCACCCATCGCCAGGAACGGCACGGCGAACAACAGGCTGAACCACACCCAATGGATGCCGCCATGCCACTTCCAGTAGCTCAGTTCGAGTTTGCTGGTGATGACCAGCGGGGCCTTGCCGCGTGCGACCTGATCCTGGCCATGCAGTTCCAGGAGCTTGGCGTTGGCGGCGACAAAGGCATCGATGCGTGGTTGCAGCTCAGCCCCCGTCATGGTGCCGTGACGTGTTGCGCGCCAGCCCAGACCAAGCGCATTCCACGCGCGGATGGCGTCGGTGACGGCGGTTTCGAGGGCCGGACGCAGCGCTTGGTCGGCCAGATCCTCATCCGGGATTCCCAGCTTTGTCCAGCGTGTCTTGAGATCACGCAGCGCTGCCGCGACGATCTCCGGTTCCACCAAGCCCAGCGCCGCTGCTTGCGTCGGATCGGCAGCCAGCTTCGCGGCGCCGGCCTCGTCGAGCGTGCCCGTGGCCGCGGCCTGCCACAGTGGCCACAACAGATGCTGGTTGAGGTTGACCAGGTCCTCGCGGTCAAGGCCAAGGCGCGTGGCGGTTTCGACCCCGATCGGCAACAGGCTCCAGGTCTGGTCAGCGAAACTTCCAACCGAACCATCGCCAGCCCGTGCGGCAGTCACGAACGCCGTAAACGAGGTGGCAAAGTCGGTGCCCAGATCGGCAGGATCACGCCAACGATCATCGTGCGCGCCGGCCGGCACCGGGAACAAGCGCAACTGGAAAATCACGTTGCCCGCATCAAGCATGCCCTGTGCTGCCATCACCTGATTGATCTGTTTGCTCTTGGCGGTCAATCGGCCGAGTTTGTCCAACTCCGTACGCACCGTCTGATCGGTAATGCGCCGAGGAGTCATCAGACCTTTATCGAGCAGGACCGCATGCTCGGCTTCGGGAATCACCAGCGAGAGATCGCGCCGCAGCTCAGTGTGTTTGACGCGTGCGATCGGCAGGTCGTCATAGTCCGAGCGGCAGAACACCAGATCGAGCAGGCTGGTCAGCGGCGTGTGGCCGTTGCCAAGCGTGGTGGAATACGCGATCGCATCCGACACTTCCATGCCCATGGAAAAGAGCGGCTTGTAACGTCCGCCGTGTTGCACGGGCACCGCCGCGAGACCGTCGAGAGTGACCTGCGCCAGGGTGTCCTTGATTGGCACCAGCGTGGGCTTGCCGAGGTGGGGCTGTTCGGCAGCAGTCAGCACGCTGCTGAGCAGCAAGGCGAGCGACAAGGTGAGCGAAAATGCGAGCAACTGAGGCAGCGGGCGGAGGGCGCTCACGACTTGCTCCTAGGCAGCGCCGCCAGTGCGCCGCTGATCGCTATACCGAGCGCCAAGATGATCGACGCGAGCAACATCGCATTGCCTGCCGGCCGGTTGCCGACGCCGAGCACGGTGAGTGCTTGCGACTGCGGATCCCAACTGGCCTGGAAGAAGAAAGTGTCTTGCCACGCGAGCGGGTTGTTCATGTGGATGACCGCGGTCTCGGGCTTGGCGAGGTCGCCGCCGCTTTCGCTGTAAGCAACGTGGCAGTAAAATTCGCTCGGCGAGTTGCTGCCTGGGCGACGCGGTACCTCAAAGCCGGTCATCCAGATCGGACCGGGCATCGGCAGTGCTTCTTTGCCATAACACAGCTCGAAGCGGCCAGCACCAGGGACATCGAGCCACACCGGGCGCGGCGCGTACATGCCGAGCGAGCCATCATTGCCGAGCGAGCGCGGCAGATTCGGGTACGGCGTGTAGGGCACCCACACCGACGTCACGCCCTGGGTGCCGGTGGCGGTGACTTGGATCAGACTTTCGTAGTCGCCCACCGACATGCGGCTGGTGCGTTGTTCCTTGGGTACCACCAGCGGTTCGGTGACTTGGCGCGGACGCTGCAAGATGGCGTTCAGACGCACCGTCAGCGTGTCACCGAACAGGTCGATCCGCGCTTCGCTGCCGTCGATGAGCGGGAACTCGCGCAAGGCGGAGTCAGGCGCAGCGACCAGCAGCAAGACCTTGCGTCCTGGGCCGGCGATGGCGGGCGAAGTGACGAACACCAGACGGGTGCGCGCGGCTTCTTCTTGGGTCGGTTCCGTTAGGGTGCCGGTGGGAGCAGGAAAACGCGCAACCAGTTTGGCCCGCAGCGTGTCGTAGGCCCCCTGGTCGGCACAATGCACCCAGCTCATCGCCTGGTCTTCGATGCCATCACTGGTGCTCGGTGGGATCAGGCGCGGGAAGCTGCGTTCATCAGCGGCGCTCGTCAGGCTGAGATCGAGGCGCGGATCCAGCGGCGCATCGGCGACCTCCTTCCACTTCGTGGTCAGCCGCGCGTAAGGCGCAAACGCGGTGACCGTGAAGTTGACGTCGTTGACCGTGCCGATCGGCAGAGCGAGGGGCTTGGCATCGATGGCGGTCTGATGCCCCAACAAGCGACGTACGACTCCATTCGGAGTCACCTTGGTACCGGCGGCCTCAGCGGCGGCTTCGGCTTGCTGACGGAAAAAGTCGCCCTGTTCGTAATACCGTGGCAAGCCCCGGATCGGCAATGCCACGACCGCGGCCTCATCCATCGCGCGCATCGGTTGCAGCGGATCGTTGGCCAGGGCCGCGTTTTCACGCCGTACCCACAAGGCCGCACGATCCTTATGGTAAGCGATGGTCCAGGGCGCGGCTTCGAGTGTGATCCCTTTCAGACGCGCATCCGGTGCGACCTTGAGGCGCGCACGTTGGAAGCGCGTCAGCGTCGGCTGGCCAATCACGCTGCTGCCACTTTGTTGGCCGGCCGGCGTCTTCAGCGTCCATTCGATCATCGTGCCGTTCTGGCCTTGGAATCCTTCGGCCAGCAACGGGAAGTCCGTGGTGACGTTGGTAATCTCCAACGAGCGTTCGCCGCCAGCGATGGTCTCCTTGGTGAGCGCACTTTTCTTCAGTTCGGTGGCCAAGACTTCTTTGCCGTCCGCAGTCAGCGCGACCAGCTTGCCGTCGTTGGCGAGTACGCGCGGATACTCAGGCAGGAAACTGTCGGGACGACGGCCGCTCAACGTGTACTGCGTCAGATCCGGACGATTCTCGATCAGGGTGGCGGTGAACTTCGGCGCATCCGGCAGTTCGACATCCACCAGGATCGCCCACGCCAGCTCGGATTTGCCCTCGGGCGAGAGGATGGTCCAGCGTGGCATGATCGCCTGCACGGTGGCAGTTCCGGCAGCGCCAAGGGGCGCACGGTAACCCGGATTCGGCAGCAGACGGCAGGCACCACCCTCCGTATCGACCTTGACGTAGCCGCGCACCAGCAGCGCGTCACCTTCGTGTTTCCAACCAAAATAAATGCCACAGGTCAGGACCAGCAGGACCACACCGGCGTGGGTGATGTGAGTACCGATCTTCCGCCACGTCCACGGCACGCGCACGATGCTGGCGGTGATCAGGCAGGTGCAGATGGTCAGCCACAACACCAGCGACGCCGTGCCGTTGAACCACTCCATCTCGTTGACTTCGAATGCTTGACGCACGGTATAAAACGCCGAGCCGATCGCCTGATGCAGGAACACGATCACCAGCAGGGAGATGGACACCCATGGGCTGGAGATCGCCCGGGCGATGCGGCGTAGCGACGAGCTGGCGGGCCTCGGGGCGGGCGTGGCGGCGGGGGCAGTGGCGGGCGGGTGGAACTCGTTCATAAGCGGGGTGGACACCGTAGGCCGGATGGCTGACGCGCCAGTGTCATCCTCGCTACGCCCCGCATTGGCCGGGCGTTGCATGCAGGACGGAAGTGCTGTCTATGCTCATCACCATGGCTGCCATACCGGTGATCGTTGGATTGTCGGGCCTCGCCACTGGCGAGGTCTTCAAGCTTGGACCGGCAGCGGATCTGGTCATGGGCCGCAGCCGCGAGTGCCAGATCAGCTTCCAGCGCTTTCGTGCGTGGTTGGCCCTGAGCGAGATCGAACGCCGGCTGCGCGACCACTTCAACAGCGCGGTCAGCCGCAAACACCTGCGTCTGCTGACCCAGGGCAGTGTGCTCACCGCGGAGAACCTCTCCTCCACCGGGACGATAATCGACAACCTCGCGCTGGAGGGCCAGCGCAGTTACGACCTGGTCAAGGGTCCGGTGCTCGTCCGTCTGGGCAGCGCCGAGGAACGTTTCCGCATCGAACTGATGGAGGAGGCCGAGGTCGACCGGCGCATCGCCGCCCTGCCGGCGATCGATCCGCATCGTATTCCTGGGGTGCCCAATCCGGCCGAGGATCCCACGCCGATGGGGAATCCGACGCTGCCACCGGTGTCGCGTCCGGGCAACGGACCACACTGGTAGGTTCCCGCGGTCGTCGCACACTCCGCGCCCATGCTGCGTTTCCGCGTTCCCGCTTCGACCACCAACCTTGGCCACGGCTTCGATTGCCTGGGCATCGCCCTCGGCGCGGCCAACATCATCAGCGTCGAGCCGGCGAGCAACGCCGCGGTGGTCGCGCCCGAAGCACCGGACGAGGGGTTGGCGCGCATGGCGACGCAGGTGCGCGACGCCTGCGCCAAACGCTGGAACACTCTGATCCCCGGTTTCACCGTGCGCGTCGCTGGCGACGTGCCGGTGGCGCGCGGCATGGGCAGTTCGTCGACCATCTTCCTCGGCGTCGCCGCTGCTTGTCAGCGCCTCGCCAACCGCGCGTTCGCCAAACAGGAACTGCTGGAGATCGCTGCAAGCGAGGAAGGCCATCCCGACAACGCCGCCGCGGCGTGCATGGGAGGTTTCACCATCGTCGCCGCCACGCCGCAGGGTCTGCGTTGGAGCCGTTTCGCGGTGCCGAGCGACCTCGTCGCGGTGGTCGCCATCCCGCCGTTCGAGGTCAAGACCAGTGACGCGCGCCGCATCTTGCCAGCGCAGGTCGAGCGTGCCGATCTGGTGCGCGCCCTGCAACGCAGTGCGCTGATCACCGCGGTGCTCGCCTCCGGGCGCATCAGCGAACTCACCGGTCTGTTCGACGACGCGTGGCACGAACAGTACCGCGCGACGGTAAATCCCGGCCTAGTCGAAGCACGCGCCGCCGCGGGACAGGCCGGCGCTATCGGCACCATCCTCTCCGGCAGCGGTAGCACGGTGCTGAGCTTCACGCTGCGCAGTCGTGCGGACGACGTGGCAGGTGCGGTGCTGGCGTCATACCGCGCGCGCGGTGTCGCCGCGGCGGTGCGCACCATGGATTTCGACAATGCGGGGCTGTCAGCGGTCTGATGCAGCTCAGCGCGCACTGGGCGCGCGCAGCCGCTCGATGAGGTACTCGCTGATGGTCGGATGGCGCACGTCGGGCGCGCCAGGATAGACCAGTTCGCACGGCACCATGAGCGTGCGCAGTTTCTCTTGGAGCTTGAACCCGAAGTTGGCGGTGTGCGTCGGGTCCTTCTCCGCCTTGCCCAACGCCGGTGGCGTCGGGTACGACAGGTAGATCGGCGGATCATCGCTGCTGGCATGTTCCCACGGTGAATACAGACGGATCCACGGCAGCACCTTTTCACGTGCAGCGAGGAACTGGGCGAACTGCGTGTCGCGCGTGGCGAGATCCTTGGGGTCCGGCATGAAGCCGAAGGCGTGCCCGCCGTAGCGGCTGTTGGGCGTCCATTCCTGCATCTGCTGCGGATCGAGCGTGGTCTGCGCGATGTTCACCGCCGCGCACCACAGGCGGGTCGATTCACGCGCCACCGAATCGGCGTTCTTCACGTCGGCCAGATCATCGCGGAAGGCGAGCCACAGGCTGGAACAGGCTCCCGCTGAACCACCGGTCGCAGCGATACGGAGCTTGTCGAGTTTCCACGCCGCCGCCTTGGCGCGCACGAACTGCACGGCCCGCGCGCAGTCGGAGAGCGGCCATTGCACCGGCGGTTCGACGCCGGCGATCTGCGCCTGCGTGCTGTAACGGTAGTTGATCGACACCACCGAGATGCCCGCCGCCAGGTAACGCTCCAGATCCTTCACCGGACGTTTGTCGCCACGCACCCACCCACCGCCGTGGATGTGAAACACCACCGGCGTCGGTTGGTTCGCGGTCGCCTGCCACACGTCGAGCACCTGCCGTTCATGTGTGCCGTAGGCGACATCAGCAAAGGTCGGAGCGGCTTGCGGTGCATCGCCGGCCATCAAGAGCCGAGCCAGTACGAGCAGGGAGGGCAGGCGCACGAATATCGTCATGGTCATAGTCCCAGCACCCGTCGCAGGGCGGCATCAATCATGAACATGGTGCTGTCATCGAGCTGTCCGGCATGATCGCGCAGGCGGTTCTTTTCCAGCGTCCGCACCTGCGTCAGATTGGCGACCGAGTCCTTGGGCAATCCGGTCTCCTGCGCGCTCAGGAATACGCAGCCGGGGATCTTGCGCAGGTCGAGGTTGCTGGTGAGGGACAGGACGACGGTGGTCGCCAGCTTGCTGGCATTGAAAGCATCGGCCTGGATCACCACCACCGGACGGCGGAACGCCGGCTCCGAACCGAGCGGTTCACCGAGGTCGGCCCAGAAGACATCACCGCGTCGCGTCACCACTCCACCGCGCGCATCGCGTTCAGCGCACCGGCGAGGAAGACCGGGTCGGTCGGTTGGCCGTGCGCATCGATGTAGGCATCAAGCTGCGCCGTGAGGTCCTGCGCCTGGTGTTCCTTGAGGAAGCGCTCCAAGGCCATGACATACAACTGGCTGCGGCTGATGTGCAGTTTGGCGGCGAGCGAATCGGCTTCCTCATAGACGGAATCGGGGAGCGAAATGGCGGTCTTCATGGCTCTGGTATAACCTAATTATACCACAAACAACCGTCGATTGTGCGGCCCATCAGGTCACGAACCGTGCGCGAAGCGTCGCCATTCCTCCGGCGTGTTGATGTTCGCCAGAGCCGGCCATAGCGGGGTCGGCAACGCCACGTGGCGGAAGTCGCCGTCGGCGATCAGGCGGTGCAGCGCGCGTTGGCCGCTTGCCAGCCGTTGGCTGATTTGTGACCGGCAGCGTGCGGTGTAGCAGGCGAACAACGGCTCGATCAGGCCGTCGCGTTCGGTCACCAGCCCATCGTGCAGCGGTTGCTCGGCGACGGTACGTATCAGCCAGGTCAGCGCGCGCGGCGTGAGCGCGGCGAGATCGCAGGCGATCAACAGCACCGGTGCCGTGCGCGCGAGTGCGGTGGCGAGACCACCGAGCGGGCCTTGGCCGGGATCGTCATCGGGGATGAACTCGACCTCCGGCAGTTGCCAGCCGTGCGGTCGCGGGCGACCGACCACCTGCACCGGCAGATCACAGTGCAGGCCGAGAGCAGCCAGACGCGCGAGCAAGGGGCCGTGTCCATCATCAAGCTGCGCCTTGTCGCGGCCCATGCGGATAGAGCCGCCGCCAGCGAGGATCGTCAGGGTTGGCATGTGGCCTCCCGTGCGGCAGGGATTCACCTGGGACGCAGACGGATGGTCACGCTGCGCGTGGCACCATCCTTGCCAGCGATATCCAGCACCAGGCGGTCGCCGATCTCCAGCGTGACCACCGCTTTCAACCAATCGATCTTCTTCTTCAGTTCGCGGCCATTCGCTTTCAGCACCTGCTCGCCGACCACCAGCTTGGCGTCCTGCGCCGGGCTGTCGTCGTCGAGGTGGTCGATGAGGATGCGTCCGCCGCGTTCATCGATCTCGATGCCGTGGTAAGGCCGTCCTGGAATGGTCTGCCGTGCTGCGGGCACCTGCAGCGTGAGGTCCTGGCCCAGGCGGCGCACGGTCACCGGGATGAGCGTCTCCGGGCGATACGGCAGGGACGCGAACAGCCCACGCGCGGTGTCGACCGACAAGGCCGGCCGACCGGCGATGGTCAGCAACTGATCGCCAGCGGAGAGCGGCGCATCGCCGGGTTTGACCACCATCACTCCCGCGGCTTCGGCTTTCAGTTCCAGACCCTTGGGTTGGAAAGTGTGGTGGACGTAGCCGCCCTCGGCTTTTTCCAGCAGCGGCATGAAGGCGGACAACTGCGTGCTGGCGATCGCCAGACCGATGCCGCTATTGACGCGCAGGCCCGTCACCGTGCGGATCTGGCCGTTGATGCCGAGCAGTTGCCCCGCGCGGTCGAACAACGGGCCGCCGGAATTGCCGGGATTCACCGGCGCATCGCCCTGGATCGCGTCAGTGTAGTCACCGCGCACGATACGCGCGGCGCTCATCACCCCGGCGGTGAAGGTCGGCGTGTCGTCGAGATCACCCAGCCCGAAGGGATTGCCGATGGCGACCACCTCCGCGCCGACGCGCATCGCTTCCACCGGCGCAAAGGGCGCGAAGGGCAGCTTCACTCCATCCTTCAGTCCGGTGATGCGCAGCAGCGCGATGTCACCAACCGGATCGGTGCCGAGCAGTTCGCTCGGATGGCTCGCACCGTTGGCGAAGCGCACCGTGAGATCGTCGAGGTCATCGATGACGTGGTGGTTGGTCAGCACCAGTCCGTCGGAGGACACCACCACGCCGCTGCCGCTGCCGACGAAGACGTAGGTCGCGAGCACGCGCTGGGCGAACGCGCGGTCGATGCCGCGATCGATCTGCTCGTCGGCTGCGGGAAGCATTCCAAGACCAAGAACAGCGAGTGCGATGAGCGAGACCAAGCGCGATGCCGCACTCCGCACTCCGCACTCCGCACGGCTGTCGACGTCACATCTCATCGCCGAACGCCCGGATCTCGACCGCCAGGGTGAGTTCCTTGCCAGCGCGTTCGATGATCACATCGATCTTGTTGCCGGCGCGGTGACGGATCAGCGCCCGGCTGACCGCTTGATGGCTGACGGTGTCGAAGCCGTCGACCTTCAGCAGGATGTCGCCGGCCTGCATGCCGGCATCGGCCGCGCCAGTGCCCTTGGTCACGCCGGTGATGGTCGGACGGCTGCCTTTGAGGTATTTGAGCTGGACACCCAGGCCGACGATCGGCGCACGTTTGGTGCTGGTGCCGTCGCTCAGGCGCGGCAACGCGCGTGCAATGGTTGCGCTGTCGACGAACAACGCGACGCCGGAGTTGAGGCCCCAGTCCGCTTCCGGGCCGAGTAGCACCAGCATGCCGACCACCGCGCCGAGGCTGTCGACCACCGCGCCCCCCAGGCTGCCGTAATTCGCCATCGCATCAGTCTGGGCGAACACCGCATCGTTCTGCGCCATGCGCCTGGTGGTGGTGGACACCACGCCGGTGGTGCAGGTGAAACCGTTGTCGCCGACGTGCCGGCCGATCAGCGCGACACCCTGCCCGACCGCGAGCTGCGGCGAGGCGGCGAAGGTGATCTGTGCTGTCGGCAGCGGGCGTTCGGCCTTCAGCAGCACGAGGTCGAGCGGCAGGTTGGTCGCCAGCACCGTGCACGGGATGCTGCCGGAAGGCAGCAGCACCTCGCCGCGTTGGCTGTCGCCATGCAGGTGGGTGGCAGCGGTCAGCAGCAGGCCCTTCTTCGCGTCGACCACCAGCGCGGTCACGGCCTGGTCGGTGTAGAACATCTGCTGCTGGTGGTAGTACGCATCCCACCAGCGTTGCAGGCGTTCGCGTTCGTGTTTCGGCACCTCTTCGACCAGACGCGGCGGGCGCGGCACCGACTGCGGATTGCCCAGACCGTTCGAGCGTTCGAGGTACACCAGCACCAGCCCCGGCGCGACGTTGGCGGCGGCGCGCACCAGCGCCTGGGTGCGGCTGTCGACCGGCACCGCGCTACGCACCACCGGCAGATCAAGCGCGAGGTCCTTCATCACCAGATGGATCGGCACCACCGTGCCCAGCCGCCGGCTGCGCGCGGTACCCAGGCTCACCAGCCCGATGAGGTTGCCGTGGCCATCGAGCGCCGCGCCGCCCTGATTGCCGTCGTTGACCGCTGCGTCGATCTCCAGCACCTCGCCGCGGTACTCGGACAGTCCGCGGCCACCACGCCCGCGCACGGTCGGGCTGTCAGCGGGGATGGTGTAGCTACCGCTGATGATGCCGCGGCTCATGGCCGCAGCGCCGTCCTCTTCGAGCGCGCCGAAGGAATTGCCGGCGGTCCACAGGTTGTCACCGACCTTGGCCATCGCGCTGTCACCAAGACGCACCGGCGTGATGCCCGCAGGCAGATCGCTGATGCGCAGCGCCACCGCGGTGGTGGTGGTGCCGCGCTTGAGCACGGTCGCTTGGCGACGTTGTCCGCCCGGCAGTACGACCGTGATCTGATGGCCTTCACCGGCCTTGGCCGCGGAGTCCGGCAGAGCTTCGGCCAACGTCACCACCAGCCCGTCCGCGCCGAGCACCACCGCCGCTCCGCCGCAGGGCACTTCCTGCGCGCGGTCGGCGGGCAACGCAACGACGCCGCTCGGCACATCCAAGGCCTGCATGGCGCAGGCGCTTAGGACGATCATCAGGGCAGGCGCGAACAACCGGGCAGGCAGCGCGAGGATCATGTCCCGAGTATGCCGTCCGACCCCCTGGAAGGGCAAGGGAAAGGTGGTGTAGCTTCACGCTACAGCGGGGTACGGGACGCCTCATGCACAGGTCGGAAGGGTGAATGCGAAATGGCACACCCACGTCAGGGGGCAGCGTTTATTTCACGCTCTGCGTCGACAACGCCCATCGCACCACGGGCGACGGATAGGGGTGCGCATGCCGGTGGTCGTGTTGGACCGCAACTCCGGCAAAAGCAGCACTCCATCCATCTGCCCACCCCTGACAGCCACCTGACGCTCCCGACCGCATGCCCTGGGGGGTGGCCCGGTATAGAAGGGGTGTGCGCTGGCGGTGTCGTCCGGCATCTGCGCACACGTCCAGTACCACATCAATACCACCACCTGCCCTGAATGGGAACCCGCCATGAACAAACTGCTGACGCTGCTCGCTGCTGCTTTCCTTGCTCTGCCCACCAGCTTTGCCGGTGATGCGCCGCCGGCTGGCGACCAGCCGCGTCCGGCCGGTGATCAGCCGCGTCCGCCGGGCGCCGAAGGCGGCGACAACGGCAATCGCGGCCGCGACGGCTTCATGCGCCGCTTGGTCGAGGAAAATCCGGAACTCCAGGGCGTCGATCTGCAATCGCCCGAGGGCCAGGAGAAGGTTCGCGCGATCATGGCGAAGCGCATGGAGGCCGAAGCGCCGCGCATCCGTCAGCGCATGGCTGAAAACCAGGCCGCGCAGCACGCTGAGCTGAACAAGACGCTCGCCATGGCACCCGAAGAATTCGACGCGATCAAACCGTTGCTGGTGCGGGTCGAGAACCTGCGCATGCAGAAGGGCCTGATCGACAACGTCGGTCGTCCTGCAGGCATGGGCCGCGGTGGTCCCGGTGGTCAGCGCGGTGGACGGAACAACTTCTTCAACCCGCAGATGTTGCTGGGCGACACTCAACTCGATCCGTCGGTGTTGGAGATCCAGGAATCCGGCAAGGCGCTTAAGGCGCTGGTCGATGACAAGCAGGCCAACGCCACCGAGTTGGCCAGCGCCGTCGCGCGTCTGCGCAAGGCGCGTCAGGGTTTTGACGGCGTGTTCGCCAAGGCGCAGGAAGAACTGCGCGCGGTGCTGACGCCGCAACAGGAAGCGATCCTGGTCGACAACGGCACGCTCGACTGACGGCTGGGGATTTGGGGCCAGGGGTTAGGAGATAGGAGATAGGAGATAGGGGACAGGGTCGTGGGACCGACGCGTCAGGTGATGTCGTCGGTCCGTTCGTCGAAAGAGACGAACAGAACCCCCTACGTGCGATGTCATCCTGCCGCCATCGTCCGATCACCACGACCGACAACAGCACACAATCGTCCCTGACCGTCGGACTCCTTAGCCCAGCAGCACAACCCCATGACCACCTTGACCGAGCGTCTCTGCAACGAACTCGCCCTCGACCCCACCAGTCGGGCGGTGGTCGATGGCCGTGTTGCCGGCGGCGCGGCGGTGGCGCAGGCGCTGCTGGATGTGGGTGATGACGACGCAGTGGCGCAGGCGTTCGCCAGTGTGCTCGGCCTGCGCTTGGCGTCGTCGCCGAGCGAGCTGGTGCCCGAGCCGGCGTGGCTCGCCCGCGTGCCGCTGCGCGTGTGGGCGGCGGCGCGGGCGTTGCCGCTCAAAGGAGCCGATGGCAGCGATGATCCGCTGGTCATGGCGGTGGCGGTCGCCGATCCGCTCGACGCCGCCGCGCTCGATGCCGTGCGGGTCGCCAGCGGTGGCCTGCTGCCCGAAGTGGTGGTCGTTCCGCGCCGTCTGCTGCTGGTGGCGCTGCGCGAACACCTGGGTGTCGGCGCCGATACCGTCCAGAGCCTGGTCGAAGGCAAGGGCGAGGAGGCGCGCACCGAGGTCGATCTCGCCGACGCCGCGGAAGACGCCAGCATCATCCGCCTGGTCAACCAGGTGTTGCAGGAGGCGCTCGAACGTCGCGCCACCGACGTGCACTTTGAGCCGTTTGAAGGCCGCTACGCCGTGCGCTACCGCGTCGACGGCGTGTTGGTCGAAGCCAAGCTGCCGGCGGAAGTCCGTCGCTTGCAGGCGGCGATCGTCTCGCGCTTGAAGATTCTCGCCTCGCTCGACATCGCGGAAAAACGCCTACCGCAGGACGGTCGCATCAAACTGCGCCTGTCCGGGCGCGAGGTCGACGTGCGCGTGAGCATCATCCCGATGCTGCATGGCGAGGCGGTGGTGCTGCGCCTACTCGACCGTTCCGCCGCCCTGGTCGGCCTGGTCGGCACCGGCATGGGCGGACGCGACCTGGATATCTTCCAGCACGCGCTTGAGCTACCGCACGGCATCGTGCTGGTCACCGGTCCGACGGGTTCGGGCAAAACCACCTCGCTTTATGCCGGGTTGTCGCGCATCAACACACCCGATCTCAAGATCATCACCATCGAGGATCCGGTCGAATACCAGCTCGATGGCATCAACCAGATCCAGGTCGACGGCAAAACCGGCCTGACCTTCGCCAAGGGCCTGCGCGCGATCCTGCGCCACGACCCGGACGTGGTGCTGATCGGTGAGATCCGCGACCGCGAGACGGCGGAGATCGCGGTGCAGGCCTCGCTCACTGGTCACCTGGTTTTGTCGACGCTGCACACCAACGATGCTCCTGGGGCGGTGACGCGCCTGATCGACATGGGCATCGAACCGTACCTGGTCGCCTCGACGCTCGAACTGGTGGTCGCCCAGCGCCTCGTGCGACTGCTATGCACGCACTGCAAACGTGAACTGACGCAGGCCGAGCGCGTCGACGCGCTCGCGGTGCTGCCTGGCCACAGCGGTCCGCTCTACGGCCCGGTCGGTTGCCGCGAGTGCAACAACACCGGCTACAGCGGCCGTTCCGGTATCTTCGAATCGATGGCGATGAGCCCGACGCTGCGCCACGTCGCCGGCGAACGCGCTTCGACGCAGGTGCTGCGCGAGGCCGCGGATAAAGAAGGCCTGGTGTCGCTGCGTGATGATGGCCTACGCCTAGTGCGTGAAGGCAAGACCTCGGTGGTCGAGGTGCTGCGCAATACGCATGCGGGCACCCTCGGTCGTTGATCATGCCGAGCTTCGCCTACACCGCCCTTTCCGCCGACGGCCACCACCGCAGCGGCACCGTCGACGCTGACGACGCCGTCGCGGCACAGCGTGCGATCGAGGCGCAGGGGTTGGTGCCGACGGAAGTGAAACCCGCCAGCACCGGCGGGATGCTCGGTTCGCGCATCCCGCAGGCGCAGGTCCTCGCTTTCGCCCGCTCGCTC
Source organism: Planctomycetota bacterium (assembly GCA_013816485.1). GTDB lineage: Bacteria > Planctomycetota > UBA11346 > UBA11346 > UBA11346 > BOG-1363. Next base: position 17,610 of record JACDEI010000042.1, read on the forward strand.
GGTGGCCTGATCGCCGCAGGCGTGCCGCTGTCACGTGCGCTGACCGTGATCGAACGCGAAGCCGGCCACGCCGCTGCCAAAGCCGCATGGTCGCAGATCCATGCGCGGGTGCGCGACGGCGCTTCGCTGGCAGATGCGATGAAGGAGCAGGGCACGTTGTTCTCACCGGTGTTCGTCGCCATGGTGCGTGCCGGTGAAGCTGGCGGCTTCCTCGACCTGGTGCTGGAGCAGGTCGCTGACTACCTGGAGCGCACGCGTGAACTCATCGGCCGCGTGACCTCGGCGCTGATCTACCCCGCGTTGTTGCTGATCATCGCCGGTAGCGTGGTGGCCTTTCTGCTGGTGTGGTTCATCCCGCGTTTCGCCACGTTGTTTTCCTCGTTCAACCGCGAGCTGCCGTTCCTGACCCGCATGATCCAATACGTCAGCGACCTGCTGGTTCACCACGGCTGGATCCTGGTGGTGCTGGGGATCGGAGGGTTCATCGCGGGCAAAGCCCTGCTCGCCCTGCCCGCCGGCGCGGCGTGGTGGGAGGCGACCCAGCTCAAGCTGCCGGCGATCGGTGCGGTCAAGGCCACCCTCGCGCGCGTGCGTTTCTGCCGCATGCTCGGCACGCTGCTCAAGGCCGGCGTGCCACTGATGAACGCGTTGACGGTCTCGCGCGAAGCGGTCGGCAATCCGGTGCTCGACGCCGCGCTCATCGTCGCGACGGAAAAAGTCCGTCAGGGCGAGTCGTTGACCTCCGCCCTCGCTGGCCTGGGTCAGATGCTGCCGCCGACCGCGCTCGAAGCGCTCGCGGTCGCGGAAAGCAGCGGTCGTCTGCCGCAGGAACTGTTACGCTTGGCCGACACCAGTGAGCGCGACCTCGACCGCCGCCTGCGCACCTTGGTGTCGCTGGCTGAACCGTTGCTGCTGCTCGTGATGGCGTCGCTGGTCGGCACCATCGTGATCGGCATGCTTCTGCCCATCTTTGACCTCTGGAGTGCGATCAAATGACTACGCCTTTACTCGCTTCACTCGCTTCGCTCGTTGCGCGTCCGGAGTCCGGGGTCCGGGGTCCGGGGTCCATCCGACGTCGACGCAGTCTCCCTCATCTGGGATGGGGTTACCTACCACGGACTGACCCCGGACTCCGGACTCCGGACTCCGGACGGATGTCCCGCAGCGCTTTCACCATCCTCGAATTGCTGCTCGTCCTGGTGATCCTCGCGGTCCTCGCGGGCATCGTCGGCTCGCGTTTCGTCGGCCAGAGCCAGTCGGCGAAGATCAAGGCAGCGACGACCCAGCTGCAGAACTTCAAGCTCGCGCTCGGCCGCTTCGAGATCGACATGGGGCGCTACCCGAGCTCCAGCGAAGGACTGCGCGTGCTGGTCGAGAAACCAGGCGGGCAGAACGTCAAAGCCTGGCAGGGCCCGTACCTCGACGGCGACGCAGTGCCCAAGGACCAGTGGGAGAACACCTGGAACTACCGCCAACCCGGTCAGCACATCCCGGAAGGCTACGACCTGTGGTCGAACGGCCCGGATGGCGCTGAAGGCGGCGCTGACGATATCGCCAACTGGACCAAATGAGCTACGAGCTACGAGCTACGAGCTACGAGTTAGACCGCCCTGGCAGCACTGGCGGTTGTCCGGTCGTCGACTCGCAGCTCGCAGCTCGCAGCTCGCAGCTCCACGCGCTTCGCGCGTTCACCCTGCTCGAACTCATCCTCGTCCTGATGATCGTCGGTCTGGGCGCGTCGCTCGCCGCGGCGCGGCTCAGCGGCATGCGTGGCAGCGTCGGGGTCGACATGGCGGCGCAGTCGTTGGTCGATCAGGCTCGGCGGTGTCAGCACCTCGCTGCCACCAGCGGGCAGACCGTGCGGCTGCGCCTCGACCTGACGCAGCGCGAGCTGCACCTCGCGCGTCTCGACGGTGCGCAGGAACTCCAGCCCGGCGACGGTGACGACGACCGCATCGCGTTGTCGCAGAGCCTCGACGAACTGACGCTGACCTTCGCCCGCGGCGACGCGGTGAAGTCCGGCACCTCCGGCAAGGAGGAGACCACCATCGACCTGTTGTTCACCCCGGACCAACGCTGTGATCCGGCGGGCATCATCACCATCAGCTCGCCCACGCGCAGCGCCGCCGTGCGCTTGTCAGCGGGCGCACGGCTGCCGGCCCTGGTCGCCGATGCGCAGGCCCCGCGATGAGACGCGCGGGTTTCACCCTCATCGAAGCGCTGGTCGCCATCGTCCTGGTTGCGGTGGTACTGCCGGTGGCGCTCGCCGCGGTGACACAATCGCTGCGCGGGGCGGAAAACATCCGCAAACAGGATGTCGCCCTGCGGGTGGCGCAATCCCGCCTGGCCGTCCTGGTTGCGGACGGTTCATGGCAGAGCAGCGGCTCGTCAGGTGCCTGCGATCCGCGCACCGACGGCGAGGACACCGAGGGCATGCGTTGGCAGATGACCGTCGCCACCTGGCGTGTTCAGACCGTGCGCACCTTGACCTTCACCGTGTCGTGGGGATCGACCACCGCACCGCGCACCATCACCTTGACCACGCTGGTGATGCCGCCGCTGACGGGGGATGTATGATCAGGGTCCGGGGTCCGGGGTCCGGGGTCCGGAGCCTTGTGCGGCTCGTCGACGACCGAACGTCTCCGGCTGGCGAACTCTTCAGACTCCGGACTCCGGACTCCGGACTCCGGACCGGTGCCTTCTCCCTCCTCGAAGTCATCCTCGCCCTCGCCATCGTCGGTTTGGTGCTGGCCGCCATCGCGCCGGCGCTGATCGGCACCTTGCGTGCCGAACGCCAGGCGCGGCGCGTGCTTGAGCCGTTGGCGCAGGAACAGGTGGCCTTTGCGTTGCTGCGCGACGATTTGCTGGCGGCACCGCTGCCCAATGGATCGGTGGCGGAGGCTTTCAGCGTGGTCACCGCCTCGGTCGTCGGGCGGCGGGGCGACACGCTCACGCTTTTTTCCGCTGCCGCGCCGCCGTTGCCGCCGCGCATCGCCAAACGTGCGCCGGAGCTGGGCCAAGCGATGATCACCTGGCGGACACAGGTGTCCGAGGACGGCCGCGGCTTGGCGTGGACCCGCAGTCGTCGCGCCAATCTGCTCGCCACCGGCAACGCGCCGGAACCGCAGGCAGAAATCCTGCTGGAACACCTCGCCGAACTGACGGTCGAAACCCTCAGCGGTACCACCTGGAGCGATTCCTACGACAGCGACGATCAGGGACAGGTGCTGCCGCTGGCGGTGCGCATCACCTACGCACTGCTCGATGAGCGCGGAGAACCCGGAGCGAAACGCCAGGTGGTGATCGACCTGCCGCAGGTCGCGCTCGATCCGTTGCAAAATGGTGGGACATGAATCCCGTCCGATGTCCGATGTCCGATGTCCGATGTCACGCCGGCTGCCGACGTGGGCGGGCTCAACCGATTCCGGTAGTCGACGACATCGGACATCGGACATCGGACATCGGACGTTCCCGAAACGGCATGGTCTACCTGCTCGCGCTCATCGTCGTGCTGGTGGTGACGACCATCGCGATGGTGATGGCATCCGGTGCCGGGCTGCGGTTGCGGGCGCAGGATGATCTGCTGGGCAAGACCGCGGCGCGGCATGCGGCGCTCGGCGTGTTGCGCGCGGTGGTCAACGATCTGTCGACCTCGCAGACCAGCGGCCTGCAACCATCGTTGCTGAGCGTGCTGCCGGAGGGCGAGACCGTCGGCGGCTGCCGGGTGGTGCTGATCGGGCGCGATCCCACCGGACAACGTCAGCAATTCGCGCTCATCCCGGAATGCGGCCGCATCAGCCTGGGGGCGCTCACCGACCCCAGCGTGCCGCAGGCGCTACGCGACAACCTGCGCGCGGCGCTCAGCGCGTTGCCCGGCATGAGCAACGAGATCACTGCCGCGATCGTCGATTGGGGCGATGCCGACGACGAGCCGGATGCGGACGGTGGTGCGGAGCGCAGCGACAGCGCCTACCAGGGCGCGGCCATCCCCTACGCGCCGCGCAATGGCCGTTTCGAGACACTCGATGAACTACGTCTGGTGCGTGGCGTCAGCGACACGCTGTTTTTCGGCGAAGACCTCAACACCAACGGCCGGCTCGACCCAGGCGAGGACAGCAACGGCAACGGCCGCCTGGACCCCGGACTGCGCGAACTGTTGACGCTCGAAGCGCGCGAGCCGGGCACCACCTCGGCGGGCGACACCCTGATCAACGCCAACAGTGCCGGCGCACGCACCACGCTTTTCACCGACCTGTTCGGCGGTGAACGCGCCACCCAACTCGCACAGGAAGCCAGCAATGCCCAGGCCAGCAACGGCGGACCCTTTGCCAACCGGCTGCACTTCCTTGCCTGCCTGGAGGATCTCAGCGACAACGAGATCGCCGCGCTGTGGCCACGGCTGACGGTGCGCATCGGTGGCGGCGGCGGCGGCCAGGATCCGGTCGGTCGCGTCGGACTGGTCGATGCGTGGTCCTGTCATGAGACCGTGCTGGTCGCCGTGGTCGGCGCCGACATCGCGGGCCGCATCATGAGCGCGCGACCGACCACGATGCCGGCCAGCCCGGCGTGGCTGGTGCGGGCCATCAGCCCGGCGGACGCTCTCACCGCGGGCATGGTGCTGACCTCGGGCGGTTACCAGTTCCGTGCCGATGTGGTGGCGGTGTCGGGCGATGGTGCCGGGTGGGTGCGGCTGGAAGCCCATATCGACTGTGCTACCGGCTATCCCAGGGTCACTGCCTTACGTTCTGCTGACGCACTTGGTTGGCCCTTTCCCGGCGTCAGTCGTGAAAAATTACGTCGTGCCGGCGGCCCCGAGCAGATCGCTTCCCTTCTGACTAGTGACCGGAACTGACATGTTCATGAACCGCCTGCGTCTGCTCGACGGCTCCGCGACGCTGCACTGGGATGGTCGCGCCCTGCATGGCACCACTACCAGCCGTGGCGTGGTCGTCACCGTGCCGGCGCGTTTCGTGTCGTTCCGCAGCGAGGACCTGCCGCCCGCGGCGGAACCGGCGCTCAAGGCCGCCGCGCGTCTGCGCGCCGAACGTGCCTTCGCTCCGCTCGGTCCGGTGGCGATCGAGGCCCTGCTGCCGCTCGCGGGCCATGGTCGTGGTCAGGCGTTGCTGATGGCATTGCCGAAGACCACCTGCGACGCCATCCGCCAAGCGGCGATCTCGCAAGGCCACGTGGTCAACGCCATCCGGGTCGCCGAACTGCTGGTCGACATCCCCGTCGGTGGTGTGGTACAGGTCGGTGGCGAGGCCTGTTTGGTGGCGCTGGTGCACGGCACGGTGCGTGGCATCGCCGCGCTCGGCCCGGTCCCTGCGCCTGGGTTTGCCGCGTTGCTCGCACGTGAACGTCTGCGCCTGGGCATCAGCGAGGACGTTCCCGGCGCGCCGGCACCGGGAAGCGAACTCGACTTCCTTCATCCGACCCTGCTGGCGCCGCCGGCGTTGTTGTCGCGTCCCGGCGTGCGGCTCGCCTTGCTGGCGGCCGGCATCGTGTTGGTGCTGGCGGCGGCGCTCGGCCTGGCGGTGAACGACACCATCCGCGAGCGCGCTGACGCACAGGCCGTCGCGGAACGCCTGCGTCCGCTCGCCAGCGCGCTCGCCGAACGGCGCGCCGATCTGAAGGAGGTCGCGCCGTGGCTTGATGCGCGTCCATCGCTGGCACCCGGTCTGCACGTCCTGGCCAAGGCGCTGCCGGACGGCAATGGCGATGAGCCGGTGCGCCTAGTGCGCGTGCGCCAAGTCGATGGCGAGGACACCGTGGTCGAAGCAGCCGCTGGCGATCGCGCACAGATGGTGGCGTACCTCGAACGCCTGCGCCGCGATCAGCGCGTGAGCTTCGCCGAGATCCGCTCCAGCCGCAGCCCGAGCAAGGAATCGAAGTCGGTGGTGTTCGAACTCGTCATGCGCTTGAGCGCCGAGTCCGGAAGTCCGGCTGATTCCGAAAACAGCCGGAAGTCCGGAAGTCACAATGAGGCAGATCCACTGGCGCCCACAACGCCCGCTATGCCGACAACAACCACTGCGCCAGGAATTCCGTCAACCACCTCTCGCACCACAAGACTTCCGGCTGTTTTCGGAATCAGCTGGACCTCCGGACTTCCGGGCCGTGACAATCGAGGCACGCATGCAGCCGCGTGAACGCCTCCTTGCCGGTGCCGTCGCGTTGCTGGTCGGCGGCTGGCTGATCGATGGCGTGGTGGTGCAACCGACCATCGCGTGGTTCGCGGCGATGGACCAGAACACTCAGGTGGCGGCGCGTGAAGCCGGTGAATCCACCGTGCTGATCGATCGCCAGGCGCGCATTCTCGCCGATTGGCGCAGTCGTCATGCCGCCGGTCTGATCGACGACGAGGACCAGGCGCGTTTCCGTCTGCAGCGCACCTTGCAGGACGCGGCGAAGAGCAGCGGCTTCACTATCGCCAGCGTCGGTGGCGGCCAACTGGTCGCGGCGACGCAGGAGCAGGTCTATGATCTTCTGCGTCTGAGCGTCAGTGGCCACGGCTCGCTCGATCAGGTCCAGCGGTTTGTCGCCACGCTCGAAGGTGCGGCGCAACCACTGCGCGTCGAACGCGCGGAAATATCCAGCGGCGATGCGCGCAAGGATGCGCTCGACGCGGCGCTGACCATCTCCACCCGCTTGGTCGCCGAGAGCGCACGCGGTGGACGTGCGGTGCCCGAAGGCACGGTGGCGTGGCAGCCGGAGAAACGCGGCAGCGCGCTCGACGAAGCGATCCATGCCGCCAAACCATTCCTCGCCGACCGCCGGAACGCCGTCGCGCACACCGTCAGCGAGCCAAAGGACGACGTGGTGGCCAGCACGCCGACCACCACCAGCAAGGCCGGTTGGGCGCTGGTCGGCATTGTCGCGAGTGACGACGGGTCGGTGGCCTTCCTGCGCCATCAAGGCGACGGCAGCGAACGGTTGCTGAAGCAGGGTGAGCAGCTCGACGGTCACCGCGTGGTGGCGGTCGACCAACGCGGACTGCGGCTGCGCACCGGCGAGGAGGAACAGCTCATCGCCGTTGGCCAGGACCTCACCGGCCAGCCGATCGACGGCACCCTCTCCAGCGTGCGACGCGGCAGTGGGAGCAGCTCAAGCAGTTCGACGACCGGCAGTCCAGGCACCGCTGCCGCGCCATTCCAGATTCCCACCATCCCCACCGATCCCGCGCGCGAGGCCATCCTGCAACGCCTGCGCAACCAGCGTAACCGCGCGCCCTGAGGACGATCATGCGTACCCTGCCCCTGTCTTCGTTGCTCTTGTGCTTCGCCTGCGCCCTGCCGGCGGAGGACGCGGTGCCGGCACCGAAACCTGCGCCGGTCACGCCGACGCCCACGGTCGCACCGACGCCGACTCCGACGCCGACGCCCGCGGTCACGCCGGCACCAGTGGCGACGGACACGACGCCCCCGGCCACTGAGCCGCCGGTGCCGGTGGTGGAGGCGCGCCCGGATGGCCGCTTCATGCTGGAGTTCCGCGGTGCGCGCCTGGGCCAAGTGCTCGACTACCTCTCTGCCGTCGCCGGCTACGTCATCGCCAATCCGGTCGAGCTGCCCACGCCGCTGACGCTGGTGGCGAAACAGCCGGTCACGCCGCAGGAAGCGGTGGACGCGCTCAACAGCGTGCTGATCGCGCAGAACTACGCGGTGATCGTGCGTCAGAAGACCCTGCACGTGGTGCCGCTCGCCACCGCGCGGCAGCACAACCTGCCGGTCTTCATCGGCTCCGATCCGGCACGTATTCCCGACACCGATCAGATGGTGACGCAGGTGATGCCGGTGCAGTTTGCGCTGGTGAAGGATCTGGCGGACAACCTCCAGCCGCTGCTCAATGTCCAGTCGGCGACGTTGGCGGCAAACGAGAGCAGCAACGTGCTGATCCTGACCGACACCCAGGCGCACATCAAACGCATCGCGGCGATTATCCAGGCGATCGACCGCGCGGTCGGCGGTGAGCAGGCGGTCAAGGTCTTCACCCTAGCGCACGCCGACGCAGAGAAGGTCGCGCAGATCATCAACAGCCTCTACGGCAGCCAGTCGACGCAGACGCGCGGCGGCAACCAGGGCCAGCAGTTCAATCGCAACCGGGGAAACAACCAGCAACAGCAACAAACTCAAGGCGGTCGTGAGATCGAAGTGCAGGCCGCTGCCGACAGCGGCACCAACAGCCTGGTGGTACGTGCTTCGCCCGAGACGCTGGTGCTGCTCGGCGACGTGGTGTTGCAGCTCGACCGCGACAACTCGGCACGTGATGACGTGCTGCTCTACCGCGTGCGCAACGGCAAGGCCGCCGATTTGGCGACCTCGCTCAACGAACTGTTCCAGGGCATCCAGGCGAGCACCAGTTCGACCCAGACGCGCACCGCTGGACAGACCGGCGCGCGTGGCACGACCGTCACCACGCAACCGGCGCCGGCCACGCGTGTGGTCACCGCAGTAACGGCATCGGGCGCGAACGCCAACAGCGGCGACGCCGGATTGGACCTCAGCGGTCAAGTACGCGTGGTCGCCGATGCGGTGAGCAATTCGGTGATGGTGTTGTCACCTGAGCGCAATTTCGACCGTATCCGTCGGCTATTGGAGCAGCTCGACCAGCCGGTGAAACAGGTGCTGGTGCGCGTGCTGGTGGCGGAGGTCACGTTGGAGAGGGGCCTCGATCTCGGTGTCGAACTGACCGGCGGCAGCAAGAACAGTACCACCGCGTCGAACGTCTTCACCGACTTCAACCTCTTCGACTCGGCGCTCGGCGTGAACGGCTTCCTGATCGAGAACACCGATTTCCGTGCGGCCATCCGCGCACTGGCGACCAATACCAAATTCGACGTGTTGTCGCGGCCCTACATCCTGACCACCGACAACCGCGAGGCGACGGTCAACGTCAGCCAGGAAGTGCCGGTCATCAGCGGCTCGCGCACCGACCTGAACAACAACGTCACCAGCACCTTCGACCGGCGCGATGTCGGCATCATCCTCACCGTCACGCCGCAGATAAACAGCGAAGGCCTAGTGGTGCTCGATGTCACGCAGGAACTTTCCGCACTCAGCGATCAGGCGATCCCGGTCGCGGCGGATGTCGAATCGCCAATCATCAACAAACGCACCATGACCACGCGGGTGCTGGTCGAACACGGTCAGACCGCGGTGATCGGAGGTCTGGTCACGGACCAGGTCGCCCAGACCGTGCGCAAGGTGCCGTTGCTCGGTGATATCCCGCTGCTCGGCGCATTGTTCCGTCGCACCGAATCGACCAAGAGTCAAATCGAACTGCTGGTGTTCCTCACCCCGCAGGTGGTGAAGAATCCGCAGGAGCTGGCCGATCTCAGCCGGCAACTGCGCGGCGAGATGCAACGCCTCGACGCGGCGGTAGAAAAGGGTCTGCTGCAACAGCACCTGGAGCAGTTGGGAAAAACACGTGCGGCAGCGACGCCGACAACGGGAGCAGGCAATGGTAAATAAAACCCTTTGCTGGTCGGGACGGTTGCTGTGCCTGCTGACTGTGCTGCTGCTCTTCAGTGGTTGCGGCGAGGAACGCGCGAGCAAGGAGGATCCGCAGAAACCGCCGTGGCCGGAACAGGGCGCACCGGATGCGCTGCATGCGCTGGCCGAGGATCTGCTCGCGTACCAGAGTGCGCTCGGCCGTCTGCCCAATGACCTCGCGCTGCTCGACCGCTCGGGCCTCATCAGCGGCGGACCGTACGCGGCCAAGGGCTACGCCTATCACCCGACTGGCATCGGCGTGCTCAAGGACGGTTGGCGCGTGATGGTCGCCGACGAGCAGTTGCGCCAGCCCGACCGCTTGTGGTGTGTCGTGCGTCCACCGGTGCGCGTCAGCGGTCGGCCTGGATTGCGCGTGGCACAGATCCCGCTGGATGAATTACGCGCTGCCGCCGCGACCGCCGGTGGAGGCGCGTCGCCGTGACCCGCCTCTTGCTGATCGAAGACAACGACCGTCTGCGCGAAACGCTGTCCGCCGGTTTGCGCGCGCAGGGCTACGCGGTCGACACCGCGACGGATGGTCTCGACGGTTGGCGTCAGGCGAGCGAAGCGGCGCACGACGTGATCATCCTCGACCGCATGATGCCTGGGCTCGACGGCCTGGAGGTGCTGCGCCGTCTGCGCACCTCCGGCTCGTCAGTGCCGGTGTTGTTGCTGACCGCACGCGACGCGGTCGAGGACCGTGTCGCCGGCCTCGATGCCGGCGCCGATGACTACCTGACCAAACCCTTCGCCGTGGCCGAACTGCTGGCGCGCCTGCGCATGCTGCTGCGCCGTGGTCAACACCGTGCCGATCCGGTGGTGGTGCTCGACGACATGGAGATCGACACCGTCGCGCGCAGCGTGCGCCGCGCCGGGCGTCGCCTGCACGTCACGCCCAAGGAATACGCGCTGATCGATTACCTGCTGGCCCGTCCAGGCGAAGTCATCAGCCGTGCCGAACTGGCGCGTCATCTCTATGACGACGAGAGCGAGGCCAGCGCCAACGCGGTCGAGGTGCTGGTGATGCGTCTGCGGCGCAAACTGCATCCGCCGGGTGCGGCACCGGTACTGCATACGCGTCGTGGGTTCGGTTATCAGCTCGGGGGTGAACCGTGACAGCCAATGCAGCATGCAGCAGGCAGCATGCAGAATATGGCGGTGGTGGCGCACCTGCGTGCGTGCCGGGCAACGCCGTCATTCATCATTTATCATTCATCATTCATCGTTCTGTCTTCCCATGACTTCCCTCAACCGCCGCGTCATCGTCACCGTTGTCGGTGTCACCTCGCTGGTGGTGCTGGTGGCCTCACTCGCGTTATGGCTGGTCATGCAGTCGATGCTGGTGAAGAACGTCGATCGCGAGCTGGCCAGCCGCATCGAGCGCATGAAGCGCTTCGAGCCGCTCGGGTCACCGGATTTCTGGCGCTCGACCACCAACGACAGCCGAAAGCGTTTTGTTGAACGTGGCTCCAGCGACTGGCGCATGCTGATGCAGGCGATCGATCTCCGCGACGGCAGCGAACTGCATCGCTCCAGCCTGCTGACCGTCGGGCTCGATCTGGCGCCGATCGCCTCCACGCCGATGGCGATCGAGGTGCCGACCGACCACCACCTGGAGGACGGGTCGACCGTACGCATGGTGGCATTCAAGATGACGCATCAGATGCGTGGCGATGGACGCCGCGACTGGCGCGATGGCCCCCGTCCGGAGGGACCTCCTCACGCTGGCCGTCCGGCGACGCCGGGCGAGGCACCGCCTGTCACGAGCGCCACGACCGGAGCTTCGACCGAGCCAGCCAAGCCACCGCCTCCGCCGAACGAGTTGATCGTGCCGTCCGCCCAAGGCCATCCGCCCGAGACACCACATCAGGGCGTGATGATCTACATCGCCCTCGGTCTGGAGCAGGTCGACGGCGAGCTGTCGCGGATGGCGATGGTGCTCGGCGTGTTGTGGGCGGCCGCGACCTTGTTGGCCTTCGGCACCATCCTGCTGTTGCGCCCGGCGGTGCTCAAACCCACGCGCGACCTCGCCGCGGCGATCGCCAGGCTCGGACCGGATGACCTAGCCGCGCGCGTGCCGGTGCAGGAGGCTCCGCAGGAGATGCGGGTGGTGGTCGATTGTCTCAATGGCTTGTTCGACCGGCTGGAGCAGGCGTTCAAACGCGAGCAGGCGACCATCGCCAACATCGCGCACGAGCTGCGCACGCCGGTGGCCGAACTGCGCACCGCGCTGGAGTTCCGTCAAATGACCGCGACCGGTGAAGACCGGGCCGAGCTCGATGCGCTGCTCACCACGGTCATGCGCATGCAGACGCAGGTCTCGAACCTGCTGCTGCTCGCCCGGCTTGAAGCCGGCAAGGAAACGCTGGTGCGCAGCGATGCTGACCTGGGCGACTTGGTCAGCGAGGTGGTGGAGCGCTGGGAGGATCGCGCCAACGCGCGCGGCCTGGATCTCAGCCTGGGCACGTTCGCCCGCGCGCCGGTCACCACCTCGCCGGATCACCTGGGGTTGGTGCTGGACAACCTCTTCAGCAATGCCGTCGCGCACGCCACCGCGGCTGGAGTCATCAGCGTCACGGTGGCGGCGAGCGACCACGAGGTCTCGCTCACCGTCGCCAATCCCTTCAGCGGCACGCTCGATATGCAGCAGCTCAGCCAAGCGTACTACCGTGGCGACGATGCTCGTCATGGCGGCGATCACACCGGCCTGGGACTGGCCCTCTGCCAACGGCTCTGCCGTCTGCTCGACGCGCGCCTCGAGCTCAGCCACGCTGATGGCCAGTTCCGTGCGAGCGTGGTGCTGAAGAAAAGGGGCTAGAGGCTAGGGGCGTAGGTTCACGTGTCAGGTGGTTTGCTGACGGCTGATGCCTGAAGCCTGATGCGTCGTCGCATCACGCCTCTACCGCCGCCTTCTCCACCTTGCCGAAGTCCAATCCGCACCAGCATGCCCGCCCATGATCCTGGAGAAGATCGTCGCCCACAAACGCACCGAACTGCCGGCCCTGCCGCCGGTCGATCGTGCCGTGCTGCGCGATCTGCCGGCCTGCCGTGGGTTTCGTGCCGCGCTCAAACGCCCGGCGAAGGACACCGTCCACGTTATCGCCGAGTGCAAGAAGGGCAGTCCGTCGAAGGGCGTGTTCGTCAAGGACTACGATCCCGTGCTGGTGGCCTACAATTATCTGCTTGGCGGCGCGCACTGCTGTTCCGTGCTGACCGATGAGAAGTTCTTCTACGGCCACCTCGACCATCTGAAGCGCGTGCATGCCGCCGTCGCCATCCCGACCATCCGCAAAGATTTCATCATCGACGAGCGCCAGATCGCCGAGGCGCGTCTGGCCGGTGCCGACGCCATCCTGCTGATCGTTGCCTGTCTGGAGGATGGCCCACTGCGCGATCTGCAAGGCTTCGCCAAGGACATCGGCCTGGATGTGCTGGTCGAAGTGCACGACGCCGACGAAGCGATGCGTGCGCTCAAAGTCGGCACCGATCTGGTCGGCGTGAACAACCGCAACCTCAATGATTTTTCCGTCAGCCTGCAGAACACCTACGACCTGCTGCCCGCACTCATCGACGGCCAACGCGTGGTGGTGAGCGAAAGCGGCATCCACACCCGTGACGACTGCCGTGCCCTGGAAGCCGCCGGCGTCGACGCCGTGCTGGTCGGCGAAGCCCTGATGACCGCCCCCGACCCCGCCGCCGCGCTCCGAAAACTGCGCGGCAAGCTGTTGGCCTGAGCGCTCTTGAAATCCGCACTTCGGCCACAAGATCCGCCCCTCCAACCGTGAGCCCGCTTAGCTCAGTTGGCTAGAGCACCACCTTGACATGGTGGGGGTCAGAGGTTCGAGTCCTCTAGCGGGTACCAAACATAACCCTCGGCGAAAGCCGGGGGTTATGGCTTTTCAAGCGGAGGCTCTTATTTGGGTTGGTCCCCAATCTGGTCCCCAATTTCGTCGTAAGTCGCGTTTTCGCTCGACGTAAGTGGAAGGCGACCAAGTACCCGGACCAGCACTTACGCACCGGTCCGGGTCGATGATTGGGAAGGTCTGGTTGCCGCGCTGCCGGCATTGATGTCCCGGTCGTAGGAGCGCAGGTGCCCGTAGTGGCGGTGCAACATGCGGGCGTCCGCGTGTCCTAACCACTTCGAAACCTTGAAGTCTGGTACGTTGGCGATGAGCAGGTTGCTCGCGAAGGAGTGTCGCATGCCGTAGGCGGTGATGGCCTTTCCGCCCGCGGCGACGATGCGCTCATTCACGCGCTTCCAGACCTTTTTCGGATCGTAGCGATAGGCCCATGGTGCATTCGGCTTCCGCTTCGTGCGCACCACGGTGGCTTCCAGCAGGTACCCACTCGGACGCCGGAAGTCGCATAGGATATCGTACAGCCGATCACAGATCGGAATGGCCCGTGCTTCGCCGTCTTTGGGAGTCCATTCATCATGCGGGGTGATGTGGGCGACAGGACAGCGCGCCTTGGTGAGCGGATCGATCGCATCGAGTTCGATGTCCTGCCATCGAAGCATGATCGCCTCCTCGGGTCTTAGGCCGAGAAAGCAACCGATGGCAACGTAGAGTACGGCAGTGGCTGTCTGGGCATCTTCTCGGGCGCAGGAGAGGGCAAATTCAACCTCGGTCGCTGTCCACCAGGCGCGCTCGTTGCGTTCCTTCGGTGGCACTTTGAGTTTGCGGATCGACTTGAAGAACTGCGTCGACAAGAGTCCCTGATTGAATGCCCAGGTCAGGTAGGTCTTCACGATGTTGAAGCCGTCGTTTGCTGTGCCTGCAGAGGTGGCTGTGGCAATCTGTGCGCGGGCGCGAGTGATCGCCGCCTCGTTCAACGTGACCAAGACGCTTCGTTCGCCGAGTTCGCGCCGCCAGAGTGCGAGGTGATACCGGTCACGTTCAATGGTGGTCGGGCGGAGTGTCTGTTCGCGACTTTTGAAGAGGTGACCGAAGAGGTCGCCGATTGTCGCGATGGGCGCAGCCGATGGTTCCACCAACATAGTGGCATCATGCCGTTCGTCCCAGTGCTGCTGCCACACCATAGATGGCGTAGATCAGACGCAGACGGCGGAACCAGGCGGGGAAGTGGTCCAGCTTATCATCACCACCGCACCCCCAACGACTCCAGGTGCTGCACGTAGGTCGCTGGGTTCATCACCACGACACCGTGGCGTATGCTCTTGGGAAAATCCGCGATGTTCCCGGTCACCAGCACTGCGCCGGTACGATGGGCGAGAGCCAGAAAGATCAGGTCGTCTGGATCGGGACCAGCAGATGGCCATGCAGGTAGGTCCTGGTCGACGAGATGAGCACCTGAGATCAAAGCGTTCAGCCACAGCGGCGGAAACTTCCACTTCTTGAAACGGGCTCGGTTCACTACCTCGACGTACTCGGTGGTGATAGCCGGGCAGACGACAGGGACGATGGCCCCGGCCAAGGCCGCATCGACGATCCTGGCCGGATGACCAGCCGGCTGAATGCCGGCGGAGACGACGATGTTGGTATCGAGGACGACCAGGACGCTCATGCGTGAACTGGACGCCGGGTCTTACTGCGTGACCGTCGCTCCTTGCGCACAGCGGCGATCTCGGCTTCGATCTCTGGGTCGGTCGTCTGGTCGAGTCCGGCCGCGACAGCGCGGGTCTGCCAAGAGCGCAGGTCGGCCCTCGCCATGGCACGGCTCAACTCGATCTCCTGCTCAGCGAGCCGGGAGGGATCAGCCGGTATGAGGTAGAACAGTGCGCCCGGCCGCCCGGTGACCAACATCGGCCCCTTGGCACCCTTGGCGATGGCCTTGGTTCCACGCTGTTGGAGTTCACGGATGGGGATGGTGAGCATGCTGGCGATTGTAGACAAGATGTTGACAAAACAAGGGCATGTTGTCTAGCGACAATTAGATTGGCCGGTCGCCGACAATTAGATTGGCCGGTTCGAGTCGGTTGATGCGGGTAAAGAAAAGCGCCTGTTGGTGCAGTTTACCGTCTGGGAAAGTGCGCCGGCAGGAGCAACCAAGCGAAGCGCGGAAGGAGCAGGTCGGGACCAGTTACCGAGCGAGGAAGACGATGTCCGTGGTCTAGAAGAGCGCTTGGTTGTGGACGCTGGTGGCATGATTCCTGGGGAGAGCGCCCTGGTGGCAGCTGCACGCTTGCGGTAGCTCTCGGATCCGAATTCGAGGATGGTGGCGTGGTGCACGAGTCGGTCGATGGCCGCCACGGTCATGGTCTGGTCGGTGAAGATGGAATTCCAGTCCGCAAAGGGGCGATCGCAGGTGATGATGAGGCTGCGGTGTTCGTAGCGTTCGGCGATGAGCGGCGCAGGTTTTTTATGGGCCGATGGTCTGCCCTACGAAAACAATCCCGGCAACGTCCCATCGCTGTCGGCGAAGCGCGGCGTGTCCACGCCGACGTGTTTCAGCATGCCGAGCCACAGGTTCGCGAGTGGAGTCTGCTTGGATTGGTAGACGAGGTGTTCGCCCTGGGTGATACCGCCACCGCCGTGCCCGGCGATCAGCGTGGGCGTGTCGCGCAGGTCATGGTTGGTGCGCACGCCGCTGCCGTAGGCGATCAGGGTGTGATGGAAGACCGAACTGCCGTCAGGTTCCTTCAGGGCCTTGAGCCGGTCGATGAGGTGCGCCAGCAGTTCGGCTTGGCGACGGTCGCGCGCGATCGAGGCGCGGTAGGCCTCGCTCTGGGTGGTGCAATGGGTGGTGCTGTGGCCTACCACCTTGAATCCCAGGTCGGCGAACAGGCCTTCGACCGGCTGGCGGTAGGTGATGACTCGCGTCATGTCGGTCTGGATAGCGGCGACCATCAGGTCGTACATGACTGTGATCTCTTCCGTGGTGGTGAGTTTGCCTTCAGGGCGTTCGAGCGGGGCTTTGGGCTTGGGACGTTCGAGCCATTCCTCACTCTTCTTCAGACGCACCTCGATGTCGCGCACGGAAGCGAAATAGCCGTCGATCTTCTCGCGGTCGGTTTTCGCGATCTGGCGATGCATCGACTTGGCGTCGGTCATCACCGCGTCGAGCACGCTGCGGTCGTGATCGATGCGGTACTTGCGTTCGGCGAGCGGGACCTCGCTGGCGCCGAACAAGCGGTCGAAAAACGCGACCGGACTGGTCTCGCCCGCGATGGCGTTGCCGCTCGCGCCCCACGAAAGCGATGAGCCCGGACCGTAACCATCGCCAGGGACTGAGTTGCAGAGTTCGATCGACGGGAAACGCGTCTCGACACCAAGGTGGCGGGCCGCGACTTGGTCGACCGACACCGTGTTCTGGAATTGTTTGCCCGGCGTCGCAGTGACGTCGGCGCTGGTCAGCCAGGTGGTGGTGGCCCAGTGGCCCTGGGATGCGCGTTTGTTGGAGAGATTGCTCAACACCGAAAAATCCTCCTGGTGCCGCGCGAGTGGCTCCAGGCATTGGCTGAGCGCGTACCCTTTGCCGGCTTGTTTCGGGAACCAGTCGTCCTTGGACACGCCCCAGGAATAGCTGAGAAAAACCAAGCGTTTCGCCGGCTTCACCCCGCCGCGCGCGGGCTCCGCCGCCGCCAGCCTGGACGGCAGGAAGGTCTCTAGCAGTGGCAGGCAGATGGTTGCGCCCAGTCCGCGCAGGACGACCCGACGGGTGAGCGGATGGAGGGTTTTCATGGCTGCTTCTTCGTTTCGTTCATTTCGTCAGGAAGGCTTTGCTCTGGACGATGTGGCGCACGAGCGCGCCAAGGCCATAGCCGTCTTTGATGGTGGCAGCGACCAACTGCTCGACGGTGTCCTGGTCGGTGAAACCGACCGTGCGACCGAGCGCATACGTCATCAGGTTGCGCGTCAGCACGCGTACCAAGTGATCGCGATCCTCCATCAGGCGTTGGCGCAGATGCACGTAATCGGTGAAGGAGCGCTTGCCATCCGGCATCACGCCGGCGGTGACGATCGCGAACACCTGCGCGCCGTCTTCCGAGCGCACCTGATCGCGCACCAGGCCGACCGGATCGAATCGTTCCAGGGCGAAGCCCAGTGGATCGATGCGGCGATGACAGGATTGGCACTGCGCCTTGATCATGTGCTGGTCGAGCGTGTCGCGGATCGAGCGCGTGCCGATCTGTTTCTCGTCCAGCATCGGTACGTTCGCCGGTGCCGGAGGCGGCGCACGATCCAACAGCTTGCGCAACACGAACACCCCGCGTTCGACCGGTGACGTACGTTCGCCGGTGCCGGTGAGCGTCAGGATGGCGGACTGCCCGAGGAGGCCACCACGCACCGAGCCGGCGGGCAGCGTCACCTTGCGGAAGGCATCGCCGGTGACGCCCGGCAAGCCGTAGAAGCGTGCGGCGATGCTGTCGACGGTGACGAAATCCGACTTGATCAGTGCATGGATCGGCAGGTTGTCGCGCAGCAGCGTATGGAAGAACGCGATGGTCTCACGCCGGGTGCTGCGCTGCGTGGCGTCATCGTACCCGTCCACATGCGTGGCCGCCGGATCGACCGCGGCCAAGCGCTGCAGTTCGAGCCAGCTTGTGAGGAAGGTTTCGACGAACACCTCAGAGCGCGGCGAGGCGATCAGGCGCGACAGTTGCGCCGTCAGCACCGCGGGCTGGCGCAGGGTGCCCGAGTCGACGACACGCCACAGCTCGTCATCCGGCGGCGCGCTCCACAGGAAGTACGACAGGCGGATCGCGATCTCGCGGTCGCTGAGCGGTCGCGCGGCCTGCCCCTCTGGACGTGGCTCGTACAGGTAGAGAAAACGCGGCGAGGCGAGCACGACGGCCAAAGTTTCCTTCAGTGCGTCGGGGAACGACGCGCCGTGCGCGCGTCCGGCGGTAAAAATCTGCATCAGCCGATCGACATACGCCGGTTCCGGCTGCTGACGGCGAAACGCGTGGAAGGCGAATTGCTCGACCACGCCGCGCGCATCGGCGTCGCCGAGTTTGCCTGGGTCGCGACCAGCAAACAGTTCGCTAGCCGCCAGCGGTGTCGCCGGCTGCGGCAGTGGTCCTTCGACCTCGACTGCATCGATCCACAGGTTCACGCGCTGGTCTTCCAGCAGATGCCGCACCCACGGAAACGTGAAGAAGTAGCCGTGGGCCTTCTCGAACGCCGCGAGGTTGTGCTGCTTGCCATTGCGACGCTCGAACGCCAGACGGTTTGAGCGGATGCCGCCGTCCATCTCGACGGTGAACTCGATCACCTGCGGCGCGGCAACCGTGCCGGTGACCTGGTAATAATCGACCGCATCCGGCACCGCGCTGCGGAAATTGCCGCGCACGACCCGCAGGAAGAGGTCGTCCTGCGGCTTGGCGTGATCCGCGCCGCAACGCACCCGCACGCGGTAGAATCCCGGCGTTGGATTGTTGACGTTGTAATCGACCCACGGCTTGATCCCGCGGAACGGAATGATCGCCCCGGTCTGCGCCGCCGGCAGCGCGCGGTATTCGTCCACCAGTTTGCGCTCGGCCTGCGCGATCGTGAGTCTGAGCGCGCTGGCCTTTTTCTTGTCCGGCCCCGGCGTGTTGTCGGCGATGGACTTGTCCAGCGCCTTCTCCTCCTTGGTGAAAGCGGGATCCGTGGTTCCGAACTCGGTCTTCTTGGTCTGCGAGCCACCGGACTTCTTCTTGTCGGTGACGATCACTCGGCCAAGCACCCGCTTGCCCAGTTCCAGGTAACGCTCCAGGTGCAGCGACGAGAACTCCTGCGCCTGGCCGAGCGTGTCAAAACCGTCGATCTTCTCGTCCTCCGGCAGAAACCCGCCGTCGACCGTCACGCCAAACAGGTCACGGATGGTCTGCTGGTACTCCCGGCGGTTGAGGCGCCGCACCACGATGGCACCGCCGCTGTCCACCAGGCGTCGCCGCGCGACCGTCAGATTGGCGGTGAGGGTTTCCAGCACATCGGCCAGTTCCTGCTTGGTCGGCTGCTTTTCCTCGGGTGGTGGCATCTCGCTCAGGTTGAGCGTGTCCAACACGTCCTGCCAGCTCTGCGCCACCGCCGTGTCGGCGATGGTGCGCGGCATGCTGTCGAAGCGCTGCGAGCCTTTCTGTTTCTCCGGCCCGTGGCAACGTACGCAGTAGGTGGTCAAGAAGCGGTCCACCGCGGGAGCGATATCCGCTGCTGCGGCGTTGGGCGACGAAAACGGCACTGAAACCAGCACGGCGAGTAGCAACCACGCTGAACGGAAACGCTGAGCGAGTGGTGATGAAAAAAAGCTACTCATGAGATGAAGTCCATACGCAGTGTGGCCTGATGCGATGTGGGATGTTTCTACACGCACAAGTCCGGTGCATGGTCCGCTGCAATCGGCCGCCCGAACGGCGGCGCCATTCCTGTGTGACAAGCGAACGGTGCGCGCGGAGCGTCCACCGCCAAAAGCGGCGCGTCGAACACCAAACGGCGAACCGCAAGGCCGAATTCCGACGGCGAGCGACTTCAAGAAAGCCAAAGCCACCGAGACCGCCGAGACCGCCGAGACCGCCGAGGAAAGGCCGTTTCATCATCAGCGCGTCCTGTGAAAAACCTCAATCAGCCTCTCGGTCGTAGAAACTCAGCATTTTCCCAAGGCGACCCACTACCACTACAGGGCGCATGCGGGCTCCAGGCGGCAGGAGGGCAAGAGACTGACCACGGCAAAGCAGCATCGAGCGGGAAGGTCGAAAGGTCCGGCCTTCCGCCTCGCGACCCTGGAGAGCGGTCTCGCTGACTTGCGCTGGTCGCAGGCGCTGGGGCCTGGACACACCGGCTCTCGATAGCGCCTTGCCGTCAGTACCTGGTCATAGGATTCAAGCCGTGCGTGCATCGGGGGTGAGCGTTCCGGCACCGGGCCGGAACGTTCACGCGAACGCTTCATTGAACGCAAGCTCAAGATCAGCGAACGCGTCGAGCAGCGGCTATTTGTTGAGTCGAATGATGCTTCGTGCAAATTGCAGTGACCGCCGAGCGAGACGTACTCGTGGAAACCATGGCCGATCCGATTCCACCAAACGACGGTGCACATCGTCGTTCCGCGTCATCCATCGCGCAGCAGGCAGATGAACTTGCGACGATCCGCGAATCACCGTCATCAAAATTCCGAGGAATACGTAGCTACTAAACATAAAGCGGATATGAATACGAATCCTGGAGTCCCACATGTCGCTCACTTCTACCATCCATCCATCCCTTCCCCCACTGCGATCCAAACGCTTTGCGTTCCTCGCCTTCATCGCCACCTGCCTGCTGACGCTGGCTGCCGCCCCCGCTTCGGCGGCGACCTGGTCGGGCCTCGGCACCGACAACATGTGGACAACCCCCGGTAACTGGGAAGCCCAAACAATACCGCTTCTGAGTGGCGACACGCTGATCTTCCCAGCGGCGGCGGAGAAGGCCGGCGGCCCGGCCAACAACACCTCGGTGAACAACATCGGCGACCTTAATCTGCTGAGCATCTCAATCGTCGGCGCGTTCACGATCAACAGCACCTACACCATGACCTGTCCCACGATCAACGCCTCGGCCACGGCTACGCTCGCGGCGCCCCTGGCCATCCCGGTGGGCCAATCGCTCACCATCAATCAGACGACGGGTATCAAGACGCTGTCCCTAACCGGGCTGATCAGCGGCTCCGGCCTCGTCACCATCGGCGGCGCGGGCATCACCGAGTTCACCGGCTCGACCGCCAACACCTACGACGGCCTGACCAGCGTCGAGACCAGCGCCCCCGGCTACCTGCGGCTCGCGCGCAGCGCCGAGTCGATCCCCGGCAACCTGACCATCATCTCCGGTGCCAAAGTGATCATCGATGCCACCACGTCGCAGATCCACTACGACTCGGTCGTCAACATCCTCGGCACGGTCAACACCGCGGCGGTCGGCATCCTCGACATCTCGCTGGCCCGCGGCTTGGACAGCGGCGTCGATAACGAGACCATCGGTGCGCTCGAAGGCACCGGTCGGGTCGATCTCGGCACGCGGCGGCTCGGCTGCTACGTGTCGCCGGTCGTCGCCCCCGAATTCTTGGGCAGCCTGAACGGCACCGCCGCGAGCAGCTTCCGCAAGCACGGCTCGTTCACCCAGCGGCTGTCCGGCACCAACGATTTCCTGGATGGTGCCACCGTTTATGACTTCCTCGGCACCACGGTTCTCAACGGCGGGGCGCTGACCGTCCTAGGCGGCCAGTCGTCCTCGAACATCACCGCCACCGCCGGTACCCTGCTGGTCGCCAAGCTCGCCCACGTGGGCGCGATCGCGATGTCCGGCTCAAGCAACCTCTCGGTGGGCAACGATCCGGGCAACCAGAACCAGGCCTTCAGCAAGAGCCTGAGCCTCACCAGCAGCACGCGCATGGACGTGTTCTCTGGCGCCGGCAACTCGACGCTGACGGTGACGGGAACGGTCTCGCTCGGCAGCGCCACGCTGCTGGTGACCACGGACTCGGCCGTCACGGCGGGAACCGACATCCTGATCATCGACAACGACGGGACCGACGCAGTCTCCGGCACCTTCGCCTCGCTGCCGCAGGGAGCCGAGTTGCTGTCGTCGGGTACGGCGCCGACCGCGTTCACCATCAGCTACAGAGGTGGCGCCAACGACAACGACGTCGTCCTGACTGCACTCACCGCGCCGACGAGCGCCACCGCCAGTAACCCGGTGATCAACAGCGCGGGCATCGCGAGCGGAGTCGTCGGCACCGCCTTCAGCTACCAGATCACCGCGACCAACACGCCGACCAGCTTCACGGCGAGCTACCTGCCCGCTGGCCTGTCGATGAACGCGAGTGGGCTGATCAGCGGCACGCCGACCACGGCGGGCTTCACGAACGTCGTGGTCGGCGCGACTAACGCGTCGGGCACCGGTTCGCGAACTGTCGCCACGACGATCGACAGTTCCGGCCCTGGCGTCGGCGGCGGCAACCCGGCCCCGCCCGGCCCCACGTCGACCGGCAACAGCGGCAGCAGCAGCGGCTGCGGCAACGGCAGCGGCGGATTGGCCGTGCTCGCGCTCGCGCTCATGCTCGGGCTGAGCATCAGCGGCGGCTGGCACCGTCGGCCCTGATGCCGGGATGGCGGATCGGCTAGGCCGGTCCGCTGCATCCGACGTCTCGCATCCCCCGGCTGCTCCCAGCCGGGGGATGCTTTTGGCGCAGTGCGCAGTGCGCAGTGCAGACAGCCTTGGCTTAGCTTAGCTCGACTTTTGCCACTTTATGGTTTTGCATAATGGTCTGTTAATCAACTCGGGCAGCGCTATCGGTTGGTGATGAGCCAAATTTCCGATGTGGTGGCTCAGGTGCTTGGTGCTCCAAACCATGGTTTCACCAGGCCGAGCCGCCCTCGCTACGAAACAGGCCATGAAATGACCTCTTTGTTTCACTCTCACGTCGCGTGGGAGGCAATGCGAGGACACGAAAAAGTCCGAGGCCGAGTCGCATTCCGGGAAGTACAGGGTGATCGCCTTCGAGCGCGATTGTGGGGCGACAACTCCGATCTCGACCAGCCGAGGCGACACTTCACCGTCCAACCTGTTTCATTGACAGCGAAAGGCCGGGGTTATGGCTTTCCCCTCACCCACGCCTGGTTGGTGCGGCGATCGCCGCGCGGTTCCCGGTTCTAGCGGCCATATCCTATGCAGACCATCATTCTGATCCGTCACGGCTATCCCAGTTCCTGGGATGAGAAACAGAAGGCGCGCGGCACGCCGCCGCATCAGCGCCTTGATCCGGGTTTGGCCGAAATCGGACGCACGCAGGCCGCGCTCAGCGCCACGCACATTGCCGCTGCTGGCGGAGCCGAGGTGGTGATCTCGTCACCCTTCCGGCGCTGCCTGGAGACCGCGGATGCGATCGCCGCCGCCGGCAAGGCCGTGGTCACTCCCGATTGGCGCGTCGGTGAGGTGCTTTTGTCGCAAGTGCTTGGCAGTCCCTTCAGCCCGACGAGCGCGATGGATCCCGAGTGGTCGCAGCGGCGCGAGGATGCCGGCAAGCCGTCACATCCCGAATCCGACCGCACCCTGCAGGAACGTGTGGCCAAGGTGGTCATCGACCTCAAAGGTCGCAAACCGCTCGCGCAGCGGATCGTGATCGTGTCGCACGGCATCATTCTCAAGGATCTGCTCAAGGTCATGAGCGGGCGCGCGGTCACGCTCGACTGGCATCCCTGTGCCATCACCACGCTGACGCGGGCGAAGCCAGCGGATCGTGTATGGAAAATCAGTGGCCCGGTCGGTGGATACCAGCATCTCGGCGCGGATGATCGCACGGAGCCGGTCGAGCAGGTGGTGCACAAATACCATCCGCTCGACAGTTGCTCGTGAGTGTTCGTGAGCGCCAATGCGCATCAGCGAGGTCCGCGGCGGGAATTTTGAAATTATAAATTAGGGAATGAGCGAACCGGCGATTGAATGCCCACTTACCCCCAAAGGACCACACCATGGCCTCGATTGCTGCCCTCACCAAGAAACTCTCTTCCACCAAGGCCAAGATCGCCGCGCTGAAGGATCAGGCCGCCGCCGTCAAAGCGACGCTCGTCGCTGCCAAGGAAGCCGCCAAGGCCAAGAAGGCCGCCGCCAAGGCCAAGAAGAAGTAAGTTCGCTGCTGCCTTGCAGCAGCGGTTTGCAGCAATGCTTTCAGCAGACCTGCTGAGCGAGCCCAGGATGGCAACATCCTGGGCTTTTTCGTTGGCGGAGGCGCGTAACGATCTGGGCTGCAAGGCGAAATAATGCGGGATTCATCCGGGTTCTGTGTCGGCCAGTTGTCATCCGCCACCAACGAACCCCATGGTCCCACCTCGAGGGTTGTTGCGGCGTCTGGTAGCGGGCTGCCGTGCAATGGTTAGCCTGTCGCCGTCTGTGCCGCACCAGCAACACGCTGGTAGGTACGGAGTCACCAGACACGGAACTTTTCACCTGCGCCCCTTTTTTCACCTGCGCCCCTGGGCGCCAACCCACGGAGCCCTCCATGCGATTCGTCCATCTCTGCTGTGTCCTCGCTTTGTCGCTGCCTTTGGCGCTTCCTCTGTCGCTGACCGCCGCTGAAGGCGAGGGCAAAGGGCACGAAGCCAAGAAGGAAGCCCATGATGCCATGACGACCGGCACTCAAGGCTCCAGCGAAGGCACCATTGCCTCGCTGGAAAAGGGCAAACTCGTCCTCACCACCAAGGAGGGCAATCTGCTGTTCATGGCGCACTGGCGTGGTGGCATGCCGAAGGACGGCGGCGGACTCGACAAGGAGATGGTCGAACGTCTGGGTGCGTTCAAGGTCGGCGACCACGTGAAGATCGCCTGGGTGTGGGAGGAACGCCGTCGCGTTGAGAAGATCGAAGCGCTCATAGGCAAGTGAGCTGAGCGTGCCGGTCGTCATCGCCTGACGGCCGGTACCACCGTCAGGCGGACTTGTACTCGAGGTGGCGGCGCCAACGCGATGCCAGCGTCAGGAAGATGACCAGCACGAACGGCGCGACGCTGAGCGCCCACAACCACAGATCACGCTCCAGCAAACTGCCTGCCGGGCACCACGCGAATAGTGGCGCCAACGGCGTCAGCCACAGCTGGACGACAAAGGCGCCCAGTTCGAACTGTGGTGCCAGCCCACAGAAATGGAGCATGTTCCACCCGCCGAACACCAGGGCCGGACTTTGGGCGAGCGTGAGCGCGACGAGGCGTTGCCACGGTGGCAGAATGCCGGCGAAGCGCGGATGACGCAGATCCATGATCAGGACCCCGAGCCAGAGCGCCGTCACCAGCAGTGACAACCACGGCCACGGCGACAACCACCAACCCATGACGCCGGCGACCAGCTGCAGCGCCGCCACGTGTCCGGCAACCGCGAGGATGCGTAGGAACGACGTCATCAGCGCTCCACCACCAGCGCGCCGTTACCGACCGCGAGGCTTTCAGGCGTGACCCAGAACCGTCCATCGGTCACGTTCACACCAACCGCACGGTAGGCGGCATCGACGCTGCTGCTGCACGTCAGTTGCCAGGGATCACGCGGATGGGCCATCAGATTGAAGACGCAGCCGGCCTGTGTCCTCGCCGTCATCGCAGCAGCCGTCCGTGTCGCTGCCGACACCGGCGGACGCAGCACGCGCAGGTGATCGTACCACGCCAAAACCTCGACCCGCTCGATGCCGATACCGCGCAGCAGGTACTGGCTCAGCACCTCGCCATCGCCCAGGTAAATCGTCGCGTGCGACCACGCCCCGTACACCGCGCCGGGATTGCCGCAGACAATCACATCGCCGGGTTCAAGCAGCTCGACCGGGACCGCCACCATGCGCTCCGCCTGCGGTGATCCGCCGGCGTAACCCCGGAACAGACCGTAGTGGATGAAGTGGCGGACAAACGCGCCGCCATCACGCGGCGCGGGAACGGCGGGGGCGTCGTGAGTCCAGGCCCAGAACAGCACGAGGAGGAGCGTGATGGGAACCACACCGGCAGACCACAGAACGACGGGGTGCAGGGATGAGGTCTGATCGTCGGTCACGGCGGAGAGGTTCCCGCCAGCGATGAACGAGGCAATGCATGGGGCGTCTGTAGTTCTGTCGTGCCGAGTCCCCGCAGGGACGCCCAACGCCCAACCCAGCGTGTAAGCGCGCGCAAGCGCTGGGTCCTGGAAGGGCGACCGCCTAGATCCAGTGCGTGAGCGCCGGAGCCCCACGCACCATGACCTGCACATCCCCTGTCCTTCCCTCTGGACGCTTGTGGTCATGCCGGCACGCTGCACTGACCATGTCCCACTCCTTCGTCCACTGCCTGCTGCACGTCGTCTTCAGTACCCATCACCGCCGACCACTGATCGACGATGCGTGGTCTGCGCGACTCCATGACGTGATGGGTTCCATCGCCCGGGAACGTGGGTTTCCGGTGATTGCGGTTGGCGGTGTCGCCGATCACGTCCATCTCCTGATGACTCTGCCAAGCGCAAAACCAATCGCGGAATGTATGCGCCTGCTCAAGGCCAATTCGTCGAAGTGGGTCAACGACACGTTCTTCCCGGCACGCACGTTCGCGTGGCAGGACGGTTACGGCGCGTTCAGCATCGCCCAGTCGCAGGTGGAGGCGACCGTCGCGTACATCCGTGCCCAAGCGGAACACCATCGCGAGCGGTCATTCCAGGAGGAGTTCAGAGAGTTCCTCACGCGGCAGGGGATGGCGTGGGATGAGCGGTATGTGTGGGGGTGAATGGGGTGGTGGTTAGTGATCAGGGTCGTGGTTCGATTGTGGTCGATGGTTGGTGGCCGGTGGTCGGCGGTCGGCGGTCGAAGGTCGATGATCGGTGGTCAATGATCGATGATCGGTGGCCGGTGGTTGGTAGTTGGTGATCGGTGGTCGGTGATCGGTGATCGGTGATCGGTGATCGGTGGTCGGTGGTCGGTGATCGGTGATCGGTGATCGGTGATCGGTGATCGAAGGTCGATAATGAGGTGAGTCCCCGAA
>JACDEI010000043.1 GCA_013816485.1 Planctomycetota bacterium
GGAAGACGGGCCATTTGGAGCGGAGGCATGGCCGTAGGCCATGTTGAGCACCAAATGGTTCGTCTGACGCCGCCGCAGCCGACGAGGGCGGGGCGCAGTAGGAATGAGCCGTGAAACCGCCTCTTAGGGCGTGCAGCAGATGAATCTCCTGCCCACGCAGCCCAGCCGCGGTTCACCGTCAGACGTGGGCACTTGGCTGCTGTCTCCTTGGACGCGGCGAACAGGAGCGGAGGCCGCATGGCGGTCAAGGACGACGAATCAGTCCCCCTCTTCCATGGTGATGAGGTAACCCACCAGTCCGCCAGTGGTGACGAACAGAGCCACGAGCCCAGGCATGGCGACGATCAGCGTGCCGAGCCGGACCTGGTTGAGCAGCACCACCAACATGAACAGTCCACCGAACGCCATGATGCTGCGCGCGACACCCCATCCGGCGGCAAAGGCCAATGCCGCTGCCGCCCCGCCGCCACCGGCCGTCGTCAGCAGTGGCCACCAACCGGCTCGCCCGATCCATCCCATGAAGCCGTTGTTGCTGATCATGCCCGCGAGGATGAGACTCAGGCTCGGCAGCAGCAGACCGACCAGAATGGTGACGACGCGGTAGGTCTCGCGCCGTTGGCGCCAGCGCCGGGCACGGATGACCTCCTGTTGAAGACGCTCCTCCAACTCGCGTGCCAGATCCTCCGGTGTTTTCATCCGTGGCGGGCGCGGCAGTACCATGTCCGCCACGTTATCCGCCGGAACACTCGGAACCACCGGAGCCGGCCGGGATCCTGCCGGAATGCCGCAGGGGAATGCCACGGGCTTACGCAGGTGGACGCACGTGGACGCACGCGACGACGCGTGCGTAGTGGCGATTGCAGGCAGTGCGTGCATCGCTGGATGGCTGGCTAGTCTGCGTCCCCGATGGATTTCTATGGCCTTACCCAGGAAGAGTTGCGTACGTGGGCGACCGGCATCGGTCTGCCGGCGTTCCGCGCCAATCAGCTCTTCACCGGCCTCTACCGACCCGACGTCATGGGCTTTGCCGACATCAAGGGTCTGCCGCGCGACCTGATCGGGCGCTTGGCCAACGAATTCCGGCTCTTTCCGGCCGAGGAACACACGCGCCAAGAAAGTCGCGACGGCACGGTGAAGTCCTTGCTGCGCCTGCAAGATGGCAAGCTGATCGAATGCGTGTCCATCCCCACCAGCGACCGCCATACGGTGTGCGTGTCGTCACAAGTCGGTTGCGCGGTCGGCTGCACCTTCTGCGCCTCCGGGCAGAACGGCGTCGAACGCGACCTGACCGCTGGCGAGATCGTCTACCAGATCCTCCACCATCATCGCCGTCGTCCGGTGACCAACGTGGTGTTCATGGGTTCGGGCGAGCCGTTGTTCAACTACGCCAACGTGCTCCAGGCAGTGCGCGTGCTGGCGGAGCCGGAAGGCCTGGGGATGGGTCGGCGGCGTTTCACCATCTCGACCTCTGGCGTGCCAAACCGCATCCGCAGCCTCGCACAGGATGAGCCGCAGGTGACCCTGGCATTATCGATCCATGCCGCCGACGACGAGACGCGCAACCGCATCGTGCCACTCAACCGCCGCTGGCCACTCGACGACCTGATGTCGGCGATGGACGATTACAGCACCTTAGTGAACCGCCGCATGACGCTGGAGTACGTCCTGCTGGCGGACGCCAACATGAGTCCCGAACACGCCGACCGGCTGGCATTGCTGGCGCGACGCTACGGCGCGCACATCAACCTCATCCCCTTCAATCCGGTGACCGAGACCCCGCACATCCGCCCGACCACCACGCAGGTCGACGCCTTTGTCGCCCGTGTCACCGAAGCCGGCGGCCATTGCACCGTGCGCGGCCAGCGTGGTGCCGACATCGATGCGGCGTGCGGGCAATTGAAGAAGAAACAGATACAGGCGACCGTCGATCATCATCACGAGTGAGTGGCAGAGGTCGTGGGTTAGGGAGTGGTTTCACCACCATCTGCGTAGCGAGCCCGGCCATCGTCGAGCGGCCGAAGTCCATCTTCGACAACCCTGACGTATGCCTACGGCCTCCTGAGCCCGAACATCACTAGGCACATCGCCAACAGCACTGCGGCAACGCCACCACCCAGGCCACAGCTACTTTTACCACTATCGCTCGCGCTACCTGGATTACCGCCACCACCACCACTTCCTGCAACCGTGACTGCGAGCGGTGGGCTGGCGGAAGAGGTGCCACCTGCGTTCTCCGCCGTGACCGTCACCGTATGATTTCCAGGCGGCAGACCAACTAGGGTATACGACCACGTGCCATTACCTGCCGCGATGACGCTGCCGACCTCAACGCCATTCACCAGGATGTGCACTTCTGCCCCAGCCTGCGTGACGCCGGACAGGGTCGGAGTCGCAGAGCCATCGCCGCTGAGCGAAGGGCTGGCAGGAGTCGGCGGAGGACTGCTGGGGGCGACCACGGTCACGGTGATCGCGGCTGACGTAGTCGCGGCACCGTTATTATCCGTCGCGCGCGCACTCAGTTGATAAGTGCCAGCCGGCACGGCGTTCCAGGCGAAGTCGTACGGCGCGAGGTTTTCGGTGTGCTGTAACACGCCGCCGACCAGGAATTCGACTTTGCTCACCGTGCCATCGCTATCCGTCGCGAGCGCCGCCGCAGCGATGTTCGCTGGTGCCGTAAATGACGCGCCATTGCCGGGAGCACTGATCGACACTGTCGGTGGCACATTGGTCGGCGGCGAACCCGCGCTGGTGACGAGCACCACCCAATCAGATGCGCTATCAGCCGGCGGCGTGCCGAGCGAACGCGTCGCACCACCGCTGACGCTGGTAACGCTGCCATTTTGCAGCGCACCACCACTGCGGGGATTGTACCACTTCACGGTGAAGGAACCGCTCTGGCCACTGAGGTTGAGATCGGCGCTGCCACCCTGGCCCGCCGGGATGTAAACCGCGTAGGTAGCACCGGTTTTTGCCAAACAGTAACGACCGTTGTTCGCCGACGTCGCATTGCCGACCAATGGATCGTTGCTGGTCATCTCGGTAAACGGCAGGTGCGTGCGGAAAAACACCAACGCGTGATTGCTCATCGCCCACCAATCAGCGCGACTACGCCAGTCGCGGCAGGACAGGTCCGAATCGGGATGGGAATATCCGAAGTACGCTTCGACGCCGGCACCACCAGCCATCAGATTGCCCCACAGCACCTGATGGCGCAAATTATTACGATTGGGGCCGCCACCTCCGTAGCCCGCCCAACCTGCTTGTGGGGGAATACCATCGCCGGCTGAACCTTGTTCGTCATTGGCGACGACCCAGACCTTGCCAGCGGCGGCCGATTCACTGATCCATTGTCTGGTCTCATTATGGACTTCGTCCCAATTGATCTGCACCGACGCTCCCATCAATTTTGACGCACTACCCAACAGTGGGCGATAAACCGCCTCTTGTTGCCCAGGATAGGTGTGCAGCACCACGGGATGGCGATAGGGATCGGTGTCGTAGAAATACTGCGCCATGTCTTTGCGTTGTTGCGTGGTCTGGTCGGCGGACTCTTCGCCCAGATTCCAATTCAGTCCCAGGTGATGGCCGAAACGGGCGATCAACTCGCGGTAATACAGCTTGCGCTCGGTGCCTACGGCGCCGCCATCGAGCAAGGTTTCATTTTCCGTCTCCTGAGTTTTGAAGTGCAGGAACATGCCCCGCTGGTCGCCATGTTCGAAGAGGCGTTCCCACTGGTCGAGTTTCGAACAGTCCATCCGCGTGCGGATGTTGAAGTCGTAGTACGGCCACACATCTTTGGAGTCGCCGTTGATGTTCATGGTCAAAAAGCTGAAGACATTGCAGCCGGTTCCCGCCAGGTAGTTGATCGCCCCGATCGCACCCTTGCCTTTCGTGCTCTTCCATACCGGTTCACCGGACTGCCAATCACCGATATGCGCCGACCAGTTGTGACGGCGGTCGGTTCCGGACTGCGTCACCGTGCCATCGATATCGGTGTTGTTGAGGAAGTTCTCTGGCGCATCAGCGCCGGCCTTGATGAACCATTCGTTGTTGCCTTGGTGGCGCAGGTAGCGCTCGCCGACGTAGGCTAAGCGACCTTTCCCGCGGAAATCCCGCCCGGTCTTGTCGGTTGCCGCCACGGAAAAGGTTCCCGTCAGGCCGTGATAGGGCGCGAGCGTCGCACCACCGCCATTCACCGCGACATTGGTGCCCTGATGGAAACTGATGGTGTAGGTCCACGTGCCGGTGACATCCGGACTGACATGGGCGCGCCATTTATTGCCGCTGGTCGCCGAGCTCTCCGCCGCGTTGCCATCAGCCGCGAAATACCCCGGCACGTTGTAACTGAGTGCGCCTTTGCTGAATGTCACCTGCATGCGGTAGTCGAGGAAGGGATTCGGCGTTGCTGATTCAGATGCACTTGGCCCATCCAAGGTCAACGTCACCTTGTGCCATTGTTTGCGTTCACCGCTGATCGTCACGTTAGCGCTGCCGCCGCCACCGCCGCCGCCAGCCACACGAGCTGACTCGCCACGATCAGTGCTGGTGGCATACGCCGTGGTCACCGCCGACGTGTACAGCACGATACGATCTATGCTGAACTGCGTCGAACGGCCCGACAGCTCCAAGGTCGCCGACGCACCAGCGGCGAACTCCGCGTAAATGAAATGGGCATCGTTGTCGACCGTGTTGCTGTTCCATGACCAGGTGTTTGCGGAGTTGTTGTAAACCTTGGTCCACGCCGTGCCGAGGCTCCGCACATCGGTGCCGTTTGAGCGTACGGCTTCCACCGCGGTCGCGCCCTGCACCCGCATCCACACGTCGTTGTAATCGGTGGACGCTGATGGCTGGCTACGCAGTTGAATGCGATAACGTCCAGCAGTGCTGATGCTGATGGGATAACTCAGGATGCCTGCCCCGGCGGCATCAATGCCCGTGCTGGTGTTGCCCTTTCTCCATTCGTAACAACCGCTGCCCGTGTGGCCGCCGCGATAGGTTTCTTTCGTCCACGACCCCGCGAGCGGT
This sequence comes from Planctomycetota bacterium, assembly GCA_013816485.1. Lineage (GTDB taxonomy): Bacteria > Planctomycetota > UBA11346 > UBA11346 > UBA11346 > BOG-1363. Next base: position 5,026 of record JACDEI010000043.1, read on the forward strand.
GCGGATTCGACCTCCATCACCACCAACCCGCCACTTTCCTGAAAGGGATCTGCTGCCGTTCCCGCAGTCGCAAAGAGGGCAAGGAAGACTACTTGGATAAGAGTACCAATACGCATGGGTCAGCTCCTTCTGGAGGGATGGCTGACGGCCAATGCGGTGAGTGGAGGTGAATAGGCGGTGAATAGGCGGTGGTGGCGCTTGGCGATCTACGTCCGTATCACTCGGGAGTACAACGACGTGATGTGAGTGAAGCGTATTCCGGCGTGGCCTCTTTTGCGCCGACGAGGGCAGGACACCGTCGCAGAGGATTTTGAAACCACCCCGAAACAACGCGAGCGTGGCGCAAACCGCCACGCTCGTCATCGATCAGCAGCAGCGACGACTCAGGGCGTCGGGTACTTGTCGAGCAGCGCCTTGGCCTGCGAGATGTACTCGTCCATGCCGAAGCGGTCGACCACCTGTTGCAGACGGGTGCGCGCATCGCGCAGGGCCTGCTCGCCGATGGTCTTGGGAATGCCCGGGGCCTTGTAGTCGGTGTAACGGCTGTCGGCGTACTTCTGGGCGCTTTCCCACGCCTGCTTGGCCGAATCCTCGACGAAGCTGCGCAGGTGGGCGAAATTGCCCTGCTCGAACTTGTCCTTGTACTCGCCCAGCTTGTCGAGCGCGGCCTTGAACTGCTCCTGCTTCACCAACGCCTTCACCTCGCCATGGGCGAGTTTCTCCTGATCGCTGGTGATGGCCGCCAGACGGCGGTCCTTCTCCTGGTCGATGCGGTTCATCTGCGACTTGACCTCCTGCACCATGCCAGCGTAGTCGGCGACGTATTCGTCGCGTCCGCCTGCGGGCGGTTCGACCGGATTGGCGATGAACAGGCCGGTGAGTTTTTCATGCTCGATCAACGCTGGCTCGCTGAGGTCGGCGATGGTGCGGAACCCTTCCATCACCTGACGGTGGTTGGCCTCGGCCTTGATGTCGCGTTCGAGCTTGTCGATGCGCGGCTCGGTCTCACGGATCTTCTTGCCGATCTCGATCGCCTTGTAGGCGAGCTGTTTGCTGACCAGCAACGGATCGTGTTCGTCGATCGGTTCCTTGGCGTTGCCCAGTTCCGGGACGGCGATGACCTTAAGGCCGTCGTTGAACGCGGCACGCGCTTCGCGCGGCTGACGGTTCTTCAGGGTGGTCTCAATCATGCGGTACTTGTTCTCGCCTTCGCTGACCACGGCCTGGGCCTTCTTCACCCCTTCATCCTCACGCAGGAAGAAGAACCAGCCGGCACCGATGGCACCGAGGAACAACACCAAGCACAACATCAGAACGAAGAACGACTTCACCGCCTTGCGCCGCGCGATCTGTTCCTCCGGGGTCAGCACCCGGCCACTCTTGTAGGCCGGAGTCTTGGTCGAGGACGGCACCTGCATGCGGCGCGACTTGCGGCCGCCAGCGGCAGTGCGCCGGCTGGATCCGCTGGAGGATTCCTCCGCCGGAGCTTCACCCGCGTCCAGCTCCGGTTCGTCGGGGGCTGCCGGATCGATCGGTTCCAGGGCGGAATTCGGATTGTTGGAACGTGGCGCGGGGCGCCCGGTGGCAGCACGAGTACGACGGGAAGTGGCCATGTGCAGGACTCCTGGATCGGGGCCGCACGCTAAGCCCGGCTTGGGCAGCAACAACCGACGAGAAATCAGTCCGACATCACTGTGTGGTCAGCGGGGGGCAGGTGTCATGCACCAGCCCCCTGCCCAGGACTTTGCCCGACATGCCTGGGTAACGTCCGAGGCCATTTCACCGCCCATTCTTACTGCGCCGCAGCCGACGAGGGCGGGGCGCAGTCGGAATAGGCCGTGAAACCGCCTCTTTAGGGAGCGCTGGGAACGATCTGGTTGGCGCGGTCCAGCAACACCACCGTGGGCTTGTGGCTGCGGACCTCGTCCTCGTTCATCATCACGTAGCTCAGGACGATCAACTGGTCCCCGACCTGCGCATGCCGGGCGGCCGCGCCGTTGACGATGATCTCGCGTTTGCCGCGTTCCCCAGAGATCAGGTAGGTCTCCAGCCGGTAGCCATTGCTGATGTTGAGCACCTGGACCTTCTGATGGACCAGCATGCCGGCGCGCTCGATCAGTTCGATGTCGACCGTCAAGCTGCCCTGATAGCCCAGCCGGCATTCGGTCACGGTCGCATGGTGGAGCTTGGCCTGGAACATCTCGCGCAGCATGGGGGCTTCCTGGAGGGGCGGGATCATGGGGTACGGAGCCGCCAAGAAACAGGCAATCCCCGGAGGTTCGCTCCGGGGATTGCGCACGTTACGAGCGCAGGATCAGAAGCGGTAGCCAACCGAGACGTTGAGATACCCGCCGCCACCGCTGAAGGTGTATTCATCGTTCGTGCTTTTTTCTTCGACCGTGGTGCCGAAGCCGGCCGCACCGATGTCCAGACCAAGCTGGAGACCGAAATCGAAGGTGTAGTAAGCGCCGAGCTGGCCGGCGAAACGGGCGTAGCCGCCGGTTTCGGAATCCTCAGCGCCCTCGGTCTCGACCACTGCCGAACCAGCAGACAACACCACCGCCGGCAGTTCGAAGTGCCAGTTGCGCGTCGGACGCCAGACGAAGGCGGCGTAGATGTCGATACCAGTCGCATTCACCGTGCTGGTGATATCGCTGCCTTCAGGCTCGCCGTCATAGGAGTGGGCGAACAAGCCACCACCGACCGCGAAGCCGACACCACCCGGCCTGGCGCGCAGGTAGATCAGGTGCACGGCCAACGTGCCGCCTTCACCATCCTCGTAATCCACTTCGGTGTCGGTGTCGTCGTTCTCGACCGTGGAGATTCCGCCACCGCCGCCCAACGTCAGGCGCAGGTCGAGGTTGTTCAGCAGGCTGGTGTCGGCTTTTTCTTCGGCTCTGGCGGCGGGTGCCGGTGCTGGCTCGGCTTCTGGCACTGGCGCTGGCGCCGGATCGCCTTCAGCGGCCATCACGGCCAGAGCCGGGATCAGCAGGGCGAGAACGCGGAAATGTGACGACATGGAGTCTCCTTGGTCGGGGGTGCTCAATGGGATACCGCTACGCGGACGCTTGATTACAATCAATCTCAGCCGTGGGAAGCCTGCGGCCGCACGCGCTCCACCACCTCCAGCCCGTGACCCGTCAGCGCGGCGATGTGACGATCCGCACTGGTGATCAGACGCATCTGCCGAACTCCAAGATGATGAAGGATTTGTGCCCCGGTGCCGTAATCGCGTGCGTCCATCGACGACTCGGGATCCAGAGTCGTCAGGTGACGGGTACCGCCCAGTTTGACCAACGATCCCGCAAGGCCGACGCCGTTGGTGTCGCGCATGTGCAGGAACACCCCCTCACCAGCAGCCGCGAGTTGTTTGAGCGCGTCGGTCGGCGGCAACGACCCAGGGACGCCAAAGATGTCACCCAGGATCTGTTCCTTCTGCACGCGCACGAGGATCGGATCGGCGATCTCGGCATCGGGTTTCAGGCGATCGCCGCACACCAACGCCAGATGGTGCTCACCGCTGATACGGCTGCGGTAGCTGTAAGCCCGGAAACTGCCGGCCGGCGTCGCCACCATTGCTTCGGCCACCAAATCGATGGTGCGTTCGCGCCGCTCACGCCAGGCGATGACGTCGGCGATCGACGCCAGCAGCAGACCGTGTTGTTTGCCGAACTCGACCAGATCGGGCAGGCGCGCCATCTCGCCGTCGGGTTTCATGATCTCGCAGATCACCGCGGCGGATTTGAGACCGGCGAGCCGTGAGAGGTCGGTGGAGGCCTCGCTGTGTCCGGCACGCACCAACACGCCACCGTCGCGGGCACGCAGCGGGAAGATGTGTCCCGGCGAAACAATGTCCTGCGGCTTCACGTCATCGCCGATGGCGACGTGGATGGTGCGTGCGCGGTCGCCGGCGCTGATGCCGGTGGTGACCCCTTCACGCGCTTCGATCGAGAGCGTGAACGCGGTCGCCAGACGCGAGCGGTTGTCGCGCGTCATCAGCGGCAGACCGAGACGGTCGAGCATGCCGCCTTCCATCGCCAAACAGATCAGGCCGCAACCCTTGGTCGCCATGAAGGCAATGGCCTTGGCGTCGGCGAACTGCGCCGCCATCACCAAGTCGCCCTCGTTCTCGCGATCCTCGTCATCGACCAGGATGATCATCTGGCCCTTGGCCAGGGCAGCGAGGACGTCAGGGATGGGGCTGAAGGGCATGGGCATTTCCGGGGCGGGAGCCTAGGGAAGTCCGAAGGGTACGAAAGGTACGAGGGGTACGAAGGGTCCGTGACCTTTCGTACCCCTCGTACCTTTCGTACCCCTCGTACCGCGGTGCCTCAGCGGCGTTCCGCCAACCGCAGGTACGACTTCAGCGCCCCCTGGTTGTGCGCCCGGGTCAGGCGTTCGAGGCGTTCCAGGTCCTGCTTCTTCAGCGCATCGACCATGGAGACGTGCTCCTTGTGCGCCTGATCAAGATCGGGCGGCTGGATGTCGCGGTAGAAATGCCGGCGCATGCGTTCCCATTCGGTGAACACCCGCACGGTCATTTCGCGCACGCGCGGCATCTCGCTGATGGAACAGAGCGCGAGGTGGAACGAGAAATTGCGCTCGGCCCAGCGTTCGTAGTCGCGCCGTGCCTCGTCCATGTCGGCGATCGCGGCGTTGAGGATGGCGGTGTGTTCGTGGGTGATGTGTTTGACCGCCAAACGCACCGCCGCCAGTTCCAGACACTCCATCAGGACGAAAATCTCGTTGATCGCGTCCTTGCTGATCGGTGCCACCGCCGCACCGATATGCGGCTTGATGTCGACCAGACGTTCGGCTTGCAGCAGGTGCAGCGCCTCGCGCACCGGGATTGGGCTGACGCCATAGGCGCCGGCGATGTCGTCGATCACCAGCCGCTGCCCAGGCTGGAGCTGCCCATCCATGATCCGCTCGCGTAGCGCGCGGTAGACCAGTTCCTGTTTGGTCTGGAAGCCACCGTTGACGGCAGCGACCAACGGCGCGACGGGGACGACGTGGCTGACCATGGGACCTCTGGGATGACGGGACAGGCAGACAGCGGCCGGTGGACCCCAGCCTTGGTCTTGTCATATATCATATATCATATATGACAAGCCCGTCGTCGCGTTGATGACAAGCCGCCCTCGGCCCCCTTCTTTCCCACACGCACCGGCGTTCAGCCACGCCACCGGCCACAGGACCACCCATGAGCATCCAGAAGATCGGCATCATCCTCAACGGCGTGACCGGACGCATGGGCACCAATCAGCACCTGGTGCGCTCGATCCTCGGCATCATGCGCCAGGGCGGCATCACGGTCAGCGACGAGCTGACGCTGATGCCCGACCCGATCCTGACCGGCCGCAACGAGAACAAGCTGAAGGCGCTCGCCACCGCACACGAGTGCGCCAAGACCGGTCCCATCAAATACACCACCGACCTGGGCAAGGTGCTCGCCGACCAACACTACCAGATCTTCTTCGACTCCTCGGGCACGCTCCAGCGCGCCGGCTTCGTCGAACAGGCGGTCAAGGCCGGCAAGGCGATCTACTGCGAGAAACCCACCGCGATCGAGACCAAAGAGGCGCTGCGCCTCGCCGAGCTGTGCGAAAAAGCCGGCCTCAAAAACGGCGTGGTGCAGGACAAGTTGTGGCTGCCGGGCCTGCGCAAATTGCAGATGCTGAAAGAGCAGGGTTTCTTCGGCAAGATCCTCTCGGTGCGTGGCGAGTTCGGCTACTGGGTCTTCACCGGCCACGTCCACGACCAGCCGGCCCAGCGTCCATCGTGGAACTACCGCAAGAACGACGGCGGCGGCATCATCGTCGACATGCTCTGCCATTGGCGCTACGTGATCGACAACCTCTTCGGTGAAGTAAAATCGTTGTCGTGCCTGGGCGCGACGCACATCCCGGAACGCATTGACGAAGCCGGCAAACCCTATGCCTGCGACACCGACGACAGCGCTTACGCGACGTTCGAGTTGCACAACGGCATCGTCTGCCACTTCAACAGCTCATGGAACGTACGCGTGCGCCGCGACGATCTGCTGACGCTCCAGGTCGACGGCACCCACGGCTCGGCGGTCGCCGGCCTACGAAAATGCTGGGCGCAAGGTGCGTCAGCGACGCCCAAACCGACGTGGAACCCCGACATCGACAGCCCGATCAACCACTTTGACCACTGGCTCGAAGTGCCGGACAGCACCAGCTACGACAACGCCTTCAAGATCCAGTGGGAGCTGTTCATCAAACACGTGGTGCTCGGCACGCCGTTCCGCTGGTCGCTCCGTGAAGGTGCGAAGGGTGTGCAGCTTGCGGAACTTGGACTCAAGTCGTGGGCGGAACGGCGCTGGATCGACGTGCCGGGGTTGTGATTGCTACGGTCCGGGGTCCGGGGTCCGGAGTCCGGAGTCCGAACCCCGAACCCCCAGCCCCGCCACCCGGACCACTCCATGCTCACTGATCTCACCCGTTGTTCGATCCACACCATGACCATGAGGCCGTGGTCGTTGGCGCAGACCATCAGTGGCCTGCAACGTGTCGGCGTTCCTGGGATCACGGTCTGGCGGCAACACCTGCAACCTTACGGCGCTGAGGTCGCCGGACGGATGTTGCGGGCCTCCGGCCTGAGAGTGACGGCGCTCTGTCGCGGCGGATTCTTTCCCGCGAAGGACAAACCAGCGCGTGAGGCCGCGCTGGTCGACAATCGCCGAGCGATCGACGAAGCCGTGACCATCGGCGCGCCGATGGTGGTGCTGGTGTGCGGTGCGGTGCCCGGCATGCCACTCAGCGAAGCGCGTCAGCAGATCCACGACGGCATCGCCGCGTTGGAGCCCTACGCCAAAGCCAACCGGGTGAAGCTGGCGATCGAACCGCTGCATCCGCTGTACGCCGCCGACCGTTCGGCGGTGAACACCATGGCCCAGGCACGGGCGATCTGTGAAGCCGTCCGCAGTCCATGGGTCGGCATCGCAGCGGACGTTTATCACATCTGGTGGGACCCCGATGCGGAGGTCGAACTCGCACGTGCGGGAGCCGCAGGCTGGTTGTGTGGCTTCCACGTCTGCGATTGGCGGGTCGAAACGCGCGACCTGCTCAACGACCGCGGACTGATGGGCGAAGGCTGCATCGACATCCCGCATCTGCGCAACGCCGCAGAACGTGCGGGCTTCACCGGCTTCAACGAAGTCGAAATCTTCTCCACCACCCGTTGGGCCGGCGATCAGGACGCTTGGCTCGACGCGATCGTCGATGCCTACCGCCGTTATACCTGAGCTGAGAAGCTGTATTGAAAGGCAGGGCCGACATGGAGGACCGGAGGACCGGAGGAAGACAGAGCTGCGGAACCTCGGATGCTCACCGACACTTCGTTTCTCGCCTCGCTCCGGTTCTCCGGTCCTCCATGTGAATTTCGGTCTTTCAAGACCGCTGTTGAGGGCGGAACACGCTCATTCGCTCAGTGGTATCGCCGCCAGCACCCCAGGTGCGGTGCGCAGGCGTTCCGCCACGGTGAATGCGGCCAACAGGTCGGGTGAGAGCGCCTCGACGATGACGATGCCGCTGCCGTCGTCGAAGGTGTCGACCACCCGCGCACCGTGCCGAGCAACAAGCGACGACACCTCAACGCCCGGCGCCAAGCGCACGGCCACCTGATGGGTCAGTCGTTCGCGGCGGACACCGCTGGGGCCGGACTCCTCGATGAACGCGGACAAGGCACGGATGTCCGCCTGCGCGCTGCGCATCTGCCGTGCGACATCCTCCAACGCGGCAAGCGATGCCACGGGTGTACGCAGCAGGTAGACCTCGCGACCGCTGACCGCTGCCGCTGTTCCACGTTCAACGTGCAAACGATCGAGCAGCACCTGCACCGTGACCCAGCGACGGCCATCATGGTACCGGCGTTCACGCTCAGCAGGAGCCGTGTGCGTCGTCACTGGAGCAATCGCTGGGCCACAACCCGCGATGGTCAGCGCCATGAGCAACACCACGGTACCACACCTCATGGCTCAAACCGTTGCTGCACCCGTTCAAGCCGACCGTCAGCATAACCTTCCACCCATTGTCCCACACCTGGTGGCCAATCGCCAACCAGGATCATGTCGACGCCACCGATGGTGCGTCGCCAACTGTGATGGATGTGGCCAGCGACCAGCGTGTCGCAGGTGCGAGCGGATCCCTGGACCTTGCGCCGATCGATGAACACCCGCGGCCGACTGCCCGGCGGGCGTTCGTAACGACCACGCTGCTTGGCCCGACTGTGGCTTCGCAGGAAGCGCGCGACCAGATCCTGCACCACACCAGGGAAGGCGGGATACCAGCCACGCCAGAAGAACGCGCGCATGAAGGCGGCGAACATGCGGTAGCCGGGATCGTAACAGAGGCGATCACCATGGACGATGCGGACACGACGCTCTCCCAGGCAAATATCGAGCACCGGCCAATGCAGCCGACAGGCACTGCGGACAGCCAGCAACCGGCCGGCGGCGAACTCGCGGTTGCCCAGCACCAGATCAAGCTGCCAGCCGGCCGCCTTCAGGCGACGCAGGCGCCCGAGCACGCCCTCGTGCATCGTCGCCATGGCCGCGGTTTCGAGCCAATATTCGAACAGGTCGCCAAGGATGATCAGGCGGGCCGGCCGCCTGCTCGCCAGCTGATCGAGGAATGTCGGGAAAGCATTGGCACCACCATCAAGGTGGACATCGCCCGCGATGTAGAGCACCGGCTCATCAGGTGACCGGCGAGGTGCGAAGTGTGAGGCGCCCGTGTCCACGGCGGCAGAGCGTATGGTGCAACACGCGGTCACCTAACGGTGCTCCGCCCCAGCCCGATGGGCCAGTATCTGGCAGAACCCCGGTAGACCTTTTGCTGCGGGGCTGTGCCCAATGGCGTAAAGCTAAGCCAGGCTACCAGAAAAAATTCCGCCACGAAGGCACGAAGGCACGAAGGAATCTCCTCACAGGCGGTCGAAACAACTCTTCTTCTCTGGACTTCGTGTCTTCGTGCCTTCGTGGCGAAAAATCCGTTTCGTTGGCATTACGCCATTGGGCTGCCCACACACCCCCGAATCCGTGCGAGCGGCGACCTCGCCAAACCTGACTCCGCAGGTCAACGTCACCGCGCTCAAGGACTCTAGCCGCGAGCATTGGCCGGGCGCACAACCGCTACATGCTGCTGCGGATGCGCTTCGCTTTGCTCATCGCCTACGATGGCACCGACTTCGCCGGTTGGTGGCGACAACCGGGCACGCGTACGGTGGCTGGCGTATTCGATGAGGCCTTCACTCGCATTGGTGAACCTCTTGCGCAGGTGGTCGGTGCCAGCCGCACCGATGCCGGAGTACATGCGGAAGGCCAGGTCGCGCATGTCACCACCGCGCGTACCTGGGAACCCGATGAACTGCGGCGCGCACTCGCCACCCATCTTCCTGGAGATGTCGCGTGTCGCGATATCTCCGTCCAATTTGATGCGTGGGACGCCTGCCATGCGGCCAGCGGCAAGACCTATCGCTATACCATCGATCACGGCACGGTGGCGGATCCCTTCCTGGCACGTTTCGCCTGGCGCACGCCGTTCCGTCTCGATCCACAGCGGTTGAACGAAGCGGCACAAGGCATCGCCGGCGAGCGCGACTGGTCGGGGTTCAGCCGGCGCGGCGAGACCCGGCATCTTGATGGTGATCTGGTGCGGCACATCGAGCGGGTGGCGTGGACGGTCGAAGGTCAGCGCCTGTGTTGCGAGGTCACCGGCGGCGGTTTCACCTACCGCCTCGTGCGCAGCCTGGTCGGTGCGATGGTGGCGGTGGCCAACGGCACGTGCGGCCGTGCGCAACTCGACCAGGCCCTCGCCGGACGCGATTCGCCAGCCGGCCATCAGCAGGCACCCGCACATGGTCTGTGCCTGATGCGGGTCCGTTATCCCAACGTGATCTTCCGCTGATCCCGCTCCTGCACTCGACCACCGCAACAGCCATCGGAGCACGGCAATTGCCAAGCCGTCCAACGACCTAGGGTGCAGCCATGGGCCTATTTCTCCGCCATCGTTCTAAAGCAATGTCCGACCGAACGACCAGCAGCAAACAGGGCAGTCCTGGGTGCCTGATCGCGTTCGGTTTGGTCTTCGGCGGCTTCGGCAGCATCTTCGTTGTGCTGTTCTTCGTGCTCCCGCTGCTGCGCGCGCTCGACGCCAACAACTGGGTCGAGGTCCCCTGCACCATCCTGGAAAGCCGGTTGGGTGAGAGCCGCGATGACGACGGCACCACCTACCGGGTGGAGGTGCGTTACGAGTACCGCTTCCGCGCCGGTGATTTGGAAAGCGACCCGACGGCACCGCGCTTCGAATCCGAACGCTATGACTTCTTCGAGGGCATCTACTCCTCCGGTGCGGAGGCGAAACAAGCCGAGGTGCAGCGGCTCGCTCCAGGGACGCACACCACCTGCCGTGTCGATCCGACCGCTCCGGATCAGGCGGTGCTCATCGCCGGATTCCCAGACGGTCTGTGGTTCATGCTCTTCACGCTGCTCTTCCCGCTGGTGGGATTCCTCATGGTGGTCGGTGGCATTGTCGGCCTGATCCGCAGACGGCGGCAGAAGGCCGGGCAGATCGGTCTGTCAGAGGGTGCGCCCACCAGCAACGAACCATCCGTTCCGGATGAGGGTGTGGGACCGATAGAACTGCAACCGGCTCGGGGGCGCTTGGCCAAGCTGGTGTTCATCGGCATCTTCGCCTTCATCTGGAATGCCTTCGTCTGGTCGATCATCCTCTTCGCCATCATGCCTGACGTGCTGAAGGGCAGCTGGGAAGCCTGGTTTCCACTGTTGTTCCTGTCGATCTTCGCCCTCATCGGACTGATCCTGATCGGCGTGTTCATCCACCAACTCCTGGCACTGACCAACCCACGCCTGCGCCTGATCGTCAATCGCCGCGTCCTCCGACCGGGAGACCTGCTGGAGTTGGAGTGGGAATGTTCCGGCAATCCATCGCGCCTGACCTCGCTCAGCATCGCTTTTGAGGGACGTGAATCCGCGACCTATACCCGCGGTACCGACACCACTACCGAGACCCATGTATTCGAACGTACAACCCTGGCCACCCTTGACGATGCCGTGGCGATCCTTGGCGGGCGGGTCAAAGTGCAGCTGTCGGTCGACACCGTTCCGACCTTCATCGCCAGCCACAACAAGATCGAATGGACCCTCATCGTGCGCGGCGTGATTCCACGATGGCCCGACATCAGCGATGACTATCCGATCACCATCCTGCCGCCGAGGACCACGCCATGATCCCTGGCATCACCCTGACTGATGGACTCACCGCATTTGCTCCCGGGGATTATCTCACCGGCAGCATATCCTGGTCGAGCAGTGAGCGTCCGGCGTGGCTGGAGCTGCGCTTGTTCTGGTACACGGAAGGCAAAGGAACCCAGGACATCGGCGTGGCGATCAGGGAACGCTTCACCGATCCAGGCCACCACGGCGAGAAGACCTTCAACCTGAAGGCGCCTTCCCATCCACTGTCGTGTTCAGGCCGGCTGGTGTCGATCCGCTGGGCCCTGGAGCTGGTGAGCTCCGACGACCAACCGGTGGTGAAGGTGGACGTGGTGATCGCCCCAGGCGCGCGCGAAACCGTACTCGGTCACGTGGAGTGACGGCATGCTCCTGGCGCGTGAAAATCCTTTCCGCATGCAGCGCATCGAAGCGCTGCGCTACCGCTTGGATGCGGCCGGTTGGCAACAACTGCTGACGCGCTTTGCCGCGAATCGCTGGCGTGGAGTCCTGGTCGGTCCACACGGCAGCGGCAAGACCACGCTGCGCGAGGAGATCGAAGCCCGCCTGCGCGCCAATGGCTGGCAGGTACGTGCGCTGGTGATCGGTGACGGCGATGTACTCCGCTGGTCCATGCTGATGGACCTGATCACCGGAGCTGGTGAGCGCACGCTCCTGAGCATCGATGGACTCGATCGTCTCGGCACCGTGCTGTGGTGGCGCCTACGGCGGGCCGCACGCGAGGTCGGTGGAATCCTGGCCACCAGCCATGTCCCTGGCCGGTTGCCTACGCTCCATCACCACCAGACCAGCGCGTCACTCTTAAGTGAACTCGTCCATGGTCTGATGGCTGACCACGGCGACGATCACGCCTGGATCGATCAGCGCTGCGACGAGTTGTTCGCTCGCCACCATGGCGATGTGCGAGCCTGTCTCCGCAGCCTGTATGATGATGTTGGTGATCAGCCCACGGCGTCGTGACCGGTGCCGCACGCGGCGCGGAAAACACGCCCCTGCCGTACGCCCGAGTCACCGCCAGAAACAAGTAAAACCACGGCATGGCCGTGGTTTTAACAAAGTACTCCCAACGAGATTCGAACTCGTGTCGCCAGAATGAAAATCTGGTGTCCTAGGCCTCTAGACGATGGGAGCCCGTCGCGAACAGGGGGGGGACTGTGGCGTTCACCCTCCGGCTTGCAAGCCTTAGGGCGTGGACCGCAGCCGGTCGTCGAAGGACGATCACCTAGATGGCGGACATTGAGCGGAGTGCACTGCGACGGCACGCGTTTCGGGAGCCAACATTGACCATCACCGCCGCCAAAATAGGGTCTCCAACTCGTAGGAGTTTCGCATGGCCAAGATAACCGTCATGTTTGGAGCCGACCCTCAGGGTGATTTCACATTAGACAAAGACGAGATGCGCGTCGGACGCGCAACCGACTGTGAGATCGTGGTCGACAACCTCGGGGTGTCGCGCCACCACTGTTCCGTCGTCCGTGATGGCGACGGCTGGGCGGTGGTCGACAAGGGGTCCAACAACGGAACCTTCGTCGGCGGCCAACGAGTAACCAAACATCCGCTGAAGCACGGCGAGCGGGTGGTGATGGGCAAACACAGCCTGATGTACGACGCGCACGGCGTCGCCGACCCCAACGACAAGAAGAAGACCGCTGCCGGCATGGGCGGCGAGATGACCATGTTCGTCGACCAGTCCGCTCTGGCCAAGGCCATGGCGAGCGGCGATGCGGGCAACAAACGCATGGCCATCGCCCTCGATCAGGGCGGTCGTCAGATGAACGTCCCCCTGCTGAAGGATGAGACCACCCTGGGTTCCAGCCCAGGTGCGGACATCCCGGCCAAGGGTTTCCTGGTTAAGGCGGTGCAGGCCAAGATCGTCCGTGCAGCTGGCGGACATCATCTCATCGGCCTCGGCGGCTGGCGTGCGGTGAAGGTCAATGGTCGCAAGGTGAGCGATGCGATGCTCAAGCCTGGTGATGTGATCGCCATCGCCGGCCGCATCTTCACCTACAAACAGGCCTAAGGCCCGCGGATGCGCAACGCTGGCGCAGCGGCAGTCCACCGATGACGGTGCGCGTGATGGCGCACGTGGTGGTGATGGCCATGGCGGCTCTGCTGGTCATGCCCGCGTGCAGTGATTCCGAACGTGCTGCCGCGCCCCCCCCTGCCGCCGCATCGTCGTTCTCGCCCGAACAATTCCCCGACATCCCGATCCCCCGCGGCTACGTCTTCAGCCCGGACCAGGACCAGTTGGCGGTATCCCTGGCCGGCGGAACCGTGCGGCGCTTTGAAGTCACTCTGGAACAACGCCAAGCAGCGGAGCCACAACCGGCCGACAGCCTGTTGCGGGAAATGCAGCGCGAATTGACAGCGCTGGGCTGGTTGCTGGCCCCCAATCGCGAGGATCTGCTGGAGTGGTGGAAGGGGCAGGAGCGACTGGTGCTTGAGACTGGACGCACGGGGGGGCGCACTACCATCCGCCTCCGCCTGCGACCGGCCTCCCTCGTCGGTCCCTGATCCCTGTACCGTCGGCGCAATCGTCAGCGCCATTCGCCCGCGAAAGTTTCCCATGGCCCAGCAGCCCGACCTTCCAGGTCCAACGACCAGCTATTCCGATCCGTTCTACGACCGCCTGGAAGCCTTAGCGCAGCGTATCGCAAAGCGTCTGTGGCTGGTGGTGCTCGCTCTGGTGGTGGTGGTGGTGGTCGCGGTGATCACCCATGCCGCGATGCGCGATACACCGATCGCAGCGAGCGCTGGCCAGTTCATCGACGCCGCCACCAAGCGCATGGAAGCGGACCGGGCCCGTGATCCGGGCGAACGCACGACCAAACTCGCCGAGGCCGAGAAGGCCTTCGCTGCGGTATCGGCGGACGAGGCGGTCACGCCCTACTACCGCGCCCGCGCCTGCATCGAAGCCGCCCAGCTCGAACTGGATCGCGGCGCCATCGACGAAGCCAAGGCCTCGATCGCCAAGGCGAAAACCTTTGCGACGAAGGCGCTCGATCCGGATCTCGACCTGACCATCGGGCTGAGCGAAGCCGCCGTGCTCTTCCAGGCTGGTGATTATGCCGCGGCCGAGACCAGTTACCTCAACGTCGAACGTGCCACTGGCCTGACCCATCCCGACCGCCAGATCGCTGCCACCATCGGTGCCGCCCAGGCGATGGTCGCCCTCAATCGCATCGATGACGCGATCACCAAGCTCGAAGTCCTGGCCAATCGCAACGACAACAATGCCATCATGCTGCTGAGCGTGGCCAAGAAGGAGTACTGGGCGCTCAAGCGGCGTCAGAGCGCGCCCGCGGCCAATCCCACCGCGCCGGAAACCCCGGCTCTGCCCGCACCGACGGCACCGGCTCCGGCCGAGCCCACCGCAGCGGCTCCAGCGGAAGCCACCCCGTCGGCTCCAGTTGTGCCCGCACCGGTGGTCCCCGACGCAACGCCGGTCGCGCCCGCGCCGGCTCCGGTCGCGCCCGCACCGGCCCCCAGCCCCGAAGGCAAGTGACCGGTCGGAGCTCGCGCTCCACCGCGGTTGTCACGTACCTCCAGAAACGACTCGACCCGCGCCATCCGGCGCGGGTCGAGTGCTTTCACCGCTTCGCGGCTAACTACCGCTTCGCGGCCAGCTCAGGCCTTGGCGGCCTCACTACGGGTTGACTTGAATTCCTTCCAGAAGGTCTCGGGCATGTCGAGCGCGATCTTGAGCGCGCCGTTCGAACCGGCGAATTCCGGCTCTTCGACGGTCTTGACCTTGCCGCCGCCGTATTCTTCCAGCGCCTTCTCGATCGCCAGACCGAGACCCTGGATGCGGCAACCGCCGCCGCCCAGCAGCACGTTGTTGCGCATCTTGGCCTGGAATTCCGGATCGTAGGTGGCGATCAGGTCCTGCAGGGCCGCGATGGTCGGGGGCACCAGCGAGTAGCAGGCTTTGTAGACCTGCTCGGTGAGGTTGAACTTGGTCGGCTTGCCGGCCACCGGCAGCATCTCGAACACCTCTTCCATGCGCGTCGATACCGACGCGTGGCGTTCCTTGATCTCACGGATCATGTTGATGGAGAACTGCGCCTCGGGGTGCTTCTCCTTGATCAGGTTGGCCAGGAGCTGGTCGATCGCATCGCCCGCGATGGTGTGCGTGCGCTGGTCTTCCGGATCCGGCATCTTGCCGTGGACGCGGCAAAGGTCGGTCGTGCCTGCGCCGATGTCGACCACCAGGGTGTCATCGAGGAAGTCGAGGCCGTAGGCGACCGCGAACGGTTCCGAGGTGACGATCACCGAGTCGATGCAGTTGGACGCGGCGTCCAGGATGGTCGCCTTGCCTTCGACGCTGGCTTCAGCCGGCGCGCCGACCACCGCATAGATGGTCGAACCCTTCGCTGACTTCGCGAGGCTGACCACGTGTTCCAGCAGGTCGCGAATGGCCTTCTTGGTTTCACCCGTGTCCTTGGCGCCCTTGACCTTGACCGAACCGCCAGCGAGCGGACGAATCAGATTGAGGGACATACGGTTATCGAGGGCTTCCTTGCCATAGATGATCTCGCGACCACCCATTTTCTTTTTGGAAACGTGGTCCTTGGGGTAGCCCACATAGGACCACACCGTGACGCGCACGCCGGTGGACGAGGTGATCGACGTGCGGCTGGTGCCGAGGTCGATGCCGAGGTAGACGATTTCAGACATGTGAAACTCCTGATGGAGTGGTCAGCGGCTGTCGGAGGACAACCATGTGGTTGGGAGGGGAGGAAAGTGGCTTGGTGATACTTGGGTCTGGGTGTGGACGCCACCATGAATCCATGGCGGGATCTAAGCGTGTCAGCGACGTTCCCGTGGTGGTGGGCCCTTGTCCAGGACTCCGGTGACATCAATGCGTTTGATACCGGACTCGTCAATTCGCTCCGTAAGACCGGCCAGGGGTTTGACTTCCCAGACTTCATCGTCGGGATTGACCTGCGGTTCACTGCTGCCTTCGGCATCACTGGTGTCGTCGGCCGGCGACGCCTCGGCTTCCGGTTCGGGGGCGATATCGACGGCCGGAACGTTCTTGACCGGAGCCGGCGCGGCGGCCTTCGGCGCCTCTTTCTTGGGCTCGTCCTTCTTGGGTTCGTCCTTGACCTCCTGGAGGTCGATGCCAAGCGACTGACGCAGGGCACGGTTCTCGTCGAGGATCTTCTTCATCAGCGCGAGCTTCTTCTCCTTGTTGGGATCCTCGCCCTTGATGCCGGCTTCGTAGACATTGCGCAGCGCGCCACCGCCCTGCGATTCAAGGAACGCGGCGAATTTCTGGGCGTCCTCGCGTTGCTTCTCGGATTCTTCGAGCGAACCGGCCAGGCGGCTGATCTTGCGTTCGAGCAACTCGATCTTGGCGTTCTGCGCCTCGAGTTCCTTCGCGCGGATCTTCTCGCGTTCGCTGTCGAGGATGCGCGAGATGACCTTGCGCAGTTCCTCTTCGACATCCGCCGGCACGCTGCCAGCCGCCAGGGTACGATCGAGCAGACGTTTGAAACGGTCCTCAATCTCACCGAGGCCTTCATCCGACACCGTGAACTGATCGGCCTTGATGCTGCGCTTGCGTTCGTCTTCGAGCAGACGACGTGCGGATTCGAGTTGATCGTTGAGGCGCTTGTTGCGCTCCTCGGCGGATTGCGCCTCGGCCTGGAACGACTTCAGGCGCTCCTGGAAACCTTCCTCCGCCTCTTCGAGCAGGCGTTTGCGCTCGGCTTCACCGAGCGAGCGCGTCAGGTGCGACGCCGCTTCCTCCACCGCCTCCTGAATGAGGCTCTTGATGGTGGCCATGTTGAGCACGCGCACGCGCTCATGGCGGGAAGCAAGATCGGATGCACGGACGGTCTTGGCATGGCTGCGGATGGACGCGCCGATGTCCATGCGCCCGTCTTTGCCGACCACAGCGGTCTTGCCGCCGGTGGCCTGATGGGAGCCGCTGTCCTCGCCGAACGGGGATTGCGCACGCTGGGCGCCGCTGCCTTCGCCCGCATTAGCCGACACCGTCGGGCTGCCGCTCGATGGTGTGGTGGCGATCTGCTCGACCGCCGGCGGCGTGGCGGTGCTGGCCGGGGCCGGCTTGGCTCCCGAGTGGGCCTTCTCGATGCCGACATCGATGAGCTTTTCGAAGCGGTCGGTGGGCTCGATCACCACCTGGGGTCCGCTCTTCTCTCCCAGTACCGGCGTCGGATCGCTGGTGCCTTCAGCGAACGGCGTCATCGCCTGTTGGCTGGGACGGACCACGCGGCGGGTGCCGATCCGCGCGCTGGAAGAGCCCTCGCCAGCGGAGGCCGCCGGTGCCGGGCCGATATCACTGAACGGCGTGATCGCCGAAGCGCTGGGACGGACGAGGCGACGGGTCGAACTGGCGGACGGCACCTCGCTGGTCGCGGGTGGCGCATCGCCCTTGGGCCGCACGACGCGCCGCGTCCCGCTGTGCGAGGTCGGCGACTTCGCACCGCCGCGCGCGCGCGCGTATGCTTCGAGCAGAGACTTGAGCTTGCCCTCCTCGCCCGGATCGAAGTGCAGCCACTTCAAGCGCAGGCCGTCGTTGCCACTGCTGACGACATGGGCGAAGAGCTGACGCGGCGCGATGTCCTTGAGCGCCAAGGTCACGTCGATGTAGGCGTTGGCTTCCAACTGGGTCTTGGTGTCGACCAGCGCACCTTGCAGGCCGATCTCCAACAACGGTGCATTGACCGTACCGCTGGTCGGATCGGGAATCCGGCAATGTGATTCGCCGTCGGTGATGCGCAGGGCGTCAGCGGCCACGGGCCCTCTCTCCTCGGCAACCGCGAATATCGCGGCGCACTGTCGTACCGTCTTCCGTCACCTACATCCATGTAGGCACTGGAGGTTCCCTCATCCTATACTCCGACTACCAGGGGGATCAAGCCGACCCCTGACAGCGACTGCGGAGCACCACACACGTGGACTTTCACCGCATCTTCTGCGCATCAACGATGCCCCCTCACTTGCCCCTTGCGGTCCCTGGGGTGCTTTACAGAATCCGCCGCCTCGCCGCGCGGGTCGGTTCGCGCGACGACCGGTCCAGGCCACACGGGCGCTTAGCTCAGCGGCTAGAGCGGCTCCTTTACACGGAGATGGTCGGGGGTTCGAATCCCTCATCGCCCACCACACCGACGCGTGTCTTTTCACAATTTGGCCTGGTAGCTCAGTTGGTTAGAGCGCCGCCTTGTCACGGCGGAGGTCGTGGGTTCAAGTCCCATCCAGGTCGCCAAACAAAAAAGCCCCGGTTCCTCCGGGGCTTTTTTGTTTGGCGACCTGCCTGCGGAGTTGTGTCGACGACCACCATCAGACCCAGTCACGGCGGAGGGGAAATGCGGGCAGCCCGCAGGGCCGAGCCTCCCCAGTGGGGAGGCGAGCCGCATGACGGCGCAGGCGAAGCCGAAGCCTGGGCGTGGGTTCGAGTCCATCCAGATCGTGTTACGTTTCGCGAAACCTTGCCCTCACCTGGAGCCTCGTGGAACTGGATCGGATGATCACTCGTCCCAATCGCGCTTCCCGCTCGTCTGCGGCGTAAGTACCGTGATCTACCTGCGCCGCTGAGCACCAGTGAAACGGTAATGGCTCACCAGCCATTCGTTGCCGCGGTTGAAAGCCCACAGTTCTTCGCACGCCATGAAAAACATGCGCCAGCGTTGGACCATGCGCTTGGCCTCGGCGGGGAGCATGTCCTTGGCGAACAACGTCACGGCTTGGTCATGGTGCGCGTCGAGGTTGCACAGCCACCAGCGGGCGGTGCGCGCGTAGTGCTGGCCGCTTACACGCCAATGTTCGTCCAGTGTCAGGTCGTCCTGGTAGTAGGTGAACAACGAATCGCTCGGCATCATGCCGCCGGTGAAGAAATGGCGCGCCATCCAATCGTCGTCGCCGCGGTCATCGAAGGTGTAGGCGACCGTGCGGTGGGTGAAGATGTGGCAGAACAGCTTGCCATCGATTTTCAGCCATCCGGCGATGCGGCGGAACAGGTCGGCGTGATTGCGCAGGTGTTCGAAACACTCCACCGACACCACGCGGTCGTAACTGCCGGGCGGCTGATAGGTACTGATGTCCGCGGTCTCGACGGTGAGGTTGCTCAGGCCACGCTCGCGCGCTTGGTCCATGATGTATTCGCGCTGGGAGTTGGAGTTGGACACTGCGCGGATACGTGAGCGCGGATAGCGCTGGGCCATCCACAAGCTGAGCGATCCCCAGCCGCACCCGATCTCCAGGATCTCTTGGCCGTCAGTCAATTCCGCTCGTTCGCAGGTCAGCGCCAGCATCGCCGCCTCGGCCTCGTCGAGGGTCTCGCTGCCGGTGGTGAACAGACACGAACTGTATTTCATGTGCCGGCCCATGCACAGGCGATGGAACGCCGCCGGGACCTCGTAGTGCTGGGCATTCGCCGCGGCGGTATCGACCGCGATGGGGCTGCGGCGCATGCGTTCGATGAACAGCATCAGCCGGCGCTGCGACACCTCGAGATCGTCGACCAGTTCCTCGCGCAAGCGCGCCCGCAACAGGCGACGCATCACCAGCCGCAGGAGCGCATCCGGCACTAGGCCACGCTCCGCCAGTTCGATGGTCCAGTGCTGACGCGGTGGATGGGCGGCATGCGGCAGCGGAGCGGTGAGGTCGGTCATGGAGACTCCGGGCGGGGGAACCAGGGGATGAACGGTGAAGTCGCGCGCTGGTAGGCGCGGTAGTCGTCGCCGCGCGAAGCGAGCGCGCGTTTTTCCGTGTACGGGATGCCGGTGACAAACAGCAGCAGAAACAGCAACACCAGCGGAACGCTGAGCGTCACCGCCCACCACGCCCCGCCGGCAGACAGCGCGACGTAGGCGAACCACAGCAGCCACTCACTGAAATAGTTCGGATGGCGTGAGTAGCGCCACAGGCCACCACGGCAGGTCCGCCCGTGGTTGGCGGGATCGCCACGCCAACGAGCGAGTTGGTGATCCGCGAGCGCCACGCCAGCGATGGCGAGCGTCCACACGCCCATGCCAAGCCAGTCGTACCACGCGCCGAAGGGTGCCGTGGTCGCAGCGATGACCACAAACGGCAGGACGAAGAACACCACCAAGACCGCCTGGAACTGGAAGAAGACGAAAAACCACGGCTGGGCCTTGGCCCCCCACTGCTCGCGCAACATGCGATAACGTCCGTCTTCCGGCTTGCCGATCAGGCGGTCGCGGACGAGATGCGTGGTCAAGCGCAACGACCACAGCCCGACCATGCACGCGACGACCACGCGCCGTGTCGCGTCGCCCTCGCCCAGGATCAGCAGCAGCACCGCGCCCACACCGATGCCCGCTGACCAGCCGGCGTCGACCAGGCTCGCGTCGCGGCGCCGGCGCTGGATCTCCCACAAGATCGCCATCACCGGCGCGATCACTGCCGCGACGATCAGCAGGTGCAACCACGCCGGCATCATGCGACCTCCACCGGGCCGGACGCGCGCGGCACGCTCCGCCAGATCAGCACCAGCACCCAGGTGGCGACGGCCCAGGCGGCCGCCACCGCGAACAGCCCGGCGACGCTGCCCCACGGGAAGGTCAGCGCGCCCAACGCCGCACCGCCCAGATAGGCCAACGGCCCGCCAATCCCGCCCAGCACCACCGCCAGCAGCGGACGTTCCGGCACCCAACGCAGCAGGTCATCGAACAACGAGGCGAAACACGGCCACAACACCACCATCCACACCGGCGGCACGACGCAGGCGCAGCCGGCGAACGACACCGCGCCGGTGGCGGCGAGCGCCAGATCGGTGAGCACACCCAGCAGGGTCGCCTGTACTAGGCGGCTGAGCGTGAGCCGCCGTTGCGTGCTGAGCGCGAGGTGGATGGCCAGCATCAGGGCGCCCGCCGCCAGCCCCGGCCACCAGTGCATCGCCGCGCCGCCCATGAGCGCGGCGAACCACGTGGCTTGATAAAGCCCCAGGTGCACCAGCGGATACCACCGCATGACAGTGGATCGGGTGATGAGCATGTCAGGTGTTCCCGTCGAGCCGGCGTTGATAGCCGTGCCGCCACCCGCTGCGCGCGAGGCGCAGGTGTGCGACGCCGATCGCACGTTCGGCGAAACCACCCTCGCAGTAGGCGAGGTAAAACTCCCACATGCGGATGAACCGTTCGTCGAAACCCTGCACGCACACCGCCGCGCGCTTGGCCTGGAAGCCCTCACGCCAGCATTGCAGGGTACGTACGTAATGCGGCGCGAGGTCGTCCATGCCCACCAAATTGAGGTCTCCGCTGCGGGCGATGGCGGTGGTGATAGCACCCAGCGACGGGATGTTCGACCCAGGGAAGATATAGCGCTGGATGAAGTCGACCTCGCGGATGGCGGTGGCGTACTGCTGCTCGGTGATGGTGATGGCCTGGATCACCGCCAGACCATCGGGTTTCAGCAGGCGGGTGAGCGCGCCGAAGTAGGTGTCGTAATACTGGTGGCCGACCGCTTCGATCATCTCCACCGACACCAGCTTGTCGTAGGTACCGGTGAGGTCGCGGTAGTCCTCCAGTAGCACGGTGACGCGGTCGCCGAGCCCGGCCTGCGCCACCCGCTGACGCGCCAGGTCGTATTGCTGACGGGAAATAGTCGTCGTCGTGACGCGGCAGCCGGTTCGTGTCGCCGCATGGATGGCCAGGCCTCCCCAACCGCTGCCGATCTCCAGCAGGTGATCTGACGACGTCAGTTCGAGCAGGTCGCACAGCCGGTCGAGTTTGGCGAGTTGGGCTTCGTGCAGCGTCATGTCATCGCGCAGGAACAGCGCCGACGAGTACATCATCGTCTGGTCCAGCCACAGGCGGTAGAAGTCGTTCCCCAGGTCGTAGTGCGCGGCGATGTTGCGTCTGGAGCCGGTACGGGTGTTGCGGTTGAGCGCATGCAGCACCCTGAAGAGGTTCATGCCGAAACGTGCCACGCCGCGTTCCATGCCATCGAGCGCCGCACGGTTGCGTACGAAGATGCGGATCAGCGCGGTGAGATCCGCACACGACCAGTGCCCCGCCATGTACGCCGCACCGGCGCCGACCGTGCCGCCGCCGGCGATGGCGGTCCAGGTCGCTGGATCATTAATCTCGACGTAGGCTTCGGGCGCGCCGCTGCCGAGGGCGTGCACGATACCGTCCTCGGCGATCAGCAGATGTCCGTGCCCAAGGTCGCGCATGCGCCCGAGCACCGCTCGGCGCGCCAGACGTTCCGCCAGTGAAGCCGAGCGCGGTCGCGGCCGCGCCGCCGCCTGGGCCTTGGCCGCCGCGAACAGCGGGGCGAGATCGGTGGCGGATGACGCATTATGATCCATTGGTCACCTGGAGATCGGTATCCGCGGGCATTGGATGAGCATGGACCGGTCGCGGCATGGCGGAGCCGGATGCCGGGTGGTCGCACACCGGCACCCCCTTCCACCACAGCCGCGCCGCTTGGCCGTAGATGCCCGCCACCACCTGCAGCGGCATCAGCGGGTAACGCCACAACAAGGCATCGAGCGCGGACGGGCTAAGCACGTGACGGTGATGGGCGAGCGTGGCGGTGAACAGCGCGCGCGCGTCTTCGCTGCTGGTCATGTGCACGCCCAGCGTCTGGCCGGGCATACTGAAGCGCCAGCGGTACTGCTGACGCATGCCCATGAACGGCGAGATGTGAAAGCGCTTGTCGAGATCGAACACCAAGTCATCCACCGCGCGACCACGGCAATCGAGCACATAGCTGTGGCGTTCCAGCCACGGGATGTTGGTGATCTCCGCCACGATGGCGTCAAGCGCACCATCGGCGGCGAAGCAGTAATAGAACGATACCGGATTGAACGACACGCCGAACATCCGCACGTGGGTCAGTAGCCGGACGGCTCCGGTGGGGCGATAGCTGAGGCGTTCAGCCACCAGCGCGCGAACCTGATCTGCCAGCGGCAGCGTCCCAGGCAGGTAGTCGCGACGGCGGAACGACGCCGGTGCTGCGCCTTCATGACGCCACCAGCGGCTACCGACGAACACCGTGTCCACTTCATCCAGGTCGAGGTAGACGTGAAACAGGCGGTTGGTGAACACGTGCTCGACCGGATGCCGGCGCTGGTGCGTGACCGTGCCTTCATAGATCGCGCTGTGCCGCGCCGCCGTCATGCTGTTCATGCGATCGATCCCACTACGCCGGTCCCAATGCGTCCGGTCAACCCGACACCGAAACGTTCCACCACCCTGAGCGCGCTGACCACACCGTCCTCATGGAAACCATAGCCCCAGTAGGCGCCGCAGAACCACGTACGATTGACGCCGTTGATCTCGCCCCAGCGCTGCTGTGCCGCCACCGCAGCGGCGGTGTAGTGCGGATGGCGGTAGGTGATGCGCCGCAGCACGCGCCCTTCGGCGATGCCGGCTGGCGGATTGAGCGTGACCAGGAACCGCTCGGGCGCGTCGATCCCTTGCAACGCATTCATGTCGTAGGTCACCGGTACCGGCGCCGACTCATCGCCCGTGAGATGGTAGTTCCACGCCGCCCAGGCACGTCGCCGATGCGGCATGAGCGACACGTCGGTGTGCAGGACCGCGTCGTTGCGCGTGTAGGTGAACGCGGAGAGCACCGAGCGCTCCGCTGCAGTTGGATCGCGCAACAAACGCAAGGCCTGGTCGCCGTGCACGCCGAGCACCACGTGATCGAATCGTTCGGCGCGTTCCTTGGCGACCACGGTGACTCCATCCAGGTCACGCGTGACCGCCGTCACCGGGGTGTCGAGCTGGATGCGTTCGCGGAAGGGCGCGACCAGCGCCTTAACGTAGCTCCACGATCCACCGGCCACCACCCGCCACTGTGGACGGGCACCAAGCGACAACATGCCGTGGTTCTTGAAGAACTGCACGAAGTAACGCGCCGGGAAACCGCGCATCGCCGCTGTACCGGCCGACCAGATCGCGCCGCCCATCGGCAGCAGGTAGTGCTCGACGAACTGGCGCGAATAACCGCGCTGGGCCACGTACTCGCCCAGCGTGGTGGTGGCATCATCACCCTCCAGCAATTCCGGGGCCTCGCGTCCGAAACGCATGATGTCGCGGATCATGCGCCAGAACGATGGGCTGAGCAGATTGCGCCGTTGCGCAAACAGGGTGTTGAGCGAGGTGCCGTTGTACTCCAGGTCGCTACGCGCATCCCGTACGCTGAAAGACATGGTGGTCGGCTGCGAAGCCACCCCGAGCTGATTGAGCAGGGCGATGAAGTTCGGGTAGGTCCAGTCGTTGAAGACGATGAATCCGGTATCGACGGCATAGGTGCGCCCAGCGAGCGCGACCGGGATGGTGTTGGTGTGGCCGCCGATGTGGGAGCCAGATTCGAAGATGGTCAGCTCATGGCCGGCCTGGTGCAGGGACCTGGCGACGACCAAGCCCGCGATACCAGTTCCGATGACGGCGATGCGCATGGCTCAAATCGTTCAAAACGTTCACGCTCGGCAAGCCCGCCCCACCACGCCTTCCACAGTCCAAACATGTTCGGTGACGGGAGCTCACTGGGCGAAAAGTACGCTGAAACCCTGGTCTTTTCCGGCTCTTCGTCATGCGCGGGGGAAATCGACCCGCGGGCATGTCGTCGCCCACCGGAGCGAACCGGCGGGCCGCCTCAGCCGCTCCGCGCGTCTACGCGTCTGCTGTTCGATTGGTCGTTTACCGCTCGTTTCAGACAGCTTCTGAGTCGTCCGCTCGATGGCGGCCCATAGTCGACTGCGGTGACCAACCTGCCGAAGCCCACGTGGCTGAGCGTAGACCCATCACTCACCAGGTATCAAGGTCATGGCCACCATCCGCCCGAGGCGCCATGCTGATCTGCTACCTCGCCTTCAACGCCCTGCTGTACGCCGCCTTCTCACTATGGTGCATCATCGCACCACAGCAGACGTCGACATTTCTTGGACTGGTCCCTTCCGGGCCGGCCGGCGAATCGGAGTACCTCGCGGTCTATGGTGGCTTGCAGGCGGGACTGGCGGTGTTTTACACCGCTGCTGCCGTGATGCCGGAGCATCGCCGCTCGGCAGTGTTGCTGTCGCTGGCGTTGTACGCCGGCATCGTCGGTCTGCGTACCCTGGCCGGACTGCAACTCGGTTTCAGCGAGTTGGGCAACGCCCGCTACGCCTACGGCCTGGAGATCGCGCTGCTGCTAGCTGCCATCATCCTCGTCATGCGTAAAGGTTCCGGCATCCGCGGAGCGGATTGACCAGACCAGCGGCACGGCGGTGGAGCAGGCGCGGACAGCCGCTGCCGCCGGACCAGTGCTGCTGCCGGCGATGGATCAATACCGATAAGCTAAGGCGAATGAGTTGAACCGCCACGACGCCAAGACGCCACGGGAATGCAGAACACCGAGATATTGTCCAGTCCTGGCTGCGGTTTCGCTCCGTGGCGTCGTAGCGTCGTGGCGGTTCAATCGGATTTGATGTGGGCGGGCCGTAGCTTAACCGCATTGGGCGATGGATCGGGGAGCGTTCGCACCACGCAGTGCGCCCTAGTGACGGAAGACCACCTTCCGGGTGCGCCGATGGACAAGTACAACAATAGCGGTCCACCTCCGATGACGAGGAACCTGGAATAGTCGGGTCTGCCCGCATCGAACCGCGGCACCACTGCTAAACACAGCGCTGCGCGGGCTTCCGGTGTCAGCCGTTGCCCCCAGATCCCGGCATTCAGCATGGAACACTGATCAGTGGGACGCTCTTAAGGCACTTGAGACGTCGGGCTCCGCCACCCACCTGGGCTGGCAGGGCAGCGGGTAGCTGGCGACCAACACGGATCGGGGGCGATCATGAGCGACACCATCAGGACAACAACATTTGCTGATGAGCGATGGAGGCCCGCCACGCGCCGGTTCTTGCTCCCGGTTGCGGCGATGATGCTCCTCATGCACGGAGGGGCCGGTCCCCTCAGCGCGGAAGAATCACCGACCATCCCTCCGACCGTGAGCGATGTCGCCACGCCGCCCGCGTCGGCACCAGCACCAGCACCAGCACCAGCACCAGCAACCGTGTGGCCTCGACGCACCATCATCGAGGACGCGACCATTACCGTTTATGAGCCCCAGCCGGAGCGGCTCGACGGCAACCTCCTGACCGCGCGGGCGGCGGTCTCGGTCGCCACCGGAAACGGTGCTCCCGTGTTCGGTGCGGAATGGATGACCATCCGTCTGAACATCGACCGAGAGCAACGCACTGCCAATGCCGCCGCGCTGACCATCGAACGCATCCAGTTTCCTGAAGGCGAAGCAGGAGACCTGGCCGCCGTGACCATGAAGGCGTACCTGCAACGCACCCTCACACCCGCCGACCTCAGCTTCGATCTCGATGATCTGGTCAGCACCCTTGAACAGGATCCGGCTGATGAGGCGATCTACAACATCGACCCGCCACGCATCCTCATCCGCGCCGTGCCGACAGAACTGGTGGTGTTCGATGGCGAGCCGCGCGTCGAAACCGCTGGCGACCTGGCCCTGGTGATCAACACGCCAGCATTCGTATGCATCGACACCAGCGGTGCCTGGTGGGTGCGCCTGGAAAGCGGATGGCTGACGGCTGCGGAAAAAAACGGCCCGTGGACGCTCGCCCCTGCTCCAGCAGCGGTGGTTGAAGCGGCGACGGCGGCAGGACTGGCGGCGAACGCCGTGCCTCCGGCCGACGCGCTCGCTCCCGCCCTGATCATCGCGACCGAACCGACGGCACTGGTGGTCTTCGCCGGTGAGCCGCAGTGGACCCCGATCGCCGACACCGGCATCCTCGCCGCCGACAATTCCGACAGCGACGCCTTCATCGACACCGCCACCGGACGCTGCTGGCTGCTGCTGGCTGGTCGTTGGTTCAGCGCTGCCCGTTTCAGTGAAGACGCCACCTGGGTCGCGGTACCACCGAATGCGCTGCCGGCCGGATTAGCCGCCATCCCGGTGGAGTCACGCTGGCGCCACGTGCGCACCCACGTCAGCGGCACCGAAGAAGCGCGTAAGGCCGCCGTCGATGCCAAGGTGCCGCAGACCGCGCAGATACCGCGCTCCGCCACCATCACCGTGGTCTACGACGGCGAGCCGCGTTTCATCGCCATCCCTGCGAGCGAGGTCGAGTGGGCAGAGAACAGTTCCTTCGCCGTGTTCCGTACTCCGGGCCCGCAGTACTGGTGCTGTGATCAGGGCGTGTGGTACCAGGCCCCGGCATCACTCGGACCGTGGAGCGTCGCCACCACCATCCCTCCTTCGCTGCATCGCATCCCGGCAGAGAATCCGCACCACAACGTCACCTACGTCTACGTCTATGACAGCACCCCGGACTATGTGTGGACCGGCTACACCTCGGGATACCTGCACCACTACACCTACCATGGTTGCCCGATCTATGGCAGTGGGTGGAACTGGCACGGTTATTACCGCCCCAGGTATACGTGCCCGCGACCCATCACCTGGGGCGTGCGCCTGGTGTTCAATCCCTGGTCCGGTGGCTGGGGTCAGCGCACCGGACTCAGCCACCTCTACGTCGGCGGCATCAGCTTCGGCAGCAGCCGCCACTACGGTGGGTGGTGGGGTCCGTCGTACTGCGCGCCAGCGCTGATACCGCGCGTCAGCCGTCATACGTCAGTCACGGCAACCTGGCATGCCAGCAACGTGCGCCCGCACCCACACGAACGTGATGCCACCATCTATCGCCGCGTGCCGGGTGCACAGTTGCCCAGCCGACCACAACCGGTCACGCGCACGGCCGATGGGCCGCTCCGCGTGGTCCACGATCCGGCTGACCGGGTCTTCGTCAGTCGCGATGGAGCGGTCATCCGTCGCGGTCGCAACGGCGAAGTGCAGGAACGGCGCGATCAGCGCTGGATCGATACCAGTTCACCTGCTTCAGGAGCACCAGCCAGCCTGCCGCCCGCTCAACGCCTGCCACGAGTTGCCACCCGGCCTGCGCCGTCCGATGAGCGCTCCGCGCCACGGCAGCGTCCCGAGCGGACGCCGGAAAATCGCCAAAGCGATCCGCCGATCGTGCGGCCCCCGCAACCTCCCGTGGAGCGACCGCAGCAGCCACGCGGACCGACGAACGAACCACGGCCACAACCGCCCGTCGAACGGCCACAGCAACAACCGCCACGCCAGCCTGGCGAAGATCAGCGTCCTGAGCGCGCGCCGGAAAACCGCCAAAGCGATCCGCCGATCGTGCGGCCCCCGCAACCACCCGTGGAGCGACCGCAGCAGCCACGCGGACCGACGAACGAACCACGGCCACAACCGCCCGTCGAACGGCCACAGCCGCCCGTCGAACGGCCACAGCAGCAGCCACCGCGCCGGCCGGTCGAAGACCAGCGTCCCGAGCGGGCACCGGAGAACCGTCCGAGCGCTCCACCGGTCAGCCGGCCGCCGCAACCGCCCGTCGAACGGCCACAGCAACAACCGCCACGCCGACCGACGGAAGAGCCACGCCCACCGCGGCCGACCGAGAAACAGCCTGAGAGACAACAGTCACCGCCCTTCGTTCCCTCACCACGCGAACAACCGCGTGCTCCCCGATCTGATCCGCCGTCCGCACCACCCCAGCGAGAACGCAGCGACAAGGACTCCGACAAGAAACGTGACAAGTAGGACCGCGCACCAGCGATCACCTACGACCAAGAGAACGGCAGATCAGTAAAGCGGCTGACGTTCGCGTCCACCGCACCATGGTATCGCCCGAAGCGTCCTCACGGCAGTGCCGGCAGCTTCACGCCCCGTTCGCGCCAGGGGTCCGCAGCTTTGGCTGGCGCGCTCTCGCCGCAGATGCGCGCCCACCAATAGGCGTTCATGGCTTCGATCGTGCTGTAGGGTTCCAACCGTTGACCGATCTGGCGGCGCGTGGCGATGATCACGTCGCCACGCATCTGGTCGGCCTGGGTCTTCGCCAGCGGGTGATCGACTGCGTCCAGCAGGGCCCATTCCCACAGCTCGGTGTCCTGCGGGAAATCGTTGATGAGAGCGGCGAGGTTCTCGATTCCGCGGCGTACATCGGGGTCCTCGCGCAGAGCCGGGGCGCGGCGTAATTCCTCGATCAATAGGTAGAACCCGCCAACCGTCCGCCGGTGTTCCCGTTCGAGCGCGGCGAAAGCCGGATCATTGTCCGCACGACGCTGTGAGGCCCGCACGAGCAGCATGATCGACAAGGCTTCGCGGGTGCCATGGTTCGCGGACAACATCACGGCCTCCTCCGCCAGACGCACCATGGTATCGCAGTCGATCTTTCCCCCGAGCGTCTTCTGGGTGATGGCGGTGTGGGCGCTCTGGACCCGCGCGACCGCGGCCGTCAAGGCTGGCGCGACGAAGGCCATCTGCATGCGTTCGTTGGCCGAGATCGAAGCGCTCCGGCTCTGCGCATCACGTTCGCCTGCGTTGTACATGTCGTAAGCCCGCTTCATCGATGACAGGTCGAGGTCGGCCTTGATCAGGCGCTCATGCAGCGCCTTCAGCGCCTTGGCATCCTGGGTGAAGCTGTGGATCCACATCGCACGGCTCCACGTGCTCACATCCCTGGGGAAGATCACCTGGAGGCGATCGAGGTAGGTCAACGTGCGACGGATTTCCTCGTTGTTGCGAAAGGATTCGCGCAGGGCCTGACGGCCAGCCCGGTCGTTGTAGCAGAAGTCGAGCAGGGAGGATTCACCAGACATCCCCAACGCGGCCTGATCAATGCGTTCGCCGACGACGCGCATCACGCCACTGACAAACAGTCGGTTGGCAAGGTTGGCTTGCAGGATGGCGTTGCCTGGCTGGAGCGCGACGGCCTCCTCCATCATGGTGTTAGCCTGATCGAGGACGCTGCGTTCACCAGCGCAGTCAAAGAGATCGTAAGCCGCGAGCGCCGCGTTGTTCAGGTTCGCTGCGCTCTTGGGCAGCGCACGGTATCCGTCGATCGCGGTGCGCAGGAAAGTCACGGCATTGCCCATGTCGCCCTTGTTGATCGCCACCGTGCCACGGGCATTGGCGAGTTGTGCGGCGATGTAGGGAATCGTGATGTCGCAGCGCGACAGCCAAGTGACCTGATCCTCGGCATCGATCTGGCAGAGCGACCGGCGCATGGCCGCGAGTTCACGCAGTTCCTTGGTGGTGGCGCTGCCATAAGCTTCCTCGTTGAGCGCCCGAGCCTCGCCCGAGGCGCCGAGTTCGCGCAGAGCATTGGCCACCATCAGCAGCGTCTCCGGTTTGCGCTTGCTGGTCTCCAGCAGCGAGTCGAACTCTTTCCGGCCTTCCTCCTGGCGACCGAGCCACCAGCACACCTGGCCGAAAAATAGTTTGAAATCATCGCTCGCACCAGCGATGCCGCGGATGGAAAGGAACACCTCCTCCGCCGCCTTGAGTTCTTTCTGACGTTCCTCGGCGTCCAGTTCCTGCGCACGTTGCAGGGTGATGATGCCGAGATCGAGCGCCACCGGCACCACCGTCGCCAGAGCGCGCAACTCGTCTTCGACAACCGTCAGGCGCTGATCGCTCTTCATGCGTTTGACCAACCATTCGTCGACCATGCTCCCCTTCTTTGTTTCATCGGCGCGGTCGTAGAGCCGGTACCAGGACTGGTCGGCAGCACCGTTATTGAGTGCCGCAAGCGCACTGTCGTTGATCGACTTGACCAGGTTGTTGTAGTTCTTTTCCGTCGTCTTGAGCTTCGGCAGACGCTGCTGACAATATCCTTTGAGCAGGCGGTGGGCGTCCTGGATGCGCCCCTGCTGCACGCGGATCGCGCCGAGGATACGCGCCCCTTCCTCATCCTTCAGGCGGTCGGCGAACGGTGTCAGCAATTCCTCGCAACGTGCGCTGTTGCCCGCATGGTCGGCGGTCACCGCCAGTTCGTTGGCCCAACGCAGTTCCTGTGGTTCAGCCACGTGCAGGGCACCAATCACTTGGTCGCGTTGTTCCGCCAACGAGCCGGTGATGCGCTTGGACGGATAGGCATCCAGCAGCGCCAGTGCCATGCGCGGCTGGGACGTGACATGACGGGCCACTGCCGCCGAGACACCCTGATCCAGGGCCTTGGCATCCACCAGATCGCCCGCGGAGAGCAACGCGCGGATGAGAGTCGGGGCGGATTCGACCGTCGCCACGCTGCTGGCACAGCGCGAGAGTTCGTCGCGCGCGGATTTGGCATGGATGGTGTTGCTGCGCGCAGCCTGCATCAGGCTGGGAATTGCCGATGAAGGCTGATTGGCGGCCAACGCCTGACGTCCGCGTTCGAGCGACTGCCCGGCGATATACTCGGGCGACTGGGTGTGGGCATGCCATGAACCCGCAGCGAGCGCCAAGACCAGGGTGGCCACCACGAGGAAGTTCCATGCCCGCGCCAGACCGCTGATGGCCGTCCGGCCGAGGATGAGCATCCCACCCGGACGGTGCTGGACGCGGTAGGCTCCGAGCGCCAACAACGGCACCATCATGACCACCAGCACATGGGTGGTGACCTCGGTACGGGTCTGTTCGTCGCGGTCACGTGACCCGTACATGGTCAACCCGCACAGGTAGAGCAGGAACGTCGTCGGCGCGCGGCTGATAGGACGCAGATCGGGAAAGACATCCTGGATATCGCTCGGTGCCATGGGTGTGGTCTCCGGCCGCAGTGTAACACCCATTTACCGCTGTGCAGGGGGCAGTCGCCGGCGATGCGGAAGGCTTGCCACGGGACCGCGTGTGCGTCGCTGCCGCGTGGTGTGCGCATCAGCAAACGACAATACCGCTCAGGTGCTCATGGTCCGCGATACGAGGTGTACGATGCGACCGAGGTTCCTCCTGATCTTGGCGACCGTCCTGATCCTGACCGCGTGTGCGCGCACCGATGGCGGGGGCGGCGGCACGGCGACGCCGGTCAGCGCCCTCACTGTGATGAGCTTCAACGTGCGCTATGGCACCGCGAAGGATGGCGACAACCACTGGGACCAACGCAAGGACCTGTGCGCCTCGCGCGTAACCCATTTCAATCCCGACGTGCTCGGCTTGCAAGAATCGCTCGCGTTCCAGAACGAATTCATCCTGGCGCAATGCCCAGGCTACACCGCCGTCGGTGTCGCGCGCGACGACGGCAAGCAGGCTGGCGAATTCAGCACGCTGCTGCTGCGCACCGCGCGTTTCACCATCGTAGAATCCGGCACCTTCTGGCTAAGCGAGACGCCGGAGGTTCCCGGCAGCAAGAGCTGGGACAGTTCGCTGCCGCGCATCGCCACCTGGGCCAAGGTGCAAGACAAGCTGGCTGGTGATCGACCGGTGCTGGTGATCAACACGCACTTCGACCACAAGGGTAACGTCGCGCGCAAGGAAGCCGCCAAGGTCATCCGCCGTTTCATCACCGCGCAGGCAGCGGGCGCAGCAGTGATCGTCACCGGCGACTTCAATTCAGCGCCGGGGTCGGAGCAGTACCACACCCTCACCGACCGCGGTGCAGACGGCATCGAACTGCACGACGCCTATGCCGACGTATACCGCGCCAAGCCCGAGGCGAACGAAGGCACCGCGCACGCCTTCAAGGATGCGCCGGTGACACCGCGCATCGATTGGATCCTGCATTCACCCGCGTTCCGCGCGACCAGTGCGAGCATCGATCGTCATCGCGAAGGGCCGTTGTTCCCATCCGACCATTACGCGGTGGTGGCGACGCTAATGTGGAAGTAACCCTGGGAGAGGCGAGCCCCAGCTCGCCTTGCCTTCGTGGCGTGACGCAACAAACAACTGATTGCCCCTAGGCGAGCTGGGGCTCGCCTCTCCCAGGTCACTTCGCCGGCAGCGGCACTTGTTCCTTGCTCATCAGATACGCGACCAGGTCACGGACCTGCGTCTCGTTCAGCGTCTGCAGCAGGCCTTCCGGCATCAGCGACTGGTTGATCAACTGGGTGTCGGTGACCTCGCTCTGCTCGATGGTCAGGCGTTCGGTCATGGTCTGGAGCGTCAACGTGCGCTCGGTTTTCTCCGGCACCAGGCCACTGAGCACGCGTCCGT
This sequence comes from Planctomycetota bacterium, assembly GCA_013816485.1. GTDB lineage: Bacteria > Planctomycetota > UBA11346 > UBA11346 > UBA11346 > BOG-1363. Next base: position 38,249 of record JACDEI010000043.1, read on the forward strand.
CCTTGAGCGTGAGGATGGCGAGGCGGAAATCCGCTGCGACCACCGCGCTGGGATCGACCACGTTGTCGAGCACGTAGCTGAGGTCGTGACGACCGGCGCCCGTAAGGTCCGGGCCGATCTTGCCACCCTGGCCGTAGAGCATGTGGCAGGCTGAGCACAACGTCGTGTAGACTTGGCGGCCTTGTGACAGATCGGCTTTGGACAACGCGTCAGCGGTCAGCTTCTGCTTCAGCGTTGCGATGAGTTGGACCTTGTCCTCGGACGAGTCGCGGACGACACCCCACACGGCGGTGAGCTGCTTGGTCAGTTCCTTGTTCTTGAAGTTGCGGATCGCGCGGGCGTGGAACGGCGTGATGTCGCTGCGCGGGATCTGCTCGGCGCCGTCGCCGACATTGGCGAGCAGGGCCTTGGCGAAGGATGGACGTGACACCAGCACCGCCATGACCTCCGGCCGTGCATCAGCACGGAAACCCGGACGGTAGCGTTTCGCCAACGTTTCACCGATAGCGGCATCGTCGAACATGCCGAGTCCACGTGCGGCGAGGGCGTTGAGGTCGCGATCGTCGAGCAGCTTTTCACACGTGGCGCGCAGATCATCGGGCTTGTTGTCGATGAGCGTCTGCAATGCGGCACGCCGCTGATTCAGTTCCACCTTGGTATCGAATGCCACGCGACGGCTTTCCTCCAACGCCCGACCGTCGCCGAACAAGGTGTTGAGTTCGCGCACTTGCTTACTGACATTGACGTCGGTGTTGGTTTGCAGGGATTCGATGAAGGCATCCCAGGCGCTTGGTTTGGTGGCCTTGCGCACGCCCTTGAAGGCTTCGGCCATGCCGGCGAGGACATCGGTACGGAACGCCATGTCCTTGCCGGTGGCGGCGACCATCAGGTTGTCGAGCGCCGCTGACGGCGGAGTGATCTCCGCCAGACGGCGCGCGGTGTAACGGCGCACCAAAGGGATCTTCCCGTCGCTGGCGAGTGCCACCAAGGCATCGGGGTGAGTGGTGGCGAGGTCTTTGACGCCGTACCAGTACATCAGCGGCAGGTTGTGGTCGTTGGCATCCTCAGTGTGCGATAGCAGGGAACGCGCAATTCCAGCGCGCGAGGCCAACGGCAACCGCTGCAGCGCAGATGCCAATGCCAGACGTACCAACGGTGATTGGTCGACGCTCGCCAGCGTGGTCAGGGAGTCGACCAGGGCAGGATCCACGGTGCCTGCCAATGGGATCGACGCGCGACCATGAATCGGCATGGCATCGGTCAGTAAGCGAATGCCCCATGCCCGCAGATGCTCATCCGGTTGCAGTACCAACAACGACAACAGTTCGTTGGTCGTGGAACCCGCTACGGAGCCTGCCCAGAGCAGGCGCAGTTTGAGCGCCGTCGTAGCGACTGACGGCATCGCATCGAGAGCGATCTTGCCATCCAACGGCTGAGCACCCGCACGACGTTGCTGGAATTGTTGTGCCGCCTGACGAGCGAACCAGACATTGCTCGACTTCAGTCGTTCGACGAGGGCGGCGGCATTCTCCGTGCCCAGATCGAACGTGCCCGATGGTTTCGGTGTGCCGTGCGTGAAGCGATAGATACGCCCACTCCCACGATGCACGCCATCATGATCATGGCACTCACCGATGTCCGACCAGTCGGCCACATAGACCGCGCCGTCCGGTCCACTGATCAGTTCCACACCACGGAACCACTTGTCGCTGGTCTGCAACATATCCGGTCCGTGTTTGCCGACGTAGCCGGAGCCTTCGCGTTCGAGGATCTCCTGATTGAAGCGCAGGCCGTGAAAATTCAGAGTAAATAACTTGCCGTGGTATTCTGCCGGCCAGTTGCCGCCTTGGTAAACCATCAAACCACTATGCGCGTGGCCGCCGCCAGCTGCGGACGTGCTACCGCTCAGCTTGCTGCCGCCCTTGACGTCATTCCATTGTTCACCGGTGGCCCAGTGCACGTGATCGGCGTGTTGTTCGATTGGTGCGTAGGTTTTGGTGTCGAGGTCATCACCGTACATGCGTCGGTAGTGTGCGCCTGGGATCAGGTGCCACAGGTGGCCGATGACGGTGTTGATGAAGAATGCTTCACCATGTTCGTTCCAGTCCATGCCCCACGAGTTCGTCGTGCCGTCGGCGACTACCTCAAAAACTTTGCGCGTCGGATGGAAGCGCCAGACGCAGCAGTTGAGTTTGACACGTTGATCATCGGACGCGCCAGGGGCCCCGACCTTGGAGGTCGCCTGGATGCCGTGGCGGCCATAGAGCCAACCATCCGGGCCCCATTTAAGACCGTTGGCGATGTTGTGGCGCACCGGGCCGAAGTCGAAACCGTCGAGCAACACCTGCGGCTCACCATCCGGCACATCGTCACGATTGGCGTCGGGGATGAACAGCAGTTGCGGTGGGCAGAGCGCGTAGACGCCACCGAATCCGAGTTCGACGCTGGTCAGGCGTTTGAGTTGATCGTAGAAGACCACCCGCTTGTCGGACGTGCCGTCGCCATCGGTGTCATGGAACACCACAATGCGATCGCTCAGCGTGGTGTCGAAGTTCTTCTTCGACTCGGCGTAGGTATAGTTCTCTGCCACCCACATACGTCCGCGCGCATCGAAGGTCATGGCGATGGGGTTGCGCACCTGCGGTTCCGACGCGAACAAGGTCGCCTGGAAACCGGGTGGCAGTTGAAACTTCGTCACCGCTTCGGCAGCCGGCATCAACGGATTGCCGTCGGTCTTCTGACTGTCGTACGGTGTAGGGAACTCGGCGGCACCGAGCGTGGCACCGACGAAGACAAGAGTGGCGGACAGCAGGTGACGGTTGGACATGGGCGCGGATCCTGGGCGGCTCGGCGGCGAGGTCATGCGCAAGTCCAGGCAGGCCCTGGAAGCGTACGGTGCGCCGCGTCGAAGTCCGTACTACCCTTCCATCTACGCCCACGTTGCGGGCAATCCCCTGGGGGCGCGGACTTCAGTCTGCGCAGCGACAACGCAAAGAAACCTCTACCACGGACGAGAACTCCCGCTGGGACGAACATCGCCGTCCCAACCTCGTCACCGTGGCAAAGGCTGCGCAGACTGAAGTCTGCGCCCCCAGGGGGATGCCATTGCCGAACGCCGGTCGCGCTCCTATGAGTGCGCCCTTCGCCCACGCCCCCGTCGAAAGGGAAACCTGTGAAACTTCTGGCCCTGCTCTTCACCGCCATGCTCTCCGTCAGCGTCCACGCCGCTGATCCCGGCACCGGTGCGTCCTTCAACGGCCCGCTCGGCCTGCAGCTCTACAGCCTGCGCGCCGACTTCGCCGCCAAGGGCGTGGCCGCCACGCTCGATCAGGTGAAGGGTTACGGCATCAAATACGTTGAACTGGCCGGCACCTACAACCTGCCGGCTGCCGAGTTCAAAAAGATGCTCGATGACCGCGGACTGATCCCGGTCAGCGGCCACTTCCCCTACAAGCGCTACGCCACCGAACCGGATGTCGTCGCCAAAGAAGCGAAGGCGCTCGGTCTGCCGTTCGCCGGCTGCGCCTGGATCGACCACAAGGCCCCGTTCGATGACGCGCAGTGCCGCGAGGTGATCGAGGTCTTCAACAAGGCCGGCGAAGCGCTGAGCAAGGAAGGCGTAAAGTTCTTCTACCACCTGCACGGTTTTGAATTCCAGCCGCAGCAGGCGGGCGGCACCCTGGCCGATCTGCTGATCTCGCGCACCAATCCCAACACGGTGTTCTACCAGATGGACGTCCTGTGGGTGGTCTTCCCTGGGCAGGATCCGGTCAAGTTGCTCGACACCTACGGCGCACGCTGGGTGAGCATGCACCTCAAGGATCTCAAGAAGGGTATCGAAACCGGCAGCCTGAGCGGCAAGACCGACGTGAAGAACAACGTGGTGCTTGGCACCGGCCAGATGAACTGGCCGGCGATCCTCGCCGCGGCCAAGAAGGCCGGTCTCAAATACTACTTCATCGAAGACGAGTCGCCGGATGCGGCGACGCAGATTCCGCAGACCATGAAGTACCTGGAAGGCGTCAAATTCGAGTAGTCACGCTCGCACATGCGATTCATCGGGTCACTGCGCCAGCGGTGATCTGCAGACGGCCACCGGTATTTCCGGTGGCCGTTTGTCGTTGGGGAGCCCGCGCGTCCCACGAAACATCCGTCCTGAGCCGGGAATCCCTGACAGGAACCCCACCGGCACTGCAATAAATGACCGTTGCCCCACCCCTGCTCAGGGAGTTCCTGTGCGTACTCGCCCATCACTGCTCCGTGCTGTCGCAACCATTGCCCTGGCGGTCATGTGTGCTCCCCTCGTCGCCCTGGTTGAAGGCGAATTAAAGGAGAAGGACCTGACTCCAGACGGCGGCGAGAAGTTCGTCATCGCCTACGCCATCGAAACGCCCAAAGACTGCCCGCCGGCGGACACCACCGATCCGACCAAGCAGCTCGGCCTATTCCTGTGTTTCCACGGCCACGGCGGCAAGGCCACGCATGAGGCCGGCAACGTCGTGCGCATCATGAAGGGCCTGAAGCTGCTCGACGGCTACATCGTGCTCGGTGCCAAGGCGCAGGGCGAAGGGTGGGTTGAGGACGCCGACGTGCCGCCGGTGACCAAACTGGCGCAATGGGCGATGAAGAAGTACCCGATCAATCCGCGCCGGGTCTACACCTTCGGCATGAGTTCGGGCGGCAACTTTTCTGGCGTCTACGGCTTGGCCAAAACCGACATCATCGCCGCCAGCGTGATCTACGGCAGCGGCGTCTACAAACGCGGGCTGACGGTAAAGGATCCAAAGATGGACCTGCCGGACTTCTACATGGTCATGGGCCTGGACGATGACGACGCGCACAAGAACGGTTCGCGTGGCACCTACCGCTCGTGGAAGGAAATCGGCATCAATGTCATCTACCGCGAAATCTACGGCCTTGGTCACAGCTCGCACCATCCGCCGACCAACGACGAGACCATCCAGTGGGCGATCCGTCAGCGGCATAAGTCCATCCCGTTGTCCGCGGCCGAAACCGACCTGATCAAACCAATCGCCAAGAATGCCAAGAAGCTCGGCGTCACCGATGCCGAGGCCGACACCCTCGCGCTGATCGGCGGTTTTCCGGCCGCGTCGGTGGTGAAGGATCTGCTCGACCACAAGGAACCCGCCGTGCGTGTGCGTGCCGCCAAGGTCTGTGAGCGCGCCCTGATGGGCGACGCCATCACCACGCTGTTGGCAAAGAAAGTGAAGGACAAGGAAGCCGACGTCCGCACGGCTGCGTTCACCAGCCTGAACACCGGCGTGAACTTCCGCTACCAGTCGGCGCAGGACACCGCGTGTTTTGTCCTCGATCAGAAAAAGTGGGACGTCTCCGAGAAGCTGCTGGTGGTGCACGGCCTGGCGACCGCGATCCGTTTCCAGATCAAAGGTTTTTACCAGGACCCACCGCTCATGACCGCGCTGATCAAGGCGCTTGATGATGAGGATGAATCCGTCCGCGCCGCCGCCTTCGCTGCGATCAAGCCGATCCAAGAGAGCGATTACGACGCCGCGATGGACAAGTCCCAACGACGCCGCGCGATGGTGAAGTGGGAGGAATGGTTGGCGAAGTTGTTGGGTAAGGACGGGCCGAAGACCGCGGGGAATTGAGCCGAACGCCGAACGCCGAACGCCGAACGCCGAACGCCGAACGCCGAACGGCGAACGCCGAACGCCGAACGCAGAACGCCGAACGC
>JACDEI010000044.1 GCA_013816485.1 Planctomycetota bacterium
AGAAAGTCGCACTGATCGCCTGCGCCAGGAAGTTACTCATCCGACTCAACACCATCGCCGCAAAAGCGCTCAAACCGACCACACAGATCCAGGGAACTACCGCTTGATCTCTACACAGTCACTTCGTAGTGAAAAATCCTTTTCGTTATTTCCCGTCCTCCGGTTGCTCGACCACGATGACCTTGCGCGACATGCCGGTCAGGCGGGCGAGTTCGCGGCGGAAGAACTGGCCGCCGAAACCGAACTCGTCGCGTGAGGCGGCCTCGGTGAGGAACTTCGCGGCGGCGCTCTTGTCGTTCTCGGCCAGGCAGATCAGCGCCTGGACGTACTTGTTTTCCTGGTCGGCCCCCAGGTCCTCGGCCAGCTTCGCGTTTTCCTTCGCCAGTTCGATCGACTTGAAGGCGGGATCATCGGCCACCACCGCGAGGTAGGCGAGCACGCTGTAGCCCTCGGCGTTGAACTCGAACTCCTTCTTCGACAACACGTCCTCGATCAGGTCCTGCGCCTGTTCGTAACGCACCGCGCCGATGCAGGCGCGTGCGAAGTCGAGGCGGTCAGCGGCATACGACGGGGTGATCTTGCGGCTCTTGCTCGGCTTTTTCGCCTTGGGGTCGTCGGACACCGGCGGGAAGACCTGCTCGAAGAACTCCACCGATTTGGCGTAGTGCTCGGCCTTGCGCTCGGGTTCGCTGACCCAGCGCGCCAGCGTCAGGTGCAGGCGCGCATTGCAGAGGAAGACGTCCTCATCTTTGCCTTTGCCGAGTTCGAGCGCCTTGGCGGCGAACTCCTGCGCCGAATCGAAGTCGAGCCAATCGGTGTAGGCCGCAGTCGCGGCGGCGACGCACTCCTGCGCCGTGCGAGGCTCGATACTCATGACGTAGGCCTTCCAGTCGGGATAGAAGGTTTCTGGCTCGCGACCGAAATATTTCTTGAAGATCCCCATGTTGTCGCCGTCCCAAGCCTTCTTGGTCAGCGCGCCGTAGAAGTTCTCGAACAGTTTCCGGTGTTTGGCTTTTTCGGCGTAGAGCAGGAAGTGGATCAGCGCCCAACCCTGCGGGTAGTATTCGCCGGTGTATTCGCGCATACCGCGCAACTGGCACAGGCGGTTGAGCGACAGGTCGCCCTGTTTGAGCATGCTCTTGAGGTGCCACAGACGGTTGAAGGGAATGGTTTCCAGCGTCATGCCTTTTTCATCACGCAGCGCACTTTCGAAGAACACCGCCAGACCTTCGTTCGCCCAGGTCGGAACCTCTTCACAGACCTTGTTGATGACCAGATGGGTGCATTCGTGGAACAACGTGCTCATGGTCTGTTCTGGCGTGCCGGCGTAGAACGCGCGGATGCCGGTGCTCGGGCCCCAGTAGAAATAACCCAGCACGTTGCGACTCATCGGAATGCCGGCCGCCGCCGATTCCCGCAGGAACTGCTCCTGCGTGGCATAGACCTCGATGTTGATGTTCTTGATCGCGGTCTTGGCGCCGAAGACCTTGGCCAGTTCGTTGTAGCACTGCTCCATCGCCAAGCCGATCTCCTTGACCAGTTCGGGCGAGACGTTGCTGGTGATGATGAAGTGGCCGGGCTCGGTCTTGTAGACCCAGGCGTTCTTCCAGTCGCTGGCGAACTTGATGCGCTCGCGCGCCAAGGTCTGGCGTTTCTGGATAGCCTTGAGTCGTGATGGCGAGGTCCAGGTGCCGAGATGTTTCACGTAGCCCTTGGCTGCGTACATCTCGTCCTCGGGCATCCATTTACCCTTGAAGAGCACCAGACCCTGTTCGCTCTTCTCCTTGAACTCCTGGCTGACCAGCCGGCCCTTGTAAAAGACCTTGGCATCAGCGGCTGGCGTCGGCGTGGTGGCCGCCTCGCCAGCAAAAAGTTGGCCCGGCAGCAGCGTCGGTAGGAGCAACAGAATCAGCAGCAGTCCACGAATCATTGCAGCCTCCCACCGGATGGGTGGCCATCTAACCCGTGCGGCATGAGAATGCCAGCGGGGCCGAATGATGAATTCAGAATGATGAACGCAGAATGGCGTGTCGCAGGCCTATGGAGGAGATTGGGGGCCAGGAGCGTGGCCGTCCATGCTGCCCGCATCATTCATCATTCTGCATTCCCAAGCCGCCCAACGCCTTGCCCCCCCTGGGACCCTTCCTAGAGTCCGCCCCTCCTGAAAACGAGGCCCCTCCCATGAAGCGCACCCACACCTGCGGCGACCTGCGCGCAGCCCATGTCGACCAGACCGTCACCCTCTGTGGATGGGTGCATAATCGGCGTGACCACGGTGGCATCATCTTCCTCGACCTGCGCGACCGTTACGGCCTGACTCAGGTCACCCTCGACCCCGACATCTGCGGCAAGGAAGTCCACGAACTGGGCAACCGCGTGCGTTCGGAATGGGTCCTGCAGATCACCGGCAAGGTCACTAGCCGCGGCGACAAGAAGAACCCCAACCTCGCCACCGGCGAGATCGAAGTGTTCGTCAAGGACTTGGTCGTCCTCAACAAGGCCGAGACGCCGCCGTTCGAAATCGCTGAGCACATCAAGGTCGGTGAAGAACCGCGCCTGAAGAGCCGCTACCTCGACCTGCGTCGTCCGACCATGCAGCACAACCTCATCACGCGCCACCGCGTGACCAAGGTTGTGCGCGACTACTTCGATGAGCACCGCTTTCTGGAGATCGAGACGCCCACGCTATGCAAGTACACCCCGGGTGGTGCACGCAACTTCTTGGTCCCCTCGCGCCTGCATCAGGGCTCGTTCTACGCGCTGGCCGAATCGCCACAGCTCTTCAAACAACTGCTGATGGTCGGCGGCTACGACCGCTATTTGCAGATCGCACGCTGCTACCGCGATGAAGACCTGCGCAACGACCGCCAGCCGGAGTTCACCCAGATCGACGTCGAGATGTCGTTCATCGACATGGACGACATCATGGACATCGGCGAGGGCATGGCCCGCGCGGTGTGGAAGACCATCCTGGGCGTCGACCTGCCGGCGAAGTTCCGCCGCATGACCTGGGCCGAAGGCATGCTGAAGTACGGCAGCGACAAACCCGACCTGCGTTACGGCATGGAAATCGTCGACCTGACCGATTGGGCGCCGACGTCGGGTTTCTCCGTGTTCCAGAAGGCCGTCGAAGCGGGCGGCGTGGTCCGCGCGCTCAACGCCAAGAAGGCGACCGAGATCCTCTCGCGTCGCACGCTCGACACGTTGACCGAGTTCGCCAAGGGCTACGGCGCCAAGGGCCTTGCCTGGATCAAGATCGGCGGCGATCCGTCGAAGGCCGAAAGCTGGCAGGGCCCCGCGGCCAAGAACATCACCGAAGCGGCGCGCATCGAACTCGCCAAACGCATGAACGTTGAAGACGGCGACGTGCTCTTCTTCGGTGCCGACAGCTTCAAGGTCGTGTGCGCGACGCTCGGCGCGGTGCGTGTCGAACTCGGCACCAAACTGCTCAAACTCGCCCGCGGCGACGACTGGCAGTTCCTGTGGATCCACAGCGCGCCGGCCTTTGAGTGGAGCGACGAATCGCAGGCGTTGGTGGCCAACCACCATCCGTTCACCGCGCCATACGACGACCACGTCGACCTGCTCGCGAGCGACCCGGCCAAGGTGTTGTCCAAGAGCTACGACATGGTCCTGAACGGCAACGAGATCGGCGGCGGTTCCATCCGTATCCACGACTCGGCCACCCAGTCGAAGGTCTTCAAGGCCCTCGGCATCAGCGACGAGGACGCGCAGAAGAAGTTCGGCTTCCTGCTGCACGCCCTGTCGTTCGGCGCGCCGCCCCATGGTGGCATGGCCTTCGGCCTCGACCGCATGATCATGCTGATCTGCCAGTCGGACAGCATCCGCGACGTCATCGCCTTCCCCAAGACCCAGCGCGGGCGCGATGAGATGCTCGACTGCCCGACGGTGGTCAGCGACCGCCAGCTCAAGGAGCTAGCGCTGGTGACGGCGGCGCCGGTTGTGGCAAAGGCGTAGGATTTTGGCCAGGGACTCGGGACTCGGGACTCGGGACTCGAGGCTCGGGTTGCGGCCTGACGCTCCTGGTGATGGTCTGGCGGTGCCGCAGTGATGAAGGAAATGGGCGGTCGGCTTGTGCCGGCCGCTCAATCTTTTAGCGTTCCGCCCATCAATCAGCCAACTGCCCACTGATTGCCCGCACCCACGGCCCGAACCCGAGTCCCCAGCCCCACATTCCCCATGTCCCAACTGCTTGATCTCCTGGATGCCGCGACTGAAGCGCGGGTGAACAATCCGCAACTGCGTCCTTCTGTTCTGGCGTCACTCCGTCTCGGCGCTGGCGCTGGTTACTTACGCTACGGTCGTCTGACGACCTTCCGCCATGACAGCGAGATCCGTGAGATCATCTCCCAGGGGGAATGCACCCTGAGCGATGACGAGCAGACCCGCATCACCCTGGAGGCGCGCGACACGCACCAGGTGACCACCGTCGGCGGCCTGACGGCCTACCCGCTCGGCAAGGGCAAGCGCATTCATGGCGTGCTGCTGGTCGAAGATCCCAAACCCGAGGTCGGCCCCCTGCTCGCGGATCTGTTCCTGCAATGGTGCGCGGTCGCCGAGTTCACCAGCCTGGAGAAGGCCGAACTGATCGACGAGAACTTCCAACTGCGCGAAGAGATCAAGCAGCAGTTCTCGGACAAGAACATCATCGCAGTGTCCGGTGCCTTCCGCCGCGTGCTCGAAGCCGCACGTCGCGTCGCCGCCTCGACCGCCACCGTGCTGATCCACGGTGAGACCGGTACCGGCAAGGAACTCATCGCCCGCGTTATCCATGCACACAGCAACCGCGCCAACGGACCGTTCGTGGCGATCAACTGCGGTGCGCTCTCCGAGTCATTGCTCGAAAGCGAATTGTTCGGTCACGTGAAAGGCGCCTTCACCGGCGCGATCGCCGACCGCAAAGGCAAGTTCGAAGCCGCCAACGGCGGCAGCATCTTCCTCGACGAGATCGGCGAAGTCAGCCCCGCGATGCAGGTGCGTCTGCTACGCGTGCTGCAAGAGATGGAGATCGAACGCGTCGGCGACACCAAGACGCGCAAACTCGACGTGCGTGTGGTCGCCGCGACGAATCGCGTGCTGGAGAAGGAAGTCGAAAAAGGCACCTTCCGCGCCGACCTCTACTACCGCCTGAACGTCGTCTACCTGCACATCCCGCCGCTGCGCCAACGTCCAGAAGACATCCCGCACCTGGTCGAACACTTCCTCAACATCTACTGCCAACGAAACGTCAAGTTCATCGATTCCATCTCACGCGACGTGCTGGAGGTGCTGACGCGCTATCCCTGGCCCGGCAACGTCCGCGAGCTGGAAAACTGCATGGAAAAGATCGTGGTGATGGCTCCCGCCAAGGAGATCACCCCGGATCTGCTGCCGATGTCGGTAATGGCCTACGACCCGCATCAAGAGAACGACAAGGCCGCCGGCCTGGTGAGCTTCGAAGCGCGCCTGTCGGCCTACATGCAGGCGGAAACCCACACCTGCTTGGAACGCGGTGGTGCCGATTTGTACGATGTCGTGCGCGCCAAGTGGGAACGCTACCTGTTCGAAGCGGTGCTCAACGCATGCAGCAACAACAAGAGCCGCGCGGCGCAGATCCTGGGGATCACGCGCAACACGCTCAATACGCGGCTCAAGGAACTGTGTGATGTGAAGCGGCAGTGGACGGTGGAGTGAGCCTAGCGCCTCGTTGAGAAAAGGAGGTCGAAGATGTTGCACCTTTTCCCGCGCTGGCATCGCTTCGATTGGGGTCGTTTCACCGACTATTCCCGCTGGGTGATCGGTGCCGCTCAACATTGTGCTTATGCTGAACAGACTCCGACAATTAATGTCGACCACTTGATCCGGGCGGTGAATCTGGTTCGGGCGGAGCTCTACCGGCCGGCTACCATGCCCACCGCTCCCATTGCTATGGCTGCACCAAAGCCGTTCTCAAGCGAAGCCCGCGACGTGATCGCATTAGCCTGGAAGATCAAGAATCGTAGGTGGAACCGTTACCTGCAGGTTGATCACATCGAAGATGCATTGAAGGAACACCGGCGACGGAAATGAGCGCGACTCAAATATCTCCTGCGGTGCGACGTTTTCGTTCTTCGCTTCGCCATTTCGCAATCGCCGCATGATCCCCGGACATCAACGCCTCCGGCACTTCCAGTCCACGGAACTCACGCGGCCGGGTGTAGCTCGGATGATCGAACTCGTCGCCGGCGGTGAAGCTGTCCGCCACCGCGCTCTCGGCGTTGCCGAGGGCGCCGGGTTGCAGGCGCGTCACCGCATCGACCAGCACCAGCGCCGCGAGTTCGCCGCCGCTGATCACTAGGTCGCCGATGGAGAACAGTTCCGGCTGATAGAGTTCGACGATGCGCTCATCAATGCCTTCGTAGTGGCCACACAGCACGATCAGGTGTGATTCCGCCGCCAGTTCGCGTACGCGCGGCTGGTCGAGCTTGCGGCCCTGCGGGCTGGTCATCAGCAGCTTCGGCGTGGCGCTCTGCGTCATCAGGTGGTCAAGGCAGCCCGCGATCGGCGGGGCCATCATCACCATGCCTGGACCACCACCGAACGGACGATCATCGACCTTGCGATGACGACCACCCGCCCACGCACGCGGATCGACCGCGGTGATGTCGATGAGTCCGCGCCGGCGTGCCCGCCCGACGATGCTGCTGTCGAGGTAGGCCTCGCAGGTGTCGGGGAAGACGGTGACGAGATCGATCTTCATGGGAGGATGGCCACGGTGCGGGGTGCGGGGTGCGCGGTGCGGCGTTGGGACGACCGTTGCAACGCGGGTCGCAGATCAGCGGTTGAGTCTACCGCACGATCCCGAGCCCCGCATGGGCGGTCCACCGTGGCACGGGCGTCCCGCCCGTGATCTGGACCCGGCAATGAATACGCGACTGAGGCAAGCAGATCGTTCCACGTTGACTCTGGCTGCGCTCTAGGTGCTACCCTCACGGGCGAGACGCCCGTGCCACGCGACGCCCCATAGCGCTCAATGCCTACCATTCCTCCACCCCAGCCGCGGTGGCGTAATAAATTTCCTGCACGCCCAACTTCCTCAACGCGTCGACCACTTCGATCACGCGTCCGTGTTTGGCCTGCTTGTCCGCCAGCAACGTGACCTTGGGCTGTCCTTTCACCACGCCTGCGAGATCGGTGAGTTCCAGCGGTTTGCCTTTGAGCGTCATCGTACCGCCGGCATCGATCACCAGATCGAGCGTGCCGAGCGCGGGTTTCACTCCGGTGCCGGCCTGTGGCAGCGACACCGGCAGATCGCGGCTCTGGGCTGCTTGGCTGGCGAGCACGAAATACACCACCAACACCAACGCGATGTCGACCAGCGCGGTGAAGTCGAGGGCACCACGTTGCCCGCCATGTCGCCGTCTGAGCGCCATGTCAGGCCTTGGCCCCGGCAGCGTAGACCGGCAGATCGGTGGCGGCGTTCTCCAACTCGTCGATCAGGCGTGACGACAGCGCGGACAACAACTGGTAGGCGACGTACGAACCGATCGCCACCGCCAAGCCGGCGATGGTGCAGGCGAGCGCCTGGTAGATGCCGGTCGCCGCCACCGCGTGCGTGACGTTCGCCTGATCACCGACGCTGCCGAAGACCTCCATCAGGCCAGCGACCGTCCCGAGCAGGCCAAGCCACGGCGCGATCTGCGATGCGGTTTGGAGCAAGCCCAAGCCACGTTCGATGCCCGAGACCTCGCGCTGGGCGGCGGCGAGCGCGGCGGCCCGCATGGTGTCGCCCCCGCGTTCATGCACCGCCAGCCCGCTCTTGAGCACCCGCGTCATGGCGTCGTCCTCGGTCAGTTCCGCCAGCGCAGCACGCATCCCACCGCGCAGCATGGTGTCGTGGCAGCGTTCACGGACACTCTTGAAACGTTTGTGCAGTGGCCACAGGCGCCAACTACGCTCGATGACCAAGGTCATGGCCCCCAAGGAGATGAGGGCGATGAACAGGACCGTGAAACCACCGTGTTCGATGATGGCACGCAACAGAGTGATCATGAAGCCTTCCAGGCGGCGCGACGGTGTCTCACGCTCGACGGTCTGATTGAATTGGGGCTAGGCACCGGGTAAAGACCCCTTAGCTGTTAGCGGATAAGCGTTCGGAGTCATCATGACCGATCAGGTTCCCGTACTTCTTGGCACCGCCGGCATGGTCGATGGCGAGTGCTTCATGTTGGAACGGGGCATGGACATCGTAGTGGGTCGCAGCCGTTCCTGCGATGTCAGTCTGAGACGCACCGCCGCCTACCTCAAGACGCCGCCAGCGCAGCGCGACAGTGACCACGACTTCAATACCGTCAGCCGACGCCACCTGAAGGTGACCATCAACGAGTCGACCGTCAGCATCCAGGATCTCTCGACCAACGGCACGTTCTTCAACGGCGAACCGATGCGCGAGCCGCAGAAGGTCGACCTCGCGGTCGGTCCCTGCACCGTGCGCCTGGGTACGCGTGAGAGCTTCCAACTCCTGCTGCTGTCCAAGGACGATCCGCGGGTGAAGAATGGCCAAGTCGTCAACATGAGTACCAGCAAGGGCCTGTCGGAGTCCGCCGCGACCGAGTGATAGTCGCCCGGATCCGAACGTATCGCCATCGGCGACGGAGAGTCGGATTGCCCCATTTTGTGGACGTCGGTGGAGCGGTGCCACGGGTCAGGTGAATCTGAATCTGGCCGTGCGATGTGCGATGTGCGATGTGCGACGTCGAGCAACAAGCGAATACGGCGCCTCGGGCACGTCCCCGATCACCTGTTTGACTTCAACCCGTCGGGTCTGCGTGTTGAAAAAATGGTGCTCTTGCCTGATCACGTTTGACTAGCGGCGCTCCGATTTTCGTTTTGCCTGATGTCCGAGGACTCCGCTCCCTGACCTGCTCCACGTACGGACAGGCATCGCGGGCCTGGAGCTCGGACATGACGCCGCATCGCCCTTCGCGATAGCGATCAGCATGAGGCGGCACGTCGACGCTCTCGCACGTTCAGCAGGCGAAGCACGCGTCGGATGCTGGCTGTCCGTAACATCGACGTCAGCGATTCCGGCCCGGTTTTCCCAACATACCTCGCACGATCGTCGCTTATCGTTTATAGATATTTTCAAGCGATCGTTTCCCGCGCACTTCTGAGCGTCTTCTGGGGAACAACCGCGATACGTGGTAACAGGACCATGAATGTTGTTTTGCCTTTGTTTGTGTTTTTCACTGTCTGGATAAGCGTCGCTGCCGCGTCTCTAGGGCTGATCCCGCGTCACCGCGGCTTTCATTCCACCATGCTGGAGCACTTCCATGCGGTCAATGCGGCAGGATGACCACTCTGCGAACGCTCCCGCCGGGGTGCCGGCAGACGTCCGCATTCGCGCAATCAGGAACATCGCTGCTCGTCACGGCTTCACCCTCTTCGAGGTCGCGATCTCGCTCGCGATCATGGGCTTCGCGGTGATCAGCGTGTTGATGGTGTTCCCGCTCGGCCTGAAGGAACAACAGCAGGCACGTGCGCGCTTGTTGGCGGCGGCGAAGACCATGGAACTGATCGAATACTTCGCCGGCAAGTCCAACAGCGAACGCATGGCCGAGTTCGAGACGCCGGAGCCGTGGGAGACCCGTCCGTTCAGCTACACCAACACCCGTTGGGATCTGGAGACCCGCCTCGCACGTTTCGATTCCGGCATCCGCCCCCTGCCGCTCGACATCGCCAAGCGCCTCGACAGCGATGGTGATGAGATCCAACGTCTGCTCGCCGAAGGAGCGCATCTCTACTACGCTGATGCCGCAATGATCCCCGGCGTCGACATCCGCCTGCGCAATCCCTCGCCCGCGGTGGAGTCCAACAAGATCATCTTCGCCGTCAGCGGCTACGCGCAGAACAACGCGGTACCGGTGCTGCCGTGGAAGGCGTGGCCATACCGTGCCGCGTATCCGTCACCGCCGCTCAGCGCGACCTTCGGCAGCAGCCGCTTCATGCCGCAGGTCGATGTCATGGTGCCGGTGATCAAGAATGGCGGAAATGGCACGACTTATTCCACCCAGGCGGTGATGCTGGAAGGATGGATGGGCGTTGGTGCCGACCCGGCTTTGCCAAGTGCGCGCGAGCAGTTGATGGCGGAGGTCTTTCGCAAGGCCCAGGACTACACCGAAACCGTCAACCCGATGACCAATCCGACGTCGTTCACGCCGTCGTTCACGCCACCTGATGGCAATGCGATGTCGCTCATGACCAAACGCACGGCGTTGGCAGAAGCCTGTCTGGCGTTCGCTCAAGATGCCTTCACCCGCGCTGGCATCGGCGCGAATTACCAAACCTACGTAGTCGCACCGGGCATCACCGACTTCCGTGCGCTCGGCAGCCAATGGCACACCGAGTTCGTTCAACGTTGCGTCGCCGCCGAGGCCATCACTGGTGCGTCAGCGAATGCCACGCGTGAAACCCGCCGCACCAGCATCGGCCTGGAGGTGCAGGCCTGGCGCTTTCTAGCGCTGGCGAGCGCGACCTATTACCTGCGTCGCGAATCCGAGCCCGAGCCCGACCTGTCGATGCTGATGATGGGTACCATTCCGCTGAGCACCGATCGTCTGCGCTACTATAACGACCGCTGCACTGAAGCCGCGATGCGCTACGCCGCGAGCTTTCCGTATGACTGGACCGCGCCCCGCCCACACGCCCGCGCGATCATGATGGATTATCCACTGATCGAGTTCGATCTCTTCACGCCACCACGCAGCGGAGCGATTTCTGGAGCCGGCGGATCGATGGCAGCGATGTGGCGCCCGGTGTCCGCGCAGCGCATCACCGGTGTTGGTCTGCCCGGTGTGTTCCCAGGTGTGCTGGAAGCCGGAACCTGGACCAGCAGCGTCTCGCCGTTCGCTGGCACCGATGGCCGTGACGGCACCCATCGCCTGTGGGGCGATGCCAGCCATTTCACCCTCACCCGCAAATTCCATCCCCGCGATCGCTGCCGTGAACTGGTGTTCTGGACCGTCGATTGGCAATCCTACGAAGACGCCGAGACCGCACCGGCTGCGCCGCTCGATGCCAGCCGCACGCTCTGCCACGGTGTCCATCAAGGGAATCGCAACGACTACGATGGACGCCTCCGCGGTGGGGTATCGACCGAGGACGCCCTGCATCTGCGCAATCCCGAACGCATGGTCAGCTTCACTCGCGATGTCTCTGCACTGCCCAGCGGCAGCGATGTCACCAGCGCGCTGATGACCCAGGGCGGTGCCAATCTTGGCAGTGATCAGGGCAGAACCGGTTCGCGCACGGTGCTGCTCGGCATTTATGGTGCGGATCGCAACCGTAATTACCTACTTGATCGCGGTCCGGTGCCAAAGTCGGTACGCATGCGCGCGACGCAGGTATCGCGTTTCACCTACTACGATCCACGCCTGCCGATCACGCTGCGGTGAGCCACCTATGACCTCCCCCCGTCCCCTCAGCGCCTTCACCCTGATCGAACTGATGATCGCGGTCAGCCTCGGCATGCTGGTGCTCTACACCGCCTTTGCCGCCGTCCGTGTGGCCACTGGTGCCGTCACCGCGTCGCAACGCCTCGCGACCGAGAACGCCATGCTGCGCATCGGCCTGGAGGCCGCCGTCGATGAGGCAGATTTCTGGACCGGCTCCGACGATCCCGAGGTCGGTGGCAACCGGCCGCTGCGCGGCATCGATGCCGGCAATGGCGCGGGCAGACCATTCACTGATTTCCGCGACCTCGGTTTTATCGACCCGGCTGCCGCCAACGCCACCTGGAATGAAACCCCTGGCAGCACGCGCCGCGGCTGGAGCGCCAGCCCGCTCGCCTGGTCGGCCGCCGATCCACGCACGTGGTGCCGCGCCAACGTGGCCGAAGAAGGCACCGTCAATCCCGGCGGCAATTCACCACGCACGTTCTGGGGCCACTTCGGCATCTACAGCCACATCGATCCCAACCGTGCGTGGCATGCGTGGTATCCCAACCAAGTGCGTGGGCTGATTGATGGCCTTGGTTTCTACGGCCTGTTTGAATATCTGCCGTCGAACGCCTTCGCCATCTACCACGGCACCACGCCGCCCAAAGGCGCATCGAACAACACCATCAGCTTCGGTGGCGTGCCGGTGGCGCTGACCGACAACGGACTCAACTGGCTGTGCCCGTCGGATGGCGGCGACAACACCATGAAGGGTCGCATCCGCAACAGCAACGGCTCGCGTTACTACATGCCCGGACCACAAGCGGCGACCATCGGTGATGCGCGTCTGCTCGCCAAGATCGGTTACGAAGGACGTGACTCGGGATACAACGCCTCGGAGATCACTAATTTCCTTGATCGCACCCGCACCAGGCGCGAACTCATGCGGCGCAACGGCGTCCTCACCGCGCCGGGCCACTGGCCAGAGGTCACCTACCGCGTGCACCGCTTCATCGAACGCGGTCATCCCGTGACCCTGTGTGTAGTCGAGATGACCAGTCCGCTGACCGGCGCGCAGATCGCGCTGCCGTTCACCACCGTCGCCACCACCTTGCGCGGTGCGCGTCAACAACGCCGGCCTGGGGACGGCTGGTCCGATCCCTTCAGCGCCATAGCCGCTGAACGCGAGACCCTCGACTACGTGGATCTGCCATGAAGCGGTCTGCCAGGAACCATCGCAACGGCACCGTGCTGATCATCGTCTCGGCACTTTCCGCCCTGTTGGTGTCGCTGGCGCTGACCTTCCTGACGCGCGTGCGCTCCGATGTCGAGGAAGGTGAACTCCAGTACCAACTCGCGCAGGCTCGCGTCACGCTGGTGGCAGCCTGTCAGTACATCCAGGAATCTTCCCGCATCGGCTGGGGAGCAGACACCGGGCGCGAACATGCGGAGGCTTTCGGCTGGATCGACGTGCGCGACAGCACGCTCGGCCCACGCATCGCCTCGGCCGGCGTCGTCCCCGCTGCCGCCGGCAGCCGCCCAGCGGATCCGGGCGGAGACGGCGCCGCACGTTTCCCCATCGGCGTGCCACAACGTTTCGACCTGTGGGTGCATGACGTTCCGCCCTTCGCCATCAGCATGCGCGCGGCCTACAATCCGGTCGACACCGCCGCGCCCGATAATGGCCGTGCCTACCTGCGGTATCCCGACCCCCAACCTGCGCGGGCGCTGAATGGCTGGGCCGGCACCACCGCCAATCCCGCCGCTGGGGTGACAGCAGCGAACTTCGCCGCGTGGTGCGATGGGAAACAAACTCCACGTCAGGCCACTGTCGGACGCACATGGTTCCGCTTGGTGCGCGAGCCAACCGGCGCGGTATTTACCGTCACGTGCGGCGCTGGCGGCGCGCGTGGTTTCCGTACCTGGCTCGAAGTGGCGACTGCTGGTGAGCAGGCGTTGTTCAACAACGATGAGACTTTTTTCAACACGCTCCGCGCCAACGAGCTCCGCTTGTGGTACCGCGTCGAGTGGAGCCCGGCGACGACCGTCATCGACATGAACTTCCTACGCGAACACGAAGAACATTCCTACCGCGTCAGCACCCCCACCCACGCCGGTGGCAATCCCGACAACGGCTACAGCGGCCAGCAGATGGCGCCGAACATGGGCGGGACGATCCAGTGGATCCAACGGCTCCGGCATGAGCCGGACGTGTGGTAACTCAGTCGAACGCCTTGCGCATGAACACGTACGTCTGCGGCTGGGCAAAGTACGCACAGTGGTGCACTAGGCCGGTCTTGAAGTCGTAGACCTGATCTTTGGGAATACGCAATTCCTCGCGCAGATCATCCATCGAGCCGGTGTCGACCACCAGGTCGTTGTTGGCGGCGAACAGCACATCGGTGCCGTAATCCGCTAGGCGGGTTTTCGCCTCGGTGATGTAGCGCCACAACTTGAGCCCGGGTTGCTCCACCTGGTAATTGGCTTTGATCGCAAAACGGCCCACCGTCGGGTTGCTCAGGCGACGCAGGTGTTTGATCTCGCTATTGTTCGACATGCGCGCCATCGACAGAAACCCAGGGATCAGGTGTACCGCCGCATCAGCGACACCGATGGCCGCGGCGCCGCGGATCAGCGCTGACACCACCTGCATCAGTCCGGCACCGACGCTAAAAAAGATCTTCGCCCAGCCGGCGAAGTCGCCGACCTTGTTGGTGAGCGTGCCGAGGAACCCCGCGAGATTCGCCAAGTAATTGAGCGTCTCGGTCAGCCGCGGCGGTGACGCCAACCCGGTGCCGGCCAACGGCACGGCAACGTAGACCACCCGCGTACCGGCCCGTCCGGGGCGGAGCACGTCGAGCCACCAGCGCACCACCAAGCCGCCACGACTGTGGCAGATCACATCGATCTTGGCCGCGCAGCCGTCGAAGCAGCGCGCCAGTTCGCTGGCGTTCAGCCACGCGGGAACAGCCAGCGTCGGATGGTTGAAGAGCAGGATCTCATCGTAGGTCGTGAACGCCCAGATAAGGAAATCCTTGCCCGGTCCCTCCGGATCGGTGAAGGCTTTTTCGTACATCGCACCGTGACTGAACGTGCCGTGCACCAACAGGAGGATGCGTTTCGCCTTGGTCTTCACCTGCGGTTCTTGGACCTCCTCAATCACGCCGTCCTTGCGCCAACGGAAAAGGCCCTGCGTCGGCGTCAGCTTCTGGTCGATTTCGTCGAGCTTGTCCTTCAACCGCCCTGGGGCGAGGCGCTCGAATTCGCTGGTCCACACCGGTTTTCCACCCGCGCTGGCAACCATGCCCGCACGCCGTGCCGGTCGCAGCCCGACCGGCCGCAGACCAGCCCCGAGTTCAAAATTGAAACCGGCATCGCTCTCAACCAGGGTGAGGGTCTCCCACGGATCATCTTCCGGCCGGTGCAGGCGGCGGCGTAACGTCGCCGCCGCCGGCACGGTGCTGTCACTGCCCTTGAAACCGAGGGCGGACAGCTCCGAGGTCGCGGGAATCCAAGCCGGAATCGTCATCCTGTTCTCCTCATGACGGGGTCTTCACCACGATGACTTCCGCGAACCGCCTCATGGCAGCGGCAGCACGCCTTTTTCACGCGCCACGCTGATGTCGATCAGGCAGTCGAAGTCGGCAGGCAAACGCAGCGCATCCATCCCGGCATGCACTGCATCGGCAAAACCTGAGCGTTTGGCGATACGCGTCGCTTCGACCGGCCACAATGCCTGGGCACGGATGAGGTTCACCACCTCGTCGTGTTCCCTGACCATCCATCCGGCCGTCGCCATCGGCACCTGTCCGGTGACAGTAGCGTTCGACGATTCTGCGGTGGTGTTGGCGTAGTCACCGCGCCGGAAGGCGTCCCACGCTGCTTCCGAACGCCAGTATCCAGGCAGCGCATGACCCTTGAGCAACAGGATCACCGGCCGCAGACCGATGCGTTCCCAACACGCCGCCAGCAGCAATGCCAGGTCGATGCAGGTACCGCGGCGTTCCTCCAGCACGGCCGAAGGACTGCGCACGCGCTGCGCCGCCGCGGTGTAGGTCGGCGGCGGATTGACGTAGGCCAGACCGATATCCCAGGTCAAAGCAGCCCACAACGCCTGCGCCTGCAGATCGACGGCGATGCCGGGATCATCACCGGCCCGGATGCCCAGGCCCTGGTACCCGTCGAAACTCGCATCGGGATCATCCGCCAAGGTGCACAGCGCACGCTGCGCCTGATCGACGATGCGCGTCACCGCCGGATCTCGCGGCAAGACGAACGACGGCAACCATTGGCGATCCTGGTCGTCGTCAGTCCATTCATCACCGGCGAGCAGTTGCACCGGGTGGGTCGACTGGTGGATCAGCTTCCCACCGACCTCGACTTCGACGAGCAAGGTCGAGCGCACGCTCTCCTTGATGCGTCCGAGCGCCGAGACCACCGGTACCCGCACTTTCGAACGCAGATCGGTAATGACCTCGGTGAGCGTCAACTGCGCCTTCCATGCCACGTCCTGGCCGCCGGCGGACAACACCACGCGGACGCAGACGCCCGCGACCGCACCATCCCCAGGGCTGACCAGGGCGAAGCACTTGAAGAGGTCGCGATCGTTGTGCAGCAGCGAATAGTTGAGGCGCGGCAGCGGTTCGCAATCCACCTCGACAACAGGTGGATTGGCACTGCCCCGCAGCCCAGCCATGCGACCGGAACCGGAACCGAAATCGGAACCCAGACCACTCAGGCCCAGACCCGATTGCTTCGCGGCTGCCTCGTCCTGGATCAACGCTGGATCCATATCGATCAGCGAGCGATCGGACCACAAAACAAGTCCCGCGCCATGCAGTTCGATACCCTTAGCCCGCAGCATTACCCGCGTCTGAATCAGAGCGGCATGCGGCGTGTGCCGACGGTCCCGCCATTGGCGGTAGAACTCGGAGTAGAAAAAACGCATCGATTCACGATCGATGTCATCTTGGAATCCGACTGCGGCGCACGCTCCACCGATGGCCACTGTCAACGCCGCCAAACGAGTCGAACTCTGGGATCCCAGCGTCACTAGACGCGGCGAGCCATAAGCAAAAGTAGCGGCAATGCGCTCGTTGCTGACGGTCTCCATGCCCGCCTCACCCTGGGCGAAACAGAGGCCGTTCGGTGGCGGAAGAAAAGGTAATGGCTGCCTAAGCAATTCTATCGCTTCGTAGCCCTCGACGGCGGCGAGGTGGAGAATTTCCGGATGATAGTTGGCCACCTGCTGTTGAAGTTGGTCAATAGTGGGATTGCGGACGGGCACCGGGTCTATGCCACTGGCCGAGGCCAGGAGTTGCTGATCGATTCGAAAATTGAGATGTGAACGCAAGGGCACCGGCACTGCATCAATAAACAACATCGTATCGCTTTCGCCGTTCCACGCAGTCGCACCGTCCCGAGCCCCGACCTGGAGGTATCGCCAGATTGTCAACAAACGACCGCCTTTGCGTCTCCGTTCGCTACGGGTGGCGAGTGCTATTACGAATTCCCAGGGCATTATCCGGGCTTCCCAATCAAGCTTTTCCTCACGCCAGCGGATGCCGATCTCCCCCATGCCACTTTCGATCACGGCGGCAAACAGATCCTGATTGAATCCTAAGGCGGTGAGATCCTGCCGCGCCCCCATGGCCAATACCTCCTCTTCACCGTCGCCATCCCACCGTTCACGATTGCGCACCACCGAGTTCCAGCGCATCGCCATTTCCTGCAGTCGCGTGCCAGCGGTAAGCTGCCAGATCTGACCACCGGGAGCACGGATCCATACTTTGGTATCGTTGGCAGCGATCGTCATGACGGCGTGGTTGTGGGAACGGGAACCCGCCGGGCAATGCCACTCCAAGCCCCTGTCGGAGCCAGCCGCATAGCGCGGTGTGCCCTCCACTGGTCACGGTCCGCACGCCTCCCGTTCTTGATAACAGCACTGTTATTCGGACAAGGCCGCCATGCCGCAAACCATCTCCGTTACTGAACCAACCCCCCGATCCCGTTCCTCCGCGCACGCGGTGGCGGCCAAGGCTGGCGTCGCGGTCGACACCGTGTGGCAGATCCTGGGCGGGCGCGGCGAGCGTTACCACGCTGACACCCGACGCCGGGTGCAGGAAGCCGCCAATGAAGTGGGATATCGCCGCAATGCCGGCGCCGTGGCGATCAGCACCGGACGTTTCCGTTGCTTGGCGATGGTCACCAGTACCGCGGGGCACCGCAGCGTGTGGGATCCAGGCTTGTTCGACGGCATCGAACGCCGGCTGAGCAAGGACGGTCACCACTTGGCGCTGGCGTGCTTGGCCGACGAGGACCTGCGCAGCGAAAGTTCGCTGGCGAAGATGCTGCGCGAGCGCACCGCTGACGGACTGATCCTCAACTACGTTTATGATATTCCGCCCGAGGTGGAGGACGCGATCGCACGTCACCACCTGGCCGCCGTGTGGGTCAACCGCAAGCTGCCGACGGCCTGCGCGTACCCGGACGATCACGCGGCCGGTCGCGATGCGACGCTGGCGCTCATCGCGCTTGGACACCGGCGCATCGCCTACCTCTCGTCGCATCTGACGCCGCACTACAGCGATGCCGATCGCGCTGACGGTTATACCTCGGCAATGGTCGACGCCGGCCTGCGTCCGCAGCGGTTGCTGAGCGATGCTGCGCCGGATGCACGCGACGATTGGATGCAGCGCGTACGTTCGCTGCTGACCACCAGCGATCGTCCGACCGCGCTCGTGACCTATGGATCGTTCGCCGCGTATCCGGTGCTGCGCGTGGCGCAGGAACTTGGCCTGCGCGTCCCGCAAGATCTGTCGCTGGTGACCTTTTCAGCGGCTGCCGCTGACGACGCCGGTCCGGTGCTCACCACGTGGCTGATACCGTATCGCGCCATGGGCGAAGCGGTGGCCGATCTCGCTCTGCAAGCAACGACTGGCAAACCACCGCCAGCGATCGCCGTCCCCTTTGCCGGCATGGTCGGCGCAACCCAGTGCGCCCCGCAACGCTAACACGTCATCCCAAGGACCCCCGCATGACCCGTCACCTGCTGCTCGCCCTGTTCCTCATCAGCGGATCGCTGCACGGCGCCAGCGTCGTGTCACCGACCACTCCGTTGCCGCCGCTGCTGAAGGATCCTGAGGAGCCCATCGTTTTCCCTGCCGACGCCGGCGTGATCGACGTGACCAAGCCGCCCTACAACGCCAAGGGCGACGGCAAAACCGACGACAGCGATGCGATCCAGAAGGCGCTCGACGATCATCCGTCGAACAACCGCATCATCTACCTGCCCAACGGCACGTATCTGGTATCGCATCAAATCGAATTCGGGCTCTCACGACGCATGCACCCCGGCATGAAGATCGACGGACGTGACGGCAAACACCAGCGGCTCACCATCCTGCAAGGCCAGACGCGCGACAAGACCATCATCAAGCTCGCCGACAACTGCCCGGAATTCCAAAAGACCGGCATCCAGCCCAAGGAAGAAGACATCGGCCGTCCGGTGGTGCGCGGCGTGGTGTGGACCGGCGAAAACGTCGCTCAGCATTTCCGCAACGCGATCCGCAACCTGACGGTCGACACCGGCAAGGGCAATCCGGGCGCGGCTGGCGTGCAGTTCAACGCCAGCAACCAAGGATGCATGCACGCGGTGAAGATCGTCAGCGGCGACGGTCAGGGCGGCATCGGGCTTGACATCGGCTTCACCGGCGATTCCGGCCCGGCCGTGGTGCGCCACCTCGAAGTCATCGGCTTCGACTACGGCATCTGGGCGTCGAACCTCAACTCGTTCACGGTCTGGGACGTGCAGCTCAAGGGCCAGAAAAAAGCCGGCATCCGCTCGCCGTTTGAGGTGCTGATGTTGCATCGCGTGCGCAGCGACAATACGGTGCCGGCGCTATCGATCGGCAACCGCTGGAGCTCTCACGTCACCCTGATCGACGCCGAACTGCTCGGCGGTAGCCCCGACCAGCCCGCCATCCTGGTCGACGGCAAGCCCAACGAAAAACATCTATTCGCCCGCAACGTAAAGGTCAGCGGCTATGGACTGACGGTGAAATCCACGGCCGACGAAAAGCTGAACGCCAAGGGCGATCTCGACGAGTATTCCTACGGACCGATCACCAAGGCCTTCCCGGACTGCGTGCCGCGCACGCTGAACCTGCCGGTGAAGGATGCGCCCGCGGTGCCGTGGGGCGATCCGACCAATGATTGGGCCAACGTCATCACCCACGGCGCGGTCGGCGACGGCAAGAACGATGACACCGCCGCGGTGCAGAAGGCGATCGACAGTGGTGCCAAGGTGGTCTACTTCCCAGGCGGCAAACAATACCGCTGCACGCAGTTGATCCTGCGCGCCAACGTCCAGCGCCTGATCGCCTGCGAGGCTTACCTCAACGCCGAGATCCTGGTCCAGGACGGCAAGGCGCCGGCGGTGGTGATCGAGCGCTTCATGCCGACCTGGGACCAAGGCGACAAAGGGGTGAAGATCCGTCAGCAGAGCAAGCGCGCGCTGATCGTTCGCGACATCAATGGCTGGATCTACCAGGAGGAACTGGGCGACATCTTCGTCGACGACGTGGTCGGCGCCCTGCATATGCGCAAGCCCGGCGCCAGCGTCTGGTGCCGCTACCTGAACTACGAATCCTCGCCCGGTCCGAGCCTGACCAACGATGGCGGCAACCTGTGGATCATGGGCAGCAAGATCGAACACCCGGAACCACAGGTCGAACTGCTGAACGGCAGCCGCACCGAGATCCTTGGCGCGATGTGGTACGCCGGCTTTGGCGACGTGGTGGTCAAACCGGGCATTCGCATCGTTGATTCCGCCGCGACCCTGGTCGGCCATCGTCAGCACAGCTTCGGCTCCGGTCGCTGGAAGAACTGGATCGAAGTCCAACGCAAAGGAGAAAAATTCCTGTGGACCGACTGGACGCTCGACTTCCTCTCCACCGCGACGCAGGCGGATCTGGATGCGGTGAAGAAGCTGAAAAAACCGTGATCTGGATGGTCTCTGCCGCCGATCAGCTCCAGCGTGGCGACAACGGCGATGCCTCCAGGGTTTCCTAGGTGATCGCCACCGGCAAGGTTGCCAAGCGCACACGCTGCGGAGTGATCGTCCAGAAACGCCCGGTGCCTCCAGTGCGACCGGTTTCGTCCGGTTGATCTCAGAGCAATTCGACTGCGCCAGCGACCTGCAATACCAGACCGCTGCTGAAATCAGGGATCACCCTACGGCATGGATGTGCCCAAACTGCTGAGCGTCGCGAAGGAGACCGGCGCGCTCCCCCGCTGGCGCCAGCGCCGACACCGCCGCCAACCGTTCCAGCAGCGGTCAACTGCTGATCGACGCGCCCAAGGGCGCGCTGGTGTTCGATACCCCGAAGACCGCCGCGGATGTGAAGGGGGTAGACGGAGCGCGGATGATGTATGAGGTGGCGTGGGAGTAATGACATGCGAGTGATCGGCTATTGGCGACCCACGATGACTACCACAGGGAAGATCCGGCGTTTGATCACATGGCTCGCGCCCAACATCGACGACCGATTGCCAGACCCTCGCACCGTGGTGAATCCCCACTGGAATCCGTCAGCGAAAGAAAAGGTTCTTCGGTATTTGCGTGGCGCGAACACCTGCAACTCGTTTCTGGGATATTCCTACTGCCGCTTCGATTGCGGGGTTACCGAACATGAGATGGGATGCTGCGAAAAGACGGACGGAAAATGGGTTTGGCCGGAGGGCTTGGCGCATTACGTCGACAAGCATGACGTCGACCTTCCTGCTGAATTCCTGGCTGACATCGAGAAAGCGACCAGCGTCCCATCTATCACAGCCGATATTTCAGGCATGCCCCGAGATCTCGATTATTGGATCCACTGGGCGAAATCCCGTCCCTGACCTGACGATCAGCGTTTCGCATCCGGCCACACCTTCCGAATCCCAAACCGCCGCGTCAGTTCACAGGCATCGATGACCTGATTCACCGCCGCATGCCCATGTGCGCGCTGCAGGTCGATCAGGATGCGGTCGATGACCATCGCCGGGTAGGCGTGATCGTCGGCGAGGTCCTTGAGGATCTGGGTGGCCTTATCGACGTCCATGGGTGGGAGAGTTGCAGAGAAAGACGCCCGTGAAAGAGGCTGTCAGCCCCTGGGACCGCGGGCCACTGGCCCGCAGTTTGGTATGGGAGCAGATGCTCAACGGGACGAAGGACGATCGTTGGCGAGAGACCTGGTTGGCCAATGACGTCATCGATTTCCTGACGACCAACAACTGCGGGCCAGCGGCCCGCGGTCCCAGGGGCTAAAGGCAAGAACCGCTTCGCTCAACCACAGCCAGACGCCAGTTCCAACCGTGCGGATCGCCCTATCGTTCCGCGCCCATGCAGTCCCTCATCCCCAACGTGCCGCTGCCCATGAGTCGGGCGGAGATGCAGGAGTGGTGGGGCTGGGATGAGCTCGACATCCTGCTGGTGAATGGCGATGCGTACGTCGATCATCCGTCCTTCGGCATCGCGCTGATCGGGCGCTCGCTGGTCGATGCGGGCTTCCGCACCGGCATCGTGGCGCAGCCGCAGTGCGACGACGACTTCCTGGTCATGGGTCGGCCAGCGCTCTTCGTCGGCGTCAGCGCTGGCAACATCGACTCGATGCTCAATCACTTCACTGCCGCACGCAGGCCACGGCGGCAGGATCATTACAGCCCGGGCGGCAAGGCCGGGCTGCGGCCAGATCGTGCATCGATCGTCTACACCAACACGGTGCGCAAGCTGCTGAAGGGCGTGCCCGTAGTCCTGGGCGGCGTCGAGGCCTCGCTGCGCCGCCTCGCGCATTGGGATCATTGGAGCAACACCTTCCGCCGTTCGATCCTGGCGGACAGCAAGGCCGACCTGCTCGGCTTCGGCATGGCCGAGCAGCAGATCTTGGAAATCGCCCACCGCCTGCGTGCGGGCGAAGCGATCAAGGACCTCAACGACATCCGCGGCACCTGCTGGATGGCCAACAGCCGCGAAGCGATTCCGGATCCGTGGGCGCGCGGCAAAGTCGAGACGCCATCATTTGAGGAGATCTCCACCGACACTGCCAAGTTCGCCGAGGGCGAGCGCGTCCACTTCCTAGAGCAGGATCCCCAACGCGGTCGCGTGGTCGTGCAGCCCACCGGCGCGCGTTTCGTGGTGCAAAATCCGCCCGCTCCGTCGCTTGATGAAACCGCGCTCGATCGCATCTATGGTCTGCCCTACACGCGCCGTGAGCATCCGGCCTATGTCGCCGGCGTTCCCGCGCTGGAAACGGTGAAGGCCACCATCGTCACCCACCGCGGTTGCGTGGCGAACTGCAACTTCTGTTCGATTGTTTATCACCAGGGCAAAGAGATCCAGAATCGCAGCGTCGACTCCGTGGTGAAAGAAGCCGAGCGCATCGCTACGTTGCCTGGTTTCAACGGCACCATCAGCGATGTCGGCGGCCCGAGCGCCAACATGTTCCGGATGAAATGCGGCAAGATGCGCAAGTTCGGCTCGTGCGTCCACCGCGACTGCCTGCTGCCGACGCCGTGCCCGAGCCTGGAAAGCGGCGCCGATGAAAACATCACCGCGCTGCGCCGCATCCGCGGCATCAAAGGCGTCAAACACGTCTTCATTCAGAGCGGCATCCGTTACGACCTTGCCCTGCGCGATGGCGACGCCTACATCGACGAGGTCGCCCGCTACCACGTCAGCGGTATCATGAAGGTCGCACCGGAATCCACCGATGACCGCGTGCTGGCGCTGATGAACAAGCCGTCGTTCGATACCTTCAAGAAATTCAAAAAGCGCTTCCAGCTCGCCTCCAAGAAGGCCGGCCGTCGCCAGTTCATGACCGAGTACCTGATCGCCGGCCACCCAGGCTCGTCGCTCAATACCATGGTCGACACCGCCTCCGCACTGCGTGACGAAGACATGCAGCCGGATCAGGTGCAGGAATTTATCCCCATCCCGATGACCATCAGCACCGCGATGTACGTCAGCGGCCTGGATCCCTTCACCATGCAGCCGATCGAGGTCAGCCGCGGCGACCGCGAACGCCGCATGCAGAAGGCGTTGATCCACTCGCAGAAACCCGACAACCGCAAGCTAGTGATCGAGGCATTGCAGAAAACCGGGCGCATGGATCTGGCGGACAAGCTGCTGCACGGCGCCGTCGGCAGCGGCAATCATCTGGATGATCGCGCGAAACGCGGCGGCTACGTCGGCCCGGCGTACATGGCCGGCGGCTCGCTCGATCAGGTGATCGACGAAGACGAGGCCAAGCTCGACGAACACGACGGCCACTTCCCGGAACCGGGCGTCGAGAACGTGCAGCTCGCCTGCGGGACCAAGGTGCCGAAGCACCTCGCCGAGGCCGCGAAAAAAGGCGGATTCAACGCAAGTTGGAAGGGCAAGAAGAACACCGCGACGATCAAGCCGCACCAGGGCAGGAACCCACCACGTCGCTGACCACCTGACGCTACCCCCCCGGATCGCCGGCGTCTCGCCGGCTAGGGGCAATCGGGTTGTCTCTTGCCGTTCTTACCTCGCTTTTCTTCCCACGCACACCTCCGTGGTTCCACTCTGCCGGCGAGACGCCGGCGATCCCGGGGGCTAGCGTTGGTGGTTCCGCGGGTTTCGTGTGGCTGATCCGGCGCTAGATTTCCGCCATGCCTGCATTGTCTGAACTTCCCCCTTCCGCCCATCTGGTGCTGCGGCCCATCCATCCGCCGCTCGCGCCGGACGCCGCTGCCGCGCTGGTGCAGGCGATCGACAAACTCTTCGCGCAGTTCACGCGCGAGGACCGCATCAGCACGCATGCGGTCGAGGTGCTGGCTGATGGCGCGGTGTTGGCGGTGGCGTTTGTCGATGATTCCCCGCTCTCCGGATGCAGTCACGACAAACTGGGGCAGATCCTGGCAGCGCATGAGGCACGGACTGGCTCCAAATTGCTGGATGCCCCGCCAATCATGGTCAAGGTCGATGGCCGCCCGACGTGCGTTGATCGTTTGGGGCTCAAAGCGTTGATCGCCGCCGGACAGGTTGACGCCAACACCATCCACTGGGATCTGCGCGCTGACTCCGTCGGCGCATGGCAGGAACTGGGCCGCCGTCCAGCGCGCGAGACTTGGCTCGCGCCGCTGATCGAGCGTTTCCTCGTGGCACGGGCGTCTCGCCCGTGAGCGACATGGCTGAAAGCAAAGGCTCACGGGCGAGACGCCCGTGCCACGGGGTCTGACATGGTCAAACGCCCTGGCCGCTTCAAACGTCCGAAATATACCCTCGCTGACGATTTTCAGCACGTCATCACGCCGATCGGCGTGGTGCATTCACCGTTCCAGTGGCGCGAGGAAGCTCCGCGTCAGGCCACCGTCGGCGAGGCGGTCGAAGCGACCATCGTTTTGAAGACCGGCCTACAGAACACGGTGAAGGACCTGAAAGGGTTCGATCGCGTGTGGGTGCTGTTCGGCTTCAGTTACAGCAACGGTTGGAAGCACCAGATCGTGCCGCCACGGGACACGGTGAAACGCGGCATTTTCGCCACGCGTAGTCCTGATCGGCCGAATGGACTTGGATTGTCGTGCGTGCAGTTGGTCAGCATCGACGGACCACGCATCGTCATCCGTGGCTGTGATATTTTGAACGGCTCGCCGGTGTACGATCTCAAGCCGTACATTCCGCAGTACGACAGTTTCCCGGAAGCGAAGGCTGGGTGGGTGGATGCGTTGGTGAATCCTGGTTCGGATCATCGCTACCGCGCCGGCTGTTCGCCCGAGGAACGCGCGGAAAAAGACGCCGAGATACCGTAGGTCGTCGACCAACAGCAATGACAGCCCCGTCAGGGGCGGCGCAACGCCAGCCCGGCGCTTCAGCGCCGGGAACCACAGGTATTAAATTAGCTCGCGAGTCCCCAACGGGGACGACGCAGGTGGCCAACGCTGACCCCGATTCTTATACGATGGCGATTGTAAATGTCCCGCCCTGCGTCGTCCCCGTTGGGGACTTGTCTATTTGGTGCGCATGGTTCCCGGCGCTGAAGCGCCGGGCTGGCGTTACGTCGCCCCCGTTGGGGGCTTCAGACATCGACCATAACATGCGTCAGTGCGCTTCCCATATGTCACCCCAAATACCGCTTCAACAACGCCGTCGTCGCCGGATTGAACCCGACGATCTTCGCCTTGCCTTTGCCGCGGCTGCCGGCGAGTTGCGTACGCACCTGCTTCGCCAGCACCTTGCCGAGTTCCACGCCCCACTGGTCGAAGCTGTTGATGCCCCAGATGAAGCCCTGTACCGCGGTGCGGTGTTCGTAGAGGGCGAGCAGTTGACCGGTGGTGTAGGCGTTGAGCACCTCCAGCAGCAGGACGTTCGACGGGCGGTTGCCTGGGAACTCCTTATGCGGGATGAGCGCCTCGGGGACGTTTTCCAAGCGGAGCTGGCCGGCGGTTTTGCCAACGGCCAAGGCATCCGGCTGGGCGAAGAAGTTGGCCATCAGTTCGTCGTGGTTGGCAACGGCTTCGCCTTTGATCATCACCGGCTGCTGGCTGTTCTTGAAGCCGATGAAATCCGCAGGAACGGTGCGGCCCTGGTGAACGAGCTGGTAGAACGAGTGCTGGCCGTTGGTGCCGGGTTCGCCGAAGTCGATCTCACCGGCGGCGAAGCTCAGGGTCTGGCCGTCGAGCGCGACGCGTTTGCCGTTCGATTCCATGTCGACCTGCTGGATGTGCGGGGCGAGTTTGAGCAGCGCCTGGCAGTAGGGCAGCAACGCGCGGGTGTGGTGACCGAGGAACGATGAATTCCACACGCCGAACAGGCCCATCAGCACCGGCAAGTTTTTCTCGAGCGGCGCTTTCAAGAGGTGCTGATCGATGCTGCGCGCACCAGCGAGGAACTTTTCCACCACCGCGAAACCGTATTGGAGCGCGAGCGGCACCACGCCGACGGCGCTGCACACGCTATAACGCCCGCCGACCCAGTCCCAGAAGCCGAAGGCGTTTTTCGGATCGATGCCGAAGGCCGCGACATCCGTGAGGTTGGTCGATACCGCGACCATGTGTTTGGCGACGGCCTTGGCGCCGAGCTTCTTCACCAGCCACGCGCGTAGCGTCTTCGCATTGAGCATGGTCTCAGCGGTGGTGAAGGTCTTGCTGATGACGACCACCAACGTGGTCGCCGGCTCCAGACCATCGAGCGCACGCGTCACGTCGATGGGATCGACGTTGGCAAGGAAGCGCAGGCGCCGGCCCTTCGCCGCCTTCGCCGCGACCGGATCGGTCTTGAGCGCTTCGTAGACGAACTCGGGGCCGAGGTAACTGCCGCCGATGCCGATAGCGACCACGTCGGTGAGCTTCTTGCCGGTGGTGCCCTTCCACTTGCCGCTGCGCACCTTGTCAGAGAAGCCTTTGATCTGCTTCAATACCTTGTGCACTTCGGCGACCTGATCGACGCCGTCGATGACGATCTTCGTTTTTGCATCGGCGCGCAGCGCGATGTGCAGGACGCTGCGGTTCTCGGTGGTGTTGATCTTCTCGCCCTTGGCCATGGCCGTGAGCTTCTCTGGTAGCTTGGCCTGCTTCGCCAGTGCGAGTAGCAGGCCGAGCGTGCCCTCGGTGGCGTTCTGACGGCTGAAGTCCAACAGCACACCGTCGTGTTCCGCGGTCAGCGCCGCGCAGCGCTTGCCGTCCTGCAGCAGGTCGCGCAAGTGCGTGTCCTTGATGGTCGCGGCATGGATGGCGAGGTCGTTCCAGGCGGTAGTGACGGCGATGGACATGGCGGGCTCCTGAGGCGATGGCGACGTTGGGCGCGGATTGAAAAGCAGTGGCGTGGGATGCTAGAAGCGAAGGCGAGGGACGGAAGTGTGCCACCCTGCTGCGACATGCTACGTCGCATGCATTGCGGCAGGGACGAAGCCGCCGATGCTCACTCGTATGCCAGCCGATCAGGTGACCAAAGAGCGGGGTGAAACACGACGTGCCGCGCCCAGCGAGACGCCGCCACGCCTGCGGCTGCACCTGGGTTACCACCTCAAGGTCCTGCTGGTGCTCAACATCCTGCCGATCCTCGGAGCGATCTGGTTGTGGTGGCAGTGGCGGGCGGGGCACGTGACTATGCGCTCGCTCAGCGAGGAATCGAAGTCCACCTTGATCGTGGTGCTGGTGGCCGGCGTGGTCTTTGCCGTCATCGGCTGGTTCATCATGCCGGTCGCACGTTGGCTGCGCGACTATCCGAGCTGGCACCTGCGCCGTGGTCCGGCGTGGGCTTGGATCATTCCCACCTGCGGTGGCTGGCTGGCGTGGTTCGCGCTGACCCTGGCCGGGATGTTGGCCGCCGCGGCGGCGATCCTGGTCGCGGGTCTGGGACTGTGGCACTTGTTCGCCCAGGCGGGCGCTCCTGCCGCCTGAGTGTCTGGAATCCGGAGACTGACATGGAGGACCGGAGAACCGGAGGACGGCACGAAGCAGATCGACCGCATCGAGCCCAGGCCCTCTGACTCATGTTCCCTCCGGTTCTCCGGTCCTCCATGTCCGATCATGTCTTCCCAGACAACGTCTGAGTGTGCGTCGCGTCCACCAGTGCTGGTCAGGTCGGGGATGAACACGACAAGACGTGCGCCGTACTCTTCCATCCGCGGAGCCCTTCCCATGCGCAACGTCCTGCTCATCGCCTTGTCCATCACCGCCTTCCTCGGCAGCGCGAACGCCGCGGAGGAGATCGCCCTGTGGCCGAACGGTGCGCCGGGATCGGAAGGCAAGACCGCGCCGGAGCGCATTGAGAAGGGCAACGTGGTGTCGGTGCACAAACCGTCGATCACGGTGTTCCTGCCGCCGGCCGACATCGCGACGACCAGCGCCGTGCTGGTAATCCCAGGTGGCGGCCACCGCATTCTGTGTGTCGGCCATGAGGGCAAGAACGTCGCCGAACGGCTGAACAAACACGGCATCGCGGTGCTCATGCTCAAACACCGCTTGGCGCGTGAGGAAGGTTCGACCTACACCATCATGGACCACGCGGTGCCCGACACGCAGCGTGCCATGCGTCTGATCCGTTCACGCGCGGCGGAATGGAAGATCGATCCGGCCAAACTCGGCGCGATGGGTTTTTCTGCCGGTGGTGAACTGGCAGCGCAGATCAGCATGAAGCCCGGCATGGGTGCGGCCGATGCCGCGGATCCGCTCGACCGCGGCGATGCGCGTCCGGCGTACCAGGCGCTGATCTATCCCGGCCGTTCGGTCGATATCATTCCGGAGAAAGGCGCACCGTCCGCATTCCTGTGCGCCGGCTGGCACGACCGCCAGGACATCAGCGAAGGGCTGGCTGAGGTCTACCTGCGCTTCAAACGCGCGGGCGTCCCGGCGGAGCTGATCATGTACGCCAACGTCGGGCACGGGTTCGGCGTGAAGGCCGACGACAAGAGTGCCGCAGGCGCGTGGCCGGAGCGGTTTGTTGAGTGGCTGGTGCAGTCGAAGCTGCACACGCCACGGTGATGCGGTCACCCGTAGCACGGGCGTCTCGCCCGTGGTCAAGGTCTAACGACCACGGGCGAGACGCCCGTGCCACGGAAGCACTCACCCGCCGGCTTTGCCCGCCGCATACCCATCAAGCAACGCCTCGATGCGACCCAGCACCTCGGCCATGGTCTTCTCATCTGGCAGCAGCGTGATGCGGAAGTGGTCCTGGTACGGCACGTTGAAACTGGTGCCCGGTGCGACCAGCACGTGCTGGCGTTCGAGCAGATCGAGGGCGAACTTCTGGTCGTTGAAGCCCGGCGTCTTCGCCTTCACGAACGCGTACATCGCGCCCTGCGGTGCGACCACGGACAGGTGTTTGCTGCGCTGCACGCCGTCGATCACTGCCTGACGCGTCTGGTACAGACGGCCACCTGGCTTGGTCAGGTCATAGATCGACTGGTAACCACCGATGGCGGTCTGCACCGCGTACTGCCCAGGGACGTTGGGACACAGGCGCAGGCTCGCCATCAGGTCGAGCGCCAGGAAGTAGTCCTTCGCGTGGCTCTTCTCGCCGGCGAATGACAACCAGCCGACGCGCAGACCGCACGCGCGGTAGACCTTGCTGAGTCCACCGAACGTCGCGCACAAGGTCTTGGTCACCAGCGTGGCGAGCGGCACGTGCACCGCGCCGTCGTAGGTGATCTGGTCGTAGATCTCGTCGCTGAACACCACCAGGTTATGTTCTTCGGCGATGGCGACCATCTGCTGGAGCAGTTCCTTGGGGTACACCGCGCCAGTCGGATTGTTCGGCGTGATGATGACGATGGCGCGGGTCTTGGGCGTGACGCGTTTGCGCAGTTCGTCGATGTCGGGCAGGAAGCCTTTTTTCGGCGGACACGGGTAGTGCACCGCCTTGCCGCCGTTGAGCGTCACCGACGCGGTCCACAACGGGTAGTCGGGCGTGGGGACCAACACCTCATCGCCGTCGTTCAGCAGCGCGCGCATCGCCAACAGGATCAGCTCACTGACGCCGTTGCCGATAAAAACATCATCGGCGGTGACGTTCATCACGCCAAGGCTCTGCTGCTGCATCACCACCGCTTCACGGGCCTGGAAGATGCCCTTCTGGTGACTGTAGGGATCAGCCTGATGCAGGTTCTCGATCATCGCCGCGCGCATCGACTCCGGCATGCGGAAACCAAATGCGCCGGGATTGCCGATGTTGAGCTTGATGATCTCCTTGCCGGCCTTCTCCAACTCCAAGGCACGCCGGGCCAACGGGCCACGAATCTCGTAGCGGACGTTGTCGAGGTGGGAGCTAGGAGCGAGGCGGGGCGGCAGCATCGGGCGATCCATAAGGGCCGGGGAGCCTATGGCCGTGCCTCCCGCATGCCAGTCTCGCGCGCCCCGACTTCGCCCGGTTGCACGCGAACAGCGGAATGGCTAGAACCCCGCGCATTCCCGCTCATCCCCTGGAGCCGTCCTCATGCGTCACCTCACCATCGCCCTGATCGCGATCACCTTCCTTGCCCTGACCGCCTGCGGCGGCGGCGGATCCGGTCGCCAGACCGAGCAGAAGCTGTCGCTCGAACAGGCGCCGACCGCAACCAATGACGCCGGCCTGAAGGCCAGCATCACCTACTACAAGCAGTCCGACCGCTACTTGATCGTCAAGCTCTCGCTGACCAACGAAAGCAAGGAGACCATCACGGTGAAAAACGGCGACAGCACCGCGCTGCCGGGATTCCGCGCCACCGTCGAAGGCCAGACCTTCATCGCTGAGTTGAAGGGCGGCAGTTGGAACCCCTGGACTGGTTACCGTCCGCCCACCGGCGGCGGTTCGAACAACCTCGAGATCCCTGCCGGTATCACCGCGAATATCGACGTGCGCTGGAACTTCCAGATGGCCCGCAAGGACTACGACTGGGTGGTGGTGGTCTCCAACCTCCAGGCCGGCGAGAAGAAGCTGAGCGACATCGCGCTGTCGTGGCCGCCAAAAGCCGCGGCTCCCGCTGCGACCAAGTAAACCTATCGACTGAAGCGTTCAGCACGGAACCCCTGGCCTTCCCGGCCGGGGGTTTTTCGTAAGCTGATACCGCCCCTGTTCGTCCCACCGAGGCGGAGTGACGCGATGGAAGCCCTGATCCTGATCCTGGTCGAGGCGCTCGCCACGCTGTTGGCTCCCCTTGCAGGCGGCTTCCTGACGCTGGTCGGCAGCGCGCTGTCCGCTGCGATCTCGTTGCTGATCGCCCTGGTGGGATGGCTGGTGGAGCGCGGCCGCGGCAAACGTCCGCCTGCAACCACCACTGCGCCTGCAATCCCCGCGACGACGACGGCTGCCGACGTGGCGATTGTACCCACCCGTCGCCGGCGACGCTGGACGCGCTGGCTGCTGTTCGCCACGTCTGGAACCACCGCAGCGGTGCTGCTCGCCCTGGTGGTGATCAACCTGTGGTTCATCGATGACCTTGCTCGTTGGCTGCTCGACAAACAACGCGAGCGCAGCGGCATCGCCATCACTGCCAAGACCATCGAGGGCAACCTCTTCACCGGACGTTTCCAGGCCACCGGCATCACCGTCCGCCGGATCGATCATCCGGCTGGGTTGATCGATCTGACGGCACGCCGGCTGGAGGCGCAGATCTCCGTCTGGCAGGTCTTCGCTGATCCGCTGGAGGTCCAATCGTTAACCGTCGATGGCATCCGTGGCCGTTTCGAGCGCGGCGTGCCTGGACAGACACCGGCAAAGAAAAAAAAGAAGGACGCATCGCCCGCCGGCGAGCGCAAACAGAAACATCCCTTCGTCATCAATTCCCTGGCCATCACTGATGTGGAGGTCGCCTACGCCGACTACACGCGCAAACGTCTGCTCGCCCTGCCGGTCGTCATCCAGCACCTGACGGCGGATCCACTGCGCAGCCAGTGGGCGGTGTTCGACGTGTTGTTCCGCGCCAACGCCACCGGGACAATCGCCGGACGCCCGTTCCACATCACCACCACCGGCGACGACCTGGGACGTGAAACCGCGTGGCACGTCGACGGCCTACCGGTGGAGATCCTGGCCGATCAGATCGGCGGCCCCTTCGCCCTGCTGTCGGGTGGCACCTGCGACGTGCACGTGGTCGATAGGTGGCGGATGTCACAGGATGAGCGCGTGATCGTGATGGACTGGTCGATGGTGCTGAATCAGGTCAAAGCTGAGGTTCCCGAGGGCCTCTCCACCGTCATGGCGCTGCTGGCCAAACCCGCGGTCGCCTTCATCAACGCCAAGGGCGAACGCGTACCGCTGTCGTTCCGGGTCGAGATCGACGAGCACCGTTTCGACGGCGCCGCCAGCGCCGAGGCCGCCGGGCTGTGGGAGGTCGTCAGCGATTCCGCGGCCAGCACCCTGGCCAAGTCGCTCGGCATCGAAACCGACGCGGTGAAGGACAGCAGCGACAAGCTGCTGGAGAAGGCCAAGGACATATTGGACAAGTGGCGCAAGAAGGACTGATTCCGCGCTCAGCGGCAACCCCAGCGGAACGACGCTGATCAGCCGAGTCCGGCGGCGCGACGCAAACGATCGTTGATGCCGAGGCCCAAGCCGTGGTCGGGCAGCAGCTCCGCCACCAGCGACGTCACGTCGCTGGCATCGAGCCGACGCAGTGCAGCGAACAGACCGGCAGCGGCTTCAGCGAGATCACCGTGG
Organism: Planctomycetota bacterium; assembly: GCA_013816485.1. GTDB lineage: Bacteria > Planctomycetota > UBA11346 > UBA11346 > UBA11346 > BOG-1363. Next base: position 32,554 of record JACDEI010000044.1, read on the forward strand.
CGACTGAGCACTTCGATCTGGCGCAGTGACGATGGCAGATCGCAACCGGTGAACGCGAGCACGCCGGTCGCCGGGTCGTCCGGCCACGCCTCGCCGGCATGACGCAGACGCAGCGGTTTCACCGGCGCGTAATGGCTCGGCAACATGCCAGGCGCCTGCTGCGGCAGCAACGCCGCACGGGCCACACGATCGGCGACGGCGACCGGTTCACCGAGGATTTCCTCCAGGCGTTCGCGCGTGACGCCGCCCGGACGCAGGATGAGCGGTGCGGGATCCGGCAGCAGCACGGTACTTTCGATGCCGACGCGGCACGGCCCGCCATCGAGCACCACCGCCACGGCGTCGCCCAACTGCTCACGCACATGCGCCGCGGTGGTGGGCGAGATGCGCCCGAAGAGATTCGCGCTCGGCGCAGCAAGCGGCACGCCAGCGGCGCGGATCAGTGCCAACGCCAACGGATGGGCAGGACAACGCACGCCAACGGTTTCCAGACCGCTGGTGACCACATCCGGCACGTTTTCGCGACGCGGCAGCACCAACGTCAAAGGACCTGGCCACAACGCCGCGGCCAGCCGTTCGGCACGTGGTGATGGCTTGGCCACCGTCCACGCCTGCGCCGCATCGGCGACATGAACGATCAGCGGATCGAACGTCGGCCGCCCTTTCGCACTGAAGACGCGCAGCACCGCAGTCGCATCGAGTGCGTTCGCCGCCAAGCCATACACCGTCTCGGTCGGCATGCCGACCAGGTGGCCGGCACGGATGGCGGCAACTGCGATGGTGAGCGGATCCTGAGCAGGCATGCACGACAGTGTGCTGGGCAGCGTGCGCTTGCCCAGGACCTCACCTGACCAGGCCGCGATCCATTGGCGCTGACGATGGATGCGGTCGTCGAACCGATTGGCGGACCAGGGGACGACGTGGCACAAGATCACGGCAAGGAGACCAGCCATGATCACGCCCTATCCGCCGCCCCCGGGTCCACGCGTCGAACTGCTGCGTGTGCGTCGGGTCGCTCCGACCGCACCCGTCGAGCGTAGTGGACCGTCACCCCTGCGCGATCCCGGCGATCTCGCCGTAGCGCAGCCCGCGCGGATCAACCGCGTGGAGATCAGCGAGTGCAGTCGCGCACAGGCGCGGCTGATCGACCCTTCGCGCGCAACCACCCAGAAATACCGCAGGTGGTGGAAGTTGAGCTGGTCGGGGTTGAGCGCAGAACGATCCATCGGGCACTCCTATGGCTGAACCTGCCACTACTGATGCGCGGCCTCAAGCTGGGGGCGTACACCACTCCACACCCGTGGAGAACACCATGAACCACAACGTACCCCTCACCTACCTCGGCGACCAGTCCCTCTGGAGCGAGGACGTCAGCTGGTTGGCGGAACAACGCGCCTGGCACACGCTCGGCCATCTCGCGCCGCGCATCCGTTGGATGCACCTCTACCTAGAGGAATCACCCGTCGGTGATGGCATCCTGGTGCGCATCCAGCTCGACCTCGCCGGTCACGAACTTGCCAGCGTGTGCTCCATCCGCAGTTGCCCGCAATCCGCGTTGTGCGCAGCCTTCGACCTGCTGCGACACGAGATTGAACGCGACGAACCGGTCGCAGTCTGATCAAACCGGCCGGCTTCGGCCGCGACCGTACGCTGTGACCGCACAAGGCCGCTCCACCCTGCCTAGGGATCAACCGTGGATATCAACTGGACCGTCTTCGCCATCTTCAACCTCTTCGTGGTGGCGATGCTCGCGCTCGACCTCGGTGTCTTTCACCGCAAAAGCCATGCGGTGTCGGTGCGTGAAGCGTTGAGCTGGAGCGGTGTGTGGATTGCACTCGCCTTAAGCTTCAACGCCCTGTTATGGCTGATGCCGGGGATCTTCTTCAACGATGGCAACGTCGCCCATGCGGTCGCGCGCGGTGAACTGGTGGTTGGTGCCGGGCTGAGCGACTACGGCGCCCTGCGGGCCGAACAGTTCCTGGCCGGCTACCTGATCGAAAAATCGCTCTCGGTCGACAACCTGTTCGTCTTCCTGCTGATTTTCACCGCGTTCGCCGTGCCGGCTGCCTACCAGCACAAGCTGTTGTTCTATGGCATCGTCGGCGCGCTGGTCCTGCGCGCGATATTCATCTTTGGTGGCGTGGCGCTGATCCAGAACTTCGCCTGGATCATCTACATCTTCGGCACCTTCCTGATCTTCACCGGTATAAAAATGCTGATGCCTCACCGACCGATGGACCCCGCGAACCATTGGGTGGTTCGTTTGGCGCGCAGGATCTTGCCGGTCAGTTCCAAGCCGGATGGCGACCGCTTCTTCATCGTTGAGAACGGCAAACGCATGGTCACGCCGCTGTTCCTCGTCCTGTTGGTGATCGAATTCACTGACGTGGTGTTCGCGATCGATTCCATACCTGCGATCCTGGCGATCACCGACAACGTCTTCATCGTCTACACCTCGAACGTCTTCGCGATCCTCGGCTTGCGCTCGCTCTACTTCGCGCTGGCTGGCATGGCCGACGTCTTCCACTACCTGAAGTATGGTCTGTCCGCGATCCTGCTGTTCGTCGGCGGCAAGATGCTGGCGCACGCGATCACCGTCGAACAGACCGTGATCGATGCCGCCGGTGTGGCGACCACCGTATTGGTGCCGTTCAAGGTCCCGATCGCCTGGTCCTTGGCCGTGATCGGCTCGCTCCTTGCCCTCGCGGTGATCGCCTCGCTGATGCGGCTCTGGTGGCTGCGGCGGCAAGCTGCCGCCCTCAGTCAAAAGGCGTAGTCGAGTACGCACACATCCTCGATGTGCGGCTTGATCGGCGTAACCGCAGCGATGTGCGCCGGGTGCGGCAGGTAGGCATCGCGAGCAGCCGCATCGGTAAACACCACCGACAGCCCGGCGGTGAAACCTTTACCGAGGCCTTCGGGACTGTTCTGGAGGCCGACGCTGACGCTGACCACGCCTGGGATGCTCTGCTTCATCGCCAGGAACGCGGCGAAGGCCTGCGTCTCGAGCTCGCGGGTCATGCTCGGCTTCCATGTGAAGAACACGTTGTGCTGGATCATCGCTCGCTCCACGGCGGAACGTAGTTCCGATCCGCACCACCGCCAATCGCGAAAGGTTGGACGATCCTGGTGTCCAGTTGTCGCAAAGTGCGGGAACGGTTCAGACCACCCGACAACCGGCATGCGCGCGGACGGTGCGCGCACATGCACGATCCTGCTAGGATCCGGCTGTCGCATGGACGAGCATTGCTTTCCCTGGTGGCCATCCCACAAGCCTTCCTCGACGGCACAGCCAAGCGCCGATGGAGCCAGCGGATGTCGTCGTCGAGCCGAGTCATGATCGACCCCACGGATGGCCGTCCGCTGTCCGACCGTTTCATCGATCGTCTGCTCGGCTGGTGGGATGTCGGTGGTGGTCGGCGCATCCGCCGTGCGGTGCGCGGTGCCATCGCTGCGGCTGGCACGAAGCTGCGCACGACCTGTGCTCCCCTGATGGCACGGCCGGTAGTGGCCAAGACCCTGGCCAAGACCGTCGCCGTAAGCGCTGCAGGTTTCACCGCCGTCCGCCGCTGGTTGGCCAAGGCCTTCGCCAACGATGTGCCAGCACCGCAGCGTGAAGAGAAACGCCTCGCCGTCACTGCCGATGCCAAGGTCGATGCCAGAACCGATGTCGCACCCGCGCCAACGCGTCCTGCGATCGCCGCGCGTTCCGCAACCGCCGAGATCCGCACCCCCCTGCGTTCCGCCACCGCCGAAATCCGCACGCCGACTGGATCCGGCACCGGCGAGATCCGCCGCCGCACCGCGACCGCCATCACCAAGCCGGTGGTCGCGCCCGTGGGTTCACCGACTCCAACTGCGACGGCGCTGACCACCACCCTGCGCTGCTGGAGTTGCCTGCAACGCAACCGCGTGCGCGCGCCGCGACGTGGCGGATGTTTCCTCTGCAGCTCCTGTAATCAGACCATGCTGGTGGTGGATGCGAAGATCGGTTTGACGTGTGCGGTCGGACAAGCCGAGACGCGTGGGATAACGTTCAGCAGGCAGGCGAATGAGACCGATCCAGGGTGATGGCCAGCGACCGTAGGTCCACAACGGACGATGCTGGAAATCGGCCCGCCGCCATCTGGGAAATCGGCGGCTGTCCCTAGGGCTCTGTTTCCCGTTTGATGGGTTGGTGATTCGGCAAAGGCCTGCGGGCCAGTGGCCCGCGGTCCCAGGGGCTGACAGCCGGACAGCAAGACACCCAAGGATCACAGGCCGCCGACGGCGTAGCCGTCGCGTGCGGCAAAGCCGCACGGCGGTGCCGCAGGCACCGCGCGGCCGTCTACGCCAGAGCAAACGTGTCCGTACGCGAAGGCACGATCCGCGTCGTACGCGAGATGGGGGGAGAGAGGCGACCGCAGGGAGCCGAACGGAGTGGGGGGGGGGGGGTCCGCCACTCCCCCCATGGTTAACTGAGCCTGCGTTTGGCGTAGCCAAACGGCGCGCCGCAGGCGCGCATCCCGCCGTCTCCGGCGGGATCAGGCGGTTCACAAAGCAGCGTGCAAACTCTTCAACGCCTTGATCAAGTAGACCGTCGCCAAGTGCGGCAGCCCCTCACCCCAACGCTTCGCGCTGTTGATCCACATGATGCCTTCACGGCCATCATCAAGTTTCGCCGGCACCGCGCGCTTGCTGATCGCGGCGAACAGATCGGCGCGCCAGTCGACCTTCTTGCCGTCCTTCAGTTCCAGTTCCTTGATGCCGAGCGTATCGAAGGTCTTGGCCATGGCGGCGTAGTAGTAGAGCAGGCCTTCCTGTTCCTTGCCCGCGGACATGCCGGGGTTGGCGTCGAACTGGTAGTTGTCCTTCACCCACGCCAGCGCGGCGGCGACTCGGGGATCATCCGCCTTGATGTCGAGCGCGAGGTAGCTGCTGATGAGCGCGTAGGTCATCGAGCCGTAGCTGGTGAGCTTGACCTCCGACGAGGACGTTCCACCGCCGCCGGCCTCCTTCGGATTCCAACTGCCGGCGGCCTTGCTCTCTTCCGGGCTGTAGACCGCGCCGCCGTCGTTGCTCACCCACGGCAGTTTGTTGTGCGAGGAGAGATTCTGGCAGCGTTGGATGAATTCGAGGGCCTTCTGCATGTGCGGGTCGCTCGCCGGCACGCCGCTGGCCTTGAGGGCGGCGACAGCAGAGGCGGTGTTCGAGAGGTCTTCGTGACCCGCACCCTTGGAGCCGTAGCCGATGCCACCGTTGGCGATGCTGTCAGTGACAGCGTTTTGGCCACCGAAGAGGAACTTCTGACCGCCAAGGATCCACGCGCTGTCATCAACTTTGGCCGCGGCGAGCGCCATCAGCGTGAACGCGGTGCCATAGTTGCCGAGGCCTTCCTCTTTGGCGTAGGTGCCACCGTCGGGTTGGAAGTGGGTCTTCAGCAAGGCGATGGCCTTGGCCAGGCGTGGATCGTCCTTGCTGATGGCGAGCGGCGGCTTGGCCAGCACCTCGACGCTCATGGCAGTGACACCGACGACGAACTGTTTGCCGGGCAGGAATGCGCCATCGGGTTGCTGCTGGGCAAGCAGCCAGTCCTGCGCCTTGGCCAACAGGGCTTCGACCTGCGCCTTGGACGGTGGAGTGGCGGGTTCGGCGGCGGCAAGCCACGGCGCGGTGACTAGGCAGCCGACCAGGGTCAGCATGGGAAGGAGGCGGTTCATAGGAGACTCCTGCGAATGGGTATCCGCGTGGGACGCGGTGGTGCAGAGCGTGCGCACGCTGCGCGCCAATCCAGCCCCCTGGAACGCCGATGTATTGCGTAGGGTGTGAGCAGCCTCACCCGTGGCTGTCGATGCATTCGACACGATGAAATACCGATGAAGACCGGCTGCCGGGCACCGGGTCAGGGCGTCTGTCGCAACCACCGCCGCCGGACTGCGCGATCGGTCAACCCAGGAAACAGCGTCGCCAGGCCGAACACCCAACGGGCGAGCGGATAGGGCCAGACCTCTGGACGTGGGCGGGTGATCGCCGTGACCATGCGTTGCGCCACCGTCGCGGCGCTCTGGGTCGGCTCACTCGCACTGCGCACCGGTGCGCGACCGCCGATGGTCTTGGCCGCCTCCCAGAACTCGGTGGCGGTGCCGATGGGATGGACGCTGGTGACCGCGATGCGGCGGTCCGTGAGTTCGATGCGCAGGGCCTCGGCGACCGACAACTGCGCAGCCTTGGTCGCGGAGTAGGCGCCGCCTTCCGGTCCAGAGCGACGCGCAAGACACGACGACACGATCATCACCTGCGCCCGCCAGCCATCACGCTCATCCTGCGTCGACATTGTTGGCAGCGCAGCGCGGATGCAGTCGGTCGTGCCGTAGAGATTCGTCGCGATGATCGCCTGCCACTCAGCGGCGGTCATCTCCTCGATGCGGCGGGCGATGCCGTAGCCGGCGTTGCACACCAGCGTGTCGATGCGCCCGTAGCGCGCCTGCGTCGCCGCGATGAAAGCTGCGCAATCTTGCGCCAGCGCAACGTCACAGCGGTGGATCAGGTGACCACCGCCCAATTCGGCGTTGAGGGCGGTGAGCGCGTCCTCACGCCGTGCCGCCAACGCCAGTCGCGCACCGTGGCGATGCAGTTCCATCGCCAACGCCCGCCCGATGCCCGCGCTCGCGCCGGTGATGGCGACGACCATGTTTTTGAGTTCGCGCATGGCGCTGTTGTCCGTGCAACCACTCCCCATACCAGCCCACATCCCGCACCATTCTGCGCTCTGCATGCTGACTTCCGCCTGGCCTTGCCCATTTCCCCCTCCGCCCAACGCGCTACCGTCCGCGCCCATGTCGGTGCCCGATCTCTCGCCCCACGCCCTCGCCAGTCTGCTGGCCATCGCCGAACACGGCAGCCTCAGCGCCGCCGCGCGGGCGCGCAGCCTGACGCAGCCGTCGATAAGCCGGCAGATCCAGGATCTGGAACGACAGCTCGACGTGGTGCTGGTGGAACGCACCTCACAGGGCGCGCGGCTGACACCGGCAGGAGAAAGCCTGGCGGAAGGCGCGCGCGAACTGCTCACCGGCCTCGCCGCGCTGCCCGAACGCGTGCGCGCGCGTCAGGGCGAGGTCGCCGGTACTGTGCGTCTGGGCACCGTCGATTCGATCGGCATCTACGTTCTGCCGCCGATCCTCGCCGGCTTCGTCCAGGCGAATCCGCGCGTCGAAGTCAAAGTGGTCTGCCAATCGAGCCCACAACTGATGGCGATGCTGCTGGCGGATGAACTCGACGTCGCGGTTGGCACCACCGAACATGCGAAGCTCACCAGCGAGCGGTTGTTTCAGAATCCGTTGGTGGTGGTTTATCCGCCGAACCTGCCGGCCAAGGAGGTCCCCACATCGATGGCCGATCTGGCTAAACGCCGCGTGGTGACCTTCGCCAAGGGACTCACGGTCCGCACGCTGATCGATCAGGCGTTCGCCAAAGCCGGGTTGGAGTTCGCTCCCGTGTTCGAACTCGCCAACGTCGAGGTGATCAAGGCAATGGTGCGCGCCGGCCTCGGCTTCGGCATCATCCCCGATGGCTGCGTGCAGGGCATGGAACTCGGCGCGAGTCAGATCCGTGATCTGAAAGTGTCGCGCACCATCCGCTTGATGTACCGGCCGCAGCATCCGTCGCTTGCTACGGAGAAGATGGTGGAGTGGTTACGGAAACTGCGTTCGACCTGAATTCTTCAGATTATCCGTGGAGTCAGTGCAAAGCGGCCGGAATCGACACGTTGCAGGTTTCTGCATAAGCAAGGATATCGTCGCACTCAATGCTATAGAGTTTGTATCTCTTCCTGTCCCAGCCCAAATTCTTGACGTCGTCGACTTCCAGGCCAACTAGTTGTCGTGTACTCCCTAATTTTAACATGACGACATTCCCCAATGAAATCTCCAAGAGACCTAGTTTCCCCTGAGTGATGAGAACCAACTGATACTCATATTCCTCACGATCCTCGTCGTAGTGCCGATCGTAGCACATGTATACGAGTTCGTCGAAATCCCGGGCCCTCACTGAGCCATAGGATCCATGGACGTCCTGATACCCGGGAAGGTCAGAGAGTGGCACGGCAATCAACTCCGCCTGTCATTGGCTTCAAGGGAGTAATGCTCATTGGCTGCCGACGCCCCCGACCTTCATCCTCAACCCATAGACGCCCTTCGACGCGGTGATGAACAGCAGGTGCTTGTCCTTGCCGCCGAAGCAAATGTTGGCGGTCCAGCCTTCCGGCACTTCGATGTGCTGGATCTGTTTCCCCGAGGGATCGAATACCGTCACACCTTTGTTGGTCAGGTAGAGGTTGCCCTGATCGTCGAGCGTCATGCCGTCGCTGCCCATCTCGCAGAACAGTTTTTTGCCGCTGAGCGAACCATCTGCCGCGATGTCATAGCGGTAGGTCTTCTTGCCCTTGATGTCGGTGACATAGAGCAGCTTGCCATCGGGTGAGCCGATGATGCCGTTGGGCTGTTGCAGATCGTCGATCACGCGCACCGGCGTGGTGGTGCCCTTCGCCACCCGGTAGACACCCTGCACGCTCTGCTCCGACGGGCCGCGCTTCCACCAGTCGCGTTTGTAAAACGGATCGCTGAAGTAGAGCGCGCCGTCGGGATGCACCCACACGTCGTTGGGCGCGTTGAGCAGCTTGCCCTCGTAGGTGCTGAACAGCGGCGTGACCTTCTTGGTCTTCACGTCGATCGACCACATCTCGTTCTTCTCATCCGCGCAGGCGATCAGCTTGCCCTCGCCATCGAAACACAGGCCGTTGGAACGACCCGCTGGTTTCATGAAGGTCTCCAGCTTGCCGTCGATGGTCCATACCATGATGCGGTCGTTGGGCTGATCAGTGAAGAAGATGTTCCCCTGCTCATCGCACGCCGGGCCTTCGGTGAAGGAGAACTCGCCGGAGAGTTTCTCCAACTGCGCGCCTGGAGCGACGATGGTGCTGGCGGAGAAGTCCTGGGCGGACAGGTGCGCTGACAACGGCACGGCCAGCATGGCAAGGCCGATCATGGTCGGGATGAGGTGGGACAGAACGGGGCGGCTGAACATGGGAACTCCGCAAGCGGGTGGATGCGCGGTTGTACGCTCACCAAGTTTGCCACGTTGCCCAGCAACCTGTCGTCGTTGGTAGCGCCTGCGTACCGCACGCGCGAGTAATTCGGCGGGGCAGACCAATGATTGAAGGCAGCATTTGCACGACGGCATTGCCCAGACAGCACGACGATGGCGCTCGATCCCATAATGCGTGTGCCCATCCTCTATTGACCGTTTCAGCCGTCATAGCGGCTGGCGTCGATTAATATGCGCACGTCCTTTATTGGCTTTCAACGTCGGCCTTCGCCTTCAGTGCCGTCAGTGACGCAAAGCCGCCGGTCAACGCTGGGCGACGGACAAATCAGCCCTTCCCTTATTGGACTTTCATCACTAGAAGATTCATGGAGCTAGAATCAAAATGAAGATTCAATCTGTCCGTATAAAGAACTTTCGTGCGCTGAAGGACATGACTATCCCATTTGATTCCGTCACGACCTTGATCGGGCCGAACGGCGCAGGAAAGTCAACCGTGCTTCGTGCGCTCGACTGGTTCTTCAACGGAAAGCCGGGTTCGTTGACTGAACAAGACTGTTCCTTCGGGGCGACTGCCGAAAACATCGAAGTCCAAGTCACATTCTCTCACCTCACCGAAAAGGACCGCGAGGCACTTGGTAAGTACACGCCGGAAGGGGTTAATACTTTCACTGCATGGAAGTGTCGGTCACCTGATGGCTCCGATGTGCTCTCCGCCAATGCAAAGTGTTTCTCTGACTTCAACGCAATCAAGGCGGCAAGCGGCGCGAGCGCGAAGAAAGAACACTACGCCAATCTCCGGCGTAGCCGCCCGGAACTTGACCTCCCTGCAGCCTCTACCGGCCCAGCCGTTGAACAGGCGATGACGACATGGGAGGCATCTCACACGGATCAACTTGTCGACACTTCCGAGGCGCTGCAGACCAATTTTTTCGGCTTCAACAGCGGCGGCAAGATGAGTGGCCTTTTTGACTTCGTCTTGGTCACTGCCGATCTACGTGCGAGCGAGGAGTCTATAGACGGGAAGGCGAGCGTCATCGGTCGGATCCTTGAGCGCTCAGTCGATCGCACTGCTGCGGATGTGGAAATCGCGAAGATCGTCGAGGAGTCGCGAACGAAACAGCAGCAAATCTACCAGGAGAAGTTTAAGGCGCAGCTCGACGTCATGACGAAACAGCTCAACGAGGTTGTGGCATCGTACTCTCCCGGTCGGGCTGTCACGGTTTCCCCTGCCGAGGTGGAGCTCAAGGCACCTCGCACGACGTTCAACGTGGCGGTGCTGGATGGCTCAAATGAGACGGCGGTGGAGCGGCAGGGGCATGGTTTTCAGCGCACACTTCTGATCTCGGCTCTTCAGCTCTTGGCGCAGTCGGGAGCGGCTTCAGCAGAAGGTGTCATCTGCTTGGCGATTGAGGAGCCGGAACTCTTTCAGCACCCGATCCAGGCTCAGACGTTCGCAAAGGTACTCCGGTCGCTAGCTGCTGATGCTGGGAAGCGCATCCAAGTGACCTATGCGACTCATAGCCCATACTTCCTAGAGGCACGACATTTTGACCAAGTCAGGCGACTGACGAGGTCGACTGACCAGACTCCTATTGTCAGTGTCCACTTCGCTACGGTTGCTGACGTGAAGGCCAAGCTGAGCGGAATAGTGAATCCTGAAACGATAGAACGTCGGCTTGATCCCATCTTCTCGACTGAACTTTCCGTGGCGCTCTTCGCTCATCGCGTCTTCGTCGTAGAAGGAACGACAGAGTCGTCGGTATTCTATGGGATTGGCGATCGGACGTCTCCCGGTTCACTGGAGGCCGCCGGCATCTCTATCGTCGACGCACACGGAAAGTCATCACTCCCGCTCGCACATGCAATCCTGACGTCGATCGGTATCCCAGCCTATGTGCTCTTCGATGCAGATAGCGGGTTTGAGGCGCGAGCGAAGGCCATGATCCGAGGACAATTAGGATGGCGTATCGGCGTCAATTAGGATGGCGTATTTTTTCGTGGTAAAAATTCGACTGCAGTGCAGTTAATTTTAGTTGTCGCGTCAATTAGGATGGCGCACGTCCGATGT
>JACDEI010000045.1 GCA_013816485.1 Planctomycetota bacterium
CCCGCGCGTCGTCATGCGCGGGCGAGCCGCCCACGCCCCCAGGGAAGACGTCACACGTCGAAATGGATGCCCTGCGCCAGTGGCAGATCGGTGGAATAGTTGATCGTGTTGGTCGTCCGCCGCATGTAGGCCTTCCACGCGTCGCTGCCGGATTCGCGGCCGCCACCGGTGAGTTTCTCGCCGCCGAACGCGCCACCGATTTCGGCACCACTGGTGCCGATGTTGACGTTGGCGATGCCGCAGTCGCTGCCGGCCGGTGAGAGGAATAGTTCGGCTTCGCGCACGTCGCTGGTGAAGATCGCCGAGGACAGCCCCTGCGGCACGCCGTTGTTCATGGCGATGGCCTGTTCGACGGTGTCGTAGGGACAGACGTAGAGGATCGGCGCGAAGGTCTCCTGTTGCACCACGTCAGCACCGTGATCGATGGTCACTAGCGCCGGTCGCACGTACGCGCCACCGGCAGGGGCGCCGCTCGTGACCCGTCCACCACCGATCACCGTGCCACCCTGGGTACGCGCCGAGGTCAGGGCCGCATCCATTGCCGTCGCGGCGCCATCGTCGATGAGGGGGCCGACCAGCACGCCGTCCTGACGCGGATCGCCGATGCGTAGTTTTGCGTAGATCGCCGTCAGTTTCGCCACCACCGCGTCATGGACGCTGCGATGCACGATCAGCCGCCGCAGCGAAGTGCAGCGCTGCCCGCACGTCCCGACCGCGGCGAAGACGATGGCGCGCAGCGCCAGGTCAAGGCTGGCGTTTGGCGTGACGATCAGCGCGTTGTTGCCGCCGAGTTCGAGTAAGGTGCGTGCCAACCGCGGTGCGGCGGCGGCGGCGACCGCCTGACCCATGCGCACCGAGCCGGTGGCCGAGATCAGCGTGATGCGGGCGTCGGTGGTCAGCGCAGTGCCGATCGGTCCCCGCCCCTGGACCACGCTGAGCAGTCCGGCGGGCAGGTCCATCTCCAGCATTACCTCGGCGGCTACCTGGTGGCAGGCGTACGCACACAACATGGCTTTCTCGGACGGCTTCCAGATCACCGGATCGCCGCACACCACGGCCAGCGCCGCGTTCCACGCCCACACCGCCATCGGGAAGTTGAATGCGGTGATCACCGCTACCGGGCCGAGGGGATGCCACTGCTCCATCATGCGGTGCCCAGGACGTTCGCTGGCAATGGTGAGTCCATGCAGTTGCCGCGACAGCCCGACGGCGAACTCGCAGATGTCGATGCACTCCTGCACCTCGCCGAGGGCTTCCTGCGGGATCTTGCCGACTTCGAGCGTGATCAGTTCCGCCAATTCGGTTTTGCGGGCGCGGAAGCGTTCACCGAGACGCCGGACGAACTCGCCGCGTTTCGGTGCCGGGACGGTGCGCCAGCACAGGAAGGCTTGCTGTGCGGCATCGACCGCCGCGCTGACATCCGCTGGTTGCGCCGCACTGAGTGTGGCGAGACGCGCGCCATCGATGGGGGAACGGGCGATCAGCGATTCGCCGGTGGTGGAACGCCAGTCGTTGCCGATGACGCAGCCACCGGTGTGGTGCGCGATGTTGAGGCGGGTGAGCAGGTCCATGGCGTGAATCCTCAGAAGATCGTGATAAGCGGAACGGCTGTCCCCTGGGAGCGCCGGCTTCCAGCCGGCAGAGTGGGCTCACCAGGGATATCCGTGGTGGAAAGACGCAATCGGAGGATTGCCCCGGGCCGGCTGGAAGCCGGCGCTCCCAGGAAAGGCACCTGCTCATGTCGCCTTGTAGTGCTTGCCAAACCGGTTCGCCAGGAACACCTCAAGATCGACCTGCTCCTGCCGCACGAATCCACGTCCCGGCAGCTTTCCCTGCGCATGCAGATCGAGCACCGTGCAGATGCCTGCCGCGGTGGTGATCTGGATGCCGCTCCACGGTTCGCCGAACACCTCGGCGTGGTAGACCTTCCGCGCATCCGTGACCTGGGTGAACATCCCGTCCTTCCAGCCGGTGACCGAGACGAAGATCAGCACCACGTCCTGCACCGTCACGGGCACCGCGTGCTCCATAATGTCCTTCAGGATATGCCGCCGTTCGCTCAGGCGCAGCTCATTGACCAGGAACGCGACGAGGTCGCGGTGTCCCTGGTAACGGATGGTCTTGTAGTCGAGGTTGCGCACCTTGCCGTTGAGCGTTTCCCACAGGCTGCCGATACCGCCGGAGGTGTTGAAGGCCTCGTAGTTCACGCCGTCGAGCGAGAAGTGTTCGAGGCCTTCAAGCGCGAGCACCTCGATGCGCCGGCCTTCGTGGATGACCTCGCAAGGATTGCAGTACTCGTTGATCAGGCCGTCGGTCGACCAGGTGAGATTGTACTTCAGCTCACCGGTGGGGAACTGCGACAGCGCGCCGACGCGCAGCTTGACCTCGTCGAGTTTGTCGAAGCCCTTGGTCAGGTGATGGCCGACGATGGAAATGAAACCAGGAGCAAGCCCGCACTGCGGCATGAAGATCTGCCCGGCACGCGCGTCTTTCGCCAATGCTGCGACGGCACGCGTAGTGGCGACGTCTTCGGTGAGGTCGAAGTAGCTGACACCGCTCGCGAGTGCCGCGCGGGCGATGCCGGGATTCACTGCGAATGAACACGCCGACAAAACGCTCTGCCGGCCCTGCATCGCGGTCAACAAATCCTCATGCGTGGCGACATCGACCTTGCGCGTAGTGACGTTGGGCAACTCGGCGACGCGGGCCAGGGCGCGGTCGTCGACATCGCCGACCAGGACGTCGTAATCGCCGCTGTGGCCGAGTAGTTTGGCGATCGCACGGCCGATCTTGCCGGCGCCGAGCAGGAGTACGCGATGCATGGCTTCGTCCTCCACTGTCACTCTACCATGACCTTCGAGTTCATGGGTGCTTGCACCACCAGCCATGCACAGCGCTGCGGGGTACACGCGTTGTTCATCGTCGTCGTTCGGGGGATGGAGCTCGCGTGCCGGCTGCTGTAGGCTAACCCGTAGAGGTGGCCGATGGACTCCGCACGCTCATCCGGCTCCAACGGACTGGTGGCCTTTCATTGGGAGGTGCAGCCGGCAGCCGGCACCCTGGTGCAGGACCTGCTGATGCAGATCTGCGCGCGTTCACCCACCGCGCAGCGTCTCGCCGAGCGTCTGCTGCAGGAGACTGGCACGCGGCTCATCGATTGGATCGATCACCTCGAAGTGCCGGACCTGCCGGGATTGGCGGAACGTCTCCGCGCCGCGGGATTCGCCGCCGCCGCCAGCGACAGTCTGGTGGTGCTGCGCCACGCGGGCGGCTTGTTCCCGCCGGTGATGCTGACCACCGATGGTTCCTACGCCCTGCACCTGAAGGTCGAATCGGTGGTCGATGCGCTGGCGGCCCATGAGATGTCGGTGCCGATCGCTGGCGCGCCGCTGGCTCCGCTGCGGCGTGCGCGTCTGGCGGACGAGGCTGCCCAGGTGTGGGTGTGTGAACGTCACGGCTACAGCGGCTTCGATGTGCGTGCGATCACGCCCGAGCGTGCCGCGCAGGTGCTGCACCACAGCGAGGTCTTCCTCACCCGTCGGCGCGCCTTCGCTCAGTCGGCTGAGGGTTTCGTCCACGCTTTGGCACTGGTCGATGCCGCAGTCCGTGACCTGGGGATGGACCTTGCCTGCGAACTGTTCTTTGCGGCCGAGCGCGCCTATTGGCAGCGCCGCAATCGCGCGGCGCGGATCCAGAAGGCACGGCAGGACGCGCTCGGCCTGGGTTGGGCGAATCACGATCACCATACCTACCGTTCTTCGCGCGCACATTTTCCGGTGATGATCGCGGTGTTTGAACGCCTTGGCTTTCACTGCCGCGAACGTTTCTACCCAGGGCACAACGCCGGATGGGGTGCGCAGGTGTTGGAACACGCCGGCACCGGCATCGTGATTTTCGCCGATGTCGACATGAGCGAGGACGAGATCAAACGTGACTTCGCCCACCAACCGTTTCCTGACGAAGCGGGACGACCGCTTGGCACCGTCGGTTTGTGGTGTGCGTTGCACGGCGAGTCGTTCCTCGAAGCCGGCATGCACCACCTGGAGGCGACCTTCAGCTTCGAGCACGTGCGCGCGCAATTGGAGCAGCTTGGCGTCCACAGCATGCCGCCGTTCACCGACTACCCGCACCTACGCCAGTGTTTCACCGTCGGTGACCGCTGGAGTGTGGCGCCGTCACGTATCGACCACTTGCTGGCGGCGACGCTCATCACCTCCGCGCAGGCGGAGCAGTTCCGTAAAGAGGGAGCGATCGGCTCGCACCTGGAACTGCTCGAACGCAACCAGGGCTTCAAGGGATTTAACCAGCAGGGCGTCGATCGGATCATCGCGGGGACGGATCCGCGGACGCAGCACTGACGAGTTGTCCCCTGGGAGCGCCGGCTGCCAGCCGGCCAGGGGCAATCAGTCGTCCGTTCGTCAGCATCACCGTGGCCCCACTCTGCCGGCTAGCAGCCGGCGCTACCAGGGGAACCGCTTCGCTCAACCGCTCGACCTCACTTCGCCACCGCCTTCGCCGCCGGAGTCTGCAAAATCTGTCCGTCCGCCAACAGTCGCTCCTTCAGCTGCGCATACGGCACATCCTGCACCGCGATCTTCGCATCGATCGCCATCGCTGCGGCGGTCGCCGCGCTCTGCCCCAGAATCATGAACACCGGTTCCATGCGGATCGAGCCGTAGGCGATGTGGGTCGCGCTGCATGCGACGGGCGCGAACAGGTTGTCGGCCTGGCCCTTCTTCGGCACCAGCGCGCCGTAGGCGATTTCGTACGGACCCTTGGTCGACACGCCGATGTCGCCTTCGTTTTGCACGTAACCTTCCGGTGTGATGTAGCGCTGGGTGTTGTGCGAATCGATGGTGTAGGAGCCCATGCCGACCGAGTCCGGCGTTGGCTTCTTTTTGGTCAGTTCATTTTCGGTCATCACATAGTGGCCGACCATGCGACGCGCCTCGCGCACGTAGATCTGGTGCGACCAGTTGCCGTTGTCTTGGTACTCATCCTTCGGCAGGCCCCACTGCTGCATCTCCAGACGGGTCTTCTCTGGCACACGCGGATCCGTGGCGATGAAGTACAGCAGGCCCTTCTGATAGGTCTCGTGCTGTTTGATGATCGCCGAGCGCTTTTCGTACGACGCCTCGGGGTAATCGTAGTTGGCGCCGATGTTGTCGAAGCTGAATGGCCCGTGGTTGTTGGTATCGGTCTTGTGGTTGGGGATGGGATCGAACTTGCCGTAGGTCTCGGTCCAGCCCGCCTGGTAGATGCGGATCAGCAGTTCGTACTGCTTGGGGTCGTAGCCTTCCGGCGCGGTAAAGGGGATGCGGTTCTCCGGCACGTTGGTCAGGCACATGCGGAAGCAGTAGGCCTGGACCTTCTTGTCGCCGGCGCCGACCTCGCCCGGATGATCGGGATTGATGAGCGGAAGTACGCCGCTGTTCTTGTCGCCTGGAATGACATACGGGCTGATCTTGTCCTTCAGCACGCCGAAGTGGTGACGGTGGTGCAGGATGCCCGGCTGTGCGCCGTTGTGGGTTTCGCCATAGACCGTGTTCGCCTCGCGCCCGACGTGGTAGTCGACCTTGGCCGCTGCCAACAGGTCGCCTTCGTAGGTCGCGTCGATGAACATCTTGCCCGTGAACACCTTGCCGCTGAGCATGGTGATCGACGTGATGCGCGCGCCGTCCTTGGCCACCCCCTTTTCACGGTCGAGCCATTCATCGCGATGCAGCGGGATGTCGAACTCCTTGATATAGCCGTCGAAGACCATCTCCGACGCGTGCGGTTCAAAGATCCACATGGTGCGGTTTTCACCGTCGACCGCCGGCGTGCCCTGGCCCTTGCCGCCGTACTCCGACTTCTTTTGCCACGTCCAGTTCTTCTCGTCGTTGTAGTGCATCCAGATGCGGTGGTAGAAATCGCGCGACAAGCCACCGATCACCCGCTTGTCACCGGTGTCGGTGAAACCAAGACCACCGCTCGACAGTCCGCCGAGGTGTTTGTCCGGGCCGACCAGCACCACGCTTTTGCCCATCTTCTTCGCCTGCACCGCGGCGATCACGCCGGCGGAGGTGCCGCCATAGACCACCACATCGTACTCGGCGGCTGACAGCCCCAGTGAGGCAAGCAACAGGGTTGGGAGGGCGGTGAGGCGGGTGCGGTGGGCAGCGGACATGTGGAAGCTCCTTCGGTCGGGACAGTGTACCCGAAGAATGCGCGAGGTCTTGGCGGTTTGTGCTGGTGGAGTGGTGGGATCGGCTGAGGTGGTGCTCAACGGTTAGGCAGACGAGGGCTTGTCCGGCAAGGCGGTTTCGCCAAGGTGCCCGCCTCATCGCCTTTCCAACCGGACATCCCATGCGCAACCTGCTCGTCCTCCTCATCCTGGTGTTCACTTCATCGGTGGCCTGGTCGGCAGAGCCGGGAGGCAAGGTGGAGCAGTGGTACAAGGCCGACCTCGCGCTGATCGATGTCACCCTCACCGACGATCAGGGCGACCAGACCTTCTTCTACCTCAACTCACGCGGTCATGCGACCTTCCGGCTGAACGGCCAGGAGAAGAAGGGCGCCATCACGCTGGCCAAGGACAAAGCGGCCGCGGCGTTCGTCCAGCACATCTACAGCCTGCCGGCCGAGAAGATGCCGCAGACGAAAATCAGCGCGCACATCCAGCGGCGGATCGGGAACGACACCGAACACCTCATCCGCTACTATGCCTCGGCCGATGAGGCCAAGGCGTTGCGCGCCCTTATCGATGCAGTGGCGAAGGGCATCAAATAGGAAGCCCCGGCAGCGTCACCAAGCCGACGATGCCCACGTGAAGATCGAACTCGTTCCAGGCTTGCCCATCGCATCTACAGGAATCGTCAGAGGCGACTTCCGACATCGCAGTCGCACCGGAGCCGGTTTGGGTATCAGCCCCTCTTTTTCGCCTTCTCCCCCACCCTGAATGTCCTTGGCGTCACCTTGAACTGCGCGCGAAAGCGCCGGTGGAACGTCGACACATCGCCGAAGCCGCTGTTGAGCGCGATGGTGGAGATCGGCAGGTCACTGTGTTTCAGCAACGCTGCCGCGCGCTCCAGACGGTGCTGATTCACCAGATCAAGAAAGGTGATGCCAAACTCCTCGCGCACCACGTGGCCGGTGCGGTCGACGCTCAGTCCCAGGCGCGCAGCGAGTTGTGGTAGCGTCACGCCCTTCGGCGCACCGTGGCTGATGACGTGCAAGATAGTGCTGCGGCGATCGGTCGCGCCGACGGCGCCGTCGCCCTCAGTCGCGGCGAGCCACACTTCCAGCCGCGCAGCGAGTTGGCGCAGACATTCCAGAACCGTGAGCGCGTGTTCCGCCGTCCACGACGGCAGGTTCGGCTTGGCGATGTCCGGCGCTTGCGGCAACGAACGCGTGAGTGGCAACTCATGGCTGCCCTGCGAGCGCACGCCGGCCATGACGATGCCCATGACCTCGCCATTGATGCGGATGGGCACCACCGCTTCGACCAAGCCGGCGTGGCAGCGCTGCAGGAATCCTTGCGGATGCAGCGGCACCTGCGCGTGCAGCGCCACCAGATCGAACGCTAGGCAACCACGTTCATTGTCGCGCGCCTTGGCCGCGTGGCAGAGCGCATGGCGATGGAAGGTGCGGTTGATCGCCAGGCGCTGTTTGATCCGTCCCGAGAAATCATGCACGGTGACCAGCACCTCGTGCACACGTTCGAAGGCGCTGATCGCTTGTTCGGGAATGGAGAGGGAGTCCATGGGCAGGCCTGATGATGGTGGCGGCGATCCGCTGGGCGGAAAGCCCGTGTTCCCCTGACCAGCGACGTACGCAGTGAGTGTCTTCCGCCCCTGGGATCGCGGGCCACTGGCCCGCAGTGTAGTTCGAGAATCCACCTGAAGACCAACTTTCACACACGTGACGTCCTTTACCCCACCATGCGGTTCGTGGTTCGAAAGCGTTTCCATGCGGGCCAGTGGCCCGCGGTCCCAGGGGCGGAAGGCACCCGCGCCGTGCATGCATGCCACACCGGAAAGGACATCAGTCCGGAACGATCGGCAAGGATGCGTCAACGCCGGAGCCGCTCATCGTTACCTGAACCACCGTCCTTGTCATCACCGTGGAGATATCCCCATGACCTTCCGCCTCCTTCCGTCGCTCGCCCTGATCTTTGGTCTGGCCCTCGCCACTCCGGCGGTCGAACTGAGCGTTGTTCCCGATCGCGACACCGGCGTCTACGAACCTGGGCAGGCGGTCACCTGGACCATCACCGCCAAGGACGCGGCACCCGCTGATTTGAAATACACCGTGAAGGCCGGCGGCGCGACGCAGATCGCCGAGGGCGTGCTGAGCTTCGCCGACAACAAGGCCACCGTCACCGCCACGCTGAACGAACCCGGCACGCTGCTGCTGAGCGTGCCGCACGACCAGAAGAACAGCTTTGGTGGTGCCGCCTATGCGTGGGAGAAGATTCCCGCCTCGGCGGAGGAACCCAAAGACTTCGACGCGTTCTGGAAATCCAAGCTCGATGAGTTGGCGAAGGTCCCGGTCGACGCGACCTTCGAGCCTGCGGATTCCGGCGTGCCGGGTGTCGTGCTACAGAAAATCACCATGGGCAATATCCGTGGCAGCAAGATCTATGGCTATTTCGCGCGCCCAGCGGGCGACAAACCGTGTCCCGCGATGCTGCAGGTGCAGTACGCCGGCGTCTATGCGCTGAAGAAGAACTCGGTGGTCGATCAGGCCAAGAACGGTTGGATGGTGCTCAACATTATTGCGCACGACCTGCCGGTCGACGAGAGCGACGACTTCTACAAGAAGCAAAGTGACGGTCCGCTGAAGGACTACACGCGCATCGGCGCCGACGACCGTGAGACCAGTTACTTCCTGCGCATGTACCTGTCGTGTTACCGTGCCGCCGACTACCTCGCCAACCGTCCCGACTGGAACAAGCAGACCCTGCTGGTGCAGGGCGGTTCGCAGGGCGGGCTGCAGGCGATCGTCACCGCCGGCCTGCATCCCGCGATCACCTCTGCCACCGCCAATGTTCCCGCTGGCTGCGATCACACCGGCGCCGATCTGAAACGCTCACCCGGCTGGCCCGGGCTGGTCAACAAGTGGAGCGGCAAAGACGAGGCCAAGCTGCGCACCGCGAGCATGTACTACGACGTGGTGAACTTCGCCCGCCGCGTGAAGTGCCCGACCATGATCGGCATGGGCCTGATCGACACCACCTGCCCGGCGCCCGGTGTCTTCGCCGCCTACAACCAGATCACCGCGCCCAAGCGCATCATCATCATGCCCAACGCTGACCACATGGGCGACCACAAGGCGTACTACGGCGCATTGTGGGGCTGGTGGAACTCGGCGAAGGACGGCAAAGCGCCGCCGTTGAAGTGAGTGGTGGTCAGGGGGCCAAATTTGCCGCAAGGTCGAGTGGCTCACGTTGGTGCAGCCAATCGATGGGAAAGGCTGCGACCTGCCCCCAACTCCCCAGCATGCCGCCGATGATCGCGCAGGTGGTGTCGCGATCACCTTCAGCGGTGACCGCCGACCACAGTGCTTCGACATAGTCACCTGGATGTCTGGCAACGAGCCAGAGACAGAGGGGAATGGTGTCCGAGCAGACGACGTTGTTGCCGTTACCCAGGGCGACTGCCGCGGTGCGGATGGTGTAAGTGACCGGCAGGTCACGCGCGCGCGCGATGTGATCCCTGGTCGCGCCAGCGGGAGTCAGATCAAGGATGGTACTGAAGAAGGCTGCGGCGTCGAAATTCGGCATCCGCCAGATGAGTGCGGTGGCAACTGCGACAGCGATGGCGCCGGCAATCCCATCGGCATGCGCGTGCGTGACCTCCGCCGAAAGGTGAGCCTCATGGACGACCCGTTCGAGATCGTCGGCAAACCAAGCGCCAAGAACCCCGACGCGCATCGCGGATCCATTGCCCATCGATCCTTCACCGCCGTAGGCCGCCTTGGCGAGCATGCGCCACGGGATGCCATCATGGATTCCACGCAGCACACCACGCACCGTTCCACCGTAGCCCTTCCATGGGTCGCGGTCGTAGCGCTGGGCAAAGATGGCGGCGAGATCGTTCTGCTTTATTTGTCCGAATCGGACCAGGCATTCGTAGAGACCAAGCGCCATCTCGGTGTCGTCGGTATAACGCCAGGGGGCCGGAGGCAGCGAACGTTGGGCGAGCAGATCAGCCGCCTCGCGAGCAAAAAAGCGTTCACCGAAGGCATCGCCGATCGACAACCCGTCGAGCGTGATGCGTGCGCGTTGGCGTCGGGCATCTGGATCATCGGACAGTTGGGTCATGGTTAGACGCTCTGCCCCAACCACCACAGCCCGGCAAATACCTTGTGATCAATCAGGTAACCGGCCTTCGCGCGTTCGGCTAACCACGCGACAATATGCGCACGTTTGATCGCATGGACGGTGATGCCTTCCCCAGGGACGCCGCCGCCAGCGCTGGTGCGGGTGAGGTTTCGCGCGTGCACCATGGTCACCACCTCGCTCGTCAGCCCGGCTGACGAAGGACCGCGGTTGATGATGCGCAGATCCTTGGCCGTCCAGCCGGTTTCTTCATCCAGTTCGCGGTTGGCGGCGATCAGCAGGTCTTCGCCGGCGTCTTCGTCACCGACCAGACCGGCGGGTAGTTCGATGACGGAAGCGCCGACCGGGACGCGGTGCTGTTCGACGAGTAGGAGTTCTTCCGCCGGCGTGACAGCAATGATCGCCACCACTGCGCTGGCTTTATGGCGGCGGACAAATTCCCATTTGCCCTCCTTGACCAGTTCGAGGTGCCGTCCGGTGTGTAGGATCTCGGTCATAGCTTGGCTCCAGTGAATTCAGCGGTGAGTCGTAATTGGGCGGCGATCGGCGGTGCATCCGTCAATGGTCCGAGCAGGCGGTCGATGGCGGCGATGGCGGTGCGGAAACGCGTGTCCCAATCGCCACGGATCTCGACGAACGGGCGGCCGTGGGTGATCAGCGCAGCGCGGCAACGCTCGCGAAACTCTTCGCGCCGGTGCGGCATGTCGCGTTGGCCATCGGCGACCCATGGCACGTCGATGTCGCACATTAGGTGGAGATCGTGGCGGCGGCTCCGTGCAAGATCGCGGATCCACTCGGCGCAGCCACCAAGGTAGACCTCGCTCCAGATGGTTGTGGTGATGGTGTCGGTGTCGGAGATCAGCACGCGATGAGCCTGCAGCGCGAGCGCGTCCTCACTCGCTGCTTGGGCCAGGGCGATGCGCGGGAAGTCGTCGGGCTCGCATTGTCCGTTCGCCGGATCCAGGTGGCCGCGCGCCCACTCCGGCACCCACACCGTGCGGTAGTGCGCGGCCAGACGTTCGGCGAGCATGGTTTTTCCCGTCGATTCCGGGCCGAACACCACCACGCGGCGACAATACCAGGGCCGCACCACGTCGGGCAGGTGCGCCCAGTGAGTGTAGGGATCGGCGCGCATCGCCGTGGCGGAAATTGGCACGCCCTGACGGTTGCGGTCAGCCACCAGGTGTTTCGCGCCGATGCGCCGCGCCAGTTCCGGGCCATAGGTTTCGCTGGTGACCACCAGACCGATCGGATCGGGAACAGCACGGCGGATCACCGGCATCCAAAGATCCCAGAAACGCGGGTGCTCTTCCGGTGCATCCGGCAAATCGTCGGGCACATGCACCACGTCGCAGTCCGGCAGCATCGCGCGCATCCAGGCGAAGCGGCACGCGCCTGGAATCGGCTGGCCAGGTTTGCTGCACA
Organism: Planctomycetota bacterium; assembly: GCA_013816485.1. Taxonomy (GTDB): domain Bacteria; phylum Planctomycetota; class UBA11346; order UBA11346; family UBA11346; genus BOG-1363. The sequence goes on from JACDEI010000045.1 coordinate 11,750, forward strand.
CCAACACGCTCAAGCGTTTGCAGCAACGCCACGCGAACTCCGCCAGGTAACGATGACCTTGCGTCGGCGGCATAAACTTGCCAAGGATCATCCCACGCTCGATCAGTGGCAGCGTGGTGCTCATGGCGTCGCTCCACCGACCACTGCGGGTGCGGGTACAGCATTGGTCGCGCGCCACGTCTTTAGCCACGCCCGCAGGCCGAAGCAGCACAGGATCAGGAAGACGCCGTACAGGCCCGCGGTCAGGTAGAGGCCTTTGTAGGCGAACAGTGGGATGGAGATCAGGTCGACGACCATCCACACCAGCCAGTTCTCCAGCTTCTTGTGCGAGATCATCCACTGCGCGACCAGGCTGAGCACGGTCGGGATGGTATCCCACCACGGCACCGTCGAGGTCGTCCAATGCGTAAGGATCAGCCCGAGCGGAACGATGCCGATAAGGGCGAGGCCACCGAGGACGAACCACAGACGCGGCGAGGTCCGCGTGATCGTCACGCCCTGATGTTGCTCGCCACCACGCAGCCACTGCCACCAGCCGTAGATTTGCAGCGCAACGAACACGACTTGAAGTCCGGTTTCGGCGAACAGTCCCCATTGCCAAAACAGCACGATGAACAACGCCACATTGATCAGTCCCGCCGGCCACGCCCACACGCTCTCGCGCACGTAGCAGATCACCGACCACAGTCCGAAGATCGTGGCGAGGATTTCCAGCGGACAGATCTTGAACCAAGGCAGTGAGGCCCACGGCTGCAACTCGATGAGGAACCAAGTCCAACTCATGAAAATGCCCGACGAAAGATGTGCGCGAGGATGATGAGGAAGAACATCAGGTTGCGTACCGGCAGCAGCGGCCAGCACCAACGTTGTGGTGGTGCTCCACCCAATGCTGCCCCGGCGGCGCGTAGCGCCTTCACCGACACTGGCCAATCGGCGATGCGCGTGACCCATTCCTTGGGGAAAATGGATTCACCATCATCCAACCCGTACCAAGCGCCAGCGATTGCGCCGCTGGTGTCGGTGTCGCCCCCCGCGCGCCGGATGGCGGCTAGACCAATATGAGGATCATGACGATGGCGCAGCCAGCATCCGAGTGCGAAGGGCACGCTGTGCAGGCTCCAGCCGCTGACGTGTTGCGGGCAACCAAGCGCGAGTGCCAGAGCATCGGTATCCTCACCGCGCTCGAACCATTCGTGCACCAACGCCAGCACTCGACTCCACTCCGGATCTGAATGGGTGAGCAGTGGCCACAGTTGTTCAGGTTGTTGATCGCTTTCACGTACGATCCAGGCCGCGGTTTCCGCGACCGCCAAGGCCGCGGCATGTGCGTGCGGATGACGATGGGTGAGGTGGCATGACGCATCGCCGAACGCGCGTCGGGCAACGTGATCGTGGGCATGTACCGCTCCGATGATGGCGGCGCGCATGCTTGGACCGTTGCCACCCGATGACGCGCCGGACCGCGATGGCGACCACCCCATCAACAGCCGGATGATCGCTTGTCCGGTGGCCTTGCCGCATCCAGCCGGGACACACAGCAGCCACCAGCGCAACCGCCACGCCAAACGACGGACGAAACGCTGGGGATCAGTCCGATGTACCGCCAAGCAGCGTGCGGTCAGGAAATGGTGATCCGTATCGTCGCTGACCATGCCGCGTCCGAGGACCAAGCTCTGTTGCAGCGTGTCGCCGAAGCGACGCGCGATGCGCCGACGCGACAGTCCTTCCGCGGGCAACAGCAGGCTGTCGCCAACGGCGGTACCGATCAGACAGCCGATGTAGCGATCCGTGAGACCCATTGGTCAGGCTTTGCCGTTGATGATCTGCACACCAGCCGCCTGCATCGCAGCCAAGGCATCCGGAATGTGATTTGCCTGCATGCCCACGCCACGACATCCATCGAGCATCAGCCGGGTCGTGAACCCAAGTCCGGCCGCATCGATCGCCGTCGCCTTGACGCAGTAGTCGGTGGCAAGCCCGCAGATCAGCACTTCGGTCACACCCATGGCCTTCAGCCAATCGCCAAGCCCGGTGGCCTTGCGCTTGCCATTGTCGAAGAAGCCCGAATAGCTGTCGATGGTGGCATCGGTGCCTTTGGGAAATACGCGCGTGATGCGTTTGGTGTCGAGTCCAGGATGGAACTGTGCTCCACCGGTCCATTGAACGCAGTGGTCGGGCCACATGACCTGTGGCAGTCCGCCGAGATCCCCGAGATCGAACAGCTTCCGTCCAGGATTATTGCTGGCGAAGCTGCCGTGGTTCGCGGGATGCCAGTCCTGCGTGGCGACGACCAGATCGACGGTGCTCATCAGACGATTGGCGACAGCGACGACCGCATCGCCATCAGCGACCGCAAGTGCGCCACCTGGGCAGAAGTCGTTTTGGATGTCGACGAGGATGAGGGCTTTCATGGGATTGCCTCCGGCTACAGGTGACAGGGTACAGGCTACAGGTCAGGCATTCTGGGCGGCGGTTCGCAGAGCGTTGATGAGCGCATTGAGTGTTCGGCAGGTTTCACCGGCGAGTGTCCCCACCGCTTGCGCAACATCGGGTTCAAGGAACCCCAGACGTCGGGCAAGGGTAAGTTGGTACTCTACTTCTTGCGCTGATCCGAATGCGATCTCCAGAAATCGGAGATAATCCGGTTCGGTGCGCCGAGCACAGCCCTCGACGATATTCGACGGCACAGCCACCGCCGCTCGGCGCAACTGGCTGGTCAATCCGAATTGCTCTTCGCGTGGGAAGGCCTTGGTGCAGCGGTAGACTTCCAGAACGAGCGTATCCGCCAATTCAAACGCTTTGAGCTTCCGGTGATCACGCATGGTGTGCCTTTCTCTGACCTGTGGTCCGTAGCCTGTGGTCCGTAGCCTGTGGTCCGTAGCCTGTGGTCCGTAGCCTTAGAGCTCGAAATTAAATCCATCTTTCACCAGCTGTCGGTATTTGCGTTCATCGAAGCGGTACAGTCGCGCCGCGCGATGCGCCACATCCTGTTCGACCTCGTCGAGTTCATGCAGGATGTCGAGCGACAGGACCTTCTTGCGGAAGTTGCGCTTATCGAGGGTGCGTTCGAGGATGATCTCGTACATCCGTTGGAGTTGCGTCAGTGAGAACTTCGGTGGCAGCAGTTCGAATCCGATCGGCTGGTAACGCACCTTGCCCTGCAGGCGTTTGAGCGCGGCCTCAACGATGTCGTCGTGGTCGAAACAGAGCTTGGGCAGGTCATCGACGGCGAACCACGCGGCTTCACGTGCATCGGTGGCGGCCTGGACTTTGTGATCAAGCAGTTTGACCAACGCATAGTACGCCACCGTGACAACGCGCTCGCGCGGATCGCGGCCAGGGTTGCCGAAGGTGTAGAGCTGCTCCAGGAAGACCTTGGTCAGGCCGGTTTCTTCCTGGAGCTCACGCAGCGCGCTTTCCTCTAGGGTCTCGTCCATCTTGACGAAACCACCGGGCAGGGCCCAGCGCCCGGCGAACGGTTCGATGTCGCGCTGAATCAGCAGGACTTTGAGGTCCTGGTCATCCAGGCCGAAGACCACGCAGTCGACGGTGACAGCGGGACGGGCGTATTGATAGGTGAAGGCCATGATCGTGTCTCTCGTACACGAACATGGTGTCTGTAATACACTATGTCAAGGCGAGCGGTGCCGGCTGACCTGTGCGACGAAACTAACCGGCGGTTGGATGACGTTCTTCTGTGGTTCGGCGGTGTCTGTGACGTGAGTGGTCGCCGACAGACCCGTACTATGGGAGAGCTGTAAGCTATGGAAAGTAAGGCGGATACAGAATTTCCTCAGACCTTGCGCCTAGGTGCGCATACGTATGCTAGACATATGCGGACCACTCTCATCCTCGATGACGACCTCGCCAGGAAGGCCAAACTCTTGGCTGCCGAGGATCATCGCACGTTGAGTGACGTCGTGAATCAGGCCCTGCGGGAGTTGGTGATGCCGCATCGGCGCGCACAAGAAGCGCCGCCGCCCTATCGAGCGGTGACGTTCGGCGACCCAGCTAATCCGGTGGCGATGGAACCGGAGGACTTGGCCAAACTCGCAAACCACGATGATCGCACCCGGTTGGGGTACTGAGCGTGTTGATGCCCGATGTGAATGTGCTGATCTACGCGCACCGCGCTGACGCACCATTCCACGCACCGTATTATCAGTGGTGGAATGCCGTGGTGAACGATGCGCGGCCCTTCGCCATCAGCATGCAGGTGGCTGTCGGGTTCGTCCGCATCGTCACGCAGCCAAAGTTTCCTGGTGGGCCGACGCCGTTGGTTGGTGCGCTTGCCTTCATGGATGACATCCTTGCGCGACCGAATTGTCGCGTCGTGGTGCAGGAAGCCGACCACTGGCAGCGCACCAGCCGCTTGTGTCGTGAAGCCAAGGCGGTGGGCAAACTGGTCGCCGATGCCCAACATGCGGCCATCGCCATTGCCACGGGCTGCACCTGGGTGACGCGGGATGCCGACTTCATCCGCTTCGAGCCGTTCGGTTTGGATTGTCAGCACTTGGTGCTGTGAGTCAGGCTACCGACCACCGGCTACAGGTCAGACAAACATCGGAGATCAGGTCCGACCTGTGGCCCGTAGCCTGAAGTCCGTAGCCTAGCCACCCATCTCGCCAAGCTCGCGCCGGAATCCCCCTGATAAGATCGGAAAGCGGCACCAGGTCTTGGGATCGAGGTTCTCGTCATCCAAGTGGAACGCCGGCGCGAAACGTTCGCGTTTCCATTGGTTGCGGCACCACAGCGAGAAGAAGCGCTCGACCCAGCTGTGCAGCTTAGCCGGTGGATGCTGCGGGAACTCCACGATCAAGCGTGGCAGGATGTCCTTGGGCGGCAGCTTGTCGCGGATGGCGAGGCGTTCGATGCGGTCGAGCAGCGGGAACGGCATGAGGTCGCCTTCGCTCTGCTGGGAGGCGCTGGTCGGGCGCAGTTCCGGAGTCGACTTCTGTTTTGTAACGCACGCGAGTTGTGGCAACGGGCCGTGGCCGAGGGGGCCGCTGCTTTCCAGCCATTCCAGCCACTCGCGTAGGAACGCCTTGTCGATGCCGGCAATCGGGCTGAGGCCGCCGCAGGTATCGCCGTCCATGGTGGTGTAGCCGACCGCGGCCTCGCTGCGGTTGCTGGTCGCCAGCAGCAGCTTGTCCTCCAGGTTGGCGATCAGCCACACGCCTGGGGCACGAGCGCGCGCCTGGATGTTCTGCAACGCGAGGTCGTCCTGCTCCCAGGTCGGCATGCGCCCGAGCGCGGTGCCGACCGCCTTCGTGTAACCTTCAACGAAGGCATCCATCTCGATCGACAGATGTTTCGCTCCGACCATCGCTGCGATCGTCGCTGCCGCATCGCGCGTGGTCTGGCTGCTGTTGACCGTACCCTGGTAGAGCGTGGTCAGCAGCACGCGCGTAGCGCTGTCGGCGTCGTTGACGTTCTTCAATGCCGGGATGTAGCCGAGACGTTCGCGTAAGCCGGTGATACCGAGTTCCGCCACGACGCGACGTACCATCAGTCCGATCAGGCTGACCACCGCCGCCGAATCGCAGCCGCCGCTCAAGCTGACGACGAAACCGCGGCTGCGGCTTTTGCGCAGGTAGTCGAACAGCGCGAGGGTCTGGGCGCGGGTGAATTCCTCGGCCTTGAGCGTGGGGTTGGTTTCCCAGGTCGCGTGCGTAACTGGTCTCACAACCGCAACCGGAACCGTGGCCCACGAATGCGCCGCCCGCACCAGCCCCGCATGTTCGCTGAGCGCCGGATGAAAGCTGGTGATGCGTGCATGCGCCGAGCGTGCCGCCGCCACATCGATGGTGGCGGTAGTGACCTCCCATTCGGCGAAGCCGAGGCGTGAGCCATGCGCCACCAGCTTGCCGCCAGCGGCGATCAACGCGCCGCCATCATAAATCGCTCGGCCCGCTTCGTTGCCGAGTAGGTTGGCATAGACGTAGGCGCAGCCGAACGCACGGCTGCCCTCGACCACGAAACGATGGCGCACGGCGAGTTTGCCGAAGGCGAAGTGGCTAGCCGAGGGATTAAGGATGAGGTCGGCGCCGTGCGCGGCGAGCCGTACTCCTGGACGTTCGGCGACCCAGGCGTCCTCGCAGATCTCGAAACCGAAACGCACGCCGCCCACGTCGAACAGCAGGTCGCCAAGGGGGACCTCCACATCGCCGATGCGCGTCGTGGCCACCACGCCGTCACGCCACGGCTTGAACCAGCGCGGTTCGTAGTGGATGCCGTCGCCGGCCAGGTTGCGCTTGGCCACCACGCCGATGACGTGGCGATCAACGATCACCGCCACGCAATTGAACAAGGCGCGCTGATGGAAACGCGGCAAGCCGACCGCGACCACCAGCCCGGCAGTTTCCGGCAACAGCTCGCACAGCACCCGCTCGGCCTGCACGACGAGGTCTGGACCGCTGAAGGCGTCTTCGCAGCCGTAGCCGGTGATGCACAGTTCCGGCAGGCAGATGAGGCCAGCGCCCGCGGCACGCGCGTCCTTCAATGCGGAGACGATGCGCTGCTGATTGCCGTCCCAGTCGAGCGGCGTCTGGTTCAGAACCACAGCAGCGACACGCAGCAAAGTCATGGTGTTGCCTCCATCCGTTTCCCCCGCGCCTGCAAGATCAAATCCGTCTTTCTCTCGTTCAATCCCTCTTCCAACCCCACTGGATACAGGTGTGGGTTGTCGAGGCGCTTGATACCGGCATGGAACGATCCGAGTTGCGTTTGCGTCCGTGCGCGGATGTCGATCAGCAGTGGCCGGTGATAGACCAGCCCGCCGTTACGCAGCACCGGCACCAGCAGGTCGTGGCTCTCCGCCTGCGCTGGCATCACCTTGCTGCGCGTGTGGTCCGCCGGATCAACCATGGTCCACTGTCCAGGCGCCGGATGCAGTTCATCCCAGATCACATCGCCGATGGCCTCGCCATCCTTGGTGAAACGCCGCACATTCTGGATGCCGGGGTTCGACACCTTGATCGCCTGTTCACTGAGTTTCACCCGCGGTTTCCACACACCGCCGGGTTCACGGATGGCGGCGAGTTTGTAGACCCCGCCGAGCGCCGGTTGATCAAAGGCGGTCACCAGCTTGGTGCCGACGCCCCACACGCTGACCTTGCCGCCCTGGTCCTTGATGCTGGCAATGGTGCGTTCGTCGAGGTCATTCGACGCGACGATCGCCGCCTTAGGGAAACCAGCATCGTCGAGCAGCTTGCGTGCTTCGATCGACAGCCACGCGAGATCGCCCGAGTCGAGGCGGATGCCGACCATTTCGTAGCCGCGTTCGCGGAGTTTTATTCCGACGGTGATCGCATGGCGCACGCCGTCGAGCGTGTCATAGGTATCGACCAGGAAGACGCAGTTGTTGGGCATCGCCTTGGCATAGGCCTCGAAGGCCTCTAGTTCGTCGTCGAACGACATCACCCAGCTGTGCGCGTGCGTACCGCGTACCGGGATGCCATAACGTTTGCCCGCCAGCACGTTCGAAGTCGACGCGCAACCGCCGACGTGCGCCGCGCGGCTGGCGCTGACCGCGCCGTCCAGGCCCTGAGCCCGGCGCAGGCCGAACTCCAGCACCGGCTCGCCACGTGCGGCGGCGCAAATACGCGCAGCCTTGGTGGCGATCAAGGTGTTGAAGTTCACCAGGCACAGCAGCGCCGTTTCCAACAACTGCCCCTGGAGGATCGGCCCACGTACGCGGATCAGCGGCTGGTGCGGGAACACTACCGTGCCTTCAGGAATCGCGTCGATGTCCAGGCTCAGGCGCAGCCGCCCCAGGTAATCGAGGAACCCCGCTTCGAACAACGGTTTGCCGTCGTTGCCGGTGAGCGTCGCCAAATAGCTCAGATCATCAGGCGCGAAACGGAAGGCCTGCAACCATTCGATCACCGGCTCCAAGCCGCAGGCGATGGTGTAACCGCCGCCGAACGGCGGCTTGCGGAAGAACAGGTGGAACACCGCTTCGTGCTCCGAACGGCCGGTTTTCCAGTAGCCGTAGGCCATCGTCAGTTGGTAGAGGTCAGTGAGCAGTGGGCTGCCATCCATGATCGGTTCCTGTCGTGCAGCGTCTTGTTGGTGTAATAAATACACTATGGCATTGGCGAGCGCAAGTGGCGTATGCGTTGGATGAACACGCAATCCTGATGCGCGTAGGTGTCATCGGCCGTGCCACCGGACGCTAGGGGGCATCGTCAGTGCCGCCAGTCGGCGGCGGGCCTTTCCGTGGCACGGGCGTCCCTCCCGTGAGCCGTTGCCAAAGCGTCGATCAGGACCCGTGACGCTCAGACCACCGAAGCAGTTTCCTGGGATCGCCGAGTTGTACTCGGCCAGGGGCAATCATGTCGTCGATGATCGCCGTGGACCGACCATGCCGAGTACAACTCGGCGATCCCAGGGAACGACGCATCACATCATGTCGTGTCGCGTGGGATTTGAGTGCCAAGGATCACGGGCGTAACAGGTCAGGTGCGACAGGATTCCCACTCCGTTCCGAAGCGCGCCAGGTATTTCTGCAAACGGTCCGCATCATTGGCGATCTTGCGCTCCAGGCGCGTCACGGCGAACAACGTGCGGCCGGCTTCAGAGAGGGTGCGCGATGCGCGGCAGACGCGGATGACTTCTGCCAACTGAACGCGGTCGAAATGGTCGATGCGTTCGGCTCCGGCACTGCCCAGCACCTCCGTCACCACATCGTCGCTGCTGGTGATTGGCGGCTTCCACTGGCGCTGGAGTCGGTCGATCTCTTCGTTCACCAACGTCTCGTCGATACGCCCGCTGTCGGCGAGGGTGGCGAGGCGCGTCACTGCTCCACCCAGGTCGCGAAAGTTGGCGCTCCACGCGGCGGAGGGACCGGTGGCGAAGGATAGGAACCGTGCACGCGCCTCGGAATTGAACGCCACACGTTTGCCGCTGTCGCGGGCGAAACGGTCGAGTTCGTGGTCGATGTTGGGCTCGATGTCCTCGCGCCGCTCGCTGAGCCCGGGCAGGCGGAAGCTCCAGAGGTTGATGCGCGCCAGCAGGTCTTCACGGAAATCGCCGTCGCGCACCGCCGCATCCAGATCGCGGTTGGTGCCGCCGATCAACTGGAAGTCGGACAACACTGGTTTGTCGGCACCGACCGGCAGGAATATTTTGTCCTCGATGGCGCGCAGCAGCATCGCCTGTTCGTCCAGACCGAGGTCACCGATCTCGTCGAGGAACAGTACGCCGCCGTCGGCGCGTTTGAGCAAGCCATCGCGATCGCTCAGCGCGCCGGTAAACGCGCCCTTGCGATGGCCGAACAACGCCGACATCGCCTGATCGCCACGGATAGTAGCGCAGTTCAGTTCGACGAACGGACCGTCGACCAGGTTGCGCGCCTTCTTCAGTTCGAAGATGCGCCGCGCGAGCACGGTCTTGCCCGCGCCGGTGGGCCCGGTCAGCAGGATCGGTGCGCGCGACGCGGCAGCGACCTGCTCGACGCGGCCCACCAACTTGGCGAACTCGCGGCTCTTCGTCGGGATGCCGGCGGTCAGCACCGACGCACCGGCTTCGCGTTCCTCAGCGAAGCGCGTGGCGAGCTTGTCGTACTTCTTCAGGTCCAGGTCGATGATCGATGACGTGCCTGCCGGGCTCTTGATCCCGTCATCTCCGCGCGTCCCAGGCGAGGTCTGCACGATGCGCGCCGGGAAGTGCCGCGACTCGGTGAGCAGGAACAAACAAATTTGCGCCACGTGCGTGCCGGTGGTGATGTGGACGAGGTAGTCCTCCTCCTCCGGCTTCCACGCATAACCGCGGGCGAAGCCCCACAGCGCGCCATAGACGTCCTCGAAGTCCCACGCGTCGCTGAACTCGATGTGGCGACTCGTCACTTTGGTGGATGGCTACACCTGCCTGATGTCCTCGCTGATGGTCTCTGCCAGACGATCAAACCGTCGCTGATGCAGCATCTCGAAACGACTGATCACGAGGTCGCTCTGCATGTGCAGCCCGATGGTCGGACGCCAACGGTTCCAACGTTTGTTGTCGTTGCCGGCATCGAGCGTGGGGCCGAGCAGACCGAGAGCGACGAGCGGACGGGACTTGGGCATGACTCGCTTATAAGCGAGTACACTATCTCACAAGCCAGTAAGGCGTCGGCGGCATGCGCGGGATCGGCACGACTAAAACGGCACAACATGCATTAAATAAAGAGGTTGGACTCGATAGTTTGAGGTCGCGCCATTCCTGGCACGCGCCGCGCACTAGGTGATTCGTCCCTGTCGAGAAGGAGCCACCCATGGCCAACAAGACCCTCTTCCAATCGTTGATCGGCGCCCTGATCCCCAAGACCGATGCGGTCAACGACGCCGGCGGCAAGGCCTACGCGCTGAGCCCGAAGCACGCGCTGGCGCAGTACGCGTCGACCGGTTGCTTGAACGGCACCTTCTATGCCGACGCCGCGGAACAGCTCGACACCGTGCTGACCCTGGCCAAGGCGGTCGATCCTGAGTTCGTCGCCAAGGTTGCCGTGCACGCTCGCGCGGTCGGCAACATGAAGGACCTGCCGGCGCTGTTGCTGGCGATCCTGGCCGTGCGTGATGTCGCGCTCTTGAAGCGCGTCTTCGCCCGCGTCTGCGACAACGGCAAGATGGTACGTACCTTTGTGCAGATCCTTCGTTCCGGCGTCGCGGGTCGCAAGTCCCTCGGCACCGCGCCGAAGAAGCTGGTGCGCGCGTGGATGGAACGTCTTACCGATTCCCAGCTGCTGGGCGCCACCGTTGGCAACGATCCGTCGTTCGCTGACTTGGTGAAGATGGTCCACCCGAAACCGACCGATGCTGCTCGGCGCGCGTTCTATGCCTGGCTGATCGGGCGTGAGCACGATGCCGCCGCGCTGCCGGCTGCGGTTCAGCACTTCGATGCTTGGAAGCGTGATCGCACGCTGCCGATCCCCGATGTGCCGTTCCAGCTGCTGACCAGCGCGCCGCTCGACGACGCGACCTGGGTGGCCATCGCCCGGCAGTCGCCATGGCAGGCGACCCGCATGAACCTCAACACCTTCGCACGCCACGGCGTGTTCAAGGTCGAGGGCATGGCAGAGCTGATCGCGGCCCGTTTGCGCGATCCGGTTGCCATCGCCAAGGCACGGGTGTTCCCGTACCAGCTGATGGTCGCCTACCGCCAGGTGGAGGCAGAGGTTCCGGCGCAGGTCCGCGAGGCCCTGCAGGACGCGATGGAAATCGCCATTGCCAACGTTCCCGCGTTCGCAGGGCAGGTAGTGGTGTGTCCGGACGTCTCGGGTTCCATGCAGTCGGCTGTGACCGGCGAGCGTGGATCGGCCACCTCGGCCGTACGTTGCATCGATGTCGCGGCGCTCGTCGCTGCGGCAGTGGTGCGCCGCAACCCGCGGGCGGAGGTCATCCCCTTCAGCGATCGCGTGAACGAGGTCCGCCTTAACCCGCGCGATTCGGTGATGACCAACGCCAAGCTGTTGGCGGAACTGCCGTCGGGCGGAACCGACTGCTCGCTGCCACTGGTCGAGCTGAACCGCCGCAAGGCCAAGGCGGACTTGGTGATCCTGGTCTCCGACAACGAGTCCTGGATCGATGCCAAGCCGCACGCGCGCGGCACCGCGTTGCTGCGTGAGTGGCAGATCTTTAGCGCCCGCAACCCTGGGGCGAAGCTGGTCTGCCTCGACCTGCAGCCGAATCGTGCGGTGCAGGCGCCGGAACGGGCGGACATCCTCAACATCGGCGGCTTCGCCGATGCGGTGTTCGCCACCATCGCGGCCTTTGCCGATGGCACGCTGGCCGCCGATCACTGGGTTGGAGTGATCGAGCGCATGGATATCTGATGATAACCCCCGCCGCCGGCGCGAGTCGGTGGCGGGCCTACGGTCCTTCTTTTACAACCTGTCTTTCGATACACCGGGCGAATGCTGAGGCGAGTACATACCAAAACTGACCTCGCTTCAAAACCCTCGTCGCCCTTTTTATTCTTTCGGTTTTCTTCTTTCGGTTTTCTTCTTTCGGTTTTCTTCCTGAGCGAATGCCGACGTGAGTACACCACCATTGGACATCAGGCCTGGAAAACCTGGGGAGCCACGTGCTCCTTCGTCTGCTCTCGTCACCCCTCGTCGCTCTTTTACGTTTTTTTACGCTTTTTTACGCTCTTTGATCTTCTCGCTGCGAATGCCGAGGTGATTACATCCTACTAAGATCGAGGTCGCTGGTTCGAATCCAGCCGGGTCCACCAATGGGCCCGTAGCTCAGTGGTAGAGCGCGCAAAACATCACCTCACTTTCGTCGCAGCGTTTTTCTTCCGAGCGAATGCCGACAGGACTCCAGGTAGAGCATCCAGCCTTCGGGCTGGAAGGTCCCAGGTTCAAATCCCGGACGGCGGGCAACCGCCGGTAGCGCAGTCATCGTCTTGTCCTTCTCGTCGCTCTTTGGTTTCGATTTCAGCTTCTCGCTCTTTGTGCCACGAATGCCCGCATGAGTACATTGCACGGTAGGTTGCCGGTTCGACCGGCCCTGACTTCGGTCTGGTAGCTCAACGGATAGAGCAACCGTGGGTCGCAAGATCCTTTTCATGCACCCTTCGTCGTGGCTTGTTCCTTGGCTGCTCTTTCTTCCTGCCACGAATGCTGGCGCGAGTACACGGTCGCCGGTTCGACTCCGGTTCAGGCAGCACGGTTTCAGCCGACTGTCTGGTAGCTCAGCGGTAGAGCATGAATCGCCCATCCCTCGTCGTGGTTTTCTTCTTCGCTCACCCATCATCATCGCCATGTCCACCCACCTGCACCCCTCCATCGCCCGCGCTGCTGCTATAGCCACCACTGCCCATGAAGGGCAGGAACGTGATGACGGCGGCGGGCCCTACATCAAACATCCGGAGCGGGTCGCCGCGGCGCTCGCGCGACTCTATCCCAAAGACTTCGCGCTGATCTGCGCCGCGTGGTGCCACGACGTGCTGGAGGACTCTCCGCAAGTGAAGGAGGCGATGCTGCTCCTTTCCATCGGCAACGACGCTCTCGCGCTAGTGAAAGAAGTTACCAACCCCAGCAAGCATCACCCCGACCTGCCGCGCGCCGAGCGCAAGGCGATGGACCGGGCGCACATCGCGGTCATCAGCAAACGCGCGAAGCTCATCAAACTGGCGGACCGCGCCGACAACCTGACTGATGGCGCGAAATGCCCCGACAAAGAGTGGATCGCCACCTATGTCGCTGAATCGCGGCTGCTCGCCGAGGTTCTGAAGGGCACCGACGAGGTGCTCGAAGACGAACTAGCCATGGCTCTTGAAAAAGCCGCGCGCGCCGCCGGCGCCTGATCCCCCGTCCCTGACACGCCTCCGAAGGATTCCCCCATGCTGTCGACCGAACGATTGGAGCTGGCTCTCGACATTCACGGTCGCAGTTACCGCCTGCTGAAATGGGTATCGGATGCCATCGGCAAGGGCTTCATCCCGGTGACCCGGGCGCACGAATATGCCAACGAGACGGTGGCTACGCGCGACTGGATCGAAGGGAATTTCGACAGCCTGCCGCCCGCCATCCGGCCGGCTCGGGAGCAACTGGTGACCTTCCCCAACTTTTTCTCGACCTACCTCATGTCGTCGTTCGATTTCACCGCATCTCCCGGTATGCGCGCCGAAAGTAAGAACTCTAGCTTCTGCACCTGCTGCTCGCGTCTGGTGAATGCCCCGCATCTGCGAGCTAAGACGTTGAACAAGTGCGACAAGCGGCGGGCCGAGGATCTAATGGCGTTGCGCGCCCGGGCCTTGGCGACGGAACACGGGATCGCACTCGAAGAGAGTCGCGCGACCGAACTTGTCGCTGGCGACCTGCGCCGGGATCTCGCTTACTCGACCTACGGCCACTGGCTGGTCCAACGTCTGGATGGACACAGCGACGGTCCGGCGATTTTAGCTCTGTGGCGGAACTTTGCCTGGAAGAAGACGGGGTCGCCCATTCCCGACTTCACCCTCAGCCTTCAGGATTTCATCGACGCCGAGACTCGTATCCTCGCCGCGTTGAACATGACCAAGGAAAGTCCATGACCTCGAACCACGAACTCATCACCGTTGCCGATGCCAAGCCGATCAAGGCCTGGATCCGTGGCGTCGCGCTCGAAGACGAGGCGCGCAAGCAGCTCATCAATGCGGCCCGCATGCCGTTTATCCATCACCACATCGCGGTGATGCCGGACGTGCACATGGGCATCGGCGCCACCGTCGGTTCGGTGATCCCGACCGTCGGGGCGATCATCCCGGCGGCGGTGGGTGTCGACATCGGCTGTGGTATGTGTGCCGTGCGCACCTCGCTGAGCGCCAAGGATCTGCCGGAATCGCTGCGCGAAGTACGCCGCTCGATCGAGGAGGCCGTGCCGCACGGCCGTACCGACAACGGCGGCACGAACGATCGCGGCGCGTGGCACGACGTGCCGAAGCGCGCGCAGAACCTGTGGAAGGAGCACTTGGCCGTGCGTCACGACGCGATCTGCGCCAAGCACAAGCGCCTCGACCGCGGCAACGGCATCAATCACCTGGGAACGCTGGGAACCGGCAACCACTTCATCGAGGTGTGCCTGGACCAGGAGAGCCGCGTGTGGTTCCTGCTGCACTCGGGTTCGCGTGGCATCGGCAACCGCTTCGGCCAGTACTTCATTGAGCTGGCCAAGCAGGATATGCGGAAAAACAACGTCAACCTGCCGGACCAGGACCTCGCGTACCTTGAAGAAGGCTCGGAGAAGTTCACCGACTACATCGACGCGGTGGAGTGGGCCCAGGACTACGCGCGTCTGAACCGTCAGGTGATGATGGAGCACGTGGTCGAGGCCGTGCAGTCGACGCCAGGGATCCCGCCGTTTACGGCGTGGATCGAAGCGGTGAACTGCCACCACAACTACGTCGCGCGCGAACAGCACTTCGGCAAGGAATGCCTAGTGACCCGCAAGGGCGCGGTGCGCGCCGGCCTCGGCGACCTGGGCATCATCCCAGGTTCGATGGGCGCCCGCAGCTACATCGTCCGCGGCAAGGGCAACCCGGAGTCGTTCAGCTCCTGCAGCCACGGCGCCGGCCGCACCATGTCGCGCACCAAGGCCAAGAAGCTGTTCACGTTGGACGATCACGCCAAGGCCACCGCCGGCGTGGAATGCCGCAAAGACAGCGACGTGATCGATGAAACGCCGATGGCCTATAAAGACATCGACGCGGTGATGGCGGCGCAGTCGGACCTCGTCGAGGTCGTGCATACGTTGAAGCAGGTTGTGTGCGTGAAGGGATGAACGAGAAATCAATCCAGGAGACATCAGGTGACACAGACTTTTCCATGGTCATGCCCGTATTGTGGGCGCGACGTAACTTTAACTCTGGCCTCTCAGAGTGAGGAAACTCACTTTTTCCACAACGGGAACAAAGAAGGCAGTTTAGCGCTAACGACGTTGGTTGTCGTCTGTCCAAATCCCAATTGCAGAGAGTTTGCTTTGACAGGGGTTCTCCGTCATTCGAAGCGAAACAGCCAATTCGAAAATCAATATCCGTTTGGCGATCCGCTCGAGATTTGGCGCCTCAAGCCCAAGTCGAGTGCTAAGCAAATCCCGGCCTATGTACCTTCGCCGATCATCGATGATTACAGGGAAGCGTGTCTCATTAAGGATCTGAGTCCGAAGGCGTCAGCCACCCTATCTCGCAGGTGCCTTCAGGGGATTATTAGAGATTACTGGAAGATTTCTAAAGCGCGCCTCATCGACGAGGTTTTAGAGTTAAAAGACAAGACCGATCCACTCACTTGGCAATCCATCGATGCAGTGAGAAAAATCGGGAACATTGGTGCTCACATGGAGAAGGACATCAATGTGATCATCGATGTGGATCCAAACGAAGCCGATATGCTACTTCGTTTGATCGAGATGCTTATCAAGGACTGGTACATTGCTCGTCATGAACGGGAAGCGCATCTCAATGCATTGATTAATGCGGCTGCGACAAAGAAAGTATAATGATCACCATTGACGGTTCCCAAGGCGAAGGCGGCGGCCAGATTGTTCGCACGTCGCTTGCACTCGCAGCCATCACCGGCACTCCGGTGACGATCGAGCGTATTCGTGCCAAGCGGCCGAAGCCGGGGCTGCAGCGTCAGCACTTGGTGGCGGTGCAGGCGGCGGCGCGTGTCAGCGGCGGGCAGGTGGAGGGGGCGGAGCTCGGCAGTCGGGCGCTGACCTTCCATCCGCAGCAGCCGACGGCGGGCGATTGGCATTTCGACATCGGCTCGGCGGGGAGCTGCACGCTCGTGCTGCAGACGGTGTTGCCGATCTTGCTGCATGCGACGGGCGGCTCGACCGTCACCATCACCGGCGGGACTCACAACGGCATGGCGCCGCCAGTGGAGTTCCTGGCGGAGAGCTTCCTGCCGGTGCTGCACCGCGTCGGCATCAGCGCGACGGTGGAGGTCCAGCGGCACGGCTTCTATCCCGCCGGTGGCGGCGCCATCCGCACGACGATCCAGCCGGCTTTTGGCAGCAACAGCAGCAGTGTGCCGTTCGAGCTGCTGGAACGCGGCAAGGCCCTCGATCGCCGGGCGGAGGTGCTGATCGCCAACCTGCCGGCGCACGTCGCCAGCCGCGAAGCGCAGGCGCTCAAACACGGCCTGCACTGGAGCCACAGCGAGGTCGACGAGCGCGAGGTGCGCGCCGATGGCCCGGGCAATGTGATCATCGCGCGACTGCGTTTCGCCAATGTCACCACCGTGGTGAGCGCCTTTGGCGAGTTGCGCAAAGCAGCCGAGCAGGTCGCGCAGGAGGCGGTGCAGCAGATCCGTCGTCACCTGGAGGCTGGCGTGCCGGTGTGCGAACACTTGGCGGATCAACTGCTGCTGCCCTTGGCGCTCGGCGCCGGTGGACGCTTCCGCACGGTGAAGCCGAGCGAGCACCTCACTACCAACGCGGCGATCATCGCACGGTTTCTTGGCGAGGTAGTGACGTGGGAGGAACAGGGCGCTGACGATTGGTTGGTGACGGTGACGGGGCGATAGGCCAGTCGCCCCTGGGACCGCGGGCCACTGGCCCGCAGTTTGTTGTCATGCGGGTCTATGATATGGGGTCGTGATGGAGATGATCGGCTGCGATCATCAGTGTTTGCCCGCCTGGGAGACGGACAGCCGATTGCCCCGTGCGGGCCAGTGGCCCGCGGTCCCAGGGGCTGACAGCTGATTGCCCCTGGCCGACTGGAAGCCGGCGCTCCAGCGTCATCGTTTGGCGGGGCGTTGTGGTAATTGGCCGACGTGGCCGGGTTGCCAGCCGACGTAGGGGAGGAAACGTGCGACATGGCCGGGATGGTAGGCCGCACCAACCGGAAGATCGATCAGTCCATCACCAGATGCGGCAGCGAGGAGGTCGCCGCTGCCGTTCCAGGCGATTGGTGCGATTCCTCCTGCCGTCAGATTTGCTGGCAGGAATTGATGACGCTGTCCTCGATTGATGGCGGACGCGGTGACGGGCAGCTCCAACCAGGTGGGCGCGGGTGAGCCCATCAGGCGATGCAGCAACGGCAGTAGGATGAGATGCGCCGTGGCGACCACACTCACCGGATTGCCGGGCAGGCCGACCAAAAAACGTTCGCCACGTTGCATGACCAGCACGGGTTTGCCCGGTTGAATGGCGACGTGGTGGAAAACGGTGGTGAAACCCAACTCGGCAGCGACGGCGGGGATCAAGTCCTTGTCACCGGCGCTAACGCCACCGGTGGTGACGATGACCTCAGCGCGATCCATCGCTGACGACAGCGTCATGCGCAACATGCCGGCCTGATCGCCAGCATGCGCACGGAACGCGGACAGACCGAGCGACGCAGCGAAGCCGGTGAGGAACGGACCGTTGGAATCGATGATGCCGGCGGGGCCGCCACCACCGACCTCGTCACCGGTGGTCACTAGGGCGAGGCGCGGCGGGCGAGCCACGGCGACCGTGGTGGCACCCGCCATTGCCGCGACCGACAGCACCAGCGGCGTCAGTCGCGTACCGGCACCAACCAACACCGCGCCTGCCTTGCCGTCTTCACCACGCCACGCGATGTTGCGACCGGGCGTGCGCGCCTTGGGATCGGTGATGATGACGACTTGCTCGCCGCGATCGCTGAGTTCGTGCGGCACCACCGTGGTGCCGGCGGGGGCTGGTGCGCCGGTCATGATGCGCACCGCTTCGCCAGGTTGCAGCGTTCCGGCGAATGCAGAACCCGCGTAGACCACGCCTTTTACCGCATAGGCCGAGGTATCAGGCTGCAGGCACAGCGCGTAGCCATCCATGGTCGCGCGGTCGAACGGCGGCTGGTCGCCAGCTAGGCGGATGTCCTCGGCGACGATGCGACCGGCAGCTTCGGCAAGCGGCAGGCGTTCAGTCGCCGGTGTCAGCTCCAGCGCGGCAAGACGGGCGATGGCGTCGGCGTAGGTCAGCATGGGTTACTCACGAGGGGGAGAATCAAACCGCAGAGGTTGCGGAGGTCGCAGAGGGACAGGCAGGCCCTACCCATCTCTGCGCTCTCCGCGCTCTTTGCGGTTCAGCGGTTTTTCCGGCGATCAATGCGTCCACTGCGGCCGCCATCCTTGGTCAGCAGCTCAATCGACCCGATCACCATGTCGTGGCTGACCGCCTTGAGCATGTCGTAGACCGTCAGTGCTGTAACCGAGGCGGCGGTGAGCGCTTCCATCTCGACGCCGGTCTGGCCTGAGCAACGGGCGGAGGTGGTGATCACCAGACGTTTGCCTTTTAGCACCACCTCCACCGACACCCCAGCAAGCGGGATCTGGTGACAGAGCGGGATGAGGTCGCTGGTGCGTTTCGCCGCCATGATGCCGGCGAGGCGGGCGACTTCGAAGACGTTGCCTTTGCGCGTCGCGCCGCCGGCCTTCAGCACCGCGACACACGCCGAAGGCAGGGTGACGATGGCACGCGCGCTGGCGCTTCGTTCGGTCACGGCTTTGTCGCCGACATCGACCATGCGCACGCGATTGTCGGCATCGAGATGAGAGAGGCGGCGGGGCATAGGTGGACCTCAGGCGACGGCAGCGAGTGAACGTTCCAGCCAGGCGCGGAACTCCGCCGGGTGGGTGATGGGCAGCAGGTGGCCAGCGCCTGGGATCAGGGTGTCGGCGCCGCTGCGATTTGCCGGCATCAAACGGTCGTGGCTGCCGTGGATCTGGAACACCGGCAGACCGTCGGGCAGCGTGACACCACGCCAGGCTCCGGCGGTGCGTGCGGCCCAGCGCAGGTAACGCGGGTCGCCGCTGCGCACCCAGCTTTCGATCACGCGCCGGTGTGCCGGATTCGTGCCGCCGAGTTTGCGGTCGAGGATCCTGGCGATGAACGGTGCCGGCTCGTGCACCACCGGCAGCACGCGGCTGAGGGGCGAGAGGGTACGTAGGCCCGGCGAGATGCCCAGGCGGGAACGACAGGTGGTGATGAGCAGCAGGCAGCGCAGTGGGATCAGGAGCGCGATCTCCTGTGCCAACATGCCGCCGAAGGAACTGCCACCGACGTGATCGCCTGGCCGCACCCAGCCGGCGTCGATATACCGCCGTGCGTACGCGGCGAGGCTGCCGCCATCGACCGGCAACCACGGCGGGATCACTGGGGACAGGTGACGAACGGCAGTGAACAACTGGCCGTCAGCGCCGAGGCCTGGGATGAGCACCAAGCGTCCGCTCATGGTTCAGGACCCCTTCAACCACAACGACGTGCCGTCGTCGTAGAACTCCTGCTTCCACACCGGCAGGTCCTCCTTGATGCGCTCGATCAGGTGACGGCAGGCGTCGAAGGCGGCGACGCGGTGGGCGGTGGCGACGTGGATGGCGACCGAGGGTTGGCCTGGGATCATGTGCCCGATGCCGTGGTGTACGTGGGCGATGAGGTCGGCGTCGAAGCGCATCGCCTCGGCTATGAGGTCGGCGAGGAGTTTCTCTGCCATCGGGCGGTAGCAGTCATAGACGAGGTGGGTGACGCCACGCCCGTTGTGATGGTTGCGCACCACGCCGATGAAGCTGGCGATCGCGCCGTGCTCTGGTGCCGTGAGCGCGGCTGGTGTCAGCAGCGCGGTCGGCAGGGGGCCGTCGATGATGCGGTGGACGTGGCGGCTCATCCGCCACTCACCGGGGGGATGAGGGCGATTTCGCTCTGGGGGCTGAGCGGTACCGGTCCGGCGATGAACTGGCAGTCGACCGCGACGCGACAACGTGCGATGAGTGCGCTGTTGGCGGGGTGACGTGCGCTGATGGCGGCGAGCACGGCGGCGGCATCTGCTGATGCAGGCAGCACCAGCGTGTCGCAGTCCCGCCCCAGGCGATCACGCGCCTGGGCGAAGTAGAGCACGGTGACCTCGGGCATTCAGCCCCCGATCGACGCCATGTTCTCATGGCGGACGAAGGTCGCTGGCGGGCGCTTACCTGCTACGGCGGCAACGACTAGGGCCTTCACTTGTTCCTCGTCGCCAGCGCGCAGGGGGGTGAGCAGGTCGTGGCCGCTGTTGTCCATCAGGCAGGTGAACAGCCGACCCTGCGACGACAAACGCAGACGATCACAGGTCGCGCAGAAGGGTTGGCTGACGGTGGTGATGAAGCCGACCGAGCATTCACCGACGTCGTGGTTGTCGATCGACCACACGCGGGCGGTGGCTTCGTCGCGGTCGGTGCGCTCGCTGAGCGAGATGCCGGCGTCAAAGATCCGGCGTCTCATCTCATCAGCGGCGACATGGGCACGCGCCTGGAAGGCCTTGGCCTCGCCGATCGCCATCAGTTCGATGAAGCGCACGTGCACACCTTCCCAGGCGGCGAAGCGCACCAGCGCGGCGTAGTCGGTGTCGGGCATGGCGACGGCGTTGATCTTGAGCGGAGCGAAGCCGTACCGACGTGCGGCGCGGATGGAGGACACTACGCGGTCGAGTCCATCACGGCGGGCGAAGCGGCGGAACGATTCGGCGTCGAGCGCATCGAGCGAGATGTTGAGGCGGCTCAGACCAGCCACCTTTAACTGCGGCAGCATGGGTTCGAGCAACACGCCATTGGTAGTCAGGCCGACCACGTCGACGAGCGAACGAGCGTGCGCAACGAACTCGGGGAGATCGTCGCAAAGCGTTGGTTCACCGCCAGTTAGGCGAATTTTCCGAACCTTCGCCGCAGCCCATACCAAGGCCATAAGGCGCCGTAGCTCGCCACTGGTGGCGCGCGTCGACGCAAACTGCGCGTGTTCAGGAAGACAGTAGACGCACCGCAAATTGCAGCGGTCCGTGAGGGAGACCCTCAGGTACATGGGCGCGCTTCCTTTCCTCAGACCGGGCCTGCCAGACTCGATCGTCGCGGGAGGTCGTCAGGTTTCCCCGAAGACCCCGTTCCCGACACCGTGTTGCTCATCCGCGAAACGAGTTCGCTGAGGCGCAAGGTAGGTGGAAGGACTCGGAACGTTATTGGTGGGACTGCCCTTGATCGACATCATCAAAGATGGTGTCGCCTAGAAGCAGTCGAGCGCCGCGGAGTACGCGGCGCTCTCTGTTGAAGTTCACGTTGAAGAGGACGAGCCTCGCTCAGCGTGATAGTCCCCTGCCGACGGTTGACACCAGATGGTGCGCCGTCGGCAGGGAGCTGCCTACTTCTTCTTACCGCCCTTTTTGGCGGTCTTCTTTTTGGCAACTGGCTTCTTGGCCTTGGCGGCCTTCTTCTTGGCGGGCATTGAATGCTCTCCTTGGGGTTATGGTTTCCGACGGAGAATATAGACGAGTGTTTCTCAACTCGCAATTTCTTTTTTGGCCATGTTGCTATGGCGGGTGATGAACGCATGGCAGAGCGAACTGAGGTGTTCATCGCCGACATGGTTGTCTGTCCGCTGCGGAGCAGCGATGCACGAGCTTCGAAGCGCCAAGAATGCGTTCGTGGAATTGCCAAGAGCACAATGGTTGTACGCTGCGCCGCTCACACCACGAGGTGCTTCATGATCAGCCGTCCATTAGTCCGCGCTCCCAACCCGACGATCTCCATTGGTCAACTCGGTGGGCATGTGAAGCGCGGCGTCAAACATCCGCGTGGTCAACGCACGGGAAAAACCATGGCTTTGGTGTCAGCGCTGCCGCTCGCCGATGATAGCGAGCTGATGGTGTTGAGCTTCATGGATCGCTCGGATCCCTTCGAGTCGTTCGACAATCTGCCGCACAAGGGTGACAACGCCGTGATCATCGCGCCCAAGTCGGAGGTCCATCTCTCGACCATCCACGGCGTCTGCCCCGGCGACTGGAAGGGCATGCGGGTCGCCTACGGCGATGAGATCGACGAGCCGGTAGACCTCGATGTCGATGCGACCGGTCTCGACATGGCAGCCTCGGACAAGTGGGTCGACCTGGTGGATGAACTGGGGTGTGACTGCTCCAAAGTCGGCGGCTACCCCCTGTGGGCCAATGCTCCGCTCGATATGGACGTGCTGATGGGTCGTCCGCAGCGCTTTCATCACCGCCTCACGTCGGACCTGGTGGACTACAAGTTGGGGGATGGCGGGGTGATCTACGTCTTTGTCGATGAGGACGGCGACAAGGGATCGATCTGTTGGCAGCAGGCTAAGTAGCTGCGGCCCTCAGGCCTTCGGCCTGACGCCGACTGCGTCGGCTTCTCGCGCTGCGCGCTCGGGGCCTGGTCCCCGCTCGCGCGCGCAGGCGCACTCGGGGGATTGTTGTTCGCGGACTCTGTCCGCTACGCCTGGCAAGGGCTGCCGCCCCTGCACCCGGCCGGATTGCTGGGACGGGGGATTTTACCGGGGAATCAGCAACTGACGGGAGGCCGATCCGCAGGCCTTCGGCCTGACGCCGACTGCGTCGGCTTCTCGCGCTGCGCGCTCGGGGCCTCGTCCCCGCTCGGCGGCGCAGGCCGCCTCGGGGGATTGTTGTTCGCGGACTCTGTCCGCTACGCCTGGCAAGGGCTGCCGCCCCTGCACCCGGCCGGATTGCTGGGACGGGGGATTTTATCGGGGAATCAGCAACTGACGGGAGGCCGATCCGCAGGCCTTCGGCCTGACGCCGACGGTGTCGGCGTATCGCGCGGCGCGCGATCGGATCTGTGGTTACTTCGCTCGTGCGGGGAAGCATGAAATACAACACCCCCGGTGTGTGGCCGGGGGTGTTGGGTGATGTCGATGAGGCGGAACCCGGCGGTCAGGCGAGTAGTTCGACTTGACCGTTCACGACGCGGACCGGGTAGGTCGGGAGCTTCACCGTGGGATCATCGAGGCATTGGCCGCTGCGCAGGTCGAAGCCTTGTTTGTAGATCGGCGAGGTGATCTTCGGGATGCCACCTTTGTCGCCGACGATGCCGCGGGAGATCACGAAGGCTTTGCTAAACGGGTCGTAGTTGCTCAGGGCGTAGAGTTGGTCGCTGTCGTTGGGGCGCACGACGGCGATCTGCTTGCCGCGCACCAGGGCGCAGGCGCCGGTGCGGGGGATGAGGTCGTCGAGGGTGCAGACCGTGGTCCAGATCGCGGCGGTGGCGACGGCATTGAAGGCTTCGGCGGGAGCAGTGGCGGTGTTCATGGGCGGGTTCTTCGGTGAGGGCTGGGGCGGGCGACGTCAACGACGGATCAGGTGGGAACCAGGGTCGACATGATCTCGACCTTCTCATCCCAGGTCGCGGGACGCGGTTGGCCGCGTTCGCTGGCCATGACTACGCTCGGATCTGCGGCGTCGCTGTTGATGAAGGCGCGGAACTGTTTGCGCTTCTGGGGATCGTTGACGGCGGTCTTCCACTCGTCCTGGTAGGTGTCGACCACGTGCTGCATCTCGCGTTCGAGTTCGGCGCAGATGTCGAGCTTGTCGTTGAGGATCACGTCCTTGAGGTAGTCCATGCCGCCGTCGAGTTTGTTGAACCACCACGCGGTGCGTTCCAAGCGGTCGGCGGTGCGGACGTAGAACATCAGGAAGCGGTCGGTGTACTTGATGACCTCGGCTTCGCTCAGATCAGCGGCGAGCAGTTGCGCATGCTGGGGTTTCATCCCGCCGTTGCCGCAGACGTAGAGGTTGTAGCCCTTGTCGGTGGCGATGATGCCGAAGTCCTTGCTCTGCGCTTCGGCACATTCACGCGCACAGCCGCTGACCGCGCTTTTCAGCTTATGCGGTGAACGCAGGCCCTTGTAACGGTTCTCGACGGTGATCGCCAAGCCGACGGCGTCCTGCACACCGAAACGACACCAGGTAGAACCGACGCACGATTTCACCGTGCGCAGGGCTTTGCCGTAGGCGTGACCGGATTCGAAGCCGGCGGCGATGAGTTCCTCCCAGATGAACGGGAGCTGCTCGACGCGCGCGCCGAAGAGGTCGACGCGCTGGCCGCCGGTGATCTTGGAGTAGAGGTTGTACTTCTTCGCCACCACGCCGAGGGCGATGAGCTGGTCGGGGGTGATCTCGCCGCCGGCCACGCGCGGGATCACGGAGTAGGTGCCGTCGCGCTGGATGTTGGCGAGAAAGCGGTCGTTGGTGTCCTGCAATGGGGCGTGCTTCTTTTCCAGGATGTGGTCGTTCCAGGCGCTGGCGAGGATCGAACCGACCGTGGGTTTGCAGATCTCGCAACCAAGGCCGGTGCCGTGTGCGGCGATCAGCGCTTCGAAGGTCTTGTGGCTGTGCAGACGTACGAGGCTGTAGAGCTCTTGGCGCGAGTAGGGGAAGTGTTCGCAGACGTGGTTCTTCACCTCGACGCCGGCCCTCTTCAGCTCGTATTTCAGGATGTCCTTCATCAGCGTGACGCAGGAACCGCAGCCGGTGCCGGCCTTGGTGCACGATTTGATCGCGCCGACTTCCATGCACTTCTGCTGCGTGATCGCGTCGCAGATGGTGCCCTTGGTGACGTTGTGGCAGGAGCAGATGGTTGCTGCGTCGGGCAAGTGCTCGGGGCCCATGCCCACCGGCTTGCCGCCGTCGCGCACCGGCAGGATCAGGTCCTCCGGGTTGGGTGGCAGAGCGACTTTGTTGAGCATGAACTGGTGGAGCGAACCGTATGTCGACGCGTCGCCGACCAGAATGCCGCCGAGTAGGGTCTTTCGATCCGGTGACAGCACGAGCTTCTTGTAGACCTCGTTCTTCGAATCGGTGAAGGCGACCACGTGGCTGCCCGGCGTCGCGGCGAACGCATCGCCGAACGAACCGACATCGACGCCCATGAGCTTGAGTTTGGTCGACATGTGGAAACCGGTGAAGGTCGCCGGCTTTGGTGCCCCGCCGATGGCGTCGACCGCGACCTTGGCCATGTGGTAGCCTGGGGCGACCAGGCCGTAGATGCGGTTCTGGTGCAGGGCGACTTCACCGATGGCGAAGATTGCCGGGTCGCTGGTGCGGCAGTTGTCATCCACGACGACGCCACCGCGTTGACCCATCAGGAGGCCGCTGCTCTTGGCCAATTCGTCGCGCGGGCGAATGCCAGCGCTGAAGACCACCATCTCGGTCGGCAGTTCACTCTTGTCGGCGAACACCAGCTTGTCGACCGTGCCGTCGTCTTTCTTGGCGATGTTGGTAGTGCTCTTGTTGAGGTGCACCTTCACGCCGAGCGATTCGATTTTGTTCTTCAGCAACGCGCCGCCGCCGTCGTCGACCTGCACGGTCATCAAGCGTGGCGCGAACTCGACGACGTTGGTTTTGAGACCCATGTTCTTGAGCGCGCTCGCGCACTCCAGGCCGAGCAGGCCGCCACCGATGACGACGCCGGTGGTGCACTTCGCGGCCCACGCCTTCATCGCGTCGAGGTCTTCGATGGTGCGGTAGACGAAGCAGCCCTTGGCGTCGTTGCCCGGAATCGGCGGAACGAAGGGGAAGCTGCCGGTGGCGAGCACCAGCACATCGTAGCTCAGCGTCACGCCGTTTGCGGAGGTGACCGTCTTTGCCGCGCGATCGATCAGGGTGGCCTTGTCGCCCAGATGCACATGGATGCCGTTGGCCTGGTAGTAGTCCGGCTTGGACAGCAGCGAGAGGTCTTCGGCGGTCTTGCCACTGAAGTAGCTGGAGAGGTAGACGCGGTCGTAGGCGTAGCGCGGTTCTTCGCAGAAGGTGATGATGTTGAAGCTGTGGTTGAGGCCGGCCTCGACTGCCAGTTCGAGGAAACGATGCCCGACCATACCATTGCCGATGACAACCAGATTTTTCTGCGAGATCATGAAGCACTTCCTCGTCTTGGGCGGGGGGTGAATCGCCCGACGAGTGAGAAAAGCGTTTGCCGTGCCGTTGCGATACGCTGCATGGTGTTGCAGTAATCAGCCGCTGCTGCCGCGCGCCGCCACTGCGCTGCGCAGGCGCGCAATTTCCGTCCAGGCGCGTGTTAGCGCTTCGGCGAATCAGATGCCGCGGAGGTCACCCAGGCGCGGAGCTTCAGGTCCGACAAAGGCTTCCGCGTATTCGGCTGCGGCCTGATGACCCCACACGCGACCGCGCGCGTCGATCCAGTCGAGGAACTTCGGATCGGCGATGGAGGTCGCGGGCTCCTTGCTGCCGGCCCGATGCAGCTGGCTGCCGTAACAACGCACGGCTTCCAGTTTGATGCGCCAGTCAGCAGCCGTCAGCGGCACCAGAAAGGAGGGGGAAAGCGGCAGCTCGGCTTCATAGAACCACAACCGCACGTTGGCGATGGCCGGCGCTCCGCTTGCCGTGGTGAGCTTATGGAGGGCCGCCGCCTTCACCGCACCGCCGACCAGCGTCGCCAGTGCTTGATGATCGGGGTGCCGGGCGTGGCCGCTGATGCACAGCACGGTCGATGGACGGTGACGACGAATCGCATCGATCACCAGCAGACGCGCCGCTGGATCGTCATGCGGGATCGCACCGTCGGTGAGTGCGAGGTTTTCGCGCGCGCTGAGTCCCAGCAACGTCGCTGATGCAGCAGCTTCGATGGCGCGTGTTTCGGGTGTGCCGCGGCTACCGAGTTCACCGCGCGTGGCATCGATGACGACCACGCTCACACCACGGCGCACCTGTGATGCGATGGTCCCACCGCAATGGATCTCGGCATCGTCGGGATGGGGAGCGAAGACCAGGAGGTCGCAGGGCATGCACAGACGATAGCGTAGCGGTGGCCCCGGGAACAAGAGGCTGTCCCCTGGGAAAGATCAGTCCGCGATCTCGGCGATGATCGCTTCCAGGTACCAGCGCTTCTTCATGTCCTGGAGGTCGGCCTCCATGAGCTGTTCCAACGACCACTGCTTGTCCTCCAGCGTCTTCCGGCGGTAGATCCAATCCGTGGCATTCCATACCAGGAAGAGCTTCTCCGGCTTCACTGTTTCGGGCGCCATCGCCAGGATGCGGGCGATCACCGCGCGCACCGCAGGTACGTCGTCCAATTTGGTGGTGGCTGCCTGGCGACGCACGTCATTGAAGTTGAGTTGCTCCCAGGTCACACCACCGCTGACGGCGAACAGCGACGCCCAGTAGAACGTCTGGGTCGCTTCCATCAGGTACGAATCGTTGTGGGTTCCATCGAGTACGCCGCAGAGCTCGTCCATCTCCTCGGCCCAGCGCGTGAGCAGCTTGGCGCGGTCGCCCTTCACCAGCAGGTCGAGCGTGCCGGACTTCTCGCCCTTGGCCGCGACGAAGCCGCGGATCTCCTCGGCGTTCTGCGCCAGCTTTTCGTAGATGCGGTAGATGCGGCGGGGCGTGGCCATGGGGCGGCGCATCCTGTGGCGGATGGGCACAACTCAAGGGCAGCACCGGTCAATGAGGCCGGGACAACGAACCGCAGAGTCGCAGAGGTAGGAGGCGGGCCGCAGAGAAACAGCTGCCCGGCAGCCTGTTTTGGACCTTGCTGCTTCGGCTCTGCGGCCCTCCTCCTACCTCTGCGCCTCTGCGGTTACCGAGCCGACCACCCAACCAGTGGCCGCCGCACAGCCCTCCCCAAGTGTCGCTTGCGGAAGACATCGATCCATCACGATGCAGCGATACAAGGAATTCCCCATGGCTAAGCCCGCTGCGACTCCCTCCGCCCCTACTGTTAAGGCACCCGACCTGGCCACCGACTACCTCGTGGCCGACATCGGCTTGGCCGACTGGGGCCGCCGCGAGATCACCATCGCCGAGCACGAGATGCCAGGCCTGATGGCCATCCGCCGCAAACACGCCAAGGCCCAGCCGCTCAAGGGTGCGCGCATCGCTGGTAGCTTGCACATGACCATTCAGACCGCGGTGCTGATCGAGACGCTGCAAGCGCTCGGCGCGCAGGTCCGTTGGGTGAGCTGCAACATCTACTCCACCCAGGACCACGCCGCCGCCGCCATCGCCAAGGCCGGCACCCCGGTGTTCGCCAAGAAGGGCGAGACGCTGGAAGAATACTGGGACTACACCCACCGCCTGTTCGACTTCGGCGGCGGCCAGGGCCCGAACCTGATCCTCGACGATGGCGGCGACGCCACGCTGCTGGTGCACCTGGGCAGCGACGCGGAAAAGAATCCCAAGCTGCTGCTGAAGAAGCCGGACAATGAAGAGGAGGGCGTGCTGCTCGCTTCGATCAAGAAGACCCTGAACAAGGATCGCACGTTCTACTCGCGCATCTCCAAGGGCATCGTTGGCGTTAGCGAAGAGACCACCACCGGCGTGCACCGCCTCTACGAGATGGTCAAGAAGGGCACGCTCAAGTTCCCCGCCATCAACGTCAACGACTGCGTGACCAAGTCGAAGTTCGACAACCTCTACGGCTGCCGTGAATCGCTCATCGACGGCATCAAGCGTGCCACCGACGTGATGATCAGCGGCAAGAAGGCCGTGGTCTGCGGCTACGGCGACGTCGGCAAGGGCTGCGCGCAGGCCTTCCGCGGCCAGGGCGCCACGGTGTTCGTCACCGAGATCGACCCGATCTGCGCGCTGCAGGCGTGCATGGAAGGTTTCCAGGTCGTGACCATGGAAGACGCCGCCAAGTTCGGCGACATCTTCGTCACCACCACCGGCAACGTCGACGTCATCACCCGCGGTCACATGGACCTGATGAAGCACAACGCCATCGTGTGCAACATCGGCCACTTCGATTCCGAGATCCACGTCTCTGGTCTGAAGGACCTCGACTGGGAAGAGATCAAGCCACAGGTCGACCACGTCATCTGGCCCGGCCGCAACGGCAAACCAGGCAAGCGCCTGATCATGCTCGCCAAGGGCCGCTTGGTGAACCTCGGCTGCGGCACCGGTCATCCCTCGTTCGTGATGTCGAACTCGTTCAGCAACCAGACCCTGGCGCAGATCGAGCTCTTCACCAACCACCAGAACCTGGAAAAGAAGGTCTACCTGCTGCCCAAGCACCTCGACGAAGAGGTCGCGCGTCTGCACCTGGAACAGCTGGGCGCCAAGCTCACGGTGTTGTCGCCGAAGCAGTCGGAGTACATCAATGTGAAGCCTGAGGGTCCCTACAAGGGCGATACCTATCGCTACTGAGCGATTGGGTCATTGGTGAAAACACGACGCCCGCGGGGATTCCCCGCGGGCGTTGGTGTTTAAGCGATCAGAGATTCAGGGAGCCATTGCTAGGAAGTCGCACAAGCAGATTGGTAGAGTATCGGCAGAACCTTTGCCTAAGGACCAGGGTCGGTTATCTTCCCTTGCGAGGGCTCGGCTATGCAGATCAATTGCCCAAAGTGTAAACATAGAGGATCGGCATCGTCGAAGCGCATCCCTAAATCAGTTCGATGCCCTTCCTGCAAAGAGAGGTTCCTTCTAGACTTTGGAGTTGGGAGAGACGCCATTGCCAGCCTATGGAACTCTTACGTTTCTGGCCATCAAACTAGCATGTTCGCCGAATCACCTGTGACTATGACCAGTGAGATTGAGTCATGGTTGGGGAAGACGTTAGGCGGCGCGCTATCCCCTCAGCGCGCAGTCTTTTCATTATCTGCGGTAACTACGGGACGAGTCACGGACATCTTGGTTTTTACCCATAAGTCTGTGGTCGGATATCGAAGGGTCGGCGATGAAATAAAGATCAGAAAATGCAGGTACAACGATGTTCTGTCGGTTGCTGTCGGGCCCCCTTCGACTGGCAGCCAGTTCGCAGGTTCACTGTTCGTCAATGACAAAAGATTCTTCGGTTTCCCCGACCTTGGAGATCAACTCGTAACGTTGCTGAAGAAAATTTCGGAGTGATCTTCCCCCCGAAAAATTGACACCGGGGTTAGGTTATTTTTGTGGTTGGTGATGGTGTTGCTATAATGGCGTCGTGCCAGCGAGAAGGAGGCACCCGGGTGGTGCCGGGACTGAGCGCTTAG
>JACDEI010000094.1 GCA_013816485.1 Planctomycetota bacterium
TCGGCGACCGGATCAAGAAAACAAACCTGATACCGCCACTTGCTGACCTCGTCGCGAAAGCATGCGAGAAACTGGCCCCGGCGCGATGCTGAGACGCTAAAGGCACCACTGGTTTCTGAGCAGTTACCCGCCATCTGGTCTAGCAGGTCGGCCAAGTCTGGCATTCCCGATTTCAGGTCGACAAACCGCCCCGCGATTCGCTCCGTGGCAAGAGCCAGGAGCGAATCGATGATCAATAATTCCACGAGCGACCGTTGTTCCAGGGCGCTGAGAAAATGCAGGCACCGTCGCACCTCCGTGGGGAGCTGTTCGCGTGGGGCCAGTAGGATCCGTTCACTCAGCAGACGGGTAACCTGCCGACCTTTCTGCACACCGATCAGGGGCGTGTTGACCGTGCGTTCACCGTGCAACACCACCGGCTTCCACGGCAAGCCATCGATGAGCGCGAGCATCTCCGCGAGCAACATCGGATCCAGGCCCGCGTGGTGATCGTAGGCTTCCTGGGGAATCGGCAGAAAGGGTTTCAGTCGTAGAGGTGGGGGAACGGCCTTGCTGAGCAAGGCCTTGGTCTCGTAGTTCTCCAGAGAGGACGACAGGACGAAGATGCGCTCAAACGCAGCGATCTGATCAGGAGGTGACAATGACTGCCCGCTCTCTGCCCAAGTCGACGGTATGCTGCGTGTTTTCGCTTCTGCACGGACGGCCACGAGATCCGCAGTGCTCTGATACCACCACCACGCCAATACCAGGGTGACGATCAGCAGCACGAGCACCGTCGCGCCAATGCCCCACCATCCACGCAACCTGCTCCGACGTGGTGTGCTGTCGTCCATCCCTCACCTCACGTCGCGAACTCAAATTCCTCGTGATCGTCCGGCCCCTCGCCTTTGAGATGCGCCTTCAATCGGCGCACAAAACGCGCGCGGCGTTTCTGGTTCATCTTGCGGAACAGATTGTCGACCAGGATATCACAACTGTCGAGTTCGTCGAAGCCCTCGGGCAGGGGGATCTCGGCGCGGCCCATGGTGCGGTGGCCGCCGGCGCTGCCGATCTTGCCGAATGCGAGTGCCGCGCGTTTGCCGACGTCCTGACGGTGGCCGTCACCACGGAAGATCACGACCAACGTTTTGTCCTTCACGCCGGCGCACACCGTCCAGTTGATGCCGTAGGTCACCAGCAATTGATCCGCGGTCTGCACCATGATGTCGGCGGTGGGGACCTCGCCGAAGTGGATCAGAATCAGATCACGCACGACAACACGATGGCTGATGCCCCAGGCGATGTGGTCGAGCACTGACATCGGCACCTGCGCCTTGTCCAGGCGGGTGAGGAAGTGGTGGTCGGCGCGGTGGTGCAGTTCGTCGAACGCGCGGATGTCGGCGGCACCGGCGTGGCGGTTGAGGTCATCGGTGTCGGTGGTCAGGCCGTACATCAGCGCCGTCGCGAGGTGTTTGCTGATCGGCAGGTCGGCTTCGATCAGGTACTCGGTCAGGATGGTGCTGGTGGAACCGTAGCCTTCGCGCAGGTCGATATAGAGCGCTTGGGTGTCTTCGCGCCGCGGATGATGGTCGATGACCACCTGCGCCTTGGGCGGGTTCTCGCGCCAGAAGCCTGGTTGGGCGTCAACTACGGCGATGAGGTCGGCCTCTTCCAACTCGTCATCCTTCAGACGTTCGATCGGTTCCTTCAGGTAGCTCAGCAGCAGCTTGTTCTGGTAGCGTTGGACCTCGCCGGTGTAGCGGATCAGCGGATCGTGGTCGGTCGCGCGCCAGATGGTCGCCAAGCCCAGGGCCGCGCCGATCGCGTCGGGGTCCGGATTGGAGTACATCAGGATCAGCGGACGCTTGGCCGTACGGGCCAGGTTCATCAGCAGGTCGACGCGCTTGAGCACCATCAGCCGACGCAGCAGTCCGCGGCGCATGGTGGTTTTCGACGGCATCAGGCTGAGGAAGCCGTGCAGTGGCGAGCGGCGACGTTGTTCGCTGCCGGTGATGAACACTGCCGTGGTCGGCGGCAACCACGAGCGGATCTGCAGCGCATCATCGTCGACATCGACCGCGACCACATACGGCGGTTCCGGCAGGTCGGGGGGCGCGTGCTCGTACGAGGGCAGCACCGTGACCTGGACGCCGGGATACGGCGCGAGCTCGGCCTCCACGTCGGTGCGCGTCGTGTAAACGCGAACAGCCATCGCCCCCCCGACGAAAAATCCGACGGTCGGGACGATTTGACTGTTATGACCGACAATCGTAACGTGCCGCGCGCTGGCCAGGACACCGTTCGGGCTTGATCCCATGGGGGGGAAACCCTACGGCACCCCCCCAAGTCATGCAAACGCCGCCGCCCTCAGCGCGGCTTCCTGCGGAAGGCCTGATCCCATGTCCGAAGTTCTCTCTAAGTTGCCATTTGATCAGGACTTGTTCGACCTTTTGGTGTGTCCGCAGGCACGCATGCCACTGAAGTACATAGGGGGACGGTTGGTCTCCACCGACGCCGCGACCCGGCGTTCGTACCGCGTCGACGACGGCATTCCGGTCATGCTGATGGAGGAATCGACGGTGCTGGACGAGCCCGCCTGGCAGGCCGCGATGGCCGGTGACGGTCCGGTGGGCGGAGGCGTCGCCGCGGTGCAGGCACGTCATCGTCCGATCGCCTGAATGCCCTGGGTTTCAGCGAGTTTGCTGCTGCACCGCGGTCATGGACCGCTGCACGCGGATCTGATCCTGGGAACCGGCCCACGGTGCGTGACCGTCCGCCTTGGAAGCGCAGCGGGACGCTGGCGGGTGAACCTGGGTGTGCCGCACCGTCGCCGCTACCTGACCTACCGCGGGCCGGTGCCGGGTGGCCGTGGAGCGGTTGACCAGCTCTGGCGCGGGCTGGCCTGGTGGATGCGTTCAGCGGCTACGCTGCGACTTCGGCTGCATTCCAACCACGTGCTCCTGATGAAGATGCGTCGCATCTCGGGTGCGACGGGAAGCGCTCCCAAGGCCCTTCGCAGGGGTCGCGGCGAAGTGGTTGTCCCGCTCCACCGAGCGGCGACACTCCCACGCTCATGAACGACTGGAGCGACGGCGATCATCTAGAGACCACCACGGCGGGTCCGGCGACCAACGACTTGTTGCGGCGCCGCAACCTGCATCAGGCCGCCTTCGAAGCGACGCTGAA
Source organism: Planctomycetota bacterium (assembly GCA_013816485.1). Classification (GTDB taxonomy): domain Bacteria; phylum Planctomycetota; class UBA11346; order UBA11346; family UBA11346; genus BOG-1363. The sequence continues at coordinate 3,166 of JACDEI010000094.1, forward strand.
GGAGCTGTTCCTCTCGCAGCAGATTCAACTGGTCGAGCCGATTGCGAAGGCGAGCAAAGAGACCGTTGTCTACGGCGGATTCTACCACGGCGAAGAGGTCGCGGTGAAGATCTTCGTCCCGATGGTCGATGAGTTGGAGGACGCGGTTTCCGCCTTCGGCGCGTTCAAGGTCGAGTGCGAGAAGACCATGATCCTCTCGCGTCGCAGCAATGCGATCCTGCAGGTCATTGAATACGGCGATGCTGAAGTGCCCGACGACCTGCCGCAGGAACTGCGCGAATTCTTCCCGGTGCACATCCTGCCGTTCATGATTACCGAACGCGCGCGTTTCGGTTCGCTCGACCGCGTGTTCAAGGGCCGCACGCACATGCCTGGGTTCGATCGCGTCAGCCTGCTGGAAGCGCTGTGCCGTGCGACCGACGGCATCAAGGAAGCGCACGACCACCAAGTGGCGCATCGCGACATCAAGCCGCAGAACATTTTGATCTTTGCACCCGGTCAGGGGAAGATCGCCGACTTCGGAATTGCCCGCTGGCGTTCACGTCGTTCCAGCAAAGAAGCGGTGTTGCTGACGCCGAAATATTCCAGTCCGGAGCAGGCGTTTTACGCGCTGACCGGCGAACGTGAGACGCTGGTCGACATGCGCGGCGACATCTACTCGTGGGCGATCATGGTTTATGAGGTGGTCACCGGCACCCATCCCTTCGTGTGGGCGCTGCGTGGCATCAAGGATCCGCTGGTCAGCCAGCGCACGCTGCTCAAGGCCATCGCAGCGAACGACCGTCGTGGCTTCCAGACCACCGGCGACATCACCTTCGACTCGCTGATCTACAACTGCACCTGTGATCTGAAGCATCGGGTCGCCGACATCGCCCTGGCGAACAAGGTACTGCGGCAATTCACCCAGCGGGTGAAGCTGCAGCAGACGCAGGACGGTACCGGCGACAAAACCGAGGCCGTCAAAACGCTGAGCGACCCATTACGGCGACCACGGCCGGCCTAACGGATGACTACTATCGTCCAGCGCCGGTTGATGTGGTTGCTGGTGGTAGGGCAGGTTGCGGTGTTGGTAGGATTGGCGCTCTACCCGATCAATTCGATTATGATCCGTCTGCCGATGTTGGCGCTTGGGTTTACTCTGTGGGCTACCGCGTTGGCGCTGGTGTGGCCGCAACGCAGATGGCGTTGGGCGGTGGCAGGCCTGCCGTTGGCGGTCGGGTTGGTGCTATTGTTGCCTGGGCGGGTGGTCGACAGCGAGGATTTGCGTGACCGTATGGTGACGGCATTGCGACGGTACGAAGGCGTCACCTATGTCTGGGGTGGCGAAAATGCGGTGGGCATCGATTGCTCGGGATTGGTGCGACGGGCGCGCATGGACGCCGAGTGGTCCTACGCTTTTGCCCATCTTGATGCCGGTGCGATCCGCCGTGCGCTGTCGCTCTGGTGGTTCGATCAATCAGCGTTGGCGATGGGACAGCTCGATCGTGGAACCACCGTTCATCTTGGTGATGTGGCGAATCTCGCGACATGTCCGCAGAACCGATATTTTCCGGGGGATTTCGCCATTCTTGGGGGCGTTCACGTAGTCGCGGCGCTTGGCGAAGGAACGTGGATCGAAGCCGATCCAGCAGCAGAAAAGGTGCTCATCCTGCCACCGGGTTCGGACAATTCCTGGCTGAAACAAAAGGCCACCCTGGTGCGCTGGACGGTGTTGCAGGAGCGTTAGGCATCACCCCAGGTGAAGGCCTGGGTTGCGCCAACATCCGGCAGGCTGAGTGCCAACATCACCACCCGATCGAAGCCAACCGCGACACCAGCACAGTCCGGCAGTCCGTTGGCCATCGCCGCAAGGAACCGTTCGTCCAGCTGTTCGTCGGAACTGCGCGCAGCCAGTTCTTGTTCCAGGCGACCACGCAGCGCGCGTCCATCCAGCAGTTCATGGTAACCGTTCGCCAGTTCGATGCCGTCGCGATAGATCTCGAAGCGTGCGGCCACCGGTGTGCCGTCACCAGCGTGGCGGATGCGCGCCTGGGCGCACTGGTCTGCCGGGTAGTCGGTCAGCACGGTCCAGCGCCCACGACCGAGTCGCGGTTCGATGTCGCGCGTCAACAACAGATCGAGAGCGATGCGACGGTCATGGTTGGCGACCACGGCATCGGCACCGAGGCGGGCAATGAGGGTGGCATCATCGACCGTGAGCGGATCGATGCCGGCATACGTGCGGAAGGCGTCACGCCAGGTGATGATGCCGTGTTCGTCGCTCCACCCGGTCAGCGTCGCCAACAGGGCGATGACCTCGCTCGCCAGCCGCCGGTCATCCCAGCCGAGACGGTACCATTCGAGCATGCGGAATTCCGGCGCGTGCCGCTGCCCACGTTCACCAGCACGGAAGGCCGGTGCCAAGGTCCACACATCGCCGCAACCGCTGGCGACCAAGCGTTTGAGCGGATGTTCCGGGCTGGTGGGCAGGAAACGCACCTCGCTGCCGATGGTCACACGCATCGGCACCACCCCGTGATCGAGGTTCGCGCCGCCTTGCAACACTGGCGTGTCGACTTCGAGCACGCCACGTTCGCGGAAGAACGCACGCGTGCGCTCCACCAGCTCAGCACGTTGCCGCAAAACGCCGACTGGCGCCGTGGGGCGCCAGTCGCGTTGCTCACTTTCGCTCCGGTTGCCCAGTGCGTTCCGGTTGCCCGGCGTGGTCATCTTATTTGCTGACGCGACCCGAGTATTCGCGCGTTTGAGTGTTCACCGTGATCTTGTCGCCGATGGCAACGAAAATGGGAACCTGGACGTTGCCGCCGGTGCCCTTGATCTTGGCCGGCTTCAGCACGCGGCTCTGGGTGTCGCCCTTCACCGCTGGTTCGGTGTACTCGACCTCGACCTGGACGGTGTTGGGCAGGCGGATGGCGATCGGTTCCTGGTTCCACAGGGTCACGTTGAGCATCATGTTTTCGAGCAGGAAGTCTTTGTCGTCGCCGATCGACTTGGCCGACACGGAGACCTGTTCGAAGGTGGTCTGATCCATGAACGCGAAGCTGGTGCCATCGTGGTACATGTACTGCATTTCACGATCTTCGACGTCGGCCAACTCGACCTTTTCACCACCGCGCAGGGTCTTTTCCAGCGTGTTGCCGCTCAGGAGGTTGATCACTCGCAGCTTGTAGAACGCGTTGCCTTTTCCAGGCTTCACGAAGTTCACTTCCAGAACCAGCCACGGCGCGCCGTCGAATATGAGTTTGTTGCCCTTGCCGACCTCGCCGATGCCCATGGTGTCCATGATATTTCCTTTCGTCGCTGGAACTGAGTGGAAGAAGCAGGTGAAGAAGCAGGTTTTGGAGCCGAGCCGATGAACGACCCGTTTCCGATAGAGGGCGACACGCTAGCGGGCAGTCCCTCGCGCGCTAGCGGGCACGCCACCAGTGATACCGGCTGGCGTCGGGAACTGGGCGAGGCCATCCGCGATCCGGCGGAACTGCTGCGGGTGCTGGAGCTTCCCGTGGAGCTGCTGGCAGCGGCCGAGCGTGCGGCGGGGTCGTTCCCTTTGCTCGCGCCCCGTGGTTTTGTCGCCCGCATGCGCCGCGGGGATGTGCATGATCCCCTGCTACGCCAAGTGCTGCCGCTCGGCGAGGAGGACCTCCCGTTTCCGGGCTTCAGCGCCGATCCCTTGGCCGAGACCAGTTGCGGCCCACGTCCGGGCGTCCTGCACAAATACCACGGACGGGCGCTGCTGGTGACCACCGGCGCCTGTGCCATCCACTGCCGCTACTGTTTTCGTCGTCACTTCGCCTACCACGATCTGCCGCGCGGTCGCCACTGGTGGAACGAGGCGGTGGAATACCTCCGCGCCGATGCGTCCTTGCGCGAGGTGCTGCTGTCCGGCGGCGATCCCCTGACCTTGCCCGATGCCCAATTACAGGCGTTGGCGGAAGACCTCGCTGCGATCCCGCATCTAGAGCGCCTGCGTGTCCATACGCGTTTGCCCGTGGTGTTGCCGAGTCGCGTTGATGACCACCTGCTGCGCTGGTTGACGGCAACACGTCTGGCACCGGTCGTGGTGATCCACGCCAACCATCCGCAGGAGATCGCGGATGATGTCGCGCAGGCCTGTCGTCGTCTGCGCGATGCCGGCGTGACGGTACTGAACCAATCGGTCCTGCTGCGTGGCGTCAACGATGATGCGGCGGTGCTGGTGCAGCTTTCCGAACGGCTGTTTGCTGCCGGCGTGCTGCCATACTACCTGCATGCCCTCGACCACGTGGCAGGTGCGGGTCATTTCCTGGTGGACGACCAACGGGCGCGTGAGTTGTGTAACGCAGTGGCGGCACGTCTGCCCGGCTACCTGGTGCCACGCCTGGTGCGCGAGGAACCTGGTCAAGCGGGCAAAACCGCGCTGCGCTGAGACAGGCGGCGTTACATCACGTCCTGGCGTCCCTTGCGCCGGGGGCCGGACCGCGGATAAACTCACGTCAGCCCCGCGAGGTCCCGATCATGTCCTGTTTGCACCCCGTGTTCCTGCTGCGCCCCGTGTTCCTGCTGTGCTTCGCCCTGCTCACGCTGCTGTCGGCCGCGGACGAATGGGCGATGCGCTGGCGGGTCTACCATGATGTCGTGGGCGGTGTCTCGTTCCGCTACCCCTACGACTACTACACCCGCGATCAGTACAAAGGTGAGCTGTTCCGTCGCACTCGTCTGCCGCAGTCGTCGTCTGCCGAAGCCGAAGGCGAGGTCCAAGTCATCGAGGTCGACGGCAAACTGGTGCGCGTCCGTATGACCGCTGGTGATGCGCCCCGTTCGGGGCCAGATGTGCGGGCGTTCTCTTTGACCACCGCCCAGGTGGCGGACCTGGGTGCCGGCGCCGATCTGGGAGCGATCGGCGATGCGGTGAGCAAACAAAAACTGACCTGGAAGGCATTCGAATATTATGCCGAGTCGGCGACTCGGCCATTCGCCAGCAAGAAGTGGGCGATCAAGGACATCACTGCGATGATCGGTGAGAACGAGTCCACCTGTGCCGTGGTGGTGAAACATGGCGATCGTCATTCCGGCCTGGTGTTGACCGGCGGCCTCAGCGCGGCAGACAATCAGGCGATTATCGACACCTTAGAGATCCTCCAGCCCGGCAAGGGCAAGAACCCGCCGACCAACTGGCGGGAAGCCCAGGGCAAGGCCGGCAAGGTGATGGATGCGGCGGGGAAAACCGTGGGATCCGGCGGGAAAGTGCCGCCGGTCGCGTGGAAGAACGGCTGGGACATCGAGACCGCCCACTACCATATCACCAGCCACGTGTCGCCCGCGCGATTACTGCAACACGCGCAGTACCTGGAGATCCTCTACAAGGGTTATGCCGGCATCTACGAACCCGAGAGCGTTCCGCCGTACAAGTTCGAGATCCACATCATCAACACCCACCCGGAGTTCATGGAGGCCTCAGCGGCGCATGGTTTCCCGGTCCCAGAATCGGTTGGTGGCTTCTTCGTGCCGAGCCTTCAATCAATTTTTGTGTACGAAGACAGCGTCAAATGGGGTGGCGATGACTTCTCGGTAGAACACGTCACCGCACACGAATGCTCGCACCAGTTCCTCCACATGACCTGCAACGGCAGTCGGCATGTGCCGACCTGGCTGAACGAGGGCCTTGCGGTCTACTTCGAGGCTGGCGTGGTGAAGGGTAGCCAATTCGTTGCTGGCGTGCCGAAAGGCCGCATTGATTACCTCAAGCAGATCTACGAGCGCAACCGCACCACGATTGCTCCGGTCGATGAATACCTCAGCCACTACGGCCACATTGCCGCGGCGCAGTACGGCGAAGTCTATGCGATGACGCACTTCTGGTTGTTCGGCACCTGCAAGGATGGCTGCAAACACAAACCCGGCGACTGCGGCCTCGCTCATTTTCGCGATTACTGGAAGCGTTTGAAGGCCGGCGAAGACGGCACCAAGGCTTTCGACGCCACCTTCATGGAAGGCATGATCAAGGCGAAGGGCAGTCGCGAAGCTGCGATCGCCGCCTGGCAGCAGGCCTACTTCGATTACGTCAAACGCGCACTGCGTTGAGTTCCAGCGACTTGTGAAAGGCGCTCACGGGGGCCCTTGGGGTCCCCGGAGGTGACCGCGTCGGCCCAGATTCGGCACGTCACGGAAATTTGGGCCTCATCCTAAGTTACTGTACTGCCAAAGGATGGGACGTTCCCGCGGATGTATGGAAAACTCGTGTTTGACAGCGAGGGGGTGGGTTACATATTGCGCCTCCCGCACGTGAGCCAGGGGGTTGAAAAACCCCGGGAAAACGCGGGAAAAGCCGGAGAAATCCGGTGCCTTTGACAACGCAACAGCCGTGGAGAAGAGAAGAAGGGAATCAGTCTTTCGGGACTGATTTCAGGACTCACGCAAGTGAGTCCATCCAAAACCGGTTGGCATCTTCGGATGTCAACTAAGCAAGTGA
>JACDEI010000046.1 GCA_013816485.1 Planctomycetota bacterium
CCACTGGCCCGCATCGAGACGAACTGCGGGCCAGTGGCCCGCGGTCCCAGGGGCAACTGTCCTTGCCCTACTGCCGTTCTTCCTTGCTTGTCCCAGGTGACCCGATGACCAGCACCACTGCTTCAATATCAGCCCGCCCGCGCCTGCCCGCCTCGGTGGTGCAATACGCCGGCATGGCCGCGGCGCTGCTCGCGCTCATCACGATCTTCAGCCTTGCCAGTCCGACCTTCGCCAGCGCGTCGACCGCGGCGTCGATCGCCAACCAGATTCCCGACCTCACGGTGGTGGCGGTGGGCATGACGTTGGTGCTGATCGTCGGTGGCATCGATCTGTCGGTGGGGTCGTTGCTCGCGCTCAGTGCGGCGGTGATGGGCGTGGCGCTGACGAAATGGGGTTGGCCGCTCGCCACCGCGGTCCCGCTGGCGTTGCTGGTCGGGGGTCTGTGTGGCCTGATCAACGGCACCATCAGTGTGTGGGCGCGCATCCCGTCGTTTATCGTCACACTCGGCATGCTCGAAGCAGCACGTGGTGGAGCTTACCTCGTCGCCGATTCGCAGACCGCCTACATCGGTTCATCAGTGGAATGGATCGGCGCGCCAATCACCGGTATCGGCCTGTCACCGGCGGTGCTCACGGCGATCGCCATCGTGATCATCGGCCAAGTGGTGCTGACGCGCACGGTGTTCGGCCGCCACCTCATCGCCATCGGCACCAACGCCGAGGCGGTGCGCATGGCCGGCATCCGTACCGCGCCCTACGCCATCGCGGTGTTCGCCGTCAGCGGCCTGCTCTGTGGTCTGGCGTCGGTGATGCAGACGGCGCGGCTGTCGACCGCCGATCCTAACGCCGCGATCGGGATGGAGTTGTCCGCCATCGCCGCCTGCGTCATCGGCGGCACGAGCCTAATGGGCGGCCGTGGTTCCATCGTCGCCACGTTTTTTGGCGTGTTGATCATCGCCGTGCTCCAGACCGGCCTCGCCAATGTGGGCGCGTCGGAACCGCTCAAACGCGTGATCACCGGTGCCGTGATCGTCGCCGCGGTGCTGCTCGACGCGTTGCGGCAGCGGTGGGGACGTACGGGCTGAGGGCTGTCCCCTGGGAGCGCCGGCTGCCAGCCGGCCAGGGGCAATCCGTCGAACGCACTTCTACGGATATCCTCCGTGGTCCCACTCTGCCGGCTGCCAGCCGGCCAGGGGTAATCCGTCGAACGCACTTCTACGGAAATCCTCCGTGGTCCCACTCTGCCGGCTGGCAGCCGGCGCTCCCAGGGGACAGCCCCCGTTCCGTTCATCGCTGGTGAACGAACCGCTCCACTGAGTCGCTCCGTACCTGTCACCAGCGGTCACAGGACCAATCATGCCTGTCACGTGTGACGGACTGCCCGTATCTGGATGGTCCACCGCGACATCCCGTTGCCGCTTACCACATTTGACACCATGACCCTCCGCCTTGTCCCGACCCTGGTCCTCTCCCTGCTGACCGGTGCTGCTCTGCATGCCGCCGACCACGGCCCACCCAGCGAGTACTGCTCCAAGATCCCCGCCGGCTTCACCGCCACGGTGTTCGCCAAGCCGCCGCTGGTCAGCTATCCGGTGCAGGTGTGCGCTACCGCCACCGGCGAGGTCTTCGTCACCTGCGACGGCAACGGGGCGCAAGGTCGTGATGCTAAACGTGGGCGCATCGTGCGCTTGGTCGACGCCGACGGCGACGGGACGGCAGAGCGATCGGATCCGTTCGTGCCGGAGGTGGATTCGCCACGCGGCATCGCCTGGGATGGCACCACGCTCTACTGCCTGCATCCGCCCAACATCACGGCGTACCGTGATGCCAATGGTGACGGCAAGGTCGACAAGCAGGCCGATATCGTGCTCGATATCGGCTGGAAGCTCAGCCAGCACTCCGCCGACCACGCGAGCAACGGGCTGCGTCTTGGTATCGATGGCTGGCTCTACGCCGCCATCGGCGACATGGGTTTTCCGGAAGCGAAGGGCACTGACGGCGCGAAGCTTTCCATGCGCGGCGGTGCAGTGATTCGTGTGCGCCCCGACGGCAGCGAACTGGAGTTCGTCGTCCGCCACACGCGCAACATCTTCGACGTGGCCATGAGCCCGCTGCTCGATGGCTTCCTTTACGACAACACCAACGACGGCGACGGCTGGAACAGCCGCTTGAGCTACGTGGTGAACGGCGCAGAGATGGGCTACCCCTCGCTCTACAAACGCTTCACCGAAGAAACCATGCCGCCGCTGCACGATTTCGGTGGTGGCTCGGCGGTGGGCATGCTGTTCGTTGACGAGGCCGGTCTGCCTGGCTTCAGCGGACCGACGCTGCTGAGCGCCGACTGGGGCACCTCGACCATCTACCAGAACGGCGTCACTGCCGATGGCGCAGGCTTCAAGGGCAGCCAACGCTCCGACTGGGCCAAGGTCGAACGCGTCACTGATGTGGACCTGGATGGCAGCGGACGTTTCTACGCCGCGTCGTGGAAAGGCGCGGTGTTCAACTACAACGGCGAGAACGTCGGGGCGGTGGTGCAGTTCAAGGCCGGCGAGGCGAAGCCGTTCCCGGATCTGAAGAAAGCCGGCGAGGACGACCTGCTGAAGCACTTGGCGTCCGGCAGCGGCGTGCTGCGGCTGGAGACCTCGCAGGAGATCCTGCGCCGCGGCAACAAGCCGGCGCTGAAAACCGGCCTGCTCGCGCTGATGAAGGATGCCGCTGCCACGGTGCCGGCGCGGGTCGCGGCGATCTTCACCTACAAGCAGGTGCTCGGCGCAGCGGCGAACAAGGAATTGGAGGCGCTCGCGGCGGACACCGTGGTGCAGGAATGGGCACTGCGTGCGCTCGCCGATCGCAAGACCCAGACCAAGGGCGTGAGCGCCGAGCCGTTCCTCGCTGGGCTCAAAAGCGAGAACCCACGCGTGCGGCTCCAGTCCATCATCGGTCTCGGCCGTCTGGGCAAGGCCGATGCGGCTAAGGCGATCCTGCCGCTCGCGGCGGTCGCGCCGGATATAACCGGTGCCGCACGTATCATCCCACACACCGCGGTGCGCACGCTCATCGAGCTGCGTGCCGTCGATGCGTGCTTGGACGTGGTTGATCCCTCGTCGACGCCGGCGCAGATTGATGGTGCGCTGTGGGCGCTGAAGTACCTGCATGATGCCAAAACGGTGAAGGGCCTGACCGGAAAACTGAGCAGCGGTGCCTCGGGCTTCAAACAGAAGATCGTCACCGCGTTGGTCCGGCTCTACTACCTGGAAGGCGAGTGGGATCGCAAATCGTGGTGGGGCACGCGTCCCGACTTTCAGGGCCCGTACTTTCAGCGCGCGACTTGGGCCGGAACCCCAGCGATCGAAGGTGCGCTTCTTGCCGCGGTGAAGAACGACGCCTCCCTCGCTGGCGCGGTGCAGGAAGCACTCGACTTCCATAAGGTGCAGATCAAGGGCCTGAGCAGTGAAGAGCTGGCGAAAAAACGCACGCAGGATGACGCTGCGCTACTGGCCAAGGCCCAGGCCGCGGCCAAGAAGGTCGACGGCAAGGTCATCGGCAATCTGAAATACGAAGACGTGTTGGCGGTGGCGGTCGGCACCAAGGGCGACGCCAAGAAGGGCGAGGAACTGTTTCTGCGCCAGGGCTGCATCGCCTGCCATACGGTCTCACGCGATCTGCCGCAAAAAGGCCCGTTCTTGGGCGAGATCTCCCGCCAGTACAACCGCTCGGAACTGGTGGAGGCCATCCTCAAACCGAGCGCCAAGGTCGCGCAGGGTTTCACCACCCAGTGGTTCGATCTGAAGGACGGCAGCCGCGCCATGGGCTTCGTCACGCGTGAAGGTGCGGACCAGATCGAACTACGCGACATCACCGGTGCGGTGCGCGACCTGCCCACCGCCGACATCGCCAAACGTGGTGAAGACAAGAACTCGATGATGCCGCCGGGGTTGGTGAACAACTGCTCGGCGGAGGAATTGGCAGCGATGTTGGCGTATTTCGAGTCGTTGGTGCAGTGACGTTAGCAGCAGGCGACTTCACTTCGGCGGCGTCAGGAACTCCGCCGCGATGATGGCCTTCTCCTGCCCTGGGCCTTCCCATGCGAGGTGGACAGCCTTGCCCGAGCCGCCCTGATAGTATTCCAGGCGGATCTCGTGTTTGCCGTGCTTGAGTTCGGTGGTGCCGGACGATTCGGTCGGCGCACGGTCCTGCCACGCTTCGACCACCGCCTTGCCATCGATGAACAGGCGGCAGCCGTCGTCGCTGGTGACATGGAAGGTCCAGCGGCCGGACTTGGCGATGTTCACCGTGCCGGTCCAGCGCACGCAGAAACCATCGCTCGGCACCGCGGGATCGGGTTGTTCGCCGTCCTCCCAGGCAAAGTCGACGGTGGCATCGACACGTGAGGCGAGGCGTTCGGTGAACTCGCGTCCGCTGAAGAACTCCGCGCGCAGGCCGCGATCACCTGTACTCGGCGGACGCAGCGCCACGCGCGTCCCAGGGGCAGTCGGCGTGCCGTCGGCACTGGTGACGCCGGCGATGCTGAGCGCGTAGTCGGTGGTGCCGCTCAGTGGGCTGACCGTCAACGCGACGGTGCGGCGGTCCTTGCCTACCTTCGCCGCGCTGACCTTGGCCTCGCGATCGAGGGCGTAGGACGCCGGGTCGCCCGCGGTCTTCTCATCAAGCGTGGTGGAGAACATCAGTTTCACGGTGGTGGCATCGTCGACCTGCGCCCGCATCACGCCCGGCGGCAGACGCGCAACCAGACCGTCGATCGGTTTGCCGGAACGGTCGCCGAAGCGGCAGGTGAATTGCGGGTTGCCGTCGCGTTCGCTGAGTTTCAGCAGCACCTCGTTGAGGCCCTTCTCCAACTTCACTGGCAGAGCGATGCCGTCGCGGGTGAAGTGACCGTCACCGCTGACCACGCTGCTGACGCGCTTGCCGTTGATGAACGCCACCGCACGGCCATGCAGGCCCAGGTAGAGCACCGCGTCGCTTGCCGCTGGCACCTCGATGCGGGTGGCGAAACACGCCACGCCCCACTTCAGCTTTTCCTTGCTGCTGAGCGCTTTGCCCACGGTCACGCGGTTCCAGTCGCCGGTGACGGCCTTCCAGCCGATGGTACGGCCATCGCCGAGTGCGAACGACTGGGCGAAGTCGAGTCCACCACGTTCGACCGGCAGGGCCTCACCCAGGTTGGCGGCACCTTTGCCCGGATCGAACCAGCCGATGGCGCGCCATTCGGTCAGCACCGGCGCGTAGCCGGCGTGAAACGCACGCCGCTGCTCGCGCGAGAGTTTGACCTCATCCATCAGCGTACCGATGCGCGTCAGCGCGGCGCTGCGTTTGGCCGGATCCTTGCCGTCGGTCCACTGTTCGAGCATCTGGCGCAGGTGCGTCAGCATGCGCGCCGCTTGCGGCGTCTGCGGATCGCTGGCGAGGAACGCCTGGTAATGGGCGATCAGCGCCTGCTCACGTGCGGCACCTTCGCCGGTGAGCATCGCCTCCGACCACTGCATGAGTTCGCACGCTTCGTCGGTGCGACTGATCAGGCGCGCGGCCTGGGCGAAACGCTCGAGGCGCGCCTTGTCCGGCGGTGTTGCCGCCGGTCCGCGCAGGTCGACGGCGATGGCGCCGTTGTCCGCCAGGCGGAAGGTCGCCTCGCCACCTTGTGGACCAAGACCGTGCGCCTTGCGTCCGTCAGTGTCACCGCTCTGCACGCCACGGTCGAAACGCGGTGGTTTGGCCGGATCGATCAGCGTGGTGACCTTGTCACCGTCGAGGTATTCGGTGGTACCCCACTTCACATCGCCGCCATGCACGCTGAAGGCGAGGTTGTCGATCTCGCGTCCGTCGAGGCCGAGCGCGGCGATCGGGATCACCAGCGCCGTCCACACGCCAACCTTGGGCAGCGGGCCGAGCGGCCAACGCTGGGTGGTCAGCGGATCACCCCATTGGATAAGGTCCTGGCCCCAGTACGCACGCTGGTTCCAGTCGCTGTCTTTGGTGCGCACCTGGATCACTAGTTCGAGCGGCGGACGCTCGGCGTCGAGCCGCACCCATTGGCGGATGGCACGACCCTGCTTGCCGGTCTGGTCGCCCGGGCCGACACCGTCGCCGATCAAACGTGGCGGGACCTTGTTCTTGGCCGCGAACGTGGCGACCACGCCGATGGGATCCTCGTCACCGAGCGCGCGGCGCAGGCGCACCAGTTCGGCGAGTGCCGTACCGGTGGAGGACGCCTGCGGCTGTGCCGTGACGTAGCGTTCGACTTCGGCGATGCGGCCGGGCAGACCGGCACTGCCAAGGTGCGTCGCAGCGATACGGCGGGCGAAACGCCACGCGTAGGGATGATCGCCGAGCAGGTCGATGAACTTGCGAAACCCGGCGATGCGCTCACCTGTCAGGTCGATGCACTTGGCGCGACCGAAACGCCGATCGCTGACGCGGTCGGAAAGACCGGCACCCCATTCGATCGCCTGTTTGCGTTCGCCGTCGCGATCGATCACCAGCACGCCCAGCCCCAGGTCGGTGCGCCCGCCCGGGCGCTCATTGGGATTCACCCGCAACAGCGTCCACGGCACCGCGATCTCACCGCTCCATCCAGTGGCGGTGCGGATCAGGCGCGCTTGCAGGCGTTGGTTCTCCTCGCCTAGCAGCTGTTCGTCCTCATTGAGGTGACCGATGGCGGCGCCAGAACGCTGGACCAGACGCGTGCGTCCGTCGACCAGCGCCACCGCGACCACCAGTGGCTGCACTTCACCACCGTCGCGCGTCGGATCGGGATCGATACCGATCACCACGCTGTCGCCGTCATCAAGATCGGCGCCGGGCACGGCCGGCTGCCAGCGATCGTCGGTGACTTCGACCGCGACATAGACGAACGTCGGATCCCACTGCACGCGGGCACGCGCCGAGAGGTCGGCAGGGCCGCTCCAGGTCGTCGAATCGCGCACCTGGCGTTTCTGATCCATCACAATGGCGGCATCGCCGCTCCATTCGCTGAGCTGACCATCGACGCGCACCGGCTTCTCGCTCGCCAGCGCCGGCGTTTCCGGCGGGGCTTGCACCGTCAGCAACAGGTCGCCGGTGGGCGTGCCATCGCCCTGACGTAGTTTCGCCAACGCGGCCTTGAGCGGATCGGCTGCCGGCGGCAGGCCGCCTAAAGCGACCACACCGCGGTTCGACGCACACACCACCAAGTTGCCGATCGCCGCCACGTTGACGCGTTCATCGCGCCCCGCGGGTTCGATACCATCGACCCGGCCGGTGCCGCTGACACGACCATTGTTCAGTTCGATGGTGGTCCACATGCAGCGCCGACCGTCGGCGATGCTCACCAGCACCAGGGTTTGTCCGATCACCGCGCGCCCCACTATGCCGCTGCGGTGGCGGTGACCCACGTCGGTGGTCCACAGGTGTTTGTCCGGCGTCGCAAGATCGCGGCAGACCACCAGCCAACGATCGTTCTGATCGTTGAACGAGATCCAGCGGTCGCCGGCGATGATCGGCTTCTCGCCGTCTTCCAGACGATCGCGGCGCTGGGTTTCGACCGACGCGATGATGCGGCCAGTAGCCGGATCGATGATGTGCTGCATCCATTGTTGACCGCCACGGCGGGCGAACACCGCGATGCGGTCCTTGAAGAAGCTGATGCTCGGCGCTTCGCCGATGTCCGGCGTTTCCTGCCAGCGGATCGTCGGCTTGGCGCCAACATCGATGGCCGCAGTCAGACGATCACCGGCCAGGACCAGCATGGTGCGCGCCTCATCGAGCGCGGCGACGATGCGACGCGGTTCGCGTACCTGCGATTTGATCTCCTCGCTCCACAACACGTCGCCCTGCACCGAGCGCACATCGATGGTGAGCTTCTCACCCGCGTGCCGAACGCCGACGATGCGACCACCGGCCACCTCACAGGCGACCAGGGTTCCAGAATAGGTCAGGCGACCACGCGGGCTGCCGGTGGCGGCGTCGAACAACGTCACGGCGTTGGTGCCGAGCGGACGTAGCGCCACCAGTGTCTGGTCGCCGCTGAGCAGGACCGCGCCACGGCGCTCGCGTTTACGTTCCTCATCGCGGTCGAGGATGAAGCCACTGTCGTCCATCGGCAGCGCCTGCGTCCACACCACGCGGCCATCATCGGCACGACGCGCCACCAACGCGCGTTCGTGCAGCGCCAGCAGCAGGCCACCGGCCGAGTCGAGCGCGTCGATCTCGCCGGCGCTGTCGCTCGACCACGCGAGTTTCTCGCCGTCATCGCCGAAGCGCACCAGCCGGTCGCCCAGGTCGGCGTAGAGCGCATGGCCGACGCGGTGCAGCGCTGTCGCCGCCGGCGCGCTGAGGTTCCAGCGCAGCGCAAGCGGGGCAGCGAACGGTGCCGCTGGCAGACCGGTGGTACCGAGGGTCGCGCTCCCAGGCGGTGGGATCTGCTGGCGTTTCGCCGCCTTGGTGTCGCCACTGCCGAGCACCACCAAGCGGTTCTCGCCCACCGCAACCACGCGGTCGCCGAGCACGATGGCATTACCCACCGGCGTGCCCTGGCCGAGATCGCTCCATGAACGACGCGCGCTGACACGTCCATCAGCAGCGTCCAATTCGATCAGCGCCGCAGCGCTCGACGCGTAAAGCCGTCCGGCACCCAGGCCGGCGACGCCGTGCAGCGTGCCGCTGCGCCAGCGCCAGCGTTCGGCACCGGTGGCGGCGTCGAAGCAGGTGATGCCGTCGCCCTGGGCGTAGAGCGCATCGCCGGCCACGCCGATGAGCGCGTGCGCATCGCTGAAGGTCTGGCTCCAGCGCACCACACCGTCGCGCCGACGGATGGCCAGCAGGGCGAGGGTGTCGCGCGGCGCGACGTAGAGCAGGTCGCCCGCCACCACCACACGCGGGCTGCGGTTGGCGAGCCGCCGGATGAGCGACGCACTGGCCTGCGGATCGAGACGCGCACGCGGATAGGTCGCGGCCCAACGCACGCGACCGGTGAGGGCATCGGCCGCCACCACGCCGCCCATGTCGGTGGCGACGTAGACTTCGCCGCCGGCGATGGTGGGCGCGGCGAGGTGTTCACCGAGGTTGATCTCCTGCTGCGTCGCGGTCACCAGGTTGGCCACACCATCCGCCAACGGCGTACGCCAGCGCAGCGTGCCGTCGCGCAGATCGAAGGCCGCGAGGGTGTTGCGTGAGCGGTTGTCGGGTTCGTTGAACACCGCGTAGACCAGCCCGTCGGTCACCGCCGGCGGACTGATGGCATCGCTGCTGCCCAGCAGCGTGGCGCTCGCCCAGCGCAGCGCGCCCGTGGCGGTCTCACGCACCTCGATCACGCGCACGCCACCACGACGCACACGCGACGCGACCAGTCCATCGGCGACACCAACACTGCCGTCATGGTTGCCGGCGAAGGCGGGCGCATCGCTCGCCGCCACGTCGCTGCGCCAACGCAGCGTGCCATCGGCGAGATTCACCGCGTAGGTGCCGGCATCAGTCGCGAGGTAGGCGACACCATCGACCACCGCCGGTTGGAGCGCGAGGTGATGGTAAGAGGAAGGCGCGAAACGGTGCGCGGCGACCTGTTGGACCAGCGCCACCGGGATGGTGGTCTCGCTCAGCAGTGCCGCAGGGACCGGCGTGCCATGGCCCAGACCGCTGCGCGCGGGCGAACCACCGGCGGTCGGCCAGCCGCTACGCCCAGCCTGCGACGCGAGAGCGGCCTTGC
This sequence comes from Planctomycetota bacterium, assembly GCA_013816485.1. GTDB lineage: Bacteria > Planctomycetota > UBA11346 > UBA11346 > UBA11346 > BOG-1363. Next base: position 9,698 of record JACDEI010000046.1, read on the forward strand.
GCTCGCTAACGAACTGCTTGGTGGTCTGCGGTGCACCAGCGACCACCAACGGCACATCGGCGTAGTCCTTCGCCAGCGCGTCGTACGCGCTCGCGGCTCCTGCCCGATCCCCGCTGAGTTCGAGCGCGTAGGCCCGCCGGGCGTCGAGCTGCACCGCGAGCTTGCGGTCCGCTCCCGCCGACAGCCACGCGAGCGCGGCGATGGCACGGTTGCCGTGGCCGGCTTCGAGTGCGAGGTCGGCGATGCGCAGCAACGCGGACGCCGCCGCCGCAGTGGCGGGGTAGGCGACGGCGACGTCACCCAGCGCGGTGGGATCGCCACCCGCACGTGCGAGAGCCTCCTCAGCACGCCGGTCGGCGAGCTTGCGGTAGGCCTCCAGGCTGGGAGCGTCCAGGCCGCGCAGCTTGTCACCGACCAGCGACGCGACGCCGACCAGGGTGCGTTCGTCGCGCTTGAGCAGCGCGTCGCCATACTGGTCGATGGCACGTTGATAGGACCGCAGCGCGCGTGCGGCATCGCCACCGCTCAGCGCACGATCGCCGGTGGCGATCAGGGTGTTGGCATCGAGCGACACCGGGAAGGCCGCGCCGTCGGCACGCGCGCCACGCACGCGCTGCTGACCATCACGCAGCGCCTGACGCTGGTCATCGCTGAGATCCGGGCGTTGTTCCAGGCGACGGTAACGCTCCGCCGCCGCCTGCGGATAACCAGCGAGGCGGTAGATGTCCGCCAGGGCGAGCAGCGCGATACGGCGCACGTCGGCGTCGAAGCTGGTGCCGATCTGACGCGTCAGCACCGTCGCTGCACCAGCAGCATCGCCAACATCGAGCAGCTGGCGGGCGGCAATTGGCGGCAACGTGCGCACCAGGTCGTCGCGCCCGGCGAAGGCGCGGCGTTCGCTCGCGGCCAACAGCCAACGCACCGGACCACTGACATCCGTGAGCAGACGCTGGCGGTCGCGGCGTTCGTCGATCAGGCGCCGGACCATGCTGGCCTGGGCCGCGGGCGAATCGCTGAGCGTGCGCAGGCCCAGACGCGTGAGCGCGGCGGCGTCCTCGGCGCGGTCGGAGCCGACCTCGCCACCGATCATCTCGAGCAGCGCTTCGGCCGCGCGCGGACGGCGCGCATCCTGTTCGAGCATCGCCAGGATCTCGGCCAGACCGCGGCTGCCGGTGGCGGCGCCACCGATGCGCAGGTGCAGGCCCCAATCACCGTTGCCGTTCTGGACCATGCAGAGGATGCGGTTGGTGCCGGCGGTGAATTTCACCGGAATGCGGATCTGCCCAGGCAGCACCGAGCGGCTGTCGCGGTCCTCGTGCACCTTCTGACCGTTGAACCACACCGTCAGGCCATCGTCGGCACCGAGCAGCAGTTCACCATCGCCCGCCACCGCCACCGTGATCGCGCGGTAGGCAAAGGCCACGGAGTCGTTGGCACCGTAGAGCGCACTGAGATTGAGGATGCCGTCGCGGTAGGCCTCCTTGCTTGGCCGAGTCCAGCGTTTGCCCTGCACCGGCTTGTTCAGATCGATCTTCGCCGCATCGACCGGTGGTTTGGTGTAACAGATGAAATCAGGATTGGGGAACGGCCCGATGACGTGGAAGTCGGTGACCACCGGCGCGGTGAGCGCCTCGCCGTCGCCGCTCGGGAGATTGGCCGGGGTCTTGAGCGCTTCGCTCAACAGACGTGCACCGGCTTCGCTGTCGGCGAGTGCGGCCTGCGCTGCGGCTGCTCGCCACTTACCGAGCGCCGCGTCGCCGCTGGCGGCTTCTGCGGCCTTGCGTGCGGCGACCACCGCCGGATGAGCGGCAGCCGGGGCACGATCGAGCGCGCTCTTGTAGGCACTGACGGCAGCGGTGTGGTCGCTCGGGGCGAGCGCCTCGGCCAGTTCACTGTACAGGCTCTCCCAGGTCGATTCGCCATCGCTGACAGTAATGAGCTTGCGCAGCGCGGCGATACGGCCGGCGGCGTCACCCGTTTCTTCCGCCAACGCCGCCTGCACCCCGGACACCCGCGCCTGACGCGCGCGGTCGTTGCCGGCGGCGGCCAACGCCTGGGCGGCATCGCGGTCGCGGCGCAGCGCAGCGAGGTGCAGCTCGAAGGCGAGCGGATCGGAGGCCGGCAGTCGCGCGGCGATGGTGCGCAGTTCCGCCGCGATCGGTGCCTCCTGCTTCAACACCACCCGCAGGCGCGCACGTTCCAGGCCGGCCTCGGCCAGCGTCGCTGCGTCAAGGGTGGTGTCCTTGATCAGCTCTTCCGCAGCACCCAGCGCGCGGTCGGGAAAACCCATACGTTCCCACAGGCGCACGAGGTTGAGGCGCACGGTCGCGCGGTCGCCATCCTCACCCATCAGCCGGCGACGGGCGAGCTCCTCGATGTCGGCGAGCACGGCCTTCTCATCGCGCAGTTCGCCATGCAGGCGTGCGCGCGCAAATGATAGCGCATCGAGCTGTGCGCCGGTGAGGCCTTCGCGTTCCAAGCCACGGCCCAAGGCCTCGGTCGCCAACAGGCGTTGCCCGATGACCTCCCACCACTGGCCGATCTCCAGCCAGGCGGCGACGCAGGCATCGCCATCCATACCGAAGGCGGCGATCGCCTGCGTCAGGTCGGCGATGCGTTGCAGCGGCATGGCTGGTTCGTGACGGAAGGCCAGACGGCATTGACCTTCGTGCGCGGCCTTGAGCCGGATCAGCACGAGGTTCTGTCCGGCGGTGAGCTTGACCGTGGCGGCGAAGCGGTCGGGCGTGATGTCGGACTCCCAACTCATGCGCTTGTCCGCCACCTGGCGACCGTTGACGAAGATGGTCGGTGCCCGCGCGCCGTCGAACCACAGCCGCTCCCAACGCGGAGCGTCGGCGGTGATGATGGCGGCGGCGTAGAGCACCTGCATGTCGCGGTCCGAGCCGGCGGCGCGTTTGAGGTTGAGGACGCGGCGATCAGCCGTGCGTTCACCGGTGTACGGTTTCCAGCGCACGTCCTGACCGGCGATCAGCGGCAGGCCGCCGCTGATGTCCTTGGTCTCCTCGATACCATAGGGTTTATCGGAGGGCGGCAGCGGTCCGAGCAGATGCCATTGCGCCACGGTGGTGGCGTCGAGCTCGACCTCGCGCAGATCCTCGAAGCCGGTGGCCTTGGGCACCAGACGGGCACGTGGCAGCGCCGGCACGCCGCTGCTGATGGTCACCTCACTCACACGCGTGATGACCTTGTCGTTCCAGCCGAGGTCGCGCATGTCGTTGGCCAGCACCGGACGGCGTTTGTCGGCCTCGTCGCCGATGTGACCGCGGCCGACCACCAACCGCACCGGCGGCTTGGCCAGCGCGGTGCCCTTGCGCGGCAGGCTGGCGAGCACCCGCCACGTCACGCCGTCGGCGCTGATCGCCGCCGACACGTCATTGCTGGTGACCACCAAGCGTACATGAGCCGGCGCATCGGCGCCGTAAAGCTGTTCGTTATTGGCGCGCCCACTGGCGCCCTCGGTGATCCACATCGCCCAGCCGCGCCGGCGACCTGGTTCCCAGCGCTCGACGCCGTCCATCTGGGCGCCACTTAGACCTATGAGCACGGCGTTGTTCGGATCCCACCACAAAGCGATGCCGGTCGGCAGACCACCGAGTTCACGTGTGCTGTCCGCCGCCACCGCGGCGGTGATGACCAGCGGCTTCGCATCCGTGCCGTCGGCATTCAGGTCGCGCGACACCAGCGCATGACGCTGCGCCTGGGCCTGGAGCACGAGATCGCCCTTGGCGAAACCCACGCTCGCACCCTCGCCGACCTGTGCCTCCCAACCCGCTGGCGGTTGAGCACCATCGTGACCAGCCGGCCACGCGGGATCGGCGGCGACGAGCGGCAAACCGCAGAGGACCAGCAGCAGGAGACGGACGTAGGTGGTCATGCGGCGGTTCCGGAAACCGTGGTGAACGACGACAGGACGAAGTGGGCCGGGCTCAACGCGCGGCGGTCGGCGCGCCGCGTACCAGCACCGGCCACGACCAGGTGACCAAATCGCCGGTGGTCAGCCCATCGCCGCCGGCGGTGGTCTTGAGCACCAGGGCACGCACGCCGGTGAGCGGCACGTTGAGGACGTGGGCAGCACCGTCGGCGAGCGCGAGCTCCGCCAGCTTCTTGCCATCGCCGAAGACCTGGACGACCGCGTTGCCACGACCCACCGCGCGCGGGTCGAGCGCGACCTCGCCTACCAGCACGTCGCTGCTGCCATCGAGGGTGTAGGCCAGCTCGTTCTCAGCCTGGACGCGCAACACCTGTTCGGCCATGCCGCCGACCACCATTGCCGGACCATCGTTGCCGGCGCCATCGGCACGCGGCAGCGAGGCCGGACCGAGGAAGCCGTGCTGGGTGACCTTGGCCGCGAGGGTGGTGAGCGGCGTCAACGCGCCGCCCTCGCTCCACAGCGAAGCGACCAGGGCGAGCGGGATGGCGAGGTCGCCGAAGGCCGCGTGTTTGAGCGTCAGGGTGGTGGCGTCGAGTTTCACCAACACGCCGCTCACCCGTTCGCCGGTGATCAGACGCACGCGTTGCACCGTTCCGCTGGTCTGGGTGATGGCGGTGCCGGTGCGCACCAGTGCGAGACGTTCACGCGGCAGCTCGACGATGCGTTTGCCGTTGTTGATGCCGGCGGCGGCGGGATTGAGGAAGACCACGTTGCCGGACAAGCGGTCGCCGTTGAGGAAGCGTCCACCCGCCGGTTCGTCGGCGATGCGTGCGAGAGTGGCGAGCGGCTGAGGTGCGAGCACCAGCGCAGCGATGCCGTTCAGCGGCAGCGTGCGCGTGCCGAAACGGTCGCTCGCCAGTTCGATCTTCTCGCTCTGCAGACCGACGACCACGCCGGCGATGACATCGCCATCGGCAAGCACCGCGCCTTGATCGATCTGGCTGGCGACCTGCGCGTTGAACCGCGCAGCGACCAGACGATCGAGCGGCACGGCGGCGGTACCGACGCTCAGCGTACGGCCGTCGCTGACGACAGCGCCTTTGGCTTGGGTGCCATCACCGGCGAGCACCGTGGCGTCCGCCGCGACGAGCGGAGCTGCCAGCAGGGCGCCCAGCAGGAGCGGCAGACGCCAGGCGTTCATCGCTGGTAGATCGGCAGGTAACGGTACGGGATGTCGAGCACCAGGATCGCCATGGCAGTGGGATACTGGTCGAAGCCACCGCTCCAGCGGCCGTCGGGCTGCTGAGTGGCGATCAGTTCCTTGGTGATCGCCGGGTACCATTTATTCCACGCCGCACGGCCCCATTCGCCGGCGCTCTGCGCCTGATAGATGCCCATGGCGGCGTAGTACTGGCCGTAGAAATAGTGTTCCTTCTCCGCCGGCAACTCACCGACCGGCTTGTGCGACATCAGGTACTCGACGCCTTCCTTCACTTCCTTGGCGCGGTAGTTGCCCGCGACCTGGAGCGACAACACGCCGGCGCCGGTGCGGCCGAAACCCGAACCGCCGCCCGGGGTGTAGGCGAAGCCGCCGTCCTTGCCGTTGTCCTTGCCGTTGTGGCACTTCTTCACGTACTCGATGCCGAGGTCGATGGTTTCTTTGGGCACCACGATGCCGGCATCCTTGGCCGCACGCAGCGCCATCAGCATCATCACCGTGACCGACAGATCGTCATCGCTGACGCGCGGCTGGTAACGCCAGCCACCCTTCTGGTTCTGGGTCGCGACGATCAGTTCGATCGCGCGTTTGACCACGTCGCGGATCTTGGGGTCCTGGGTCATACCCCAGCCCTCGGCGAGCGCGAGGGTCGCGAGCGCGTGGTGGTACATTGGCGCGCCCTGCATGCCGTTCTTGTACAGCAGGCCGCTCGGCTGGGCGCAGCCGATCAGGTAGTTCATCGCCCGCGCAGTGTTGACGCCGTGTTCACCCGAGCCTGGCACATGGCCGGCGCTCATGAACGCCAGCGCACAGGCACCGACGATGCCAGTGGTCGAGCCGTAGCTGCTGCCCCACGAACCATCTTCGCGCTGGGTGTTGGCCAACCACGCGAGGCCCTTCTTGCTGGCGTTGGCGGCGGCCGGGCTGATTTCGATCTGATCGACCGAGGTATCGGCGGCGACGCCAGGCGTGCCGACGGCGGTGAGCGCAGCGAGGACACCGACAACGGCGAGACGGAGCAGGTTCACTTGTCGCCCGCCGCGAGGTTCTGGTAGTAGAGCGCGAGCTGGCGCTCGTAACGCGTCGGGAACTTGTCCTTCTGCGCGGCGGTGAGCGCCTCACGTTCCTTCGGCGGCAGCGCGACCTGCCACGCGGCGGGGCCGGCGGGTTCGCGTTTTTCGCCATTCTGCAGGTCGGAGCCCAGTTGCTCGGGCTCCTTGGGATCCTTGACCTGCGACTGGCTCTGCACCACCAGCTGTGGCGGCATCGGCGAATCGGGGCCCTCGCCAGGCATCGGCGGCATGGGTGCGCCCGGTTCACCGGGCATCGGCGGCATGGGCGCGCCGGTGGCGGCTGCAAGCTGCTCGGCGAGTTCGGCTTTGAGTTCACCCAGCGCGGCGAGCGCTTCAGCCTGCGCCTCGGCGGCTTCACCCTGGTCCTGCTGGCCGAGTTCCTGTGCTGCTTCAGCCATCGCTTCCTGCGCGGCTTCGGCGGCTTCGGCGGCTTCGCCCTGCGGCTGGAGCTGGGCGAGCTGGTTCTTCAACGAGGCCTGCTGCGCCTGGAGTTTGTTGAACTCCTGCGGGCTGCTCTGGGCGTCGAGTGCCTTGGTCTGATCGAGCAGTTGTTGTTGCTGCTGCGCGATGTTTTCCACCGCGGCGAGCTGCTGTTCGAGCTGTGCGGCTGACTGGTCCATCGGCTGCGAGTCAGCAGCGTCGCTCTGGGCGAGTTCCTGCTGCGCTTCTTTCAGCGCGTCGAGCACTTCCTGCTGGGCGTCCTGCGCCTGCGCGAGCTGGTTGTCCTGGATGTCCTGTGCCGCTTCTTCGATGGCTTTCTGCACCTTGGGATCCTGGAGTTTCTCCAACGCTTCCTGCGCGTTCTTGGCCTGCTCGGGCTGGCTCTGGTCCTTGGCCTGCTCCTTGAGCTCCTCGATCGCTTCCTTGACCTGTTCTTCGAGCGCCTGTTGCTGCTCGCTGGTCTTTTCCAGATCCTGTTTCTGTTCTTGCGTGAGTTTCTCGGCCTTCTCACCCAGGGTCTTCTCGGCGAGTTGCTCGGTGGCGTCCTTCAGGCGCTGCTGCTCTTTGATGACCTCGCTGAGGTCGGTCTTGAGCTGCTTGCCGAACTGTTCCTGCATCTGCTTCAGCAGTTTGTCGATCTGCACGATGACGTGGTCCTGGCCTTCGCTCGCGGACATCAGTTCCTTGCGCAGTTCGACCAGATTCTGCAACTGACGCGCGGCGTTCAGGCGCGTGGTCACCCACGGCATGGTGGTGCTGTCCTCGCCCGCCTTCACGTTCGCGACGTTGGCGTCGGTCATGCGCACCAGCTCACTCTGGAGCTTGTCGAGAACCTTGAGTTTGTTGTCGTCGCCGAGGCCGTTGAAGCGGTACTCGTCGATCAACCCGGAGACCTCACGGCCGGTGGCCGAGGTCTGCGAGGTCAGGCCCTTCTGGCGGCCTTCCTCCTGTCGCACCGCGCGACTGGTGGTCTGGGCGGCCTGATCGGCGGCCTCGACGATGGCCGAACAGGCGATGACCAGCAGGAGTGGGCTGACCGAAGCGATGGAGAGGCGGCGCATAGTGGGACCCTCGGGAATGGGTAACGGCCGAGAACGACGGTTGTTACTGACGATCTGCTAGTCGAAGCGGAAGGCAGGCTAACCGCCGAGAGCGCCGAGGGCACCGAGGAAAGGCCGGAAGGCTGGGTGACACCCAGGGGACCGGGTCCGAATCGACGCCCAACATGGCTCTTTTCCGGTTGCCTCCTCGGCGTCCTCGGCGCACTCGGCGTTTGATTGGTTCGAATGTTTCTATTTCGGCGGTTCGGCCGGGGTGTCCTGAAGCTCGCGGCGCAGGGTGTCGACCCCATCGCGGCCGTCCTTCTGCTTGGTGCGGATGGTCTTGAGGCTGTCGATCAGCGAGTTGCGATCGCGTTCGAGCATTTCCTCGAGCACCGCAGCTTCGACCACGGTGAAGACGTACGTCGGACTGATGCCTTTGTTCGGGGTCGGGGTCTTGCCGTCCTCGACTTCGATCCAGTAGGTGATGCGGCAGTCGCCGGTCAGTCCCAGGGTACGCAGGTCGAAGACCACCTCGCCGCCGGCTTCGGGGCGTGGTTGACCCTGAACCAAGCCGGCGAGGTCGAGGCTCTGGGCGTTGGTCGGCTGGGTATCAACGGTGAAGGCACCAGTGCCGGCAAGCGCTTCGTCAGCGGTGTTGATGACGTACTTCAAGCGACCTTTGGCCACGCCGTGGTCGTCGCGCGTGCTGAAGCGCACCGGCCAGCGAGCGAAACGCGTGACGGTTTTGTCCTGTGCCGGGAAGGAGATCTTCGCCGTCGGCGCGCGGTCGGCGACCGCGTCGATGACGTAGTCGATGGGGTTCTTGTTGTCGAAACCATCCTCGGTGCGCAGCAGCAACTTCCACGAGCCATCGGCCAGGATCGGCAGGTCGATGGTCGCGCCGGAGCCGCTGTCGATCAGCTTGAGATCGATCGGTGGTTGTTCCTGCTGATCATTACGGGTGACCAGTTTCGCCGAGGTCACCAAGCGATTGAAGCGCGCGGTGATGGTGACCTGGCTGCCTTCCGGCGCACGGATGTCACCGACGGCGGAGCTTTCCGGCTTCTTGTTCAGGTAGTCGGGGAAACGGTAGGCGAGCGCCAGCGCTTTGATCGCCGGACGATCGACCGCGATGATTCTCTCGTAGCGCGGCCACAAGGCGTCATGTGCCGCCGGGCGGAACTCCAGATCGCTGAGCACCTGGTCGATGGTGCCGACGTACACGTTCGAGTCGACGCTTTGGCGCGTCAGCGCCAGTTCAGTGCTGCGGCCGTTGCCGTCCGGTGAGAGGTCGCGGATGGTGGCGCTGGCTTTTTCCGGCAGCGTGCCGGTGGGGTCGAGTTCGATGGTGATGGTGAACGGTTCGCCCCGCGCAGTGGTGATGCCCTCGGTGACCTTAACGATCTTCGCCGAGGTCGGGTAGGAGGTCTCGGTCAGCGCCAGACGGGCGAGGATGGCCGCGGCGAAATCGCTACGCCAGGCGCCGAGCGCACCAGCCAGGAGGATGACGCCCGTGGCCCACAACGCGACCTTCTTGAGCAACGCCAGGTCGATGATGTCGGTGAAGTGTTTGGGTCCGACGAAGGCGACGGTGTCCTCTTCGAGAGCGGCGATCAATTCCTTCGAGCCGCTGACAGTGCCACTGCGACGCAACTGGATGGTCGAGATCAGGCGACCGCGCAGTTCGGGATGGCCGCGTTCGACCTTGAGCGCGACCGCATCGTCATCGGGAGTGTGCAACAGCACGCGGATGAGCGAACGCCACACCACCCAGCCGAGAGTCACGAGCATCGCCGCGACCAGGATGCCGCGCGCCAGGCGATCGCCCGAGCCCGGTGTCGACCGGGCCAGGATCAGCCAGTCGACCAGGAAGAACGCCAGCACCAGACCGATGGCCGCGAGCACCACGCGCGCAGCGCCCTGACCGATGGCGACCGAACGCTGCCTGGAACGGACTTCGTCAATTTTTTGCAGGAGGATGTCGCGGCTCATACGGATTGCCCCTGTCCGGAGTTCGGAGTCCGGAGTCCGGAGTCCTTATCACTGGCGTCAACCGGGATCGGCAATGATTCGCGGAGCAGAAGACCCCGGACCCCGGACCCCGGACCCCGGACGGCTGTCGTAGTCATAGGAGATCCCACCGTTTCCTGAAGAACCACTCGAGTCCGAGCAGCAACGTGATCAGGATCATCACTCCGGGCGCGTTCCACAGCGCACGTTCCTCACGCCGCGGTTCGGCGACGTGTTCCTGCGCCTGGAGATCCTTCTTGAGGTCGGCGAGGTCGGCGAGCGTGGTGAAGCGGCCCTTGGTGGCGTTGGCGATCTGCGTCAGCAGTTCGCCACGCATGCCGGGCTCGTCGAACTCGATGCGTGGTGCGACGGCGGTGAACAGGCGCTCGGCCTCGTCCTCTTCGTCCTTGATCACCAAGCGGTATTCGCCGGCGGTACCTGGGACGAACTCGCCCTGGAAGGTGCCCGGTTGGTCCTTCACCGCGGCGAGCACGACCTCTTCCTTGCCCAGTGCACCACGTTCGACCACGGCGGTGACCTGGTCGTCGACCCGGCGGTTGAAATCCTGGTCGAGCAGGCGCGCGGTGATCTGCGTGCGATCGCCGATGACGTATTCCGCCTTGTCGGTTTCGAGCTGCACGCGGTTGGTCTTGCCCAAGAGATGTGCCTGCGACAGCGAGGAGATCAACTGGCCCCAGAAACGGCGGTGCGCTTCCGGCCCCGGCTTCGAGCGCCAGCGCCACGTTTCATCCGTACCCATCCAGATGACCTGGCCTTTGCCGTAGCGCTGCATGGCGATGACCGGTTCGCCTTCCTGGCCGCGGCCACTGCCGCTACCACCAATAGTCGCGAGCGCGGTGGCGCCGGACTTCATGCGTACCGCCGGATAGCGCCAGAACATCATGTCCGACTTCTCCCACAGCAGCTCGTTCTCGCGCGCTTCCGGCGCCAGACGGGTGAGCGACGAGCGTTTGCCCTCGGCGGTCAACTGCGGACGGAAGCCGGTTTTCAGCGTGCGGGCGAGTTCGTCGTCGACGCTGTAGCTGGGCTGGTTCTCGATCTCTACCGGCAGCAGGTCGGCGAGCGGCGAGCCTTCATACGCATCGGGCAGGCGGTTGCGGCCGGCGATGAACAACACGCCACCACCTTCCATCTGCACAAAGTTGGCGAGGTTCTTCAGCTCTTCCTGGGTGAAGAACTCGACGCCGATGTTGCCGAACACCACCACGTCGTAGCTGCGCAAATCGGCGGGCGTCGCGGGGAAGTCGCGCAGGTGCCGGCGATCCATCGTCGCGAGGCGTTCGTCGGCTTGGCGTATCAGGAAGCGGGCTTCGATACGGGTCTTGTCGGCTTCCAGGATCGAGGTGAGGAAACGCGTCTCCCAACGTGGCGAATCCTCGATCAGCAACACGCGGATCTTCTTGTCGACTACCGTCACGCCTGGGCGTTCGCGCTTGTTGTTCTCGACCGAGAGCTCGTCGGCGAGCGGTTCGACCTCGGCGCTGAACGTAAAGGTGCCGGCTTCGCGCGGAGTGACCGCCACGGTGTGGGTGCGTTCGCTGCTGTCGTCGAGTTCGAGCGCCATCTCGCGCACCACCTCGTCGCCCTGGCGCACAACCAGGCGTGCGGTGGTACCGGCGAAACCGCTGGCGCGCACGCGCACGGTGAGCGGGAAGGCGTCGCCCTTGAAGACCACGTCCTCGCACGAAACAAAGGTCACACTGATGTCGCGCGTGCGCGGCTGGCCGACGCCGACGGTGAACACCGGGGCATTGAGGTCTTCGGCGGCGGGCAGCGGTTCCTCACCACGGTTCCAGCCGCCGTCGCTGAACACCACCACCCCGTCGATCTTCCGGCCCTTGAGCCGGCGTGCGGTGTCGCGCAGCGCGCCACCGAGCTGGGTCGCAGGATCGGTCGGCTTGGTCAGCTTGGCCAACGGACCGGCGGGATCACCGCTGGTCAGTTCGAGCGCGCTGATCTGCGCGGTCTGGCCGAAGGTGTAGGCCTCGATGGCGAAGGATTCCGAGAGGTCCTTAAGGAAGGCCACCTGCTCGTTGGCCAGCGCGCGCTGCACCTGTTCGGCTCTGGTGACCTTGTCCGGCGCGGTGCCGATGACCTTCTCGAGCGCCGCGTCGGCGCCAGCATCGCCCCGGCGATCGGTGATGCCCATCGACTGCGACTGGTCGACCAGCAGCACCAGGGTGCCCTTGGTCTCTTCGCGGTGCTGCACTTCGAGGAACGCGCCGGTGCAGATGAACAGCAGGACGAAGCCCGCGAACATGCGCAGCGTGGCGAGGATGCGTTTGCGTTTGACCTCGACGTAGCCCGGTTCACGGCGGTAGAGCTGGAACACCAGCACGCCGATGGCGACTGCCAGGCCGATGAACAGCAGCTTCATCAGCGGCGTCGCAACGTTGGGCAACGTCGGTGGCCACACCACGGTGACATCGCCACCGCCGACGGACTGGAAGGTGAAGAGCCAAAGCAAGAGGTCCATGGTCAGGCCCCCTTCGGCGCCCAGCGCAAGGCCAGGACGGATTCAGCGATCAGACAGCAGCAGGCGAGGATGAACAACAAGGGCCAGATCTCCCGCCCGACACGTTTGCCGTCGATCGCCGAAGCGACCTCGCCACGTCCGTCGAGCCAGGTGAAGTCGAGGGTGGGATTGAGAGCACGCACGCCCGCTTCGTCGAGCGCGTCGAGATTGCTCTCACCGCGCGGCGGGTTGGCGGCGTAGATCGTGCTGATGCCTGCCTCACCCGTGGCGCCGGAGGCGGCCGGACGGCTGAGGTGGTAAAAGCCGGAGAAACGCGTGTCGTTGAAGTCGATGCGCGCCAAGTCGCCGGCCGGTGTCGGTACTGCGGCGACGGTGCGCGCGCCACCGCGCGGATCGCGCACGGTAACCTGCGCGCCGGCTGCTTTGATGCCGACCAATTCGACCAGCGGATCGTTGACTTGCAGGGTACGCGGCAGGCGGTGGCCCTCGGCGACATGCTGCACCGCGCGGCGCGCGAGCATGAGGAACGCCGGACGCAGCGGCAGGTCGCCCCAGTCGCGGTCGGCGGTGCAGGCGAACAACAGCACGCGGCCACGGCCGGCGAGGCGTTCGGCGATCGCTGGCTGACCGCCGGTGAAACGCGCGACGATGTGCACCTTGTTGTCCGCCAGGAGGTCGTCGGGTTTGGCCTTTGCCTTGGCATCGGCAGCGGTCGGCGCGATATCCTTGGTGTCGATGTCGAGGCCGAGCGCTCGGGTGAAACGCGGCGCGGCGAGGAACGGCTGGGTATCCTTGTCGCTGAAGAAGCTCACCACCGGATGACCGAGGTCGCTGGTGGCGAAGCCGAAGCCGGGTTCTTCACCGCTAAGTGCGACGTCGGGTTCGACCTGGCGCGCCGCGATCAGACCCGGCAGCAAGCCGTCCTTGCCGCCGAGCAGTTGGTTGTAACGCACCGACGAGACGTTGTCGCCGCCGAAGATGATCAGGCCGCGGCCTTCCGCCTTCACGTAGGTCTTGAGGCCTTCGACCAGTCCGGTCGGCAGGTCCGCGACGTTGGCGAGGATCACCGCCTGGTAATCGCGCAGGCTGCGTTCGCCGAGTTGGGCGACGGTGATGACCTCGGTGTCGATCAGCGCCTTGTTGCCGTCGTCGTTGGGATCACGCGGGCTGAGCGCGGCCTTGAGGAAGTCGCCGGCACCGTTGAACGATGCGCCGTCACCCGGCTGGCCGTCAATCACCAGCACCTTGATGCGTTCGACCACCGGCAGGACGAACGAGCGCATGTCGTCGGCGGGCAGGCGGTCGGGCGCGGCACGCACGGCGATGCGGTAATCACCGCCGCTGGTGAAGCGGGTCTCAAGGCGTACCTGTGCGGTGCCGTCGACCTTGTCGACCACCACGCTGGCAGCGGTGCGCAGCGGTTCGGTGGGCGAAGCATCGGGCGCACCGACCAGCAGTTCGACCGTGACGTTGGTGGCCGAGCCGCCGCCGTGGTTCTGCAGCGTGGCGACAAAAGCCGCGTCGCTCTCGGTCGAAACCTGTTCGTCGACCGGCACGAGTGCGGCGATGCTGAGGTTGCTGTCGGCACCGTCGCTGACGTTGGCGAGGTAAAGACGCACCGCCGGCTTGGCCGCGGTCAGCTCGTTCGACAGGCCGGTCCAGCCGGCGTCGCCACTGGCGGGCCAGGCGTTGCCCTGCATGTCGCTGACGACGTAGATCTCTTTCGCCAGCGCTGGAGCGTTCTTGAGGATGCCCCAGGCCTTGGTGATGCCGGCCGCGACATCGGTGCCGCCGTCGGACAGCACCGCATCCTGGATCGCCGCACGCACGAAGGCGGCGTCGTGGCTGGGCTCGGGGATCTCATCCACCGCCACATCGCTCATCAGCACCAGCGCGGTGCCAGCGCCCTTGGGCAGGTGGTCGACGATGGCGAGCGCCGCGCGTTTGGCCGCATCGAAACGTGATTCGTTGCCGGTGCGGTGGCCCATCGACAGCGAGTTGTCGAGCACGATCACCGCGGCGGTTTCGCCCTGACGACCGAGCAGGTCGAGGCCCCCTGGGGAGAGCGTCGGACGGGCGAGCGCGAGCGCGAGGAACACCAGCGCGAAGGCGCGCAGCAGCATCAGGATCAGATCCTGCATCTGCAGACGACGCGAGTTCTTCTCGATGGTCGCGAGCAGGAAGTCCATCGCCGCCCAGATCACGGTCTTGAACCGGCGCTGGTTGAGCAGGTGGATGATGATCGGAACAGCGGCGGCGCCGGCGAAACCGGCGAGCAGGAGATTGAGGAAGCCCATCAGCGACCGGCTCCCCGGCCACCGGCCATCAACGCACGTTCACGGCCGATGAGATAGGCCGACAACACCACGTCGACCGGCGTGTCGGTCGAGACCTGCACGTAGTCGACGCCGTTCTTGGTGCACATCGCCTTCATCTTGGTGAGGAACTTGTGCAGTTCTTCCAGGTAGGCCTTCTTCACCATGCGCGGCTGGCAGAGCACCTGGTTGGCGTATTCCAGGCCCTTGAACTGGACCAGGCCTTCGAAGGGGAAGGTCAGCTCATCCTTGTCGAGCAGGTGCAGCACGATGACTTCGTGGCCATCGTGGCGCAGGTGCTGGATGCCGGAGAGGATGTTTTCGATCTTGTCGAACAGATCGCTGACGATCACCGTCACGCCACGGCGACCGACACGCTGGGCGACGGTGTGCAGCACCTCGCCCACGCCGGTCTTATTCTGCGGCTCGATGTTCTCCAGCGCGGCGCAGATGCGATTGAGGTGGACCTTGCGCGTCGAACGCGGAATGAAGTCGCGCAGTGTCTCGTCGAAGATACCGACCGCGACCGCATCGCTCTGGCCAAGCACGATGTAGCTCAACGAGGCGATGATGAGCTTGGCGTATTCCAGCTTGGCGCTCGCCTCGCTCTGCTTCTTCAGGGGCGAGGTGTAGGCCATCGATTCGCTGGCATCCAACAGCAGCGTGGTAACGAGGTTGGTCTCGGCCTCGTACTGCTTGATGTTCAGACGCTCGCTCTTGGCGTAGACCTTCCAGTCGAGGTGCTTGAGATCGTCACCGGCCACGTAGCCGCGGTGCTGGGCGAACTCGACGCTGAAGCCCTTGAACGGGCTCTTGTGCATGCCGGAGATGAAGCCCTCGACGACGTACTTCGCTTTCAGGTCGAGCTTGCCGACCTTGGCGAGGACTTGTGGATCTAGGTACGTCGAGGCCATTAGGCGTCCAGGGTCCGGAGTCCGGAGTCCGGAGTCGTCGTGGGACGACGTTCATCCGAGCGGATGACGTCGCTGACGGCAACGGAAATGGACGGTGAAGGAGAGCGCATGAGAGACACCTGGGACTGCGTGACCACAAGACCCCGGACTCCGGACCCCGGACTCCGGACCCGCCGCGTCAGCGGCGCGCGGCTGGCTGCTTCTCGTCCTTGGGAATCGACTCGATGAGTTTCTCCACCACGTGTTCGGTGGTGATGTCTTCCGCCGTCGCGGTGTAGCTGCAGGCGATGCGATGGCGCAACACCGGCTTGGCGACCGCGTCGATGTCTTCACAGGTGACGTGGAACTGGCCGTACAATACGGCGCGGGCCTTGGCCGCGAGGATCAGGTTGATCGACGCGCGCGGGCCGGCGCCCCACGAGATCCATTCCTTGATGAAGTCGGGCGCGCCTTCTTCCTTCGGACGGGTCGCGCGCACCAGCGCCTTGGCGTAATGCAGCACGTGGTCGGCGACCGGGATGCGCAGCACGAGCTGCTGGAAGGCCATGATCTGTTCGCCGTTCAAGACCTGCTTCACGCTCTTCTCGGCATTGGCCATCGCCGGGCTGGCGACGCGGCGCATGACTTCCAGCTCTTCCTCGTCCGACGGGTAGCCGACGAAGATCTTGAACAGGAAGCGGTCGAGCTGGGCTTCAGGAAGCGGATAGGTGCCTTCCTGGTCGATGGGGTTCTGGGTCGCGAGCACGAAAAAGGGCTGGTCGAGTTTGTATTCCTCGTTGCCGATGGAGACCTTCTTTTCCTGCATGGCTTCGAGCAGGGCGGCCTGGGTTTTCGGCGGCGTACGGTTGATTTCGTCGGCCAGCACGATGTTGGCGAAGATCGGGCCCTTGAGGAACTTGAAGATGCGCGCCTTGGTGACGGGGTCCTCCTGCAGCACTTCCGTACCGACGATGTCGGACGGCATCAGGTCGGGCGTGAACTGCACGCGTTTGAAGGTCAGGTGCAGGGCTTTCGCCAAGGTCGAGATGAGCAGGGTCTTGGCCAGACCGGGCACACCCTCGAGCATGCAGTGGCCGCGCGCGAAGATCGCGATGATCAGCTCTTCGATCGCCTGATCCTGACCGACGATGACCTTGGCCAGTTCGCCGCGGATGTTCTCGAAGGCCTGCTGGGCTTGGGCGACAAGTTCCTTGTCGTTGCTGGCGGCGGCGGGTTGTGCGGCGTTGCCTGACATGATGGACTCCGGGAAGATCGTGAACTCAGCGACGTGCGGTGGCGAGGGGACCTCGTCCAACGGGCACGCACGGCGAAACGGTCGGGTGGATGAGCTGTGACACGTTGCTTGGGTTGTCGTCGGACATGCAAGCAGTCGTGAGGATAAGTAGATGCGGGGTGGTGCGGGTCATGGAACGATGGCGTGGAAATGACCGGGCATGCCGGCGGATACTTCCGCCAGACGGTGCCGCAGCAATACCAAGTTCAGCGCTGCGACGGGTGGTGGTACCCGCACGATGGCCGCGCGTTGCGTGGTCGGGCAGGCGGACGTGCAAGCGAGACGCCGAGACGACGCGCCTCCACCGCGGGCAGGCGGCCGGCAACGTCCGTTAACGCGTCATGCGTTCCGGGTGATCGCTCATCGCCAGCCACACCGCTCGCGCCGGCGCAGCGCCACACCATTGCCCAGGCCGTCACCTGCCGGAGCGTAGCCGCCCATGCGATCGGACTTGGTGCGGCGAGATGATGCGGTCCTGTGGCACCCCTGCACCCAGATGCGCGACCACGCTGCATTCCCGCCCCTGGAGATCGTCGCCGCCCAAGGTGGCTGGCTGACGCTCAGCGATGGCCGGCGGATTTTCGACGCCATCAGTTCGTGGTGGTGCAAGAGCCTCGGCCACGGTCACCCGAAGCTGACGGCCGCGCTGGTGGCGCAGAGCGAGCGCTTCGAACACGTGATCCTGGCCAACACCACCAACGACCAGGTGGTGACCTTCTGTGAGCGCCTGCTGTCCGCCGCCAACGGCCTGCCAGCGACGTTCTGGGGCGCCGATGCGCCACGTGGACGCCAACCGGGGCATTTCGGCAAAGTTTTTTTCGCTGACAACGGTTCGACTGCGGTCGAGGTTGCGCTGAAGCTCGCGCTCCAAGCGCAGGCTCAGCGCGGCTACTCCAAACGCACGCGTTTCGCCGCGTTCCAGCACGGCTACCACGGCGAGACCATCGGTGCGCTGAGCGTCGGCGACTGCGGGCTCTACAAGGACACCTTCGCCCCGCTGCTGTTTCCCTGCACCCAGCTCGGTCCCCTGCCGTACCGCAGTGGACCTGAGGATCCGCGCTGGATGGATGCGTCGCCCGAGTGGCCAGTAATCCAAGCACAACTCGACGCTGAGGCGGACACGCTCGCCGCGATCATCTACGAACCGGTGCTGCAAGGTGCCGGTGGCATGCTGCTGTATTCACCCGACCTGCTGCGCCGCCTGCGCGCCTGGGCCGACGCACACAACGTGCTGCTGATCGCTGACGAGATCGCCGCCGGCATGGGCCGCTGTGGCACGATGCTCGCCTCACACCTCGCCGGCCCAGGCGTGCTGCCGGATCTCGCGGTATTGTCGAAGGGGCTGACCGGTGGGTTCCTGCCGCTCGCCACCGTGCTGACTACCGACGCGCTCTACGATACCTTCCTCGCCGAGTGGCGTGAACGCCGCGCGTTCCTGCACTCCAACACTTACGCTGGCAATGCGCTTGCCGTCGCAGTTGCCATCGCCGCGCTCGATGTCTATGCCAGTGAGGACATCCTTGGCCACGTCGCACGCACAGGTCCGTTGCTGCGTCAGGGATTGAGCGACCTCGCCCGCACGCAGCGTTCATTCGGCAATGTGCGCGGTATCGGCATGATGGCGGCAACAGATCTGCGTCTGCCAGATGGTGGGACCTTGGATCCCGCCGCGCGCACCGGCTGGCAGGTCTACCGCGCTGCCATCGACCGTGGTGCCCTGCTGCGACCCTTGGGCGACACCAGTTACCTGTTCCCACCGCTGACTACCACCGGCGATGAGATCAATGGCGTGGTGAATGTTCTGCTCCAATCGGTCACCCAGGTCCTCAGTCCCGGAACGACCTGATGCGGATCGTACTTCGGACTGGCATGGATCTGCGGTTGGTTTTCTGTCTTGAAGCGCCAACGGCGCGGCGTGAACACAGCCCGGGGCAACGCCCCGGGTAGCGGACATGGAATCTGTGGAGGGCTGAAGGCCCGAATCAATCCTCGTCGCGGTAACTATTCCTCGGTTTGAATCGGGCCTTCAGCCCTCTGTCCATCAAAACGGTTACCTAGGGCGTTGCCCTAGTGCATCGTCCCGATAAAAAGAATGAGCACTGCGCATCTGAGTCGCGGATAATTTCGGCATTACAAGACAAAGGCTATCACTCTAACTTTGAGGACGATGCACTAGGCTGTGTTCACGCCGCGCCGTTGGCGCTCAAAGGCAAACATCACCCGAACCTCTGGCTTTCGCGTTAGGCTCCACTTCCTCGATTTCGGGTTGTAGCGCACCAGTTTGAAATGTTGGTCGCTCAACCGAACTAGACCCGCGTCGTTGAAGGCCGCAGTCAGGCATCGGATGCCGACACCCGTATGGCCTCAGTGACTGGTGCCCGGCGACTGCTCGGACTCTGGGCGTCCAGACTTCTGGACTTCTCGACCCTTCACATCATTCGTCACCCCGAACGGCACATGCACCGACGGTGCGGTCTCTGCTGCCAGGCGTGCGTTCTCCGGCTTGTCGTCGAAGAACAGGTGGGGCCGGAAGGCGCTGAGCACCTTGTTCTTCGGCAGGTCGCCGATGAAGAACGCTTCGTCGACGGTGATGCCCCATCCGCGCAGCGAGGCGATCACGCGGCGATCCGCCGGAGCGCTGCGGGCGGTGATGATGGCCGTGCGGATCAGCGGTTTGTGGGTGGGGTCGGCAGCTTGGCGCGCACGTTCGGCCGCCTGGACCGCGGCGACCTGGGTCAGCAGGCGTTGCAGGGGGCCGGGTGACAGCGGCAAGGCGGCGTTGGCGCGTTCGTTGGCGTGGAAACGCGCGAGGCCCTGTTCCTTGAAGAACCGTTCACCGGCATCGTCCGCCAGCACGCCGTCGAAGTCGAACCCCAGGCGCAGTTCCTCGTCGCCATCGTCGGCGACCAGACCGGGCATGACCAGACCGGCGGGATACCCCAGGGCGATGGCTTCGGTGATATCCTCGCGATTGCCCGAGAGGAACAGGCTGGCCTCGAAGGAATCGATGTAGCGCCATGGTGGACGACCGCCGGTGAACACCGTGCGGCTGATGGCGAGACCGTGGTGGTCGAGCGCATTGCGCACGCGCACGCCGGTGTCGGGATCGTTGCGCGAGATCAGCACCACCTCAACCAGCGGATGGCTGGTGTCTGAGCGGTTGACCGTCAGCAACCGGCGGACGAAGGGGAAGGCGATGCCGGGCGCGAGGATCTCTGCTTCGTGTTCACGTTGGTAGGCGCGGTAGGCCTCGCGGCCTTCGGAGCGGAAGATCGCGTCGGCAGCGCCCAGGTCGAACACCGCGCTGGAGGCGACGGCGATGGTCAGGTGCGGAGCGGGCATGGACGTATCCTCTGACCGCGGCACGTCGTGCAAAGCTCCTGGGTGTGGCGGCCTTTACCGTGGCACGGGCGTCTCGCCCGTGGTCGGACGTCGTTGACCACGGACGAGACGCCCGTGCCACGGGAAAAGACAAACCGGAACCTACGCGGGCCGGAACAGATGATGCGGCAGACCTTGCCCATTCCCGACGATCTGGGATCGTCCGACATGACCTCAGATCGCCAACGCTTCGCCATGTTGTTGCGTGCCCGTCACCCGCTGATCACGGTCAGCACCACCGACGAGGACCGCACGGTCGAGGCGATCGTCGCCGCCGCGCTCGACCACACGCGTCAGGTTATCACCTGGACGCAGGTGCGTGGGATCTACGAAGGCGTGTTCGACACCGACCACGGGGCGCTCAGCGGCACCGAACAACCGGCTGCAGGTCTGCGCTGGTGCTGGCAGGCCGGTGGTAACCGGGTGTTCCTGTTGCTCGACCTTGCGCCGCATCTGGGCAACGACCTGGTGCTGCGTGCGCTGCGCGAACTGGTTACGCGCGCCGCCACGCTCGGCAGCACGGTGGTGCTGGTCGATCATCAGGAACACCTGCCGGACATCCTGGTGCGCGAGGCGGTGCCGTTCGTCCCCAGTCTGCCAGAGGATCAGGAGATATTCGCCATCCTGCGCGCCACGGTGGAACAACTGAAGAAAGATAAACCGATCACCGTCGACCTGTCGCAGGACTACATCCGTGCCGCGGTGCGTGCGATGCGTGGATTGACGCGCACCCAGGTCCGCCGTCTGGTGGCCGATGCGATGGCGGACGACCGTTTCGATGCTGCCGATGTGGAGCGCCTCGGCGCCGCGCGCGCCAAGTTCCTCGGACGTGGCTCGCTGCTCGAAGTCGTGGCGATGGGGCAGAGCGAGATCGCTGGCGCTGAGAAGCTCAAACACTGGCTCACCCTGCGACGTGCGGCCTTCGACGCACCGGCCAGCGCCGGTCTCGATGCTCCGCGTGGCGTCCTGCTGCTGGGCGTGCCCGGCTCGGGCAAAAGCCTGTGCGCCCGCACCATCGCCCACACCTGGAATCGTCCGTTGCTGCGGCTTGATGTTGGCAGTCTCTACAACCAGTACGTCGGCGAGAGCGAACGCCGTCTGCGCGAAGCGTTGCAGCAGGCGGAAGCCATGGCACCCGCGGTATTGTGGGTCGATGAGATCGAGAAGGCCTTCGCCTCGGCCGCATCGCAGTCGACCGATGGCGGTCTGTCGCAACGCATGTTCGGCTGTCTGCTGACGTGGATGCAGGAACGCCGCGCACCGGTGTTCATGGTCGCCACCGCCAACAACATCGAAGCCCTGCCGCCGGAACTGCTGCGCAAAGGCCGCTTCGACGAGATCTTCTTTGTCGACCTGCCGACCACGGCGGTGCGGCGTGAGATCGCGCGCCTGCACCTCGTCCGGCGCCGAATCGATGCCACGACCTTCGACCTCGACGCTATCGCCGCCGCCGCTCAGGGCTGCACCGGCGCCGACATTGAGGCCGCCATCGTCACCTGCGTGTTGCACGCGGCTGCGCTCAAACGTCCGCCGGTCACCGCCGATGTGGTCCAGGCACTCGACGACAGCGCGCCCATCAGCCTGGTGATGCACGAACGCATCAACGCCCTACGCGCGTGGGCGCGTGAACGTTGCCGCTTTGCTGATGATCCGGAGGGTGGGTGAACGGGCGGGACGCAACTGCTGGATAGCTAATCGCGGATGCGCCGCCCCGGAGGGGAGGCTTGGTAATAGCCCGGCACTTCAGTGCCGGGAACGTGTGCAGAATCTTCACGAGTCCCGGAGGGACGGCTGAAATTACCACGGTTTCAGCCGTCCCTCCGGGACTACCTACATTTTTCGTCGCGAGTCCCGGCACTGAAGTGCCGGGCTATTACCACAGCGTCCCTGCGGGACGCGCCTGAGTTTTCCCGTTTTGGCGGGACATCCGGGCGCGCTTCCATGCGTGGTCGTCCGGCAATCCTGGCATGCCAGACATGAGACCGCCACCTCTGCAGCCGCTGGTTGTCCCTGTAGCGCTTCCGCTCTAGAACCCGCGCCTTCCTTCCGCCCTGGGGCCCGGCCATGCACGACCATGAAAACGTCCGCGAAGACGAGCATCCCGAGATCATCGCGCACAACACGCGCCTTGGGCTGATGCTGTTCGCGGTCTATTGTGTGATGTATGGCGGCTTCATGGGCCTGTCGACCTTCGCGCCGGAGGTAATGAAGTCGCGGCCGTTCGGTGGCGTCAACTTGGCGATTCTCTACGGCTTCGGCCTGATCGTGGCCGCGATGCTGTTGGCAGTGGTCTACCTGTTCCTCGCTAAACAAGCCGACAGCGCTGACAGCAAGGCGGCGTGAGATGAACTACACCGCGTCGAATCTCTCTCTGGCGATCTTTCTGGTCTTCGTCGGCATCGTCGTTGGCATCAGTTTCTACCTGGGCGCCAAGGCCAAGTCGGCGAAGGGTTTCTTCGCCGCCGGTGGTGGCGTGCCGTGGTGGGTCAACGGCCTGGCCTTCGCCGGTGACTACCTCTCGGCCGCGTCGTTCCTTGGCATCTGTGGGATGATCGCCTTCGCTGGCTACGACGGTTTCCTCTACTCGATCGGCTACCTTGCTGGTTGGATCGTCGCGTTGTTCGTCATCGCCGAACCGATGAAGCGCCTGGGGCGTTTCACTTTCGCGGACGCACTCGACAACAAGTTCAATTCGCGCGGCATCAAGTTGTCGGCGGCAATCAGCACGCTGGTGGTGTCGATCTTCTACCTCATTCCGCAGATGGTTGGCGCCGGTGCGCTGATCAAACCGCTGCTCGGCTGGGACCACTGGATGGGTGTCAGCGCGGTCGGCAGCGTGGTGATCGTCATCGTTGCCACCGCGGGCATGGTCAGCACCACGTGGGTGCAGTTCATCAAGGGTGGTCTGTTGGTGGCGCTGTGCACGCTCATGACGGTGATGATCCTGAACCGTGGTTTCGATACCACGCCGGGTGACGAGAAAACGCATCGTTTCCAAGTGCTGCCGGTGGAGCAGGTGCTGAAGGCCGACGGTATCACCGTGTTGCCGGAGGACGGCGCATGGAAGGACAAGCCTTACGTGCGGGTGACAACGTCCGACGGCACCCTTCAGGTGTGGCGCAAGGCAGGCCTGGATGCGGCCGGTGTCGAGCTGCTGTCCGAGACTCAGACCGTCGCCAAGCGCGCGGATGGCGTGGTGTTCAAAAACGGCAAGCCGGCATCAAAAGACAACGACCTGCATCCGATCGGCACGGTTTCCAAGTTACCGGACGGTAAAGAGGAGACCGGCGCGCTTGGTCCCTTCGAGTTCTTCCGCGTCTTCCAAGAGAGCGAGATCGTCTTGTGGAAGAACACCGTCATCGACGGCACCACGGTCTATTACCAAGTGCCGACCAAGGGTGCCGACCTGCTGACTGCCGGCGGCACGCCGACGTTGTCGGGACTCCGCACTGGCGACTGGACCACGCGCATTGATTTCCTCTCGCTGATGTTGGCGTTGTTCCTCGGTACCGCGTCGCTGCCGCACATCCTGATCCGCTACTACACGGTGAAGGATCAGGCCAGCGCGCGTAAGAGTACCATCATGGGCATTGCGGCGATCGGTTTCTTCTACGTGCTGACGCTCTACCTGGGCCTGGGCGCGATGACCAGCGGCGGACTGGATCCGACCAACGGCAACATGGCGGCACCGCTGCTGGCGCGCAGTTTCAATGAACTCTTGTTCGCGGTCATCTCTGCGGTCGCCTTCACCACCGTGCTCGGCACCGTCAGCGGTCTGATCATGGCGGCGAGCGGCGCAGTGGCGCACGACTTGGTGACCAACGTGTTCAAAATGGATCTGGGCGAGGAACGCCAAGTGAAGGTCGCCAAGATGGCCGCCGTGGTGGTCGGCATCATCGCCATCCTGCTCGGCATCGCCTTCGAGAAGATGAACGTCAACTTCCTGGTCGGCTGGGCCTTCAACATCGCCGCGTCGGCCAACCTGCCGTCGCTGGTCATGCTGTTATTCTGGAAGGGCACCACCAAGCAGGGTATCACCGTAGCGATTATCGTCGGTATGGTGGTGTCGCTCGGCTGGATCCTGCTCAGCGCGCAGGCGTACAAGGACGTCTACGGCCTCGACCCGGCGACCGCGATCGTACCGTTCAGCCAACCAGCAATCATCAGCGTGCCACTCGGCTTCCTGGTGCTGGTCGTGGTGTCGAAGCTGACGCGCAAGCCAACCGTAGCGACGCCCTGAACCGCCGATCCCACGGAGGCTGCCATGCCGTGGTTGAAGTACCTGCGCGATTCACCGGTCGGCCGTCCCCTGCTGGTCGCGTTCCTGGTGCTGGTCTTCGGCGGTCTGCTGTTCAGCAAGGCGCGTGACCTCGAAGCCGGAACAGCGACGGATCATGATGCCGCCGGACGCCGTGAACGTTCCCTCGATCGTGCGGCCGCCTTTCTCGGCACCACCGGTTCCCTGCTGGTCTGGCTCGGTGGTCTCAGTGCCTGCGCCGTGTGGTTCGTGATCGCCTGCCATTCCCGTCCCACGTCACCACCACCACCAAACCCGTCCGAGCCCAATCCGGCAGCGCCAGAATAAGCGGCACTGAACCTGCCGGTCCCACTCCTCCGCACACACCGCCTCCTTGGCGGCTTCATCGGCGTTCCTACGGTGTCGCCAGCCAGCCGGAGTCCGCATGGATCACAAACGCCCACGTTTCCCCGATCAGGACATCGTGCTGGTGGTGCGCAATCCGCACCGCGCCGGTGCCCTCGGCAAATTGCTCAGCGCCATCGGTGAAGTCGGCGCGCTGGTCGGTGACCTGACCACGCGCAGCGTTTCGCCCTACCACAGCATCCGCGAGATCACCGTGTCGGTGTACGACGATGATCACCTGACGCAGGTGCTCGCCGCCATCCGCGCCAACACCGAAGCCGAAGTGGTCGAGACCTGCGACCTGGTCTTCGCCCGCCACCAGGGCGGCAAGATCCACTGCGGCCGTAAACAGGACATCAAGCTGCTGTCCGATTTGCGTTACATCTACACGCCGGGTGTCGCGCGGGTCTGCCGCACCATTCAACGTGATCCGTCCAAGGCGCTCGAACTGACCGGCATCGGCAACAGTGTCGGCATCTTCACCAACGGAACGCGGGTGCTCGGTCTGGGTGATATCGGCCCCGTCGCCGGCATGCCGGTGATGGAAGGCAAGGCGGTGATCTACGACCAGTTCGTCGGCATCAGCGCGGTGCCGATCCTAGTCGACACCAAGGATCCGGGCGAGTTCATCGACACCGTGGTGCGCGTCGCGCCGACCTTTGGCGGCATCCACCTGGAGGACATCCGCATGCCGGATTGTTTCCGCATCGAAGACGAACTCATCCGTCGGCTCGACAAGCCGGTGATGCATGACGATCAGCACGGCACCGCCACCGTGTTGCTGGCCGCGGTGCTGACCGCGCTGCGTCACACCAACCGTGATGGCCGGCGTGATCTGGTGTGCGCTCAGATCGGTCTGGGCGCGGCGGGTTTCGGCATCGCCAAGTTGCTGATTCAGGCCGGCTTCAAGGTCCTGGGTGTCGATCGCAACGAGTCCGCCTGCGCGCGGCTGGAAAACGTCGGTGGCGACATCGCCACGCTGGAAGACGCCATGGCGCGTGCCGACATCGTCATCGCCACCACCGGCGTGGTCGGCCTGATCAAACCGGAAATGATCCAGAAAGGGCAGATCATCCTGTCGCTGTCGAATCCCATCCCTGAGATCTTCCCCGAAGAAGCGCTCGATGCTGGCGCCGCCTACGCCGCTGACGGCAAGAGCGTGAACAACGCCCTGGCCTATCCCGGCCTGTTCCGCGCCGCACTTGATGGCCGGCGCAAAGCCATCACCCCGGCGATGAAAATCGCTGCCGCGCGTGCGATCAGCAGTTTGGCGGGTCCGGACGAACTGGTGCCGAGTCCGCTGCATCCCGAGGTCCACAAGGCGGTGATCGCGGCAGCGACTGACGCATTCAAACGCGAAGAGGCCAAAGCGAAGTAGGAGTGGGTCCGGAAGACGACAGATACACGCGTCGTCAAAGATGCCACCGGAGGGCCTGCCATGACCTGCCACGCCAATCGTCTCCTCCGCTGCATCCGCCCCCTCGCCCTCGGCCTGCTGGCCGTGGTGCTGATCGCTGGCGAGGCCGCCCCGCCCCCGACGCCGGAGGACTGGGACAAGATCAAGTCCACGCACGTCGACGCGCTGATCGCCTACGTCACCGCCGACGGCGACAACAAGGGCGGCTCGCTTGAATTGGAACTGCGTGAACAAGCGGTCGCGGTGGCACGTCGCATCGACGGAAAATCGCCGAAACTGAAGAACCTCTTCGCGCGCAAACGCGCGATGACCAAGGCGGAGCAGGAGGCCGACCGTGTGCTGCGCGAGCAGGTCGCCGCGCGTGACAAGGCGCGTCTGGCCGAGGAATCCGCCGGCAACGCCAAGGCCATGCCACCCGCCGGCGAGGATGCGGCGGCGACCCTCGAACGCCTGCGTTTCGTCATCACCCGCGACCAGATCCTGCTGGCGAAACGCCTGTCGCTCGATCCCGACGACCCACCCACCGTGGTGCTGCGCAAGTCCATCCTGATCCAGGCGAAGGCTGTCCTCGGCCCAGCGAAATGGGCGTGGGAGAAACGCGACAAGGACCTGATCGACCAGTTGCTGGCGGCGAAGTACGAGCCCTGGCACGGCGTCTGGCTGTGCAGCAGTGAGGAGTGGGGCGAGCTGAGCCTGACGCAGGACGGCACGGCGGTGAAGGGCACGTGGATGGACGGCACGCTCACCGGCGAGGTCAAAGGCCGCCACGTGGTCGGCAAGTGGACCGGTCAAGGGACGCAACACGGCGGCTTCAGCTTCACCCTCGGCGAAAACGATCTCGGTTTCAACGCGCGCGTCACCGACAAGGTCGACCGTCCGACCAGTTGGACGGCAGTGCGCAAGGACTCGGTGGAAACCACCGTCATCGAGATCGAGGAACCGGCAGACGCACCGGCGGAGCAACCCACGACGCCAACGCCGCTGGAACCGGCACCAGGGCAGTGAACGGTGGTGGTTTTCGACACCGTGTCCCACTCGCGTGCGTAGCAGCGGGCCCGACCACGTGGTTCCCACTCCACAGCGGGGGCGTAGGATCGCCTCCCCTGCCCGACCGGTAGGAGGGAAGGATGGTCCGATGCTCAGCGCCCAACTGCTCGACGAGGTCCGCCGCTTCGCACCGCTGATGGAGCTGCGTGGGTTCAGTATGCGTGATTGGGCGCTCAGCGCCGGAACCAGCGAATTGACTTTGAAACGCTACCTCAGCCGGCGCTGTCGCGTGGGTGACGAGGAGACCCTCATGCGCCTACTGCACGAGACCGAATGTTTCATCGTCGTGCGCCCGGACGGTCCGCTGAGCGAAGCATGGAGCGCCTCGCTCAAGGCGATGGTCGAATCGTCATTCGAGAACGCCCTGCGGCACTAAGGCCACGCACGCCCGTTCGCTGCGCATGCGTGCCGCCGCACGCACGCGCAACCAGCTCATGCCAACGCCAGCGGCCAGCAGTAGGAACGCGGCCCACACCGCGAGCCAGCCCTTGTTCGTCGGCGCCAACGCTACCAGCACCGCCGGCAAGCTGAGCGAGAGCAGGGTCCAGGGATCGCGCGTTCGCCACCAAGCGACGAGATGGATCGCCACCAGGTCAGACGACGGCGTGGCGAAGGAAGTGAAGACGGGCAAGCCGGTGAAAACTCCGCAAGCGACCGCGTTTTCGCCCTGATGCCGCCGACAGGTCGCGGCGTTTCCCAGGGTCACTCTCAATGGCGTAAAGCTAAGCTAGGCTACCAGGAAAAAAATTCGCCACGAAGGCACGAAGGCACGAAGGAATCACCTCACAAGCGGTCGAAACGACACTTCTTCTCTCGTCTTCGTGCCTTCGTGCCTTCGTGCCTTCGTGCCTTCGTGCCTTCGTGGCGAAAAATCCGTTTCGTTAGATTTACGCCATTGGGTCACTCTCCCGCCCTGCCCTGCCCGACCTCCCAGTAGCCGGTCGCCCTCGGCAGCACACCATTCCCGCGCACCCCACGAACCGGAACGCCGCCATGCCGATCATCAAAGCCGAGGAAGCGACCAAGGATTACGATGTCATCATCGTCGGATCCGGAGCCGGTGGCGGACAGATGGCGTTCACCCTGACGCTCGCGGGCATCAAGTGCCTGATGCTCGAAGCCGGGCGCGCGTACGACCCCGTTGCCGAAACGCCGATGTTCCAGCGCAACGACCAGGCGCCGCTGCTCGGTTCCCAGACGCCGGACAAACAGTTCTTCGGCTTCCACGACGCCACCATCGACGGTGGCTGGCAGATGGAGGCCGAGCCGTACACCCAGGCGAGCGACAAACCCGAGGAACAATTCTGGTGGTGGCGCGCGCGCATGCTGGGTGGACGCACCAACCACTGGGGCCGCATCTCGCTGCGCAACGGACCCTACGATTTCAAACCCAAGACCCGCGACGGTGTCGGCCTCGACTGGCCGATCGGCTATGACGATGTCGAGCCGTACTACACCAAAGTCGAGCAGCTCATCGGGGTGTTCGGTTCCAACGAAGGTTTGGAGAACACCCCGAACTCACCCGACGGCGTGCTGCAACCGCCGCCCAAGGGCCGTGCGGGTGAACTGCTGGCGCAGAAACACGGCAAGACTCTCGGCATCCCGATCATCCCGATCCATCGCGCGGTGCTGACGCAGCGCCTCGATGCCGACAACCTCCCGGCCAAACTTTTTCCAGGAAACGCCTGGGCACAGAAAATCGTCGGTGATGCGATGCGCCTGCGGGCGGCTTGTTTCTGGGCCACGCCCTGCGGTCGCGGCTGCAGCATCGGCGCGAACTACCAGAGCACGACCGTGCACCTGCCGCCGGCGCTGGCGACCGGCAACCTCGACATCGTCGCCAACGCCCACGTGCGTGAAGTGCTGCTGGGTGCCGACGGCAAAGCCACCGGCGTGTTGTTTATCGACAAGCTCACGGGCAAAGACGTGCGCGTGAAAGCCAAAGCGGTGGTGCTCGCCGCCAGTAGTGGTGAGACCGTGCGCATCATGCTCAACTCCAAGAGCACGCTCTTCCCAAACGGCATCGCCAACGGCACCGGCCTAGTCGGCAAGAACATCATGGACACCGTCGGCACCAGTTTGCAGGGACAGATCCCCGCGCTGGAGAACCTCCCGCCCTACAATGAGGACGGCGCTGGCGGCTCGCATTTCTACGCCCCCTGGTGGCTTTACAAAGAAGCGGAAAAACTCGGCTTCCCGCGCGGTTATCACATCGAGATGGGTGCGACCCGCGGCATGCCCGGCGGTGGCAATCCACTGCCAGACGACCTGGGTGCTGGCGCGTATGGCTCGAAGTACAAACAGGAGGCCCGGCGGTATTACGGCTCGTTCATGGGCTTCGCCTGCCGTGGCGAAATGATCCCGAATGACAACTGTTTCGTTGAGCTTGATTCCACGGTGAAGGACAAGTGGGGCGTGCCGGTGCTGAAGTGGCACTGGAAGTGGAGCGAACACGAGCAGCGCATGTGCGACCACGCGGAAAAGACCTTCAAGGACTTGATCGGCGCGATGGGCGGCACCGTGCGTTCGGTTACCAACGGTCGCAACCGCATCGATCCGGGCGGCAAGATCATCCACGAGGTCGGCGGCGCGATCATGGGTACGAGTGCCAAGACCTCGGTGTGCAACGGCTACAACCAGACCTGGGACGTGAAGAACCTCTTCCTGGTCGACGGCACGCCGTTCCCGTCGAACGCCGACAAGAATCCAACGCTGACCATCATGGCGCTGTCGTGGCGCGCAGGTGATTACATCGTCGATCAGGCGAAGAAGGGGATGCTCTGATGTCACATCACTCGTCGCACCACTCGTCGCACCACTCGTCACACAACTACCAGGAACCGGAACCCGCTGGCGGCATCGTTCCCGCGATTGCTCGTCTGCCGCGCCGCACGGTCTTCAAATGGTTCGTCGCCGTTGCTGCCGCCTTGCAACTCGGCGATACCCAGGTCTTCGGTGCTGAGCCGATACCGAGCGTGCCACCGCTTATTCCGCCAATCACCGCCAAGGGCTACGGCAGCGATCCGCAGCTCAACAAATTCTACACGCCAGGCGACGCGTGGCCGTTGACGCTGAGCAAGGCCCAACGCGCCGCCGCCATCGCACTCGCCGACGTGATCCTGCCCGCCGATGATCTTGGTCCCGCCGCCAGCCAGGTACGCGTGATCGACTTCGTCGACGAATGGGTCAGCGCGCCGTATCCAGGCCAACTCAACGACCGCGCCATCATCCTGCCCGGCCTCGACTGGCTCGATGCCGAGGCGACGAAACGTTTTGGTGCGTTGTTCGCCGCGCTGAAACCGGAACAGCACAAGGCCCTGTGCGACGACATCTGTTTCGAGGCCAAGGCCAAGGAGGAGCTGAAAGCCGGTGCGAAGTTTTTCAGCAAGTTCCGGTCGTTGGCCAGCGCGGCGTACTACGCGACACCCGATGGCTGGAAAGCGATCGGCTATGTCGGCAACGTGCCGTCGCTGACCTACGACGGCCCGCCGCCGGAGGTGTTGGCGAAGCTGGGGGTGGTGCAGACGGTGAAGTGACTGTGACAGACTATGGGGCCTTGCTCTTTCAAGCCGGGCATTTGAACTGAGCAAGCCAATGACCGATCAATATGCGCCTTTATCGAAATGCGACGTTACTGACCTAGATGCACTTGCTCTGTTCAGATACCATCGGCGCCAATGGGTTGCCGACATTTCCGGTGAAGACTATCACTCCTGTTACTCGCAGATCCTCCATCTCATAGAAAACGACGGGGTATTCAGGCTAATCAATGATGCGAGAAAAACGTCACAGGAGCACAGCGGAACATTACATATGTTTGTTGACGAGGGGTTTGTCGCGGTCCAAGCGATGCGGATTCGAAGATTAACTGACTCTGGTTTTGATGATCCGAAAAAGCGCGTTGTATCTCTAATGCGAGTGATTGATGAAATAGACCGATTCCGGCTTCAGCTTACGCGTGAGCGGTACATTTGTTACAATGGCGCTCGGTACGATGGAGCCAGTAAAAGTGCGTCGGATTTCTTAGTTCCGCGAATGCACATTCTCTTTGACCAATTGGCATGCACTGACCGTGCGTCCAGAAAAAGGGGAGATACCCCGCATAAGGATTTTCTTAAGAAAGCCCGCGCGACCCTTGCGAAATGCGAGCCGGTCCGGGCATTTGCGAATAAATTTTTGGCTCATGCGGCCTCAGCGGAATCTCGAATGAACGTTTCGGGGCCATCGCTTGATTTGTTTCGTGCGTGCTACACATCTCTTGCAGATGTTTGTCAATTTCTGAGTTCGGTGATTCTCTACGGATCAAGCCTGTCGTTTAACGTTTTTCGGTTAGGGAAAAGATTCGAGAATTTCGAGAGCCCCATCTGTCCCGAGAGTCACCTCGGGCAGTTGGCAATATTGGAGCAATCATTAGATCAGTTTAGTCGTAGCCTTGGAGGTGGCTCTCAGGATTTGATTTAGCTGCTGTAGGTGACGAAAATGGACATACGCAACTTGGTGGCGCTGAATGTTGAGTCCCCGCCAGGGGACGCCCAACCTCCAGCCCAGCGCGTGAGCGCTGGGTAGACGCGCAAAACCGCACGAGCCCTGGAAGGGCGATCGCCTAGATCCGGTGCGTAAGCGCCGGTCGGATGTCCGGGCAAGGCGGCGCTTACGCACCGCCAGAGGTGCGGTCGTCCTTCCAGGACTCGATCACGAAACACCGGCTTTCCCAGCGCTTTCGCGCTGGGCTGGAGGTTGGGCGTCCCCTTCGGGGACTCACCTCATTATCGACCTTCGATCACCGATCACCGATCACCGATCACCGATCACCGATCACCGATCACCGATCACCGACGACCGATCACCGACGAC
>JACDEI010000047.1 GCA_013816485.1 Planctomycetota bacterium
ACCAACGCATCAGCAAAGACCCCAGCGGCATCTTCATTCCTAAAAGGCCAAGCCAATCACAACGCAAAGCAGCGAGAAAACAGGGGGATCGGCTGAAAAAACACTAAGTTTACAGGCATTGCCCTCCAGGACTTTGCAAAAAAAATCGCTGGTTCCAGGGGCTGAAGCCCCTGGCTGGCGTTACGTCGCCCCCGTTAGGGGCTCGCGACAGACGCCACGATGGCGGCGTTATCCGGACGTCTGCGTCGAAGGGATGCTGGTGGGAATCACTCAATTCCTTGCAGACCATCCAGGTTAGATCACATCCCCTTCCCATACCCCGTCACCGCCCCCCAAGCCACCTCCTGCAACACCTTCGTCAGTTCCGCCGCCATCGGATTCTCCTTCAGCGAGCCCGGCACCGGCAATCCCACCGGTGATTTGCCGTAGATCGCGGCGAAGTGGCAATAGGTCACCAGCAACGCGAGCGGTGGCGTCGGGTGTCCGATGTCGTCCTTGAACAGGTCGGTCTGCTGGGTGATTCCGGGCACTTTGCCGGCGACCACTAGTTCGCGCAGGGTGAACACCGCGTCGTTGACCGGGATGAGTTTCAGTACCTCGCGGCCGAACTCCTTGTTCAGGGTCGCCAACTGTGCTTCGAGGGTCTTGCGCCAGCCGTTGTTCTGCGCCTCGCGCATCTTCTTCAACTGCTCAGACGTGATGTTGTTGCGGTTGTTCTGCGCCGCCTGGCGCATGGCCATCTCTGGACTGTCGAACGCTGGCCAGGACGACTGGACGAAGACGCGCAGATTGGGGTTCTTCGCCAGGCCGAGCCGGGTGTAGTTCTCGATGCCGGGATCGGGCATGATGTAATAGGGCGACAACGTCAGCACATCGACGTTGCCACTGCTCAGCGCGTTCTTGGCTTTGTTCTTGTCGTCAGGCAGGTTCCAGTGCTGGATGCAGGTCGAACCACCGATCATCTGTTCACCGGCGTTGACCTGGTTGCAGCCGCCGGTCTTGGCGATGGCTGGCAGCATCTTGGTCGTGAACTGCATGAAGCTGTGGGTGCAGACGAAGACCCGTTGGGTGGTCGGCAACGCCGCCGCGTCGGATGCCCAGGCCCAGGTCGGAATGATGAGGGCGAGCAGGAACAGGATGACAGGGCGGAAGGTCATGGTGGCCTTTGCTGAGGAGCGAGTTCAGAGGGGGATCCGGAGAGGATACCCCGGCCTTGCAGCGGTGACGCCGGGCACGTGCCTCATTGGTGTGGAAGACGATCGGCAATTTGCGTGGGGTGATGGGACGGGAACCCGTGGGCGGAGGTGTCCTCCTGGGATCGCGGGCGGCTGGCCAATGCTAGAAAGCGAAGACCCCGCCAACATTAAATTCGATTGAACCGCCACGACGCGACGGCGCCACGGTGCGGAACCGAGGCCAGGGCCGGACAATTCATCGGTATTCCGCCTTCCGTGGCGTCGTCGCGTCGTGGCGGTTCAATTCATTCGCCTTAGCTTTCCAGCATTGCGGCTGGCCCGCATGACGTGCGAGCGGGCCAGTAGCCCGCGGTCAATGGCGTTTAGCTAACGAAGAAGAAGTCAGGAAAGGCATTAGCCACAGAGGCCACAGAGGCCACAGAGGCCACAGAGGGGAAAGCAGAGGCATTCCTCTGTGCTCTCTGTGGCCTCTGTGGCCTCTGTGGCTAGGCTTTTCCGCTTAGCTAAACGCCATTGGGCCCGCGGTCCCAGGGGGGACAGCCTTGCGTGCACGATGGCCGTTCGTTGTGCGCCGATTGCCCCTGCCATTCGTCGCTCGCCGTGCGCCGGAAAAAGGCCCTTCTACACGCCGACTCAGGCTTTTACCGCTTTATATCCCCGTGCTCTCACAATTTGGTTGTATGAACTGTTGCACGTCCCAACAGTTGACTTCACCCCCCTCCGGTGAGTTTCCCGAACATGACTACCAAGCAGGCGACCCCGGCCACCGACGGCATCACGGCGGTGAAGCCCGGCATCTTCAATGAGATGCGCACCAAGGACGGTCTGCATCCTGATTACGTGGCTCTCGACGGCTGGCTCAAGAAAAGCACGCTCAAGGACTTGGATCGCAAGCTCGCGGACGCCAGCCGGCTTTTCAACCGCCGTGGCATCACCTTCGCCGTGTACGGCGAAAGCGCCGAGCGCCTGATCCCCTTCGACATCATTCCGCGAGCGATCTCGGCTGCCGACTGGAAGGTGGTGTCGACCGGCTGCATCCAGCGCGTGCGGGCGCTCAACGCCTTCCTCGACGACATCTACCACGACCACGAGATCCTGAAGGCCGGCATCATCCCGGAGAAGGAAATCCTGGGGAACAAGCTCTACAACGCCGCTATGCAGGGTGTCGATGTGCCGTTCGGCGTGCACTCGCACATTGCTGGCGTCGATCTGGTGCGGGTGTCGCCGACCACCTGGTACGTGTTGGAGGACAACCTGCGCACGCCGTCGGGCGTGTCGTACATGCTGGAGAACCGCGCGGCGCAACGACGGCTGAGCCCGGAGTTCTTTCTCAACCAGAAGATCGAGCCCAACGACCACTACGGCGACGTGCTGCGCAACGCCCTGCGCGACTGCGCACCGGCCGGCGTCGACAACCCGACGCTGGCGGTGATGACCCCAGGCGCAGCCAACAGTGCGTACTTCGAACACGGCTACCTCGCCAACCGCATGGGCGTGTACTTGGTCGAAGGCCGCGATCTGGTGGTCGAAAACAAAAAGGTCTTTGCCCGCACCGTCACCGGCCTGGAACAGATCCACGTGATCTACCGTCGTATCGATGACGACTTCATGGATCCGTTGGCGTTCAACAAAGACAGCGTGCTGGGCGTCCCAGGCATCTTCGAGGCGTACCGCGCGGGCAACGTCACCTTGGCGAACGCCATCGGCAACGGCGTGGCCGACGACAAGGCGACCTACCTGCACGTGCCGGCGATGATCCGCTTCTACCTGGGCGAGGAACCGATCCTCTCCAACGTGCCGACCTACAAGTGCAGCGATCCGTCCGAACTGAAATACGTGCTGGAGCACCTGCACGAACTGGTGGTCAAGGAAGTCCACGGCAGCGGCGGCTACGGCATGCTGGTCGGTCCGGCGGCGAACGCAGAGGAGCGCGAGAAATACAAGGCGCGCTTGCTCGCCGATCCCTCCGACTTCATCGCCCAGCCAACGCTGGCGCTGTCGACCTGTCCGACCTTCGTCGCGCAGGGCATCGCTCCGCGCCACGTTGATCTGCGTCCGTATGTCGTCAGCGGCAAGGACGTCACCCTGGTGCCGGGAGCGTTAACGCGCGTGGCGCTCAAGGAAGGCTCGCTGGTCGTCAACTCCTCCCAGGGTGGCGGTACCAAGGACACCTGGGTCGTTGTGGAAAGCGCCTGAATGCTCAGTCGGATCGCCGGGAACTGCCTGTGGCTGGCCCGCTACCTCGAACGCGCTGAAAACACCGCCCGTCTGATCGGGGTGGCGCAGACCCAATCGTTGATGCCGGAATACCACGGCGGCGATCCGCGCCCGTGGCGCTGGCTGGTCGACGTGGCCGCCGACGATCAGGCGCTCGATAAGCTGCCGAGCCACAACCCGGCGGACGCGGCGCTCGAACTGCTGATCTGGAACCGCGACTACGCGTCGAGCATCTGGTCGTGCCTGCGTGCGGTGCGTGAGAACGCCCGCACCGCACGATCACGCCTGACCAACGCGCTGTGGGAAGCGGCCAACACCACCTGGATCGAAGCACGTGCGCTTGACCGCGACACCGTCCAGGCGCGTGGCATCGATGACACCCTGGGTTGGGCGAGGCACCGCTGCATGTGGATCCGCGCCGCGATCCACGATCTGCTGGAGGACGACTGCGCCGCGATCATCGCCGCCGGCCGAGCGATCGAACGCTGCGACAACACCATCCGTGTGCTGCGCGCCTTCGTGCCAGCGATGAAACGTGACGGCGCCGAGTCCAAGAAACCCGGTACGCCTGGGCACCGTCTGTGGGAAGCGATGCTCAGCGCCGC
Organism: Planctomycetota bacterium; assembly: GCA_013816485.1. GTDB lineage: Bacteria > Planctomycetota > UBA11346 > UBA11346 > UBA11346 > BOG-1363. The sequence continues at coordinate 4,019 of JACDEI010000047.1, forward strand.
GAGCGTCCAGGACTGGTATCGCAAGATCTACCCGGAGATCGGTGACCTGAATTCCACCGTCGAACTGATCGCGCGCTACCCGCAGCAGCCGCGTTCGCTGGTGTTGTCGGCGCGCAAGCTGGAAAAAGCGTTGTCGCACCTGTCGGTGGCCGGCAGCACCACCTGCCTCAGACGCGCCCGCGATCTGGTCGCCAGCATCGACCGCCTCGCCATCGGCGAACTGGTGGAGGACCCCGAGCGTTTGTCCGGCCTGCTGCTGCAACTCTACAGCATCAGCGACGCCTTCGGCTACGAGCACTGCGGCAACGACCCACCGAGCCAGAGCCAATCGCAAAGCTGACCCTTCATCTGTTTGCTTCACAGGAGACGCGGAGACGCGGAGATCGGAAGAGGAAAAAGCCCACCAGGGGGCCTGATCGGACTCATCCGTGATCAATCCCCTCCTCTTCCCTCCGCGTCTCCGCGTCTCCTGTGGATGTCTGCTGTCTTGACCACTGCGCTTCACGACCTCTTCATTTTCACAGTTATCGGATTCCCATGGCCCTGCGCGTCGCTCTTCATCATCAGACCAAGTACCGCTATGATCGGCTGGTAAATCTCGGCCCGCAGGTCATCCGCCTGCGCCCGGCACCACATTGCCGCACACCGATCCACAGCTACTCGCTGACGATCGAACCGCAGCCGCACTTCATCAACTGGCAGCAGGATCCGCAGGGCAACTTTCAGGCCCGCGTGGTATTCCCGGAAAAAGTCACGGAGTTCGCCATCACCGTCGACCTAGTCGCCGAGATGACGGTGATCAATCCGTTCGCGTTCTTCCTCGAACCGGAGGCGATGGAGTTTCCGTTCGCCTACGATGAGGCCTTGAAGAAGGAACTGCGCCCCTACCTCGAATGCCTGCCGGTGACGCCGGCATTGAAGACCTACCTCGCGGCGATCAAACGCACGTCGACCAAGACCAACGATTTCCTCGTCGACCTCAATCGCCAGCTCGCCCTCGACATCCGCTACATGATCCGCATGGAACCCGGCGTGCAGACGCCGGAAGAGACGCTGACCAAGTGCAGCGGCTCGTGCCGTGACAGCGCCTGGCTGCTGGTGCAGATCCTGCGCAATCTCGGGCTGGCCACGCGGTTCACCTCTGGCTACTTGATCCAACTGGTCGCCGACGTGAAACCGCTCGAAGGCCCCGAAGGCACCACCACCGACTTCACTGATCTGCACGCCTGGACCGAGGTCTATCTCCCTGGGGCCGGCTGGGTCGGGCTCGATCCGACCTCGGGCCTGTTCACCGGTGAAGGCCACATTCCGCTGGCGTCGACGCCCGATCCCAGCAGCGCCGCGCCGGTGAGTGGTGGCGTCGACGAGTGCGAAACCGAGTTCGACTTCGCCATGGACGTGAAACGCATCCGCGAAGATCCGCGCGTCACCAAGCCCTACACCGAGGAGCAGTGGCAGGCCATCGATGCGCTCGGCGATCAGGTCGACAAACGCTTGGTCACCGACGACGTGCGCCTGAGCATGGGTGGCGAACCGACCTTCATTGCCATCGATGATCCAGATGGCGCCGAGTGGAACATCGCCGCCGACGGCCCGACCAAACGGGTCTATGCCGAGCGCCTGATGCGCCGCCTGCACGCGCGGTTCTCGCCTTTCGGCCTGCTGCACTACGGCCAGGGCAAATGGTATCCCGGCGAACAGTTGCCGCGCTGGGCCCTTGGCACCTTCTGGCGCCGCGATGGCGAGCCGGTGTGGCACGATCATTCGCTGATCGCCAGCTATGGCACCGCCTACAAACACGACGAAAGCGATGCTCAGCGCCTGGTCCAAGAGATCGCCAAACGCCTGGGGGTGAAACCTGAGCTTGCGGCGCCGGCGTATGAGGACGTGTGGTATTACTTGGCGCGTGAGCGCCGGCTGCCGGTGAACGTCGATCCGTTCACGTCGAATCTGAAAGATCCGCTCGAACGTGAACGATTCGCCCGGCTGTTCGAGCAGGGCATCGACAAGACCATCGGTTACGTCCTGCCGCTCGCCCGCTACGCCGATGGGTGGCACAGCGGCACGTGGCCAGTGCGTACGGGAAAATTGCTGCTGATCCCCGGCGATTCGCCAATGGGGTATCGTCTGCCGATGGATTCCCTGCCGTGGGTCAAACCCGAAGACTATCCCTATCTGATCCCGCTCGACCCCAGCATACCGCAGAAACCGCTGGCACCCGCCGCACATTTCCATTGCGCCATGCGCGCCCGCGCTGGACAGAGTCCGGATCAACGTTTCCTCGCCACCGACAAGACCGAGCCGGAGAAGATCCCGCGGCCGATGATCCAGCAGCTCTCGGCCGATCACATCATCCGCACCTCGTTGTGCGTCGAAGCGCGTGACGGCCGCCTGCACGTGTTCTTGCCGCCGACACGCCTGCTCGACGATTATCTGGAAGTGATCACCGCGGTCGAGGATGCCGCGCGCATCACCGGCATGCCCGTGATGCTCGAAGGTTATCAGCCGCCGCATGACGCGCGCATCAATGTGCTCAAGGTCACGCCGGATCCCGGCGTGATCGAGGTCAACATCCACCCGTCAACCACGTGGCGCGATTCGGTCGAGATCACCAACGTGATCTACGACGAAGCGCGCTCGTGCCGCCTCGACAGCCAGAAGTTCATGATCGATGGTCGCCACGTCGGCACCGGCGGCGGCAACCACATCACCGTCGGTGGCGCGACGCCAAGCGACAGTCCGTTCCTGCGCCGGCCCGACCTCCTGCGCAGCATGGTGGGCTACTGGAACAACCATCCGTCGCTGTCATTCCTGTTCAGCGGCATGTTCGTCGGGCCGACCTCGCAGGCGCCGCGCGTCGACGATGCGCGCAGCGATTCGGTCTATGAACTGGAGATCGCCTTCCGCCAACTGAACCGCGAAGGCACCACGCCACCGTGGCTGGTCGACCGCCTGTTCCGCAACCTGCTGGTCGACGTCACTGGCAACACCCACCGCTCCGAGTTTTCGATCGACAAACTCTACGCGCCGGACTCGTCGACTGGACGACTGGGTCTGCTGGAGCTGCGTGGTTTCGAGATGCCGCCGCACGCGCGCATGAGCTGCGCGCAGCAGTTGCTGGTGCGTGGCCTGATCAGCCACTTCTGGCGTCAGCCCTACCAGCACGACCTGGTGCGCTGGGGCACCGAGTTGCACGACCGCTTCCTGCTCCCGCATTTCGTGCAGCGCGACTTCGCCGACGTGCTCATCGATCTCAAGCGCGGGGGCCTGGCCTTCGAGCCCGCGTGGTTCGCTCCGCATCAGGAGTTCCGTTTCCCGCTGCTGGGCGAGGTCGCCCACGACCACGTCGCCCTGGAATTGCGCCAAGCAATCGAGCCATGGCATGTGCTCGGCGAAGACCCAGGCCCAGGAGGCACCGCGCGCTATGTCGACTCGTCGCTCGAACGGGTGCAGATCACGGCCAAGGGTCTGGTCACGCCGCGGCATGTGGTGACCTGCAACGGGCGTCCGGTTCCCATGCACCCAACCGGTGTGAACGGCGAGTTTGTCGCCGGCGTGCGTTACCGCGCCTGGCAGCCACCGAATTGCCTGCACCCGACGATCCGCCCACACGTCCCGCTGGTGTTCGACCTGGTGGATACCTGGAGCGGGCGTTCGATCGGCGGCTGCACCTACCACGTCGCCCATCCGGGCGGCCTGTCCTACGAACGCGCGCCGGTGAACAGCTTCTCCGCCGAGGCCAGACGCGGCGACCGCTTCCAGCCATTCGGGCATACGCCAGGGCCGATGGCGGTGACACCGGAGGCCTGTTCGAGTGAGCATCCGTTCACCCTTGATCTGCGGCGGTAAGGGGAATGCGGGACGGGGACAGGGACAGGGACTAGGGGTTCGGGGTTCGGGCCGAACGCCGTAACCAGCTGTCCTGCGTAACCCACCGGGCCTGATGTCCTTGCCTCTGGTGCGCCGGGGGGCGCTTCCTATTTTGCCCCCTCCCCACGGCAACCCCGTGGGCAAGGACTCGGCATGCCCCTTCTCGATACCATGACCGCGGTGGTCAAACGCATCCTCGGTACCAGCAACGATGCAGTGTTGCGCAAGCTGTGGCCGACGGTCCTGCAGATCACCAAGCTCGAACATGGTCTTCAGATGGAGGACGACACCGCCCTGCGCGCGCGCAGCGCCGCCCTGCGCAAGAAGGTCATCGACGGCGCGAGCCTGGATAGCGTGCTGATCGAAGCCCTGGCACTCGCCCGTGAGGCCGCCGACCGCCGCATCGGCATGTGGAACGCCGTCGACGTGAGCAAGAACTTCGGCGACGAGCACTGGGGCGCAGCCAAGGCCGCGGTCGACGAGGTGCGCGCCAAGATCGCCAGCGGTACCGATCCGTGGGACCTCGACCTGCCGGCGTCGGCCTATGCCGCCATCCGCAGCCGCCACCCGAAGTCGGCGCCGCCGTTCCGCATGCGCGCCCACGATGTGCAGGTGCTCGGCGCGATCGCCCTCCACCATGGCAAGATCAGCGAGATGCGCACCGGTGAAGGTAAAACCCTGGTCGCCTCGCTGACCTGCTACCTCAACGCCCTCGGCGGGCGCGGCGTGCACGTCATCACGGTGAACGACTACCTAGCGTCGCGCGACGCGGCGTGGAATGCGCCCACGCTGCGCTTCCTGGGCATCACCGTCGGCGCGATCCAGAACCAGCAGCCGTCGTTTCTGCGCAAGCAGATCTACGCCTGCGACGTGACCTACGGCACCAACAACGAGTTCGGCTTCGACTACCTGCGCGACAACCTTGCGCGCTCGCTCGACGAACAGGTGCAGACGCGCCGCACCTTCGCCGTCATCGACGAGGTCGACTCGGTGCTGATCGACGAAGCGCGCACGCCGCTGATCATCAGCGGTCCAGCGGTCGGCCGTAAGCAGTTCTACGCCCAGGCCGACGAAGTCGCGCGGCAGATGGAAAAAGGCACGGACTTCGAAGTCGATATCAAAGACCGCCACATCACCATGAGCGACACCGGCATCGACAAGGCAGCCAAGCTCTTCGGCGTGCCGAACCTCTACGACGGCGAGGCGATGCACCTGCCGCACTTCCTCGACAACTCACTCAAGGCGCACCACCTCTACCACCGCGACAAGGAATACCTCGTCAGTGCCGGTCAGGTGAAGATCATCGACGAGTTCACCGGTCGTACGATGGAAGGCCGCCGTTGGAGCGACGGCCTGCACCAGGCGATCGAAACCAAAGAAGGCGTCGAGCCGAAGGAAGAGAACCAGACCTACGCGACGATCACGTTGCAGAACTTCTTCCGCCTCTACGGCAAACTCGCCGGCATGACCGGTACGGCGATGACCGAGGCCAACGAGTTCAATGCCATCTACAAACTCGAAGTAGTGGCGATCCCGCCCAACCGCACGGTGGCGCGTGTCGATCTCGCCGACCTGATCTACGGCAGCGAGAAGGAGAAGTTCGAGGCCATCTCCAGCGAGGTCGAGGAACTGCACGCCATCGGTCAACCAGTGCTGGTCGGCACCATCTCGGTCGAGGTCAGCGAACGCCTGAGCGAACAACTGACGCGCAAGGGCGTCCCCCACGAAGTGCTCAATGCCCGCCAGCATCAGCGTGAGGCCGAGATCGTCAGCAAGGCCGGCAAGTTCGGCGGCGTGACGATCGCCACCAACATGGCCGGTCGCGGCACCGACATCGTGCTCGGCTCGACCACCGCCGAGGATGCGTTCAAACACTGGCAGGCGCATGACCTGATGCCCAAGCGCCTGACGCCGAAAGATTCACCCGACCAGATCGATGAAGCGACGCTCGACCTGTGGGTGAAGAAGTTCATCGGCGAACAGGAAGCCGAGAAGATGCGCGGTTCGCCCAAGGAACAGTTGCTCAAGGCGATCAACGCCCGGCGCAAACTCTCCGGCTTCCCGCCGCTGCCGATGCCGTCCACCTTTCACAGCGGCGTCGACGTGCGCCAGCTCGGTGGCCTGCGCATCGTCGGCACCGAACGCCATGAGAGCCGCCGCATCGACAACCAATTGCGTGGTCGTTCCGGCCGTCAGGGCGATCCCGGATCCTCGCGTTTCTACCTCTCGCTCGACGACGACCTGATGAAGCGCTTCGCCGGTCCGACCATGGCCGGCCTGATGCGCAAAATGGGCCTGAAGGATGGCATCCCGATCGAATCGCCGCTGGTCAGCCGTCAGGTTGAAAAAGCGCAGAAGAAGGTCGAGGAGTTCCACTACGGCATCCGCAAGAACCTGCTGGAATACGACCAGGTCGCCAACAGCCAGCGCACCATCATCTACCGCCAGCGTCAGCAGATCCTCCAAGGCAAGGACCTGGAGAAGATGATCCAGGGTCTCTACCGCACCTCGCTCGACGAGATGGTGCAGAAGGCCGCCGAGGACGGCACCCGCGGCAACGACCTGGCGGCCCGCATCTGCGACACCATCGCCAAGGAAATCGGACTGCCCGCACCCGACGCGACCAGCATCCCGGTCAAGGATGGCGGCGAGGCCTGCCTGACCGTGCTGATGGACGTGGTGGTCAAGGCGATGGCGACGCGCAAGGCGGAGATGGGCGAGGTCTACGACCACGTCCTGCGCTTCGTCCTGCTCGATGTCATCGATCGGCGTTGGAAGGATCACCTCTACGCCATGGACCACCTGCGCCACGCCATCAGCCTGGAAGGGTATGCGCAGAAGGATCCGCGCATGCGCTACAAGGAAGAGGGCTACCGCCTGTTCAACGCCATGAACGACCTGATCACCCACGACGTCGCGCGGGTGTTCTTCCGTCTACAAGTCGAAGCGCAGCCGCCGGAGCCCACGGCTCCCGGCCCAGCGCCGCACTTGGAAGCCGGCGGCTTCAAGTCTGCCGCTGCCGCAAGCGGTGGAGCGACTGCGCGCCCAGCGGCGGTCGACCACGGGCCCGACCTGTTGGGCAGTGGGCCGCTGACCCGCCCGGCCCCCACCGATCCATGCCCCTGTGGCTCGGGCTCGCAGTTCCGCAACTGCCACGGCAAGTAACTCCGTCACAGCGTTGCCATCACGCAGCCGTGCCCTCCGGGCACGGCTGCGTCGTTTTCAATCGAAACGCCAGCCTGGCACCGTCGTCGGCGTCAGCGTTGTGCCCAGCAATTCCGCGCGGATCAGTTCAATCGGTAGTGGCCCACAACGCAGCACGGCATCGTTGAAGGCCTTGGTCGTCATGCGGCCGTTGGCGGTGGCCTCGCGTTGCAGCGCCTGCAACTGCAAGGCGCCGATCAGATAACTGCACTGGTAGAGCGTGGAGTAACCGCCGCTGATGTAGCGCCGCACCTCGCTGGTCGCACCAGCGGTTTCGTGGCCGACGCGCGTGACCAGGAACTCGACCATCTGCGCCGGAGTCATCTCGCCCTGGTGAAAACGCAGCGTGACGATGATGCGCGCAGCCCGGTGCATGCGCCAGAACAACATGCCAATGCGGTCCTCGGGCGAGCGGGCGAATCCACGGTTCCACAGCTCCATCTCCCAGTGCAGTGCCCAGCCTTCGACCAGGAACGGCGTCCAGAAAACACGGCGGTAGGAACGATAGCGCTCGGCGAAGAACGCCTGCAAATGATGGCCGGGAATCAGCTCATGTGCGGTGGTCAAGCGGGTGAAATGGCGGTTGTTGCCGCGCATGCTCATGAGCTTGTCGTTGGTCTTCATGTCATCGCGTGCGTAAGCGGCGAGGATGTTGGAACCGTTGTAGGCCACGTAGGGCAGCTGGCGCTGGTCCTCGGTGGTGACCATGGTGATGCGCCAGCTTTCCTCGCAGAGCGCCGGGACGCTGACGAGGTCGTGTTTGCGCACGAAAGCGATCGCCTCGTTGGCCTGCTCGGTGATGTAGGCGTCTTGCTGGCCAGCCGGCACGTAGGCTTCTTTCACCTTGGCTAATGCCGCCTTCCAATCGTCACCCAGGCCCATCTCGCGCGCAGCTTCACGCATGCGTGCCTCGCCCCACGCCAGTTCACGCTCGCCGATCGCCAACAGTTCTACTATCGAGTACGGCAGGAACTCCGCCGCCAGGTCACGTGTCAGGCCCGCGGCCCCGACCGGCTTGCCGAGCAATGGATCATCTGGTTTTCCCTTCAGGCCGGCGATTTCCTCGCGCAGAAACTTCGCGTAGTCCTTCAGCGCCGCGCGTGCTTCATCGACCGGTACTTTCATCCAGAAGGAAAACTCCGGGAGCGAGCCGTTATAAGCGTCGTGCCAGCGGTTGAGGGTGTGGAGGATCTCCTCGGTCGCGGCGGCAGTGCGGTGCGCCAAGAGTGGAGCGATGACCAGGGCATCTGCAGCCGCCTCACTCTTTTCCTTCTGTCCACGCTCCAATCGTTCACGGATGCCACGCACCTGATCCGGGATGGCGCCCACCGCCAAGGCGGCAGCCGGTAGATCGACCTGCGGCGCTTCCCAACGTGCACTCTGCAAGCGGTTGATAGCGGAGAGGAACGGCAGCAACGGTTCCATCTCCACCAAGCGCTGACGTTCCTCCACCAGCAGCGCGCGTTCGTAGGTCAGGCGCTCACGCAGGGCGAGGTAGTCGACCCGGCCGGACTGGTCCAGGGCGGCGAAATCGACGGTGCGCAGGCTGAGCTGCCAATCCTGGTAGAGCCGATCGAGCCGTTCCGTGCGCTGCGACGACCACGGCAGGTCGTAGGCCTGGGCTATGCGACGACGGTCCGCATCGAAGGTGCGGACGCTGTCGTCGAAGCTCGTGCCACCGATGCGTACATCGGCGGCCGTCACGATCGGCACTCCGAACACCAGCACCGCCGACACCAACAGTCCTCGCCACGTGACGCGCATCGCTGACCTTTCCTGGGCTGTCGCTTTCCTGGGCCGTCGCTGACCGGTTCCCAGCGCAACCCTGACCCGGGCCAGTTGGCCAGCAAGCCTGGGACAGGGTGCTTCCACGACGGCGGCTGGCACGCAACGTCCCGGCCTCCCACCGCGGTCGTCCCGCGTGCATCGGCGCAACCGGGCATCATCCTGTGGCCATCATGTCCGACATCACTTCCGCCACCCCCACGATGATGGATCCCACGCTGTGGTTCCTCGCCGGTGCCGCTGGCGGAGCCCTGCTGACGTGGTTGATGCTCAAGGCCCGAGCCGCGGAGCGTTACCAGCACGGCTACAACGAGGCCAAAAGCGAGGCACAGGAGGAACGTGCCGCCGCCGAGGCCGATCGCGCGACCCTGGCCGAGCGTCTAGCGGCCAACGACCGCTCTCTCGCCGAGCTACGCGAACGACTGGGCCAGGCCGACGCTGCACTCGATCGTCTGCGTGGGGAACACAGCACCCAGAGCGCCCGCACCGCCGAACTCACCACTCGGCTGGAGGAGGAACGCCGCAGCGCGGGGGAGAAGCTCGCGTTGCTCGATCAGGCGCAGCTCAAACTCGCCGATGCCTTCAAGGCGCTGTCCGCCGAATCGCTGCGCAACAACAACCAGTCGTTCCTCGACCTCGCCAAGTCGGCGCTCGAAAAATTCCAGGAAGGCGCCAAGGGCGATCTCACCCAACGCCAGCAGGCGATCGACGCGCTGATGAAGCCGATCAAGGAATCGCTGGAGAAGGTCGGCGGTTCGCTGAACGAGTTGGAGAAATCGCGCGTCGGCGCCTACGCCGAACTCAAGGAACAGGTCAAGGCGCTCGCCACCGGCCAGGGGCAATTGCAGACCGAGACGCGCAACCTGGTCACCGCGCTGCGCGCGCCCGCTGTGCGTGGTCGTTGGGGTGAGATCCAACTCAAACGCGTGGTCGAACTCGCGGGGATGCTCGACTACTGTGATTTCAGCCAACAAGAAACCCTCGGCAGCGACGAAGGGAAATTACGCCCGGATCTAGTGGTGAAGCTCCCAGGTGGGAAGTCGATCGTCGTCGATGCCAAAGCCCCGCTCGCCGGTTACCTGTCATCACTGGAGGTCGAAGGCGACCAACGCGCCGCCTGCCTGCGCGACCACGCCCGCCAGATCCGCGACCACCTGAGCAAACTCGGCGCCAAGTCGTACTGGGAACGTCTGCAACCGACCCCGGAGTTCGTGGTGTTGTTCCTTCCGGGAGAAACGTTCTTCAGCGCCGCACTCGAAGCCGATCCGTCGCTGATCGAATCCGGTGTGGAGGCACGCGTCATCCTCGCCACGCCGACAACCTTGATCGCGCTGCTACGTGCGGTGGCGTATGGCTGGCGCCAGGAACAACTCACCGCGAATGCCCAGCAGGTCGCCGACCTCGGCGCCGAACTCCACACCCGCCTGCGCGTCTTCGTCGAACATTTCGGCAAGGTCCGCAGTGGACTCGAAACCGCGGTCGACGCCTACAATAAGGCCGTCGGTTCGTTCGAGACCCGCGTGTTGGTCAGCGCGCGGAAGTTGAAGGAACTCGGCGCCGGTAGCGGTGATGAGATCGAGTCAGTGGAAGGCATCGACAAGGTGCCGCGGGCGATCCAGGGTGGGGACTCTGTCTAACCGAGCGCCGAACGCCGAACGCCGAACGCCGCCCGGTGTCCGACCCCACCATAATCTCCGCGTTCAACCGCCCGTGATTAGCCACTCCAAACGCACACAGCCATGGCATTCGCCATGGCTGTGTCGCTCCTGGCCGTAGCCAGTCACCAATCACCGCAGTTACGCCGTGAACAGATCCGTCAACGGCTTGCCCTTGTGGGCGATGGTGAACGGGCGGCCGTCCGGCGATGTGATGACCTTGTCGATTGGCAGACCGAGACCGTAGGCGATGGTCGCGTTGAGATCGGGGATGCCGATCTTGTTCTCGGCGATGTCCTGACCATCCGGGCTGGTCTTGCCGTAGGCATTGCCGCCCTTCAGACCACCGCCGAAAAGCGCGGCGGAGAAGGCCTTGGGGAAGTGGTCGCGACCGTTGGTGGCGTTGATGTCCGGCGTACGGCCGAATTCCGACACCACGCAGATGAGCGTATCGTCGAGCATGCCGCGGCTGGATAGGTCGGCGATCAGGGCGCTGAGGCCCTGGTCGAGGGTATCGGCAGTGCCCTTCAGGCGTGCGAAGTTGTCATCGTGGGTGTCCCAACCGCCGTGGCTGATGTCGACGAAGCGGACGTTCTTCTCGATCAGGCGGCGGGCGAGCAGGCAGGCGCGGCCGAAGTAGCTTTCGCCGTACTTGGCGCGCACGTCGCCCGGTTCCTTGCTGATGTCGAAAGCCTCGATGTCCTTGCTCGCCATGAGTTTCACGGCGTCCATGTACATGTCCTGATGGCCCTGCATCGACTTCAGTTCGTAGCTCTTGTAAAATTTCTGGTTGAGCGCACCGAGCACGTCGAGGCGGTTGCGCATCTCCTTGAGGTCGACACCGGGAGGCGGCTTGATGTTGGTCACGCCGCGGTTGGGGTCACCGACCGGCAGCGGGGTGAGCTTGGATTCGAGGAAGCCGCAACCCGGGTGGTCGCCGCCGCCGCCGATCATGATGCCGCCAGGCAAGGTTTCGCCCTGCTTGGCCTGGAAGTAATTGCTCCACGAGCTGAGGCACGGGTGACGCGTGGTGTTGATCGGCGCGTAGCTGGTGCGCATGTAGTACGCGGCCTGCTCGTGAGCACCCTGATTCGAGTTGATGCTGCGGATGACCGTGCCGTGCTTCATCTGCTCGGCCGTGCGGCTCATCAGCTCGCCGAGCTGCACGCCGTCGGCCTTCGAGTTCACCGCCTTGAGCGGGCCCTGCGACTTGGAACCGGGCTTGGGATCGAAGGTGTCGATCTGGCTCATGCCGCCACCCATGTACAGGTATATGCACTTGCTCGCGGGCTTCTTGCGTTTGGCGATCGCGCCCGAGCTGCCCTTCACCGGATCGGCGGCGCTCAGCAGGCCAGATCCCAGGGTTCCCAGGGTTGGCACGATCGAGAGCCCGAAGGCGGCCTTGGCCATGGTGGCCATGAAGGCGCGGCGGGTGGGTTCATCCAAGCGATTGAACGGATTGCTCACGGGGATCTCCAGGTACGGGCTTGTGATTGACAGTTGGTCGTTGAACGCGGCTTACTCGTTGAAGGCGAATTCGGCACTGTTGATCAGCGCCCAGCCAAGGTACTCGTCACCGCGCTTGTTGGGCGCGAGCGACATCACCTTCTGGCCGTAGCCGACTTCCGAGGAGGTCGGTTTGCGCGAGAGGATCGAGAGGTAAAGGATCAGGATCTTCTCGTCAGCGGTACGGCCCTTCATGAAGTTCTGCTTCAGGACCGACTTGGCGTCATCCGCCAGGATGGTCTGTTCGACGAAGCCGTTCATCAGCTCCAGGCCCTGGGTCAGGTTGAGCGATTCGTGCGAGCTGTTGTCAATCAGCTGACGGTTCGACTGGCCGAACACCGTCAGGAAATGGCCGGGACGCATCGGCGAGGACAGTTCGCTGGCGCGGCGGTGATCGCCGGGGTCCTTATACGACTTGTCGTAGTAGGGCGTGAAGACGTCGGCGGTGGCCCGCAGGCCGTTCTTCTTGTTCTCCAACTCGTTGATCTTGCCTTCGACGCTCTTGTCGCCACCGCGCATCTTGTCGCGCAGTTCGCGCTGTTCGCGGTCGGCCTCGTCCATCTCGTCCTGCGCTACGCCGGCCTTCAGGATCATCTCGCCGAGCTGCTGCGGGCTCATGCTCTTGGTCGCTTCGTAGAATTTGTAGAGGTGCTCAGCACCGCGGCCCTTGATGTTGTCGACGTTGGCCACGGTCAGGGTCATCAGACTGTCCCACATCTGCTCCGCGGTGACGCGGCGCAGCGGCTGGCCTTCATGCTTGAAGTTGAACTTGTCCGGATCGCCGACGATCGACTGGCGCTGGTAGGCCTCGGTGGCGCAGAGGATCTCCTGGAACTTCTTGAGGTCGTACTTCACGTCCTTCATCAGCTTTTCCAGGTGCGCCATCAGTTCTGGGTTGCTGGCCTTGCTCTCGTCGTCGAGGTTGTCGAGCGGCTCGATCAGGCCGACGCGCATCAGGCGCTTCCACATACGGTTGACGATCACGGTGGTGAAACGGGGGTTGTCCGGCGAGGTCATCCACTTGGCGTAGGTTTCGCGCACGCCGGTCTTCTTGTCCTTGAGGATGTCCTGTTCGAACATCGTCATGGCTGAGATCTTCTGGCCGGGACGCGCGTCTTTGTACATGTAGTCGCGCGGCAGGCTGATCGCACCGACGTCGGCGTTGCTGACCTTCATGCCCATGGTCTCGCCCATGCGGCGGGCGACACCGTCGGCGGCGTAGGGCACTTTCTTGCCCAGGCTGCGCACGGCTTTGTTGAGTTCACCTTCGTTGGTCTTGACGTCGGTGCCTTCGGTGAAGGCCGCCATTTCATAGAAGTCGCGCTGGGTCCACTTGTCGAAGGGATGGTCATGGCACTGGGCGCAGGTCAGGCGAGTGCCCAGGAACAGGCGCACGGTATTGGCCATGTTGTCGTGCGGCATGCCCGCATCAGCGATATAATAGCCGGTCGCGCCGTTGCCGCGCGAGGTGCCAGGACCTTCGGCGCTGACCAGTTCGAAGACGAACTTGTCATAGGGCTTGTTCGAACGGGTCGAGTCCTTGATGAACTCCATGTACGGCACGCCGTCGTAACGATCCTGCAGGCGATCGCGCGCACGCAGCATGTCAGCCCAGAAGTTGAAGGTATTGCTGACGTAGGCTTCGCTGTTCAGCAGCTTTTGCACGAGCGCTTCGCGTTTGCCGCTCTTCTTGGTGCCGAGGAATTCGCCGGTCTCTTCCAGCGTCGGGATGCGCCCGGCGAGATCGAGGTACACACGACGCAGGAACTGCTCGTCCTTGGTCTTGGCCTTCACCTTCAAGCCCGGGGTCTTGGCGATGGCAGCGTCGATGATGGCGTCGATGGCTTTCGCCTGCGCGCCGATGTCCTCGGTCGCCGCGGCCGGGGCGGTCGCCGCCGGAGTGGTCTGCGGATCAGACGGTGTATCTCCCTGATCGGCAGGACCACCGCTCTTGAGCACACCTGCACCGATCGGCCAAGCCAGGCCAGCGATGACGGCGAGGGGAAGGACGATCTTGCTCACGAGGTACATGCGAGGCTCCTGAATCTGAGCGAGGGACTTGAAGGCTGTGCTAGTGGATGGCGGCAGGCCATCAGGCATGTCGGTGCGAGTTAACCGGATTGGTTGTATGCGTCACAAACCGCGCCTGCTTTGACTCCATCCGTAGCGTATGCCCTCTTTGGCCTGTGCCGATGGGAGAGGAGGGAAGCCCTGTACAGGCTGTGCGTTACCGTAACTGCACTGAGACAGGGAAACGCTCGGAACAAGATTCCGGTCAACGCTCGAACCAGTCTAGGTGGGATGCGACGAGCGTCATTCCAAAGCACCAAAACAGATAGGCCGTTCTGGAGCGTGAGCTGGAAAATGCCGCGCACTCCCAGGGATGAGGACCTCCTTTACTGCGGCTTCTGCTCCGGCTCACGGTAGCGGAAGGCCACGGCGAAGATGATCAGCACCACGGTGGCGAAGCCGGCGAGCGGCAGCCACAGGCCGGACCAGTAGGGCAGCGATTCGGTGGTCGCGGAGACCACCGCCCGTCGCTGGTCGTCGACGAAGGCACGGTCGGCAAGTTTTCCGGCCACGATCGCACCGACATAGAGACCGAGGCCGTAGGTGAAGAACAGGTTCATCGCCTGGGCTTGGCCGCGGATCTCCGGTGGAGTGACCTTGTCGACGTAGACCTGCCCGGTGATGAAGAAGAAGTCGTAGCTGATGCCATGCAGCGCGACGCCGAGCAGGAAGACCAGGAAGCCGACGTGCGCCCACGGCACCGGGAAGTCGCCGATGACGATGCCGGGATACGCCGGGTTCACGCCGCCTTCAGCGAGGAACGGCGGCGGCACCGCGCCCTGTGACGCGGCCCAGGTGAACAGCAGGTAGCGCACCACCCAGGCAAGGATGCCGCACATGATCATCTTCTTGATGCCGAGTTTGCGGATGAACCACGGCATGAGGAACAACATGCCGGCTTCAAGCCACGTGCCGACGTTGCCCCAGATCGATGCGTGACTGAGCGCCATCGCGCCCATCTGGTTGCCCAGGTACGCGTAGTACGCAGACAACGGGATGCACACCAGGAAGGCGCAAACCAAATAGGTCGCGAACGCCGGATTGCGCCACTCTTTCCACGCGTCGACGAAGAACAGTTCACGCCACGCGAACGGTTGGCCTTTCTTAGGCGCTGGCGTCTTCGGCAGCGTCAGGCAGAAGATGCCGACCAGGAAACTGGCCACGGCGGCGAGTTGGAACTGCACCGGCTTTTCGCCTGCTTCGATCAGTTTCCCGTCCGCACCCGTGCTGGTGAAGAACGCGGCGAGCACGAAGCCGCCAGCGATCCACCCGAACGTGCCCCACAGACGCACCAACGGGAACTGCTCATTGCCGCGTGGCAGATGACGAAATGCCAACGCGGCGGTCAGCGCCAGCGTCGGCATGTAGCAGAGCATGTGGGCGAAAATGCCGAGGTTGAACCATGAACTCTTGGGCATGGTGAAGCCGGCGAGCGTGAGCGTGTAGTAGGCAACCTCCTGTGCGCCTGCCGCATTCGTCTGCATCACTGCCGTGCCGGCCATGTCACCGATCCACGGCAGACACCACATGATCGCACCGCCAACAATGAAGCACGCGGCCAAGACCTTCTCGGCATTGAAGAAGCGGTCGACGCACAGACCGAGGAAAAACGGCGCAAAGATCGCCCCCAGCGGACTGGCGGTGTAGAGCCAGAACGCGTTGTGGCTCATCTCATGCGCGATCATGTAGCGGAAGCCGGTCAGATACCACGCACCCCAGATGAAGAACTGCAGGAAGAACAACACCGACAAGCGGGTGAGGACGTAGGGCGGGGCGAGCGTCTGCATGGTCAGGTGCCTTCCGCTCTACCTGGGAGCACCGGCTTCAGCCGGCCGGGGCAATCCAGTTGTCGCTGTCCCCTGGGAGCGCCGGCTGCCAGCCGGCCAGGGGCAATCCGGCTGTTCGTGTCATCACCACGGACGCACTGAGTGATCCCGCCCTGCCGGCTGGCAGCCGGCGCTCCCAGGGGACAGCACCTCACAGCGCCACCACTTGCCCGCTGCGGATCGACTGCTCGGCCGCAAGCACGATCGCCAAGCTGTCGCGCGCAGCAGCCCAATGCGCAGCGAGATCGACCTGCTCACGGATCGCCTTCAGGAAAAACACCTGCTCGCGTTCACACAGCGCGTCGTGGTCCGGTTCGTCCGCCATGCTGATGATCTCATCGGCCTTGGTGAACTCGTTGGCTTGGTCGATGCCAGCATGGTGCACACGGATGGCGCTGGTGGCGGAATGTGCGCCGACGTCGTCGCTGTTTCCTTCGCCGATCTTATCGCCGGCTTCGATGGTCACCGAGCCTTTCGGGCCGACGACATCCTTCACGAAAAACGCCGCGGTGCTCATCATCGGGCCCCAGCCGGCTTCGTACCAGCCGACTGAACCATCAGCGAAAACGACCTGGAGCTGACCGTAGTTGTACATGCCCGGCGGCAGATCGTCGGTCAACCGTGCGCCGATCGCACTGACCCGGATCGGTTTCGATCCAGTCATCTGGCACATCACGTCGACGTAGTGCACGCCGCAGTCGACGATCGGCGATGACGACTGCATCAGGCTGCGATGCACGTCCCACATGCGCCCGTGACTCTGCTGGTTGAGGTTCATGCGCATCACCAGCGGCCGCCCGAGTTTGCTCGCTTCCGCAATGAAACGCTGCCACGACGGATGGTGATGCAGGATGTAGCCGACCACCAGTTGCCGCTTTGCCGCGCGCGCGGCGGCGATCACGCGTTCACACGACGCGACCGTCGGCGCGACGGGTTTCTCGGTGAAGACGTGACAGCCCTGGGCGAACGCCGCGAGCGCGATCTCCTCATGGGTGTCGGGATACGTCGATATACACACCGCATCCGGTTTGGTCTGCGCCAACGCGGCTTTCCAGTCATCGAACAACGCGTGGCCGCCGCCCAACTCCTGATCGACCGTGTGTTTGCTCGCGCCACGCGCCACCAGGCCGACGATGCGGAAACCTGGAATGCGATGAAAGGCCTTGGCGTGCGAGCGACCCATGTTGCCGCAACCGATCACCAGGACACGGACCTCAGCGGACATGCGGATTCTCCGGCGTGACCGCGCACATGCTGCAGTGCAGACGCGTGATTGTCTGCCGACAAAACCCGCGATCCGTCAGGTTTGTCCCACACAGGCGAGATGGAATCACGTACCCTCCCAGGAACCTCCTGGGCAACGGCCAGCCGGCGGGCAGCGTAGGACGCATCATGCTGCGTTACCTCATCCCACTCGCCTGCCTGTCCCTCGTCCTCGTCGCCTGCACCGGCGGTGGCACTCGTGCGAGCGACGTGCCGCCGGGATTCACGCCGCTGTTCAACGGCAAGGATCTCAGCGGTTGGTGGGGCGTCGCCACCGAGGATCCGGCGAAGTGGATGGCGCTGCCGCCGGAGCAGCTCGCCGAGAAAAAGGCGAAGAGCCTGCTCGACATTAACAAACACTGGTCGGTCCAGGGCGATGAACTGGTGAATGACGGCAAGGGTCTGTACCTGACCACCGAAGCCAACTACGCCGACTTCGACCTGCGCCTCGACTACAAGACCGTCGCCAAAGCCGACAGCGGCGTCTACCTGCGCGGCATCCCGCAAGTGCAGATCTGGGACACCACCGAAGCCGGCGGCAAATGGAACATCGGTGCCGATATGGGCAGCGGTGGGCTGTGGAACAACGCCAAGGGTTCACCCGGTCGCGATCCGTTGGTGAAGGCCGACAAACCATTCGGCGAGTGGAACGCCATGCGCATCGTCATGGTCGGCGAGCGCGTGACCATCTGGCTAAACGATCAACGGGTGGTCGATCACGCACGCATGCACAACTACTTCGCCAAGGACAAGGCGATGCCGAAGAGTGGCCCGATCCAGCTCCAAACCCATGGCGGCGAGATCCGCTGGAAAAACGTCATCCTGCGCCCGATCGCCGGTGACGAGGCCAACACCATCCTGCGCGCCGGCGGCGTCGACAAGCCGACCGGCGACGACGACTTCACCACGCTGTTCAACGGCAAGGACCTCTCCAACTGGAAGGGCCCGATCGACAACTACGAGGTGGTCGACGGCGCGATCGTCTGCCAGGCCGGCAAAGGCGGCACGATCCACACGCCACAGTCGTACAAGGACTTCACCGCCCGCATCGAGTTCAAGCTGCCGCCCGGCGGCAACAACGGCCTGGCGCTGCGTTATCCCGGCGAGGGCGACACCGCCTACGTCGGCATGTGCGAACTCCAGGTGCTCGACACCGAACATCCGAAGTACGCCAAGATCGACCCGCGCCAGGTCCACGGCTCGGCCTACGGCATGGCCGGCGCAGAGCGCGGCTTCCTGCGTCCGACCGGCGAATGGAACTTCCAGGAGGTCACCGTGCGCGGCTCGACCATCCGCGTGGAACTCAACGGCACGCTGATCCTCGACTCCGATCTCAGTAAGATCACCGACTACATGGGCGGCTCGCCGCATCCGGGCAAGGACCGCACCGAGGGCTTCTTCGGCCTCGCCGGCCACAACGATCCCGTGGCCTTCCGCCACGTCCGCATCAAGGCGCACTGAACGATCCGCCGAACGACGGATTGGACATGGAGGACCTGAGAACCGGAGGAAGGCGAAGACTTCCGGCTGAATCCATCGCAGAACAAACCGTCCTCCTGCATGCGCTTCTTCCCCTCCAGTGCTCCGGTCCTCCCTGTCGATTCGGCCTTCGCACATCGCACTGCTGTGCCGTTGAATCGATGTGAAAAAGTGCTCCACACAGAGCCGTGCCGTCCGTAGAAGTTCCCTCCCGCTTTCACCACCTTGGCCAAACTCCGACCCGCATGCCCGACCAGACGCCCACTGATGCCAGCAATCCCCTCATCGACCGCCGTCGTTTCGTCGTTTCGGCCGGTTCGCTCGCCGCGCTCGGCCTGTTCTTCGGCGGCGGCAATGTCTACGCCGAGGAGTTCACCCCCGCCGGCACGCCAGGGAAGGCCAACGCCGCCCCGGTCGGCTGCGCCGTCATCGGCCTCGGCGAACAGGGCCGCGCGGTCCTGACCGCGCTGAGCCACGCCGCCGGTGCGCAGGTCAAACGCATCTGCGACACCTACGAAGGCATTCACGACCGCGCGCTGGAACTGGCACCCAAGGCCACTGCCGGCACCGACGCCGCCGAGGTCTTCGCTGACCCGGCAGTCCAAGCGGTGTGGATCTGCACGCCGACGCACCAGCACAAGGACCTGGTGCTCGCCGCACTCAAGGCCGGCAAACACGTCTACTGCGAAGCTCCGCTCGCGCACACCATCGACGATGCGCGCGCCATCGCCCAGGCGGCCGCCGCGGCGAAGAGCCAGGTCTTTCACAGTGGCCTGCATCAGCGCACCAGTCCACAGCACCTGCACGTGGTGAAGTTCATTCGCACCGGCGCCCTCGGCACCGTGGCGATGGGCCGTGCCCACTGGCACAAGCGCACCTCGTGGCGCCGCGCCGCCGCCAGCGACGAACGCGCGCGCGCACTCAACTGGCGGCTGAAGAAAGACACCTCGCTCGGCCTCGCCGGGGAGATCGGCATCCACCAGTTCGACGTCGCCTCGTGGTTCCTCAAAGAACTGCCGGTCGCGGTCAGCGGTCGCGGCGCGATCCGCGCGTGGAAGGACGGCCGCGAGGTCGCCGACACCGTGCAGGCGCTGCTGGAATTCCCCGAGGGCCTCAACGTCAGCTACGACGCGACCCTCGCCAACACCTTCGATGGCACGGCCGAGACCTTCTTCGGTACCGAAGCCGCGGTGATGCTGCGTGACCACCGCGCGTGGATGTTCAAGGAAGCCGACGCCACCGCCCTCGGCTGGGAGGTCTACGCCTACCGCGACCACATCGGTGACGACACCGGCATCGCGCTGGTCGCCGACGCGACCAAGATCCTCGCCGCCGGCAAGAAGCCGGGCGAGAACCGCGAAGTCGATCCCACCCGTACCGCCCTGGTCACCGCCGCCGAAGCGTTCATGGAGGCCATCCGCGCCGCGGTGGTGAGCAAACAGGGCGCGAGCGCCTGCGACGCGCTCACCGGCTTCCAGGCCACGGTCGTCGCCATCACCACCAACCAAGCGATCACCGAGGGCAAGCGCATCGCCTTCACGCCGGAGATGTTCGCGCTGTGAGCTATCCCCCCAGTTTAACCGCCGAGGGCGCCGAGTACGCCGAGGCGACATCCTGCCACATTCCCCTCTCTTGTAGTCGCATCTCTTTCTTCGCCCTCGGCGCCCTCGGCGCCCTCGGCGGTTAAACTTCTCCCCAGGAGTCCCCATGTCCAAACCCCCGAAGCTCCCCTCCGTCTCCCGTCGCTCGTTGATCAAGGGCGCAGCCGCTGCGCTGGCGATCACCGGCATCGGCTGCGCCGGCCAGAACCGCGCGGCCGCCGCTGACGCTGCCGCACCGGTCGCTGGTGGCGCCACGCCCGCTGGTGGCGCGATGGACATGACCCCCTTCACCGCGCCGCCGATCAAGCAGAGCACGGTGATCAACCCCGGCCGCGTGATCGGCGCCAACGACCGCATCCGCATCGCGGTGCTCGGCGTCGGCGGCCAGGGTTTCGGCGCGCACGTCAAGGGCCTGCGCGGCAAGGAAAAGGAAAACAACATCGAGGTCATCGGCGCCTCCGACGTCTACACCCCGCGCCTGGAACGTGCCAAGGCCGAGATGCTCAAGGACCGTGATCCGGCCCCGACGGTGTTCGCCGAGAAGGACTACCGCCGCTTGCTCGACAACAAGGACATCGACGCCGTTGTCGTTGCCAGCCCGGAACACTGGCACGCGCCGATGTGTCTGCACGCGATGGACGCCGGCAAACACGTCTACTGCGAAAAGCCGATGACGCGCCACTTGAACGAAGCCTTCGCGCTGGTCGATGCGCAGAAGCGCACCGGCAAGATCTTCCAACTCGGCATCCAGTTCACTTCCGACCCCAAGATGCACGCCATCGGCGCGTACATCCGTTCCGGCAAGATCGGCCAACTGGTCACCGGGCAGAGCAGCTACTGCCGCAACGCCGGCCCCAAGGGTGAGTGGAACTACGGCATCGATGGCGGCGCCGGCCCGGACAATCTCGACTGGGACATGTGGCTCGGCAGCGCGCCCAAGCGCCCGTGGAACGACGACGCCAAGGAACGTTTCTTCCGCTACCGCAAGTACTGGGACTACAGCGCCGGCATCCTGGGCGACCTCATGCCGCATCGCATGGGCCCGTTCCTGATCGCCTCGGGTAATCCGGAATTCCCGACGCGCGTCACCAGCCTGGGAACGCGCAACATCTCGAAGGACCGTGAGGTCGACGACACCGTCCAGGTGATGGCCGAGTTCCCGAGCGGCTGGACCATGCTCTTCACCGGCTCGACGGTGAACGAGAACGGCCTGACCGACACCTTCCGCGGCTTCAAGGCCACGGTGCACTTCGCCGGCGAAGGCGCCGTCGCCAAACCCGAACGTCCGTTCGCGGAAGAGCTGGAAGAGACCGTCATCACCAAACAGGGCGGCCACAGCATTCCAGGCCACCACAAGAACTGGATCGACGCCATCCGCACCGGCAGCGCGGTGAACTGCTCGGTCGAACTCGGCGCCAAGATCCAGACCATCCTGGCCCTGGCCGAGATGTCGTCGCGTGCGAGCCGCATGATGTTGTTCGATGAGAAGACGCGGACGGTGAAAGCGGGCTGAGGCCCGCGTCCGGAGTCCGGGGTCCGGAGTCCGGAGTCTTGCTGATTTCGTGCGTCGGCCCTGGGATCATCATCCCAGGGCCGACGCCGTTTCATCGAAGGGCCCATGGACCACACCGACCCCGGACCCCGGACCCCGGACCCCGGACATTCCCTCCGCCTCGCGCGCCTCGCCATGCGCACGCGCTTCGAGGTCGTCATCGCCGACGATGGCGATCCGGCCGCGCTGCGGGCTGCCGGCGAGGAGGCGCTCGACGAGATCGAACGTGCCGAATCCCTGCTGAGCGCGTTTCGTGACGGTGCGGATCTGCGACGGATCAACCTGCTGGCAACCCGCGAAGCGGTCACGGTATCGCCGCTTATGTTGGGATTCCTGCGTCAGTGCCTCGTGCTCGCCGAGGCCACCGATGGTGCCTTCGACCTCGCAATCGGCGCGCTGCTCGACTGCTGGCGCATCCAGCAGGAAGACCTCGATCGGGCGGAACCGTCGGCGACTGCCATCGCCACCGCGCTGGCGGCGTGCGACGTGCGCCGCCAGCTTCAGATCGATGCCAACCACCGCACCGTGCGCTTGGCACAGGCGTCCGCCCGCCTCGATCCGGGTGCAGTGGGCAAGGGCTGGGCACTCGATCGCGCCGCGGCGCTGCTGCGTGAGAGCGGCATCCGCAACGCGCTGCTGCATGGCGGGACCTCCACTGCCTGCGCGTTCGGCGATGAACCTGGGCACAGCGGCTGGACTATTGCCATCCGTCATCCGACGGATCCGACGGCCAGCATCGTGCATGCGTATGTGCGCGACGCGTCGCTGTCAGTCTCTGGACCACATGGTCGTACGAAGGTGATCGGCGGCCGTACAATTGGACACATCCTCGACCCACGCAGCGGACAGCCGGTCAGCGACACGCTGCTCGCCGCGGTGATCCACCCCTCGGCGTTGGTCAGCGACGCGTTGTCGACCGCGTTGCTGGTCCTGGGCGTCGACGGACTGGAACTACTGAGCAGACGATTTCCCGATGCCCAGTTCCTGGTGCTCCCGCTCGACGGCGACCGGCGGATCACCGGACCTGCCTTCCGGTAGCAGGCGGAAGTAGCCTACCGCTCCACCGGCAGATCGACGGGCGAGCGACCGGGCGGATCCCCGATCACAACCACCGTGGCAAGGTAACCTCCCAGCATCAGGAGCGCCATGATCGCCAGCACCACCGGGAGCGGGCGGCGACGGCCAGCAGCAATGGCACAACGAACGGAGCGATGAAAAATCCGAGCAGCGGTTGACGCCTGCCGTTGCTCTCGGTCGCGAAGATCACCAGCACCCACGCCACGATCAGGGGAACGCTGATCATCACCCACTGCACGGTGTTGAGATCGTTGAGCAGTCCCTTCACCGCCCTACCGTCAGGATTCCTCGCCGCATGCCCTCCGCCACCGCCTCGGCGCGATCGGCAACGCGTAGCTTGAGGAAGATCTGTTTCACGTGCGCTTTCGCGCCGTCCTCGCTGATGCCGAGCGCCAGCCCGATGGCCTTGTTGGAGCGGCCCTGCGCCAACAAGCCGAGCACTTCGATCTGCCGTGCGGTCAGCGCTTCGCTGTCCTCGCGGTTGGCGATCTGGCGTTTGATGTGTTCCGGCAGCCAGCGTTCGCCGGCAGCCACCGCGCGGATGGCCTTCACTAGGTCGTCGGGGCCAGCGTCTTTCAGCAGGTAGCCGCTCGCGCCAGCGGACAGCGCGCGGTGCACGTCCTCTTCGGTGTCGTAGGTGGTGAGCATCAACACCTTCGCGTCCGCTGACGCGGCGCGGATCGCAGCGGTGGCGGCGATGCCGTCGAGTGACGGCATCCGCAGGTCCATCAGCGTCACGTCGGGTTTGTGCTCGGCGTGCAGACGCACGGCCTCTTTGCCGTCTTGCGCCTGGGCGACGACGTGGAGATCCTTGTGGTGGGCGAGCACGGCGACCAGGCCCATGCGCACCACCGCGTGATCATCGGCAAGGAGAAGACGGATGGTCATGGGTTGTCCCCTGGGAGCGCCGGCTGCCAGCCGGCAGAGTGGGAACACGAGGGATGTTCGTAGCACGGAGAACCAAGCTGATTGCCCCTGGCCGGCTGGCAGCCGGCGCTCCCAGGGGAAGACCCGTCGCTGATGATCATGTCGCTGCTGCTCCGGTACGTGGCACCTGCACCGTGATGCGGGTGCCGGCACCGAGGTTGCTGACGATAGCCAACTCGCCGCTGATCTTCCGCGCCCGCTCCCGCATGCCCTGCACACCGAAGTGGCCGGCATCTGGTCCTGCCGCCGCACCAGGGTCGAAGCCAGCTCCATCATCAGCGATAGTGAGATCCAGGCGTTCGACGGTGAATGCCACGGTGATGGTGATGCTGCGCGCCTTCCCATGTCGCAGTGCGTTGTGCACCGCCTCCTGGACAATGCGCGAGCAGTGATGGGCGATCAGGCCCGATGCCGGTACCGCCGTGCCCTGCACTTCCACCACCACGC
Organism: Planctomycetota bacterium; assembly: GCA_013816485.1. Taxonomy (GTDB): domain Bacteria; phylum Planctomycetota; class UBA11346; order UBA11346; family UBA11346; genus BOG-1363. The sequence goes on from JACDEI010000047.1 coordinate 28,281, forward strand.
GCGCTTCATGACCAAGCACGGCCTGCTCCGCTACCGCGCGCAGCCGCGCCGGCAGGTCGCGTTCCTCGCGTTCGTCGGCGTTGAGATCCCACACCGCACGCCTGACCTCCGCACGGCAATGGGTCAGCAGCGTGCGCGCCATGGTCAGCGGCGCGGGTGCTTGCGGCAGGCCCATGGTCGCGGCGTCGAGTTGCAGCGCGACACCGGTCAGGCCCTGCTCCAGGCTGTCGTGCAGTTCGCCGGCCAGGCGTTTGCGCTCGGTGGCGGTAGCGTCGAAGGCGACCTGCGCCTCGCGCCGTTTGTGGATCTCCTCGGCGAGTTGACGTGATCTGAACACGACACGCCGGCGCAGTTCGACCACCCATACCAGCGCCAGCAGCAGGGCGACCACCACCGACACCAGCAGGGCGAGCAAGCGTTCGCGCGTCCACCACGGTGGTGGATTCAGCAGCGTCAGATCGTTGCCCGAGCGCATCAGCAGCGCGAAGGTCGTCGGCGTGGTGCTCAGCAGCAGGACATCGCGTCCGGGCATCAGGTCGCAGACGCCGGTGACGCGCACCTGCGCACCGACCGCGGGTGCCTCGACCCCAGGCGGCAGGCGCACCGGGATCTGATGGGTGTCGGTACGCAGGGTGAAACCGGCCTCCTCATCGCGTTTCGTCGGCGGGCCGGCGATACCGGTGACGGTGATCAGACGCCAATCGCGCTCCGCCACCTCGCGTGGTTTGAGTTTGGCGAGCGGCGGTTCTTCCGGCGTGGGTTCGCCCACGTGGCCGACGACGTGCACCAGCGCCTGTTCCAGCACCGGATTGTACATGCCGATACGGGCGAAGGCGACGACCTCGACCTCGTCGCCGGGCTTGGCTTCGGCACGCACAACCGGGAAGACGCTAATGCCGGCCGCACCTTGTTGGATCACCAGCATGCCGTCGTTGTAGGTCACCACGCCGCGCACGCGCATGCGGTGGCGGCTCTGCTGCGGACCACCGGCGAGCAGCGATTCGATCGGCGTCAGCGGCACCGCGAAGGGATCGCTCGGCGGCGGACGGGTGACGACGATATCGTCGACGGTGTGGACGAACACCATCCAGCGGTACGGCTCGTTGCGGCGGTTGGCTTGGCGCAGCGATACACCACGCAGACGGATGGCGGCGTCGAGGTAGCGCGCGGCATCGTTGGTGCCGTAGCGCGTGATCATCGCATCGACCGCGCCGGCGGGCGTGCCCAGGCGCAGCACCAGGCGTGGCGGATCGATGGTCACATCGATGAAGGCGGCGCGCACCACCGCGTTCACTTCCACCAGCCAGCCTTCGTGATAACCGGCGGCGAGTTCCTCGGCCGAGACCGGGATCGCCAGCGGGATATCGGCGCGACCGAGTTTGCGCACCGCCTTCGCATCGACACGCGGGGCATAGACCGCGGCATCGGTGACGCCCTCGATCTCCACCTCGTCACCGGGTTCGACGTGCTGCCAGCCGTCTTTCGGTTGGCGTACGTGCACGCCGCCGGTGAGGTCCTGAAGAATGAAATCCGGCAGCTTGTCGCTGCGATAGTAGGTGACGACCCCGGTGAGCGTGACCGGGATTTTTTCGGCCGCCTGGGATGGCAGCAGTTCGCGCACCGCGCCGGCGGTGGTGAGCGGCTCGGCCGCAGAGAGATGCGACAGGAACAACAGCGATACCAGGAGCAGGATGCCTTGCCCCCTGGGAGCGCCGGCTTCCAGCCGGCAGAGTGGGGGCACGAATAGTGTCCGTATCGCAAAGAAAAGGCAGGATTGCCCCAGGCCGGCTGGAAGCCGGCGCTCCCGGGGAGCAAGAGCCGCCGCGTCATCAACATCACTGATCGGTCGTGGCATCTCGTGGTCATGCTGCGCCCCGCGCCCGCGCCCACAACTACAGCCCGCACACTACCGGTCCGGGTAGTCCCCGAGCGGGTAGTAGAGGCCACCTCGCCGGTGGTATGGTCTGTCCCATGCGCGCCCCCCTCCTGCTCCTGTGCTCACTTACGTTCGTTCAGGCCGCTGATGCGACGCTGGAAAAACGCGCCATCGCCATCCTCGACCGCGCCTGCGCGGAGTGCCACAGCCACGCGGCGAAGAAGATGAAGGGCGGCCTGGCGCTCGACTCGCGCGCCGCGCTGCTCGAAGGCGGCGACACCGGTCCGGCGATCGTCGCCGGCGATCCGGCAAAGAGCCTGCTGGTGAAGGCCATTGGCTACGAGGACGAAGACCTGGAGATGCCGCCCAAGGGCAAGCGCCTGCCGGCGGAGGACGTGGCGACACTCGCAGCGTGGATCAAGGCCGGCGCACCGTGGCAGGCGAAGGCCTCCAACGCCCAGGCGCTTACCGGCAAACCCGCGCGCAAACCGGGCATGATCACCGTCGAGGACCGCGCGTGGTGGTCGTTCCAACCACTCGCGCAGGTTGAACCGCCAAAGGCTGGAGTCGGTTGGGCCATCAATGAGGTCGATCGCTTCGTCGCCGCCAAACACGCCGAGTCCGGCCTGACGCCCGCGCCGCAGGCCGATCGCGCGACGCTCATCCGCCGCGCCACCTACACCCTCACCGGACTGCCGCCGACGCCGGAGGACGTTGCCGCCTTTGTCGCCGATAACGCACCCAATGCGTATGAAAAACTCGTCGACCGCCTGCTCGCCAGCCCAGGTTATGGCGAACACTGGGCGCGCCACTGGCTCGACCTGGTGCGTTACGCCGACAGCGACGGCTTCCGCATCGACCACTACCGCCCCGACGCGTACCGTTACCGCGACTGGGTTGTTCGTTCGCTGAACGCCGACAAACCCTACGACCGCTTCGTCCAGGAGCAGATCGCTGGCGATGAAATGTTCCCGGACAATCCCGATGCGCTGGTCGCCACCGGTTACCTGCGCCACTGGAGCTACGAGTACAACAACCGCGACGTGGTGACGCAGCGCGACAACATCGTCATCGACCTCACCGACACCACCGCCGACGTCTTCATGGGGCTCGGCCTGGGCTGTGCGCGCTGCCACGACCACAAGTTCGATCCGTTGCTGCAAAAAGACTACTTCCGCCTGCGCGCTTTTTTTGAACCGGTGCTGCCGCGCGACGACCTCACCGCCACCACGGCTACTGAACGTGCCGCCCACGCCAAGGCCATGGCCGCGTGGGAAAGCAAATCCGCCGACGTGCGCGGGAAGATCACTGCGCTTGAAGCGCCCTACCGGGTGAAGGGGGAAAAAAAGGCGGTCACCATGTTCCCGCCCGAAACCCAGGCGATCTGGACCAAGGCGGCGAAGGAGCGCACGCCGCAGGAGGCGATCCTGGCCGACCTGGTGAATCGCCAAGTGCTCTACGAATACGATCGCCTGATGACCTATGTGAAGGCGGATGAGAAACCCAAACTCATCGCGCTGCAACAGGAGCTGACCGCGCTGGAGAAGGACAAGCCCAAGGCCCTGGCGGTCGCCTTCGCCGCCACCGATGTCGGCCCCACGGCGCCGCCGACCATGATCCCGCGCAAGACCGCCATGGGCGCGATCGCTCCTGGCTACCCGACCATCCTGGCTGCCGAACCGGCGAAAGTTCCGGCACCGTCCGCCACCAGCAGCAACCGCCGCGCCACGCTCGCCCGTTGGCTGACCGAGGAGACCAATCCGCTCACCGCGCGTGTGCTGGTCAATCGCGTATGGCAATACCACTTCGGCGCTGGCCTTGCCATCAACAGCTCGGACTTCGGCATGCTCGGTGAACCACCATCGCATCCCGCGTTGCTCGACTGGCTGAGCAAACGTTTCATCGCTGAGGGCTGGTCGCTGAAGAAACTCCACCGCCACCTGCTGCTGTCGGCAACCTGGCAGCAGTCGGCAACACATCCGCAGGCCGAAGCTGCACGGCTCAAAGATCCGGAGAACCGCCTGCACTGGCGTGGCAGCACGCGCCGTCTTGGCGCTGAGGCCATTCGCGATGCGGTGCTCAGCGTCACCGGCGAGATCGACCTCACCCAGGGTGGTCCCGGTGTCGATGGTGCCAAGGCGCGTCGTTCGCTCTACGTCAAGGTGCAACGCAACCGCCGCGACGCGGTGCTTGATGTGTTCGACGTAGCCGAGGGGTTCGCCTCCACCGCCAGCCGCAACATCACCACCACGCCGCGCCAATCGCTGCTGCTGTTCAACGGTGAATGGGCGCTGGCCCGCGCGCGTGCGTTCGCCGCGCGGCTGACGAAGGAGGTCCAGGGCTCCGGTGCCGACGGCGTGGCCAAACGCACCACGCGCGCCTATCAGCTCGCCTACGGCCGCGCGCCGACACCAGCAGAACTGACGGCGGCCGGCGAGTTCCTTGGCGCACAGAAAGATGTCGGCGGCGGCGTGCAGGTGCAGGCCTCGTTGATCGGCGACAAGCTGCCGTTCCGCGATGGCCGTGGCGCGGTGTTGTCGCCTGGGACGATGCAGGACCGCCTGATGATCGGCGACCGCGCGCGCTTGCCGGAAGGCGACCTCACCATCGAAGCGTTCGTCCTGCTGCGCGCGCCGTATGAAAACGCCGACGTGCGCACCATCGCCGCACGCTGGGACGGCGACCTCAAGACCCCCGGCTGGTCCCTCGGCGTCACCGGCAAGAAGTCGCGCTACAAGCCGATGACCCTGCTGCTGCAGCTGTCGAGCGGGGCGGACGGTGCGAAGGAAGCGGAACCGCTCTTCAGCGGCCTGTTCCTGCAACCCGGTCGACCCTACTTTGTTGCCGCGAGCATAAAGTTATCCGACGGCGGCGAGGGCCCTGATGGCAAAGAAAAAGCCGGTGGCGTGACCTTCTACATCAAAGACCTGTCGAACGATGATGAGCCGATGCAGAGCGCCCGCGTGCCGCACAAGACCACCAAACTTCCGGAGGTCGATGCACCGCTGACCATCGGCGGTCGTTGGGGTGCGCAAAAACACCTGTGGGACGGTGTAATCGACGACGTGCGCATGAGCGACGTGGCGCTGCGCGGCGAACAACTCCTGCTGACCACCGAAGGCCTGACCGACCACACCATCGGCTACTGGCGCTTCGAGAACCGCACCGGCGCCTTCAACGACTCGTCACCACATGGACGTCACCTGATGACCCTGACCACCGACAGCGGCGTGCGCGACACCTCGCTCGACGCGTGGACGGACTTCTGCCATGTGCTGATCAATTCCAACGAGTTGATCTATGTGGATTAGGATTGCCGCGGTGCGAGGTCCGGGGTCCGGGGTCCGGGGTCCGGGGTCTTTTGATGCGATGTTCTTCACCGTCACCTTCCGCCATCTGAGAGCACCATGACCATCCATGCGCGCCCGTACCACAAGGCCCCGGAACCCGGAACCCGGAACCCAGACTCCGAACCCCGGACTCCGGACCCGTCCCTCTCCCGCCGCGACCTCCTCCTGAAATCCGGCATGGGCTTCGGTGCCCTCGCGCTGTCGTCCCTGTTGCCATCATCGCTGTTCGCTGGTGAACCGGCGCGTTCGGCGGTTTCGCCGCTGTTGCCGCGCAAGGGCCACCACGCCGCGACGGCCAAGAGCGTGATCTTCCTGTTCATGGAAGGTGGTCCTAGCCACATCGATCTCTTCGATCCCAAGCCGGAGCTGAACAAACTCGCGGGCAAACCGCTGCCTGACAGTTTCGGCACCGTCATCACCGCCATGGGCGAGGCGCGTTCGCCGCTCTTGGCCTGCAAACGTGAATGGAAACAACACGGCAAGTCCGGGCTGTGGATGAGCGACTGGATCCCCAACATCGCCTCATGCGCTGATGACCTCGCGGTGATCCGTTCCTGCGTCGCCGATGGCATCAACCACTCGTCCGGCGTGTGCCAGATGAACACCGGCAGCATTCTGGCTGGGCGGCCGTCGCTCGGCGCGTGGACGACCTATGGCATGGGCACCGAGAACCAGGATCTTCCGGCCTTCGTGGTGATGCAGGACAACGCCACTGCGGTGGTGAACGGCCCACGCAACTGGGGTGCCGGCTTCATGCCCGCGATCTACCAGGGCACACCGATTGATGGCGGAGCCGAGCCGATCGCCAATCTGACGCCGCCGAACTCGGTCGGCGCTGGACGGCAGAAGACCAAGCTCGATTTCCTCACGCGCATGAACCGCGCGCACGCGGCGACCAGACAGCAGAGCGAACTCGACGCCCGCATCGCCAGCTACGAACTCGCCTACCGCATGCAGGCCGAGGCCCCGGAAGCGGTCGACGTCAGCGGTGAAAGCGACGCGACCAAGGCGCTCTACGGCATCGACCAGAAGGACACCGCGCGTTTCGGCGGCATGTGCCTGCTCGCCCGTCGGCTGGTGGAACGCGGCACGCGTTTCGTCCAACTCTACCACGGTGCCGGCAGCAAGTGGGACGCGCACGACAAGATCGAGTCCAACCATTCGGCGCTCTGCCGCGGTATGGACCTGCCGGTGGCGGGATTGCTCAAGGATCTGAAAGCCCGCGGCCTGCTCGACAGCACGCTGGTGGTGTGGGGCGGCGAATTCGGCCGCACACCGATGAGCGAGAAGGGCGACGGCCGCGACCACAACCCCACCGGCTTCACCATGTGGATGGCCGGCGGCGGCGTGAAGGGCGGCCAGACCATCGGCTCCACCGACGAGGTCGGCCTGCACGCGGTCGAAGACCGCCTGCACGTGCACGACCTGCACGCGACCATCCTGCACCTGATGGGCATCGACCACGAACGGCTGGTTTATACCTACAAGGGACGGCCGGAACGCGCGACGCTCAACGAAGGCACGGCGTACAGGAAGATCATGGGGTAGACACTATCGGACTGAACAAGAGGAACGGAGCAACGGAGGCAGGCAGGGAAGGAGAGAATTCCGCGGATCTCCTCCGTTTCTCCGTTCCTCTTGTTCGATCGTCTGGTCGATTTCTTCGTCTGACCATCCCCATAGACCAACACCATTCGTCGATTGCATGTAAGCCTGCCGCCACTTGCCGGCTACGCACAGCCGCGTCATTGGCTAGCCTCTGCCGACGATGAACCTGCCTGGAACCGTTTTTCTCGCTGGCGCTGGTCCAGGTGACCCCGGCCTACTGACGCTGCGCGCTGCCGAGTTGCTGACGGACTGCGACTGCGTGGTCCACGACTACCTGGTGAATCCGGCGATCATCGCGCGCATTCCTGCCCACGTCGAACGGCACTTCGTCGGCAAACGTGGCGGTCGCGCGTCGGCGTCGCAGGACGAGATCAACCGCCTGCTCATCGAGCTGACCAAGACGCACAAGCGCGTGCTGCGTTTGAAAGGTGGCGATCCGTTCCTCTTCGGACGTGGTGGTGAAGAGGCCGCCGCACTCGCGGAAGCTGGCGTGCCCTTCGAGGTCGTGCCCGGCGTCACCAGCGGTATCGGCGTCCCGGCCTATGCCGGCATACCCGTCACGCACCGTGCGGCATCGTCGGTGGTCGCCTTTGCTACCGGGCATCAGGCCAAAGGTGAAACCGAAGACCTCGATTGGGCCGGCCTCGCGCGCATCGAAACCGTCGTGCTCTACATGGGCATGCACAAGTTGGCGCAGAACTGCGCGTCGCTCATCGCCCATGGTCGAAGTGCCGACACGCCGGCCTGCGCCATCCAGTGGGGCAGCTACGCCCGTCAGCGCGTGGTCGTCGGAACGCTAGCGACCCTGCCGCAATTGGCGGCGGAAGCCAAACTCGGTGCGCCCGCCATCACCGTCATCGGCGAGGTGGTGCGCTACCGCGAGAAGATCCGCTGGTTCGACAACCGTCCGCTATCCGGCCGACGCGTGGTGATCACGCGCTCGCGCGAACAGGCGAGCGAACTCGCCGACCTGCTCGGTCGCGTCGGCGCGGAGGTCGTCGAAGCGCCGGTCGCGCGCCAGGAGCTGCCGACTTCGTGGGACGACCTCGACGCCGCGCTGCGCAACCTGCACTCGTTCCGTTGGATCGCCTTCACCTCGGCCAACACCGTGCGTTTCACCTGGGATCGTCTGCGCGCACTGGGACTCGACGCGCGTGCGTTCGCCACCTTGCGCATCGCCGCCATCGGCCCGACCACCGCGGCGCTGCTGGCCGAACGCGGCCTGGCCGCCGACTTGGTGCCACAGCAGTACGACGCCGCGAGCTTGGCCAAGGCACTGGTCACGCGCGAGTCGCTGCCGCCGTCGGTGCTGCTGCCACAGGCCGACAACGCCAAGCCGATCCTGCGCGACCACCTGCAGCAGGCCGGGTGCACGGTCACCACCGCCATCGCTTACCGCACGGTGCCGGTGCCCTTCACCCTCGATCCGGAGTTGCCGGTGGATGCGGTAACCTTCGCCTCGTCCGCGACCGTCGAACGGTTCGTCAGCGGCTTGGGCCGCGAACGCATCGCCGCGCTCACCGCCGCCGGCTGCCGCTACTACGCCATCGGGCCGCAGACCGCTGCGACCATGACCGCCAACGGTCTGCCGATCGCTGCCACGGCTGAGGAAGCGACCATTCCCGCCCTGGTCCAGGCCGTGGTACGCGATCTGGCGACGACCTGACCTTTCACCCGCAAGCCAACTGAGCCACCGGCGGATGTCGCAGTGGCAACGTCCTCCACTTTCCGCGCAACCTGCGGCAAGATGCCGGTAACCGGGAAGCCGTCCCCGGCGTTATCCCGGTCGGGACGCGGTGTTTGCCGCCCGATACCCCTGCACTAGAACCTGCCAGCGGAGCCCAACCGATGCGCCACCTCCTGATCCTCGCCCTCGCGCTCGTCACCGTGCTGGCGTTGCCGCTCGCTGCCGCCGACGCGCCCAAACTGCCGCCCAAGGCCCAGGAGGTGGTGGACAAACTGGAGAAGTCTGAGGCCAAGCTCACCACCGACTACAAGAAGTCGGTGAACACCGAGCGCGCCAAATCGATCAGCGACCTGCAGAAGGCACAGAAGGACGTGACCAAGAGTGGCGACCTCGACGGGGCGCTGGCGATCAAGAAGCAGATCGAGGAGTTGCAGGCCAAGATCGCCGCCGATGAGGAGACCGATCTGCTGGGCAACAAGAACAGCAAGGCGGATCCGGCCAAGCTGCTGGTCGGCAAGTGGGACTTCATCAAGACCAACGGCGTCGCCGGCACGCTCGATTTCAAGGCCGACGGCAACTGCATCGCCACCATCACCGCGCCGGTCGCCTTCCCCTATGTGCCGTGCAAGTGGGAGATGAAAGAAGAGAAAGTGCTGCTGACCTGGCTTAGCGACGCGACCAAGGTCGATAGCCTGGTCTTCACCGCCGCGACCAAGCTCGCCGGCGACACCCACGATGTGGGCAAGAACAGCATCAACGCGACCAAACAGCCGGTTGAGAAATAATGCTCGGTTGGCTGCGTCGACTGGTTGGCCCGCCTGGCGACCAGGCTTCGGTACCGACGGGTCCGGCAGCGACCAACGCGGCCTCCGCCGGCAATCCGCTCACCCTCCCGCTGCGTTTCAAACCCGCCTATCAGACCGTGATGTGGGGCGGTCGGCGCATGGAGGCGTTCCGCGCCGATCTGCCCGCCGGACCGATCGGAGAAAGCTGGGATCTGGCCGATCACGCACGCGGCATGAGTGTGGTCGCCGATGGCCCCCTCGCTGGCACCACCTTGAAAGAGCTGACCAAACGCTTCGGAACCGCACTGGTCGGCCCGACGTACACCGGCGGCGATTTTCCGCTGCTGGTGAAACTAATCGATGCCAACGATCGCCTGTCGATCCAGGTGCATCCGGATGATCGTCTGGCCAAGGAGCTGAAGGTCGGCGAACGCGGAAAAACCGAATGTTGGTACCTGCTCAGCGATGGCGGCGAATTGTTTGTCGGTACGCAAGCTGGTGTCACCAAGGAGTCGTTCACCGCCGCCCGCGAAGCCGGCACGCTCGCCGATACACTCAGCCGCTTCGTCACCAAGCCCGGAGATTTCTTCTTCATCCCAGCGCGCACGGTGCACGCGCTGGGCGCGGGTTGTCTGATCTACGAGATCCAACAAACCTGCGATGTGACCTTCCGCGTCGACGACTGGGGCCGCGTCGGCCTGGATGGCAAACCTCGTCCGCTGCACATCGCCGAATCGCTGGCGACCATCGATTTCACCGCCGGTGCCGGACGCGCAGTGGGCGACTTCGACGTCACTCGCGATGGCCGCGTACGCGCCCTGGCGCGCTGCCCCTACTTCCACCTCGACGAGCACCACGCCAGACGTCTGAGTCTGCGCAGTTCCTCGTGTACGATCGTCACCTGCATCGGCGGTCACGGACGACTGAACACCGCCGAGGGTTCCGCGCCACTGACGCCGATGACCACGGTCCTGGTCCCTGCCGCGGCGGGCGAGTGGAACGCCTACGGCGAGAAGAACAGCGAATTGCATCTGCTGGTGACGACCATCCCGTGACCGTGGCCCAGGCGTTCCGCCAATGCTGCAAAGCTAACACCGATGTCGCCGCCCCGCCGGGGCGGCATGGAAATAGCCCGGCACTTCAGTGCCGGGAACTGGCGTGAAAATCAGCCTAGTCCCGGAGGGCAATGCCTGTAAACTTAGCCGCCAAGTTCTGTCCACGCAGTCGGTTGCGTATTACTTCCCATTGATTTCCACTTGACAAAGGCAGCTATTCGGGCGGGCGGCCTGCATGGGAAAATCTCATGCA
>JACDEI010000048.1 GCA_013816485.1 Planctomycetota bacterium
GAGCTCGCTGGCAGCCTGGCTGAAGCCAACGCGCTTCGCCAAAGCAACCGCCTCCTGCTTGAATGACGCATCAAATCGACGCCGCTTGCGACGGGAAACCGGCGCTCCCTGGGGTGGGGTTGGTTTGTTGGATTTCGTACGCATGATGACAGCCTTGCTGAGCCTTCGCTCTTGTCAGGGTGTCAACTGAACGGGGGGAAGGTCAGTTGGATTTCGTACGCATGATGACAGCCTTGCTGAGCCTTCGCTCTTGTCAGGGTGTCAACTGAACGGGGGGAAGGTCAGTTCGCTCCACCGACGAATCCATTTGGCCACATTATTGTAATGCGATCCAACCTGACGTCCTATCTCGGACTTGGTTACTCCCTCAGCAGCAAGGAGAATCATGCGGGCACGCTGGGTCGAGCTGGCTCGGCCGGATTGATGACGGATTGTCCTCTCCAACTCCGAACGCTGGTGGGTGGTGAGGGATAAAATTCCGGCTTTTTCGCGCATTGCCGAGCGTAGAGTACAGCATCACGTTTAACAGAGAATACTTCAGTGTAATTTTATAGACGATGCACTAGCTACCAAGGAGTCATCCGATTTCATCAGCGCCACAATCCATTTCAGTGGTCCGACCTTGAAGTACATGCCGCGGAATGACGGCGTCGCCAATGCAATCGGCACGTACGGGAAAGCACTCAGAGGAATGCTTGCAAAGTAGGTTTGATCAAGAAACCGTCCGCACCGTACCCTGTTCAACATCCACCACGCCCACGGTCACCAACGGCCCCGACAGGTGTGGTGCGATCAATCGCGCATATTGCCGCAACTGCTCATGGCTCGTCTCCGCTGACGCCGCATCGCCGGTCTTCCAGTCGTAGAGATGCCACGCCCCCTGCGCGTCCTGCAACAGCACATCGCACACGCCGAGCACGATCCGACCATCCTGTTCGCCGATGACCGGTTGTTCGATTAGACGGGTGGTGGCGCTCCAATAGCCAGGCAATAGCTCGCGATCGGTCAGACGCGCGAGCAGACGGCGATGACGCTCGTCTGTCAGCGACGAGACGAACGGCGCCAGGGCGGCGCGTGCCACGGACACATCCATCCCTGGACCATGTTGGGCCAAGGCGGCGTGGATGGCGACACCAAGTGCCTGCGCGGTTGAACGGGCAAGTGAATTCGGCACAGCGTCGTGAACAGAACGGATAGCGACACCGTCTCCCAGCAAAACCGTGACCGCCACGACTGGTTTTTCAGTGAGGGTCGTAGCTGCCAGCGCTGGCAAAGGCCTGGTGGTTCCGTTCGCCGACATCGCGCGCGTGACCGCCGCATCCATCGCCACCGTAACGTCATCCCACACCATGCCCGCACCCACCAGCCAATCCGCGGGACACTTCACGCTGCCATCGCGCAACGGCCCGGCGGGATCGACTTCCGGAATCAGCGCGTGCAGATCCTCCTGCGCACGGGTGCAGGCGACGTAGAACAACCGCGCTTCTTCCGCCTGCTGACGCTGGCGCAGATGGTCGGCGATCAGCCCGGCCTTGAGCCCGATGGCATCCTCACCATCGGTGTCGCCCGGATGGCAGGCGACCAACAAACCATCAGCCTCGACCTGGCCGAGGGCCTTGGCGTTCAAGTCGCGTTTCTCGAACGGACGGTGCAGATCAGGCAGGAACACCACCGGCCATTCCAGGCCCTTGCTCTGGTGGATAGTCATCAGACGCACGCCACGGCTGCCGAGGTGTTCGCCGGCGGCTTCCTCGCCATCAACACCCAGGCGTCGGCGCTCGGCGAGGCGCGCGATGAACGCGGGAGCATCGAGTGCGGTGCCGGCTGCGTGTTCTTCCTCCGCCAGACGGGCGAGGTTGGCGAGGCGACGACGTGCGAGCGGCAAGGCGCCGTAGCGACGGGTCAGACGTTCATCGCGGATGAGTGTACGGATGGCGGCGGCGACCCCCTCGGTCGTCAGCGTCGCACGCGTTGCCTCCACCACGGTTCCGATCGGTGCATGAGCGCAGGCATGCGCCCAGCCATCCAGCGGTTCGCGCTCCAGGGCGGTGACCATCAACGTGCGGTCCTGCGGATCCGTCGCGCCCCACGGACCACCCAGGGCAATGGCGAGCGCCTGACGATCGTTTGGATTCACCGCGAGTCGCAGCACCGCCTCGATGTCATGGCATTCCTGCGCGTCATAGAGACCGCCAGGAAAGTCGGTGTCGTAGGGAATGCCCGCGCGTTCCAGCGCCTCGGCGTAGCGGAGCATCCGGCCACGTGTACGCAGCAGGATGGCGTGGTGTTCGGCCTTGCGACCGCTGGCGATCGACTCCGCCACCAACGATGCCAGATGGCGCGCTTGGACCTCACTGGCGGCGACGGTGTTCGACTTGATCACCGCCGGCTGGCCATCCTCGGTTGCCAGCACCCGCCAACGATGCACCACGCCACCGCGTCCCTGGAAATCCTCCGCCGCACGACCGGCGCGAATGGCTTCCGGCCGGAAATCCGTGGCGAGGGCGTCCTGAGCGAAGACGTCGCGCACCTGCGTCAGCAGTGCAGGATGGCTGCGGAAGTTCTCCGCCAGCGTCGCACTGATACCGCCAGAGCGATCGATGGAGGCTTCCCAACCGGCGAAGATCGCCGGCTCGGCGTGGCGGAAGCCGTAGATGCTCTGGCGGTGGTCGCCGACCACGAACAGACGTGCGGAACCATTGACGGCACCAGCCTGCAACGCTTCGGCCAAGCGACCCTGCAAACGGTTGAGATCCTGCGCTTCGTCGAGCAGGACGTGGCGGTAGCGCGATCCCAGGCGGCGACGAACCCCTGGATCGTCGAGCAAATGCAGCGCCTGCGCTTCCACGGTGGCGAAGCCGGCGAGGTGGGCGCGTTCGGCGCAGTCATCGAGTTTCACCAGCCACGCGGCGGCGAGGCGCGCCGCTGCGCCGGCACGTTTGTGCAGGACCGCTTCCAGCATTGGATCATGGCTGGCGAGCGCGGCGAGACTGGCGAAGGCACGCCGCTCATCCTTGCCTGGGCGTTTGTTGTCGACCCGCTGCGCAGGGAAATCGACCGTGTCCTGAATGGTGCCGATGACCTCCTTGATCGCATCGTCTTTCACGCCTTGCAGTGACAACTCGCTGAGCGACGCCAACCAGGCACAGCGTTTCACCGGATCCTGCGGCATCTGCCCAGGCAACGTGCGCACCGCGTCGAGCACCTTGCCTTTGGCCGGCAGGCGCTGGGCATCGGCGATCGCATCGATGAGCACATCGATGAGCGCCGCGCGGCGCGCACAGACGAGTTCCACCACCTCACCGTCGAGTGCCGACAGGCGTGGTTGCGGCAACGCCGATGCCGCACCGCCGAGGCGTTGCACCAGGCCCTGCGTCGTGTGGGCGCCATAGGCCTCTACCAGCAGCAGCAGATCGCTGCCGGCGTGGGCGATCTCATCCGCCACCAATGCGCTCCACGCCTGTTCGCGCACCTGCGCCCACGCCAGTTCCTCCGGCGGGCGCAGGTCGGGATCACGACCAAGGATCGCCGCATGTTCGGCCACCCACTGCAGGCAGAGTGCATCAACCGTGGCGATCGGCGCGGCGGGCAGTTCGCGCAAGCAGCGTCGCAGGTGTTCGACATCGGCGGGCGGCAACTCGGCTTCGATGATGCCTTCGCCTTCGACGTAACGCGGGAATGAACCCAGGTGCAAGACCATGCGCAGCGTCCGCTCGATCCGCGCCCGCAGGTTCGCCGCCGCCTCACGGGTGAACGACACCGCCAGGATGCGCTCCGGAGCGAGGACGTCGTCCCCCTCACGACTGAGCAAGCACGCAACGTAACGCACCGCCATCACCGCGGTTTTTCCCGCACCAGCGCCGGCAGCAGCGATCACCGGGCGATCGACCAGGAAGGCGGCGCGCTGCTGCTCAGGAGTGAAACGACGCCAAGCCTGTTCACCCATGAGCTTCGCCTCCCACATCGAGGCGGCGTTCATCGACGCGGGCGATGGCGGCGTAATCACGCGCGCTGCGGCCTTCCGGATCGGCGGCGGCGGCACCTGCGGCCAGCAGCGCGATGGCGTTGCCCAATTCGACCGCGAGGCGATCGAGCTCGGTGAGAGCGACTCCAACCTTGCTCGCCTGCCGTCCTGCGGGCGTCGGGATGGTGCCCCACCCCGCGCGTGCACCGTCACGCAGCGAGAGGTAATAGGCACCGTCAGCGGGCCAGCCCGCCGCGCGCGCAGCCAACAAGTAGCCGAGCAACTGGCCGTCGCTGCCATCCTTGAGCGCCTGCATCTGATTGCTGAGCGCACCACGCTTGTAGTCGATGAGTCGCACGCGTCCGTCGGCAAGGTGATCGACTCGGTCGATATAGCCGGTGAGGACGAGCGGATCATGCCCAGGGACATCCAGCGGCACCGTCCGTTTCACTTCCGCTTTACGCTGCGTGGCATCGCTCGCGGGGATGGCCTCGCTGGCGATGACCTCCACCACGTTGCGAGCGCGCCGAGCGCGTTCGACGCGTTTGAGTGCGTCTGGCGCCTTGGCAATCCACTCGGGCAACAGACGCGCCAGTTCCTGCGCCCAGGTCGCCGGCGGCAACGGTGCCAGTTTTGCCAGCAGGACGTGCAGATCGCTGCCCTCGTCCATCACCTCCTGATCGACGAGCGGTTCGCTGAGGCACAGACGATCGCACACCACCGCGAAGGCGTCGCGGAACAGCGTGCCGAGGGCGGAGACTTTGAGTCCGAGATGCGTCAGGTCCGTCGTCGGTGGAACGCGGAAGGTGAACGACGGCGTGCCTGGCGCCACCGACCACAGCGCGCATTCGTGTGCGCCCTGCGCATCGTGTGGTCCGAGCGGCGCACCTGGGACCGCTTCGGCACCAGCGTCCTCGCGCAGTTTTTCTAGATCCCACCCGAGCTGATCGCAGATGGTGCCAAGCCACGCGCACGGTTCACGTTCACCGCAGGGAATGCCGAACACCACGCGCTGCGTCGCACGGCCGATGACCGCGAGGAACGCGCCGAGCTCGCCCGCGGCGCGGCCCGCTTCATCGTAGATGTCGCGCGCTAGCACGGACGCCAGGTGGCGCCGTTCATCCCCAGGCAGCAGCGCACCGTTGCTTGGCAAGGCCGGCCAGCGTCCGTGTTCCAGATCGTGGATGAACACCACCGGACGCGGCCACGTGCGACCACGCACCGCATCGGTGATCTCCAATGCTCCCGTACCGCCGTCACGTTCGACCGTCACCCGTGCGGCACCGAGCAGTTCGTCGAGATCCTCTGGCGACAACGGATGCAGTTCCGCCAGTTCAGCCAACGTACGCAGCACGCCACTGCCGCCATCCGACAGATCCAACTGTTTGGTCAACTTCACCAGCCGATCCCACCACGTGCCGTCGGCGCGCAAACGTTCACGCCAGGTCTTTAGCCACGCCACGCCAGCAGTGAGCCATGGGTTTCCTTTTCCAGGCTCGTTCCAGCCCCAGCCGTCACATTCACCTTTTTTGCTCTGCGCCAACGTGTCGATGCGCCCCATGGCTTCGTCGACGCCCAGTCGCGCCCACGGTCCCGTAAGATCCACCAAGCGCACCGGCGGCGGAGCGTCACCCGCCAGACGTTCGGCGACCGCGAGGAAAGAAGTCCAGGTTTGCTCGCGGCAAAATGCCGCCAACGCGGCGAAGGCCCCACCCGCGGATGTACCGAGGAACGGCACCTGGAAACGTCCACTGACCGGGACCTCGGCCGCTGCGAGTGCATCTGCCAGCGCCAACGCCTCACCATCGGCGACGCGTACCACCAGCATGGCCTGCGCCGGAGCAGTACCGCTGCGGCGCAACCACGCGGCGATGGCCCGACCGGCGTGCAGCGGATCGCGGTAGCGGTAACGATCGACGCCATCGGCCACCACCGGACGGCCTTCCTCCAGCACGCCCCCCAACAACGCGCGAACACCTGCCGCATGTGGTGACGCCACCGCGATAGCAGTCAGACGTTCCTCGCTGGCTCCTGGCAACGCCGCGCGCAGGCGATCCGCCAACGCGGCATCCCGTCCGAGCCGTGCGTCATCGATAGCCACGATGTACACCTGTCGACGTTCACCAAGACTGCGCAGGAACCCGAGTTCTGCGGGCGTGAAAGTCTGAAAATCGTCGATGGCGATGGTCGCAATGGATGGTGCGGCACCAGCCTCGGTCAGCAGGCGCAGACGAGCGCCAGGGAGCATCGCCCCCTGCTTGCGTGCAAGGTCGACGATGTGCGCACGGGCAGCCAGCGCTTCGCCAAGATTGTCAGCCAGCGCGGATTCCCCGCGCTCACGCAGCGACCGCTGCGCCAAGACGATGTCCGCCTCGGTGATCGCATGATCGTCGAGCCGGCGCACTAGTTCCGCGAGTTCACGTCCGGTGGCGCGGAAACGTGCGAGCGCCGCCCAGGGCCCGCGCAGACGGTGTGGCGCCCACGCCCGCAGCACATGCGTGCTGAGTCCGCCGGACAGCGCGCGGGGGACGCTCTCCACCGCTGCACAGCGCTCCACCAAATCGCCGAACGACCACACCGGCGGCAACAACCCAGGCCCGGACCACGCGTGCACCTGCCGAATCAAATCATGCGGCAGGCCCGCGGTCGGACGTACCAGCACCGCGGTGCCAACCGGCTCCGCCCGCAACCGTTCCCACAACCGCCGCGACTTGCCGCTCTGATGCGGGCCAGTGATGAGGGTGACGGGCATGGTTCAGGTAGCAGCAGCGGTCGCCGCGTGCGCGAACTGCCGCATGTCGTTGCCGGTGGGATGCTGGAACGGTCGCAGATCGAACAACGGCAGCACCGCATAGAGATGATCAAAGATGTCGCTCTGGATCGCCTCGTACTCCGCCCACGCCGTGGTGGCAGTGAAGACATAGACCTGGATCGGTAGACCGGTCGGCCCAGGGGGCATCTGCCGGATAAGGAACGTCATGTCTTGACGGATGCGCGGATGTGCATGCAGGTAGGCAGCGACGTAGGCGCGGAAGCAGCCGACGTTGGTCATCTGCCGGCCATTGCCTGGAACGTTGGTATCGAACCCGTTTTCCTGATTCCAGGTGCTGATCTCGCGGCTGCGTTCGTCCAGATACGGACGCAGAAATTGCAGACCGCGCAACTGCTCCACCAGCGGTTCATCAAGAAAACGGATCGAGGTCAGATCGATGTCCACCGCCCGGGCGATCCGGCGGCCACCGGATTCGGTCATTCCGCGCCAGTTCTTGAACGAGTGTTCCAGAAAGCGATGCGCCGGGATGGCGGTGATGGTCTTGTCCCAGTTCTGCACCTGCACGACGTTGAGTGAGATGTCGATGACATCGCCATCGGCACCGAACTGCGGCATCTCAATCCAGTCTCCGACATGGACCAAGCGGTTGACTGTCAGCTGCACACCAGCGACGAACGACAAGATGGTGTCGCGGAACACCAGCATCAGGATCGCAGTCGCTGCCCCCAGGCCGGTGATGAGCGCCAGCGGCGAGCGATCGAGCATGGTCGCCAGCACGAAGATGAGGCCGACCATCACCGCCAACAGGTGCACAACCTGGAGGTAACCCTTGATCGGGCGTGAGCGACTGACTTCGGGTTGGGCGGTGAGATAGGCGCGATTGATCGCGGCGCACAGTGCGCCGATCGCGCCGACGATGGCGACCACCAGCAAGACCTCCACCAGCCGGCGCACCACCAGATCGAGATGATCGGGAAGATCCGGCACCAAACCGATGCCGTAGTGCAGCACCACCAACGGCACCACCCATGCCAGGCGCGCCAAGAGGAATTTATCGGCGAGTACGTCGTCCCACCAGGCGCTGCTGCGCGCGGTGATGGCGCGGACGCCAGGCACCACGGCAAAGCGGAAGAACAGCCAGCTGATGATGGCGACCACAAGCAGGACCGCGGAACCGAACCACAGGGTTTCGACTGCCAGGAACATGTTATCCGGCGGATCCGCCGGTGGACTGGGATCGCTCTGGGCGCTCAGTGCAAGCTGCTTTACGGAAGTGATCAGCGCGTCCAACATCCGTCCGACCTCCGTTGGTGGACGCTAGTCACCGGTCAGCGCGATCAAACCTTCCAGCACGCCCGGCACGGCAGGAGCAGCCACAGTCGGCGGTCAACCGATGCCGAGTTCCTTCATGAACACATCATCGACCCACTTGGTGGTGACCTGATTGTTCAGGAAGCGTGCGTCTTTCAGCAAACGCTGGTGGAAGCCGATGGTGGTCTTGGGACCGTCGATGATGTACTCGCCGAGTGCGATTTCGAGCAAGTGCAGCGCCTCTTCACGGGTCTCGCCATGGACGATCAGCTTGGCGATCATCGAATCGTAGTTCGGCGGGATGCTGTAGCCGGCGTAGCAGTGGCTGTCGACGCGCACACCTCTGCCCGACGGCGCGACGTACATGCTGATCTTGCCGGGATGTGGGATGAAACCCTTCTCCCAATCCTCGGCGTTGATGCGCACCTCGATGGCGTGGCCTTCAGGTTTGATGTCCTCCTGCTTGAAGCGCAGAGGTTCGCCGGCGGCGACCAGGATCTGATGTTTGATCAGGTCAAGGCCGGTGCACATCTCGGTGACCGGATGTTCGACCTGGATGCGGGTGTTCATTTCCAGGAAGTAGTAGGCCTTGCGGTCGAGATCGTAGATGAACTCGACGGTGCCGGCGTTGTAGTAGCCGGCGGCTTTGGCGAGCTTGACCGCGTCGTCGCACATGCGCTTACGCGTCTCGGGCGTGATCACCGGGCTGGGCGATTCCTCCACCAGCTTCTGGTGACGCCGCTGGGTCGAGCAGTCGCGTTCACCGAGCGCCACTACGTTGCCGTGCTGGTCGCCGATGATCTGGATCTCAATGTGGCGCGCGCGCTGGACGTAGGCTTCGATCAGGCATTCGCCGTTGCCGAAAGCTGCTTCTGCTTCGCGGCGGGCCTGCTCCAGGCCGCTGACCAGCGAGCCATCGTTGTGGGCGATACGCATGCCGCGTCCGCCGCCGCCGTTGGTCGCTTTGATCATCACCGGGTACTGGATCTTGCGCGCAACGGCGAGCGCCTCGTCGGCGTTCTTCACCGGACCGGTGGAACCGGGCACGGTGGGCACACCGGACTTCGCAGCGAGGTTCTTGGCCTTCGACTTGTTGCCGAGCGCGTCCATCGACGACGACAGCGGGCCGATGAACTCGATCTTGCAGTCGCGCACCACCTGCGCGAAGTGGCTGTTTTCCGAGAGGAAACCGAAACCGGGATGGATCGCGTCGACGTCGGCCAGCTCAGCAGCGGCGATGATGTTATTGATGTTGAGGTAGCTCTGCTTCGCCGGACCGGGCCCGATGCAGATCGCTACGTCGGCCATACGGACGGGCAACGATTCCTTATCGACGGTGGAGTGCACGACGCAGGTTTCGATGCCCATGCGTCGGCAGGTACGGATGATGCGCATGGCGATTTCGCCACGGTTCGCGATCAGGATGCGTTTGAACATTTGTATGAGCTTCGAGCTACGAGCTGCGAGCTACGAGTCCGACCGAATCAGGCCGGCTGCGAACTCGAAGCTCGCAGCTCGTAGCTCGTAGCTCTTGGGTTTAGCCAACCAGGAACAGGACAGTGCCGTACTCGACGGCTTGGCCATCGCTCACGCAGACCTTCTTGATCTGACCCTTCACGCCGGCGTCGGGCTTGATCTCGTTGAAGACCTTCATCGCCTCGATTAGGCAGGCGACCTTGGTTTCATCGATCTGGCTGCCGACGCTGACAAAGTTGGCAGCGTCGGGATTCGGCTTGAGGTACACCGTGCCTGGGATGGGCGAGATGACTTTCTTGCAGCTGGCGAACTCGTCGACCACTGGGGCGGGCGCGGCGGCGGCTGGAGCAGCAGCAGCCTGGGCGGCGACCATCTGGGTGGCAGCGACCATCTGCACGGTGCTGCCCTTCTTCAGTTTGACCTTCAGGTCCGCGGACTCGACCTCGACCTCGGTGAGGTCGTTCTCACGCATCAGCTTGGTGATTTCCTTGAGGGTCTTGATGTCCATGGGGGAGGCGCTCTCCGGTGCGGGGAGTTGAAGGATCAGCCGGCTGCTGACCGGCTCACCAAACGCCACCGCCGGCGGGACGCCGGCGGTGCTCGGTGAGCGGGGCGCACACTAGGAAGGCCTTGGGGGGAGTCAATCCGAGCAGGCATTTCTCGGGAGTAAGCGTCTGCGATCCATGCGGTTGGACCAGCGGTACCGGTGCCGGCCAGCAGGGCTCGGCGAGTCGGGCGAAAGCCCTGCAGTGGTGGCTGCGGTAGGTCTGCTGCGTTCACCGCGATGACCCACCGGCCACGGGAGGAACCTGGGGTCGGCCGCGTTCAGCCCTGTTTGAAGCGGGTCGCCTGAGCCACGGTGAACGGATTGGTCTCACTGCTGTCGATGGGCGGATCCATCCCCACCGTGGGATCGCTATGGGGATGGTCGAGGTGGATCAGCACCGATCCCTGTGTCCCCAGCACACGCAGGATGTGTTGCTCTAATTTCTCCACCGCGGCATGCGCAGCGGCCACGCTCCACAGGGATGGCACCACCAAGTGGAAGTCGACGAAGATCGCATCGCCGCTGCGACGTAGCCGCAGATTGTGCACATCGCGCCAGGACGGATCGCGGATGGCGTTGATCGCCGCGACCACGCGTCCGACCATCTGCGGATCGGCCTCGTCCAGCAGGCCGCGCATCGCCTGACGGACCAGTCGTCCACCGACCCACAGGATGAACAGCGCTAGCAGGATCGCGACACCGCTGTCGATCCACACCAGCGCGGGATGATTGGCTGGCATCAGCCACATCACGCCAACACCGACGAGCACGCCAAGGCTGGTCCATACGTCGCTGAGCACATGTTGGCCGTCAGCCTCCAGGATCGCCGACTTGGTCTTGCGACCGACGTGCACCAGCCACGACCCAAGGGCGAGGTTGATCAACGCCGCCAGCACGATCAGGGCGAAACCGAGGTCGATCCGCCCTGGCTGATGGCCATGGATCAGGCCAACGACGGCCTGCCAGACGATCGCCGCCGCCGCCAGCACGATCACCCCCCCTTCGAAGCCGATCGAGAGGTACTCCGCCTTGCCGTGGCCATAGGGATGCTCGGCGTCCGGCGGCGCCGAGGCGAAGCGGAAACACCAGAACATGAAGGCAACCGCCGCCACATGGACCACCGATTCCAGCGCGTCCGAGAGGATGGTGGCCGAGCCGGTCAGCAGGTAGGCGCCCATCTTGAGCCCGAGCATCAGCAGACCGACCAGCAGGCTGATGAGAGCGGCACGGAAGCGGAGACGCTGATCAGACCCTGGAACAGTCATGGTCGGGAGTGTGGCGGAGTCGTCAGTTACGAAAGCCCGGACCCCGCGCATGTCACCCCCTCGTGGCAGACTCGGAGTGCGCCGATTGACCGGCACCGCGGGTGACCGACCCTATGCACGTGCGAACGATCCACCTTGTTCGCCCAGCTACTCTCTGCTTTGCGTTTCCCTCTTTGTTCTCTTCACTGGATTGTCCGACCACCGGCTCCGCCGGCCCTGCATACCCAACGAACCATCGATCTCCCGGCCAACCTCGACTCACTCTCACCGACCTCTGACGGAATCCCGCCAAACCCTGACCTGATCGCCAGTTCGCTTCGTATTTGCAACGGATGATCCTCGTTTGTCTACGAGGCTCCCATGGATCCCATCCTGACTGCGGTGGTGGCCCTCGTGGCCGCTGCTGTTGGCGCCGGCCTGAGTGCCGCGCTGTTTGCCAGCCGCCAACGCCGTGCACTCGATGACGCGAAGCGCGCCATCGAAACTCACCTGAAGACCGATCACGCCGCGGCCGTAGCCCAGGCGCAAAGCGCCGCCCAGGCCGAAGTCGCCCGTCTCCGACAGAACCTGGAAGCGGATCTCGCCCGTGAACGTTCGGCGCTGACACAGGACCGTGAACGCGCGGCCCGCGATGCCGCCGCCGCCACTGAGGCAGAGGAACGGGCGCGCAAACGTGAGGCCAAGCTCGCCGAGCGCGAAGCCAGCCTCGACCGCAAACTCGAAGCCATCGATGCGCGCGACACCCGCACACGCGCCTTGGAGGCCGAAATCCTCCGCCGCGAGCAATCGTACACCGAGCGCAGCAAGAGCCTCGACACGCGTGAACAAGGCATCGACACGCGCCTGAGCGAGGTCGCTGGCCTGACCCGTGACGCTGCCCGTGAGGAACTGCTCGCCCGCCTGGAAACCAGCCTGAGCACCGAACTGTCGGCCCGGGTGGCCAAACACGAAAAAGACCTTCAAGCCCGCAACAAGGAACTGGCGGTCGAGATCGTCGGTCGCGCCATCCAGCGCTACGCTGCCGAACACACCGCTGAGACCACCTCGTCGAAGATCAAGTTGGTCGACGAAGAAATGAAGGGCCGCATCATCGGCAAAGAAGGCCGCAACATCAAAGCCTTCGAACAGGCCACCGGTGTTGACCTGCTGCTCGATGATCAGCAGGGCTTCATCACCATCAGTTGTTTCAGCGGCCTGCGCCGCGAGATGGCGCGTCGCACCATGGGCGTATTGATCGAGGACGGCCGCATCCATCCCGGCCGCATCGAAGAAGTCATGGCCAAGGTCCAGCAGGACATGGACCGCGAAGTATTGAAGCTCGGTGAAGACGCGGCGTTCGCCGTCGAAGTCAGCGGCCTACATCCGCAGATCCTGCGTCTGCTGGGCAAGCTCCAGTGGCGCACCAGCTACGGGCAGAATGTGCTGCAGCATACGCAGGAGGTCGCGTTCCTCTGCGGCGCGATGGCTTCCGACATGGGCCTCGATCCCAAACTCGGTCGTCGCTGTGGTCTGCTGCACGACATCGGCAAAGCCATCGACCACGAACAGGAAGGCAGCCATCCGGAGTTGGGTTACGAGGCGCTCAAACGCTACGGCGAAAGCGAGATCGTCGCCAACGCTGCGCTGGCGCACCATGAAGGCCGTCCGGTGTTGTCCGTCTACACCGTGCTCGCCGCCGCCGCCGACGCGATCAGCGCTTCGCGTCCAGGTGCGCGCAGCAAAAACGTCGAGGGCTACATCAAACGCCTGGAGAAAATCGAAGAGATCGCCTGCGCGCAACACGGCGTGCAAAAGGCGTACTGTATTCAGGCAGGTCGTGAGCTGCGCGTGATCGTCAGCGGCAAAGACGTGCAGGACGCCGAACTACCGAAGCTGGCGCGCGACATCGCCCGACGCATCGAAGACGAGGTGCAGTTTCCAGGCGAGGTGAAAGTGACGATCATCCGTGAACTGAGGCATATCGCGGTGGCGCGATGAATTGCCACGGTCCGATGTCCGATGTCCGATGTCCGACGTCCGACACCAGTTGCCATGGCGGAGGCTTGTCGACCAGGCGCATGGCAGAAGCATGGCGCTTCCACCCACACCGCATGTCCACCCAGTTCTCCATCACCACGAGACGTCGGACATCGGACATCGGACATCGGACCGTGGCAATCTTATGCCCCTAAACGCCACCGCCCGCGCCGCCGTCACCGATGCTCTCGCGCTTGCCCGACTGCAACGTGACGGTCGTGCGTACGCCGTCATCGCTTGGCCGACCACCTTGCCGGTGGATCCCTCGGTCACCTTCGCGGCGGCGGACGGCCGTGGTCGAACGCTGTTGTGGTCGGGAGATGAGTGGCAACTCGGACTGGGCGCGGCGTGGGAACTCGCCAGCGATGGACCTGGGCGCGGTGCGCACCTGGGACAGGAGCACGCCCGCCTGGAGGCACGTACCGTCGCCCGCGTCCATGGCGATGCCGCCGGTGCGCCGAGCCTGCCGGCCTGTCTGACCGCGTTCAGCTTCGAGGAACGTCCACCCACCGCGAGCCACTGGGGCGCGCATTTGCCTGGTGCACGACTGTGGCTGCCACGTCGCTTGCTGTGGCGGCGCACCGATGGCAGCGGCTGGACCATTGCTGCAGTGCCGGTCCAACGAAATGACCAGGTGGAGGAACTGGCGGCGGCGTTGCTCGCCGACCCGACGCCGCAAACGGCAGTCGCCAACACCGTGTGGCCGACGTTGGGCGGCAACTACCGCGAGGAGGTCGAAGACGCGGTCGCCCTGATCCGCGACGGTGCCTTGCGCAAAGTGGTGCTCGCACGCGCGGTCGATCATCCGCTGCCACCCGGACTTGGGCTCGATCGCATCATCGCACGGCTGCGTGCGCTCGGCGATCGTTCGACGCTCTACGCTCACGATCTGCCAGGAGCCGGCGTGTTCTGCGGCGTCACGCCGGAACTCTTGTTCCAGGCGGAGGGCCGCACCGTCACCACCATGGCCCTGGCCGGCACCACCCGCCGCGGACGCAACGCAGATGAAGATGCCGGCCTGGTGAAAGACCTGGTCGCCGGGACCAAGGAGCGCAAAGAACACGGCGTGGTGGTCGAACACTTGGTCGCGGTATTACGTGAACGCGCATCACCGTTCCTGGTGCCGTCATCGCCGCATCCGCGATTACTCGAACGCTTGATTCACCTGGAAAGTGTCATCACCGCTGACCTGGCGCGCACGGACTACATTGAACTGCTCGACGCGCTGCATCCCACGCCGGCGACCTGTGGTCTGCCCAGCGCCACCGCCACGCACTACATCGCGCGGCGGGAAAAACTGCACCGTGGTCTGTATGCCGGCGCCATCGGTTGGCTGACACCAACTGCCGCGCGTGTCGTCGTCCCCTTGCGCGGCGGTTTGGTGCGCACTGACCTTGGCATGGCGCGCTTATTCGCTGGTGCCGGCATCATCGAAACGTCAGTGCCGGATCAGGAGTTCGCCGAGACCGAACTCAAGTTCTCGGTCATGCGCCAGGTGCTGGGGTGATTCCCCTGGGGGCGCGGACTTCAGTCTGCGCATCCTTTATGATGTCGCTTCATGTCGCTGCGCAGACTGAAGTCCGCGCCCCCAGGGGACAACCCCTGCTCATCACGTTTCTCCTACTGTTGGCGGCCAGCGTGACCGCTGACGACCTGATCGCGCGTTTCACACCGCGCGTCCACACGACCACTGACGGCGGCACGTTGCCGTACCGCTGGTATCAACCGAGCACTGCCACCACTGACAACAACGTTCCATTGGTCATCCTGCTGCACGGCACCTCTGGCCGTGGGGTTGACAATCAACGCCAGATGACGGCAGCGAATCGTGCCGCGATCACCTTCTTGTTCGCGCAGACCAATCACCCGTGCGCCATCGCTGTGCCGCAATGTCCAACCGATGATCAATGGACACGCACGACCTACCACCCGGAGCGCCATGAGCGCACGCCGGAGCCAAGTCGGACGATGCGGGTGCTGCTCGACCTCATCCGCACTCAGGCGCACGAATCGACGATCAATGCCAAACGAGTCTATGTGATCGGCAACTCCATGGGCGGCTATGGCACCTGGGATCTGCTCAGCCGCGATCCCACGCTGATCGCCGCCGCGGTGCCGATATGCGGCGGTGGGTCGCTCGACACCGCACCAGCAATCGCCCGCATTCCTTTGTGGGCGTTCCATGGCGCGCAGGACGGCATCGTCGTAGTCGGCCATTCGCAGCGCATGGTGGCGGCACTCAAGCAGCACGGTGGCGAGCCACGTTACACCGAATTCGCCGATGCCGGACATGACATCACCGACCACGTGTTCGCCACCCCTGGACTGGCGCAGTGGCTGTTTGCGCAGCAGCGGCCCTGATCAAAGTAGGATGCGACTTAGTGAACGTGGCACGGGCGTCTCGCCCGTGGTTGGTTGCACATGAACCATACCAGACCGAACCACGGGCGAGACGCCCGTGCCACGGGAGAACGGCTACAACAACTCGCCGCGTCCCTTCGCCTTGAGCGTATCCACCACATGCTTCACCTGCTGACTGCGGCCTTTCGGCACGATCAGGATCGCATCCGCAGTGACCACCACCGAGAGGTTGTCCACCCCGATGGCGGTGATGATCTGTTTAGTTTGGCTGACGATCAGACTGTCGCGGCAGTTCTGGGTCAGCACGTCACCCTGGGTGATGACGCCGTCGGCGTCCTTGGGCAGATGATCGTAGAGCGAGTCCCAGCTACCGACGTCGTCCCAGTGGAAATCAGCGGTGACGACGCAGATGTTGGTGGCCTTCTCCATCAGCGCGTAGTCGATGCTGATCTTCTTGAGCGGCTGGTAGACGTCGTTCAGCACGGTGGCGAATGACGGCGTGCCCCAGGCCTCGGCCACTGGACGCAGGGCCTCGGTCAGCCACGCGCAGTGGGTCTCCAAGCCATCGAGCACCACTTCGGCCTTCCATGTGAAGATGCCGGAGTTCCAGCGGTAGCCGCCGTCGCTCAGGTACTTCTTCGCCGTCGCCTCGTCGGGTTTCTCGACGAAGCCGAGCACCTTGTTCACCGTCACGCCCTGCACGTCGCCGAGACGCTGGGCGAGCTTGATGTAGCCGTAGCCGGTCGCCGGGAAGCGCGGCGTGATGCCGTAGGTGACGAGGTTGCCCTGACGTGCGACTTCGACGCCGGCAGCGAGCGCCTGCTGGAATTGATCAGCGGGTCGGATCACCTGATCCGCCGGCAGCAGGATCATGATGGCACCGGGCGACATCTTCTCGACCACCAGTGCGGCGAGGGCGACGCAGGCGGCGGTGTCGCGACCGACGGGCTCAGCGATGACGTGCTCGGGTTTGAGCATCGGCAACTGTTTACGTGTCTCTTCCGCCAACGCCGCGGTGGTGATCACCAGCACGCGGTCGGGAGAAATGAGCGGCTGCAGACGCGCCACGGTGGCCTGAATCATGGTGTCATCACCGATGATGCGCACGAGCTGCTTGGGACGCGCACTGCGCGACATGGGCCAGAAACGCGTGCCGGAGCCACCGGCCATGATCACGGCATAGACATCGTTCGACGACACGGCAGGGCTCCAGAAGGTGAAGGGTCAGGGCGTGGGCGGTTTGAGCTCTTCGATATACAGCGGGCTGCCCGCTTGGTCGAAGTGTACCCGCACACGTTTCATCAGGATGATGCTTGCAGGGAACTCCACCTGCTGCTCGATGAAGATGGCGGTGGCGACTCCCTGATCGGTGGTCACCGGCTCATCCAACCGCAGATTCAATCCTCGTTGAGCGACGGCGAGGCTTTCGATCGTCGCATTCACCGTCTGCTGGCTACGACCAGCTTCCGCGGTGGAGAACATGTCCGTCCGGGTCCAGCTCGCCCGGCTGCAACCGCTGGCAAACAGCAATAGGGACGCGACCACCAACACGGAGAAGCGGCGCATCAGCGACGCTCCGCATGGAGGTCTACGAGCAGGCGGTTGAGCGGCAGCGATGGCGGCTCGGAGGTCACCGCTTCGACAAAGGCGAACTTGCGTGCGCGGCAGAGCTTCTGCAACGCTAGGCGGTGTTTCGCCACTTCCGCGGCATAGGCGGCACGCAATGACCGCGGCTCCGCGGTGAGGGTGCCGTCCTCCTCCATGCCTTCGAAACGACTGACGGTGGACACACCCAGGTCAGCCTCATCTGGATCGAGCAACCACACCAAGGCGACGTCGTGACCGCGGTGACGCAGACGATCGAGCGTGTCGGTGATGATCGCTGGATCGGCGAGGAAGTCGCTGAAGACGATGACCAAACCCTTGTGGTAGGCCGGCTGGACCAGGTGTTCGAGTGACTTCACCGCATCGGTGCCAGCCGTGGGCTGATGCTGTTCCAAAGCGCGACAGATGCGTTCGAGCTGGCCAGTGCGCGACGGCTTGTGTTCGATCACGGCCTTCTCGCCGAAGATCACTAATCCGGCGCGGTCCTGTTGCTGGAGCACCAGGTAGGCCATCGAGGCGGCGAGCGCCGAGGCGTAGCGATATTTGCTGACTGGCGAACGGTCGCCCTTGTAGCCCATGCTCGCGGAACCATCGACGACGAGGGTGCAGCCCAGGTCGGTCTCGGCTTCGTAGCGCTTGAGCACCAGACGATCGCTGCGACCGAGTACCTTCCAGTCGAGGTGACGCAGATCATCACCAGGCACGTACGGGCGGTGATCGGCGAAATCGACCGAGTGCCCCTTGTGCGGACTACGGTGCGCACCGGTCTGCAGACCTTCGACCACCAGACGCGCGGCCACTTCCAGGCTGTGCAGCCGGGCGAGTTCGGTCGGCTGGATCAGCGAGGAACCGGTGGTGTGGAGCATGGGCCGCACGCTAGGCGGCGCGGGTGGTTGACCAAGAGGGATGTGTGGGGGAAGGTCCGAGGGGTACGAATGGTACGAGGGGTACGAGGGGTACGAATGGTCCAAAAGACGCTGCGGAATCGTGCGTGAAGTCCCACAAC
Organism: Planctomycetota bacterium; assembly: GCA_013816485.1. Classification (GTDB taxonomy): domain Bacteria; phylum Planctomycetota; class UBA11346; order UBA11346; family UBA11346; genus BOG-1363. The sequence continues at coordinate 18,325 of JACDEI010000048.1, forward strand.
GTCGACGGAGCACGTCGCTCGCCCGATCGCCTTTTCATCGGACCTTTCGTACCCCTCGTACCATTCGTACCCCTCGGACTTCCCCTCTCCGATCTTCACATTGCGAGAGATGGTGTCCGTCCTACAACGCGCGCCACACGCACGGAACCTTCAGGAAAACCCATGTCCCGTTACCTCGTCGAGCGCCTCAACCCCACCTTCGGCTACTTCTACAAGGCCGGGAAGACCCTCCACCGCGGCAAGACCAAGTGGCAGGAGATGGAGATCATCGAGAGCGAGGAGTTCGGCAACGTCCTGCTGCTCGACGGCGTGACGCAGGTGACCTCGAAGAACGAGTTCCTCTACCACGAACCGATGGTCCACCCGGTGCTCTGCACCCACCCGGATCCCAAGGACGTGCTGATCATCGGCGCCGGCGACGGCGGCATTTTGCGCGAAGTCCTGAAGCACCCGGTCGACAAGGCGGTGATGGCCGAACTCGACGGGGGCGTGGTGGAGTTCTGCGAAGAACTGATGCCGGAGATCAACGACGGCGCGTTCGCCGACAAGCGCTACCGCCTGGAAGTCGGCGATGGCCGCGCCTTCGTCAAGAACACCAGCGAGAAGTTCGACGCGGTGATCATGGACATGACCGATCCGTTCGGCCCGTCGGTGATGCTCTACACCAAGGAGTTCTTCGAAGAGGTGAAGGCCACCTTCAAGGACGAGCGCGGCCTGTTCGTCATGCATACCGAAAGCCCGATCTCGCGCCCCAATACCTTCATGCAGTGCCATCACACGCTGTCGCAGGTGTTCAAGTACCGCCGGACCTTCTACCTCTACATCCACATGTACGCCGTGCTGTGGTCGATCACCGTGTGCAGCGACACCCTTGACGCCGCCGAGATCAGCCCGACCGAGATCGCCAAGCGCCTCAAGGACCGCGGCATCAGCGGACTGAAAGCCTACACCCCGACCACCCACCACAGCATGCTTGGCGAATTCCCCTTCGTCGGTGAGTTGTTGGCGAAGATGCACACCGTGCCGGTGATCACCGACGGCAAACCGGTGGTGCTCGACGACATCGATATCAATCGCGGCAGCCTGGATATGCGTGAGTCGAGCGCCAGGCCGGCGAAAAAGCCGGCGAAAAAGCCGGCGAAAAAGCCGGCGAAAAAGCCGGCGAAAAAGCCGGCGAAAAAGCCGGCGAAAAAGCCGGCGAAAAAGCCGGCGAAAAAGCCGGCGAAAAAGCCGGCGAAAAAAGCTGCCGCTAAGAAGAAGGCTCCGGCGAAAGCGAAAGCCAAGAAAGCGGCCGCCAAGCCAGCGAAGAAAGCTGCCAAGCCCGCCAAGAAGAAGGCCGCCAAGAAGAAGGCCGGTAAGAAGAAGTAACCGTAACTGGTCCGGACCGCGCGATCTCCTTGAGGTCGCGCGGACGACGGCCCCTCTGTGATCGGTGATCGCCGTGTTCCAGACCACCCTCCCCGACCCCGCACGTATGCGCGCGCTCGCCGCCGAACATGGCACGCCGCTGCTGCTGTTGTCGACCCAGACCATCCGCAGCCAGTATCGCACGCTGCGCCAGGCCTTGCCCGGCGTACAACTGCATTACGCGCTGAAGCCACTGCCACATCCGGCGGTGGTGCAGGCGATCAAGGACGAGGGCGGTTACTTCGACCTCGCCACCAACGGTGAAGTCGATGTCGTACGCAACGTCGGCGTCGATCCGACACGTTGCATCCACACCCATCCGATCAAACGCGATCAGGATATCCGTTACGCACTCGACTACGGCTGCACCACGTTCGTCTTCGACAATCCCTACGAGCTGCCGAAATTCCTGCCGTACAAAGATCGCGTGCAGCTCTTGATGCGTCTCGCTTTCCGTAACAAGGAAGCGCAATGCGATCTGTCACTGAAGTTCGGCGTCCAACCGGCTGAGGGATTGGATCTGCTGCGCAAAGCCACCGGTATGGGACTGAACGTGCGCGGCCTGAGTTTTCATGCCGGCTCGCAACTGCTGAACAACTTCAAGTACATCGAAGCGATCTCGTTCTGTCGCCAGCTCTTCAATCTCGCTGCCCTCGACGGCATCCGCCTCGACACCCTCGACATCGGCGGTGGTTATCCGGTCCCCTACACCGATCAGGTGATGCCGATCCCCTATTACTGCCACCCGATCGCCGCCGAACTGGAACGACTGTTCCCAGGCGTACGCCTGCTCGCCGAACCCGGCCGCTTCATCAGCGCCCCGGCGATGACGCTGATCGCTTCGGTGATGGGCAAGGCCGATCGGCAAGGCCGCATGTGGTACTACCTCGATGACGGCCTCTATGGCAGCTACTCGGGGAAGCTCTACGACCACTGCGACTATCAATTCATGCCGCTGGCTAAACTCGAAGGGAAAAGCGGTCCAGAACGATTGAGCGTCGTCGCCGGGCCGACGTGCGACAGCATCGACGTGGTCTACAACGACATCATGCTGCCCGAACTGGAATGCGGCGACCTGGTGACCAGCCCGATGATGGGCGCCTACACCGCGGCAACGGCAACTGACTTCAACTTCTTCCCGCGCGCCAAAATCGTCGTGGTTGATTAGCCGCGAGCTACGAGCTGCGAGCTACGAGTTTGAACACCCTGCGAACGGAACCGAGACATGGCGAACGAAAACCTCAACCTGTGGCTTGAAGACCTCTACGGCGATACCGCTGGGCTGAAGCTCAAGTTGCGCGACTGTCTACACAGTGCGACGTCGCCGTTCCAGCGGATCTCGGTCTACGATAGCCATGCCTTCGGCAAAGTGCTGACGCTTGGCGGTGCCATCGCGCTCACGGACTTCGATGAGGCGCTCTACTCCGAATGCTTGGTGCATCCGTCGCTGAGCGTCATGCCGAACGCGGAACGCGTGCTCATCCTCGGCGGCGGCGATGGTGGCGTGGCGCGCGAAGTGCTGCGCTACAGCGGTGTGAAGAAAGTGACCGTGGTCGAGATCGATCGCGAGGTCGTCGATGTCTGCCGCAAGTTCTTCCCAACGGCGGCGAGCTGCCTGAACGACGCCCGCGTCGAGTTGGTGATCGATGACGCCCACCGCTACCTGCGCGACTGCCCACACCAATTCGATGTCATCATCGTCGACGCCTGCGAGCTGACCAACACCGCGAGCGATGTGTTCCATGCCACCAGCTTTGCCGACTCGGTGTTCCGTCGTCTCAAGGACGGCGGCATCCTGGTTGCGCCGCTCGGTTGCCCGACGTTCGCAGCGGATGATTGCCGCGCGACGCTGCGCAAACTCGGCGAGCGCTTCGCCAAAATCGGCACCTACCTGATGACCATCCCCAGCTTCCCAGGTGGGCAGTGGGCGGTGGCACGCTGCGTACACGGCGAGGTCCCAGCCGAACCGTCGACACAACCGTGGCACAAAGACCTGCGTTGCTGGCATCCGGGGTTCCAATCCGGCATGTTCGCCCTGCCGCGCAACGTCCAGGCCCAGCTCGGTCTGCGCTGATTTTCCAGTTCTCAATCTTACTGGTGAAACAGCGGTTATTCCGCGGGATTTCGCACTCTCTGCTTGACGCCAACATTTGTTAGCTATCGTTTGCTCCCATTACGGCCAACCACCGTCCTGGAGCAGCCATGACCAACACCATCAGCACTACCACCCGTCGTCACTGCGGCGGCACCGTCGCCTTGGCAGCGATCGCCTCCCTCACCCTCACCCTCACCCTCACCGGCTGCGGCGACAATCGCACAGCAAGCCGTCCGATGGTGCTCGGCAATCCGACCCAGCTCGCCGACCTCTATATGGATGGCGAACTCACTGACACCAAGGGTTACCGTTGGGACGTGGCGATCATCCCAGGAATCTCACCAACCCTGGAAGGTGCGGGCGACAGTTACGCCCGCGCTGGCGGCTACATCCGCCGCTTCGGCACTGACGGTTTCGTGAAGGACGGCAAGAGCAACGCGGTCGGCGACATGTACCGCTTCGCTGGTCCCACCTGTCTCGGAGATTATGTCGCCGGGGGAATCGGCCGGGATTATCGCCACACCTCCTCCGACATCGCCGATTTGATAAATGACAAACCCTTCGGTTGGTACGCCCAAGTCGCGTGGCGTTCGACCTGGGGCTACGTCCTCAAACCCGTCGGTCGCATCATCACCGGAGTCCCTGCCTCAGCCGTAACCGCCACCTGCGCCACCGCCGCCGGATCGATCGAAGGCACTGGGCGCATCGTCATGGCGACCGGTGATGTCGCCGTGATGGGCACCATCTATCCCACCGGTCGCCTGCTGTGGCATCAGCCGGCGTACCTGGTGTCGATCTTCAACGCCGAACCGGCGCTGGCGCACGATGGAAAATGGGGGCTGCACATCATCGGACATCCGGCAACCGATCCGGTGCCGACAGCGCCTGTGACGGCTAACTGAAATTGACTCCGATCGGAGATCACCCAATGGCGTAAAGCTAAGCCAGGCTACCAGAAAAAATCCGCCACGAAGGCACGAAGGCACGAAGGAATCACCTCACGGGCGGTCGAAACGCCTCTTCTTCTCTCATCTTCATGGCTTCGTGCCTTAGTGGCGAAAAATCCGTTTCGTTGGCTTTACGCCATTGGGAGATCACCCCATGCCCACACCATCCAGCACCATCATCCGCCCGCCGGACTACCACGATGAATCGCAAGACCAGCGTCATGGGTGGTTGGATGCACTGCAGCATGGTGACCGTCTGTGGTTGCTGCTGATCCTACTGATCATCGCCGCCGTTTTCCTGGGCGGTTGCCACGCACGTGGTGGTGGGCATGTACACATGAGTAGCTGTGGGTCCGACACCGCGGATGGTGTCGTCGCTGCCTTCTATCTGTTCTATGTCCTGGGATGGATGATCGTCGCCGCCTCTGGAGGCTGATCAGCTATGAAGATCCCACGCCTTCCCCTCGTGCTGTGCTTGGCTGCTCTTTGCCTGGGCGGTTGTTCCCCCCGTGACAGCTCCTCCCGTGACCGCGAGCGTGATCGCAACGACCAAGCATTCACGGTCCGGGATTCATCCGATTGGGGCGATGCGGCCGGTCGCGTGGTGAATCACCAGCTGGGCACTGCCCCACCACGCGGCGGAATCTGGCCCGCACCTGACAATCAGTGATAGGACGAGACTTGGTCCGGCGCAGCAGGACACGTCATCCCACCGGGGCGCAAATCTTGCTAAAACTGATGGAGGCTGCGCAGATCGCCGCCGTGGAATACGCGGATGTCAGCGATCGCGTGGCGGATCATCGTCAGGCGTTCCATACCCAGGCCGAAGGCGAAACCCTGCCACTGGGTCGGATCGATACCGCCCGCTGAGAGCACCTTCGGGTGGATCATGCCGCAGCCGAGGAGTTCAACCCAGCGACTGAAGCGGTTGGTCGACTCGACGCTGGTCAGGCGCACGTCGACCTCGAAGCCGGGTTCGACGAAGGGGAAGAAGCTCGGACGCAGACGCACCTCGACGTCGTCGCGCTTGAGCACCGCCGTCAACATCGTGCGGATGGTGCCTATCAGGTGCGCGACGGTGATCTCTTTATCGACTACGAAGCCTTCGACTTGGGTGAAGGTGTTGTCGTGGGTCGCGTCGACCGCTTCGTAGCGAAAGACCTTGCCGACCACCACACGGCGAAACGGCGGCGTCAGTTTGCCGTCGCCGACCAGCTTGTAGGTGCGGCTCTGCACCGCGCTGGTGTGCGTGCGCAGCAAGTCGCCGTTTGAGAGCCAGAAGGTGTCCTGCGCATCGCGCGCCGGGTGGTCGGCGGGAATGTTCAGGCGACCAAAGTTGAACTCGTCCTGTTCGATATGGGGGCCGTCGATGACTTCGTAGCCCATGCTGGTGAAAACCTGCTCGACCTCGGCGGCGACCTGGCTGATGGGATGGATGGTGCCGATGTGGCGGCCCTGCTCCGGCAGCGTCACGTCGATAGGCGCGTCGTTCTCCTTGGCGGTGACTTTGGCCTGCGCCGCAGCGAGGGCTTCCTTGAGCGCGGTCTTCACTTGGTTGAGGATCGGCCCCAACGTGCGCTTGTCCGGCCCGGGCGCCGCGGCGAAGCCCTCCTCCAGGTCCTTGAGCCTGCCGCTACGACCCATCAGGGCGATGCGCACGGCTTCGACCGCGGCGGCACCGGTCGCGACCGCGCCAGCGAACGCGGCTTCGGCCTCGTCCTTCAAACGCAGCAGGTCGTCGCTCAAGCCCATGCCACCCCCTGGAAAGGGCCGCACGCTAGGCCGCGTGCCCAGGCACGCAACCCACGCACATTGCGCACCGCTCCAGCGATCCTAGCGTACGCCCCCCGCGCGCATGCTGACCATCCCACCTACCATCGTGAAGCAGATGCAGGACCACGCCTTGGCGTGTTATCCCAAGGAATGTTGCGGCATCCTGCTTGCCAAGCACGGCTCGGATGCGGCGGTGCGCTGCGTGCCCCTGGAGAACCTGGCGGACAAGCTGCACGCGCTTGATCCGGTGGAGAACCCGCGCGATGGCCGCGACTGGTTCTCACCCAACGAAGCCAAGCTGGGCCGTCACGTGCGTGAAGCCGAGGCGCAAGGCGAACGCTGGCTCGCACTGTTCCACAGCCACATCGACTGCGGTGCGTACTTCAGTGATGAAGACAAACGTTATGCTGCTCCCGATGGCCAAGCGGTGTATCCCGAGTTGTACCAGACCGTGATCGAGACCCGCGCCCATGGCGTGGTCGAGGCGCGCACCTTCCGCTGGGACGGCAAGGATTATGCGCAGGTCGCCATCCATCCCGACTTCGCTTTGACGCGTCCGGTGTCCGGTGTCCGGTGTCCGGTGTCAGACAACCTGCGGAATGCTCCGCACCAGGTCCACGGCGACACCGGCGCCCGGACCCCGGACCCCGGACCCCGGACCCCGGACGTATAAAAAATGGCGCGATCGATCGAGACCCTGTCCGTCCACGGCGGAGAACTCCGCGACAAGGCCCACGACTCGCTCGTCACGCCGATCATCCTGGCCACCGCCTATCCGTTCGAGAACACCGACGAACTGCACCGCTACTTCCGTGGCGAACACATCCGCGGCGAGGAATACGGCCGTTACGGCAACCCGACCCAGCAGGTGGCGGAAGCCAAACTCGCCGCGCTCGAAGGCGGCTTGCCGAACGGCGGCGACACCGACGCGCTGCTGACCTCTACCGGCATGTCGGCGATCGTCACCACGCTGCTGGCGATGGTGAAGCCCGGCACGCACCTGGTCATCACCGCCGACAGCTACCGCAAGACCCGGGTGTTCGTGCGTGAGTTCCTCGCCAAGTTCGGTGTCGAGCACACCTCCTGTGAGCCCTCGGTCGACGGCATCGCTGCGGCGATCAAACCCAACACCAAGCTGATCATCACCGAGAGCCCGACCAATCCGTACCTCAACTGCATCGACCTCGAAGCCCTGGTGAAAGTCGCCAAGGAAAAACGCATCAAGACCATGATCGATGCGACGCTGGCGACGCCCTACAACCTCCAGCCGCTGAGTTTCGGCGTCGACTTGGTGGTGCACAGCGCGACCAAGTACCTCGGCGGCCACAACGATCTGATGGCCGGCGTGGTGATCGGCGCCAAGCCGCTGATCGACGCCATCCGCGATCATCAGGGCATGTTCGGCGCGCTCGCCGCGCCGTTCACCGCCTACATGCTCATCCGTGGTTTGAAGACCTTCGCCGTGCGCATGAAACATCAGAACGAGAGCGGCCAACGCGTCGCCGAGTTCCTGGAGCAACATCCCAAGGTCGAACGCGTGTGGTACCCAGGGCTGCCCAGCCACCCAGCGCACGCCATCGCCAAGAAGCAGATGCGCGGCTTCAGCTCGCTCATCAGCTTCACCATCAAGGGTGGTTTGGTCGAAGGCTCGAAAGTCGTCGACGCCTGTGAGATCCCCTACCTGGCACCCAGCCTCGGTGGCCCGGAGTCGCTGATCGAACAGCCGGCGCTGATGAGCTACTACGATAAAGCGCCGGAAGAACGCGCTGCTTTGGGCATTCGTGAAAACCTCATCCGCATGAGCGTCGGGCTCGAAGGCACCGACGATCTGATCGCGGATCTCAATCAGGCGCTGAACAAGATCTGACGTCGCCTGGGGGCGCGGACTTCAGTCTGCGCAGCCTTGTTGATGTCGGATTGCCCTGCGCTGATCCCAGGTGAATCGCTCTCGGACTCATGACCGCCAAGTGTTCGGCGACGTACAACGCTGCGCAGACTGAAGTCCGCGCCCCCAGGGCAAACCGCCCAAGATTTGCGACATTGTTCCTCAAATGACCCCGAGTAGCGTCCGCCACCGGAGACTGGTCATGATCCGTCCACTACTATTGTCCGTCTGTTCCGTGCTGCTGCTCGCAGGTGCCTTCGCAGCGGAGCCAGAGAACCCACTCGACGGAAGGTCGTTCACCGCCCACGCGTCCGGTGTGCTCGTCACTAGATTTGGGCCCGATGCTGCGGGACAACTGGCTGGACTACGCCTGGGCGACATCATCACCAGCTACGCCGGCAAGCCGATTGCGACCCAGGAAGAACTGATCGCGGCGGTGACCGCCAACACTGCTGACGTCCAGGTGGTGGTACAACGTGGCGATGCGGTAGTGACCATCACCGCCAAGCCCGGCAAACTCGGTGCCCACGTCAGTACCATCGCCGCCGGGACGCATTGGGAACTGCCTCCGGCCACACCGGTGACCTTCGCCAGCGAGCGCCTGGTAAAGTCCCCGATCGACACCTGGTACACCTTCGAGATCGACGGCAAGAAGGTCGGCGCCGAACATGCCCGCGTTGAGCGTGTTGGTGATCGCCTCACCGTCATCGTCGAAGTGATGTTCGACGGCGGCGAAAAATGGGGCCTCAACCACATGATCGAGACCGGGGTGCTGGATGTCAGCGGTGCGGTTCCGCGCGTCGTGACGCAGATCCATGAAGGCCCGCTGTGGGACCTGACCTCGTCCGGAAAATGGAAGGACGCCGAGACCTGGGAGGTGACCGTCGACGGGAAGGGCGATGACGGCAAACCCTTCCGCGAGGTCGAGACCAGCCCGGCACCTGGGCCACTGATCAATGATTACAGCTTTGCCTCCATGGCGGCATTGATGCCAATGGTGCCCGGTACCTGTCATCACTCGCGCACCGTGGTGGCGAACCAAGCCAAGCCGAATGCGTGGTCGGCTCTGGTGGTGATCGGCCCCGAAGACCTCGAAATTGCAGGGAAGACGCTCAAAGCCACCCGCATCGAACGCCGCATGCTCATGAACAAAGCCAGCATTCACTGGGTGGTCGACGGCGAAGTCGTCAAACACGACTACTCCGGCAGCACGGGATCCACCATCGCTTACAAAACCACCAAAGAGCAGGCATTGGCGGGACTCGATCCCAAACTGGTGCCGCGCACGGCGAAATAACGCACCGAGAATTGCAGGTTCCCTGGGGGCGTGGGCGGCTCGCCCGCGCTGCGTTTGTTGTCGGCTCGATGGAAAGACAGCGCGGGCGAGCCGCCCACGCCCCAAGTGTTCATTCGCCGATCGTGGCCAGATCGTACCCTGGCTAGTGCTCGGTCAGATCAATAACGCCGGCTTCCGATGTGAGGGACTACAGGCTACAGACCACCGGTTTGCACACGACGTCGCAGCACGATCCTGTGGTCTGTACCCTGTAGCCTGTAGTCCCTCAAACTGGCAACCTGCATTTTCGCTTTGCCAATGCACTAGACACTTTTCGTGCATTGTAACGTCACAATGAGCTCTGCGTACCGTTGGGATGGCACCCTATGAAAACCCTCGCCGCCTCGTTCCTGACTGTCTTGACCCTGATCCTGACGGCGGCTGAAGACCGCGCCGTCGGCACCATCGCCGCGCTGGAGTGCAGCGCGCCAAGCAGCCAGGGCAGCGCTCCGGCTGCCCTGTGCGACGACTCGGGCCTTGGTGAGGATCCCCCTGGCAGTGATGTGTTCGTCCACACCGCGCACAAAGGGGCGGGCGGCGGATCCATGTGGAACAGCAACTACGACGATGCCGGTGCGGTGGGGAAGGTCTTCGTGCGGTTCGATCTTGGCCACATCCATCAGCTCATTGGTCTGTACGCCTGGAACTACAACGAGCCGGGATACCTCCAGCGCGGCGTGAAGACCGCCACCGTGCAGGTGTCGGTGGACGATCGCACCTTCACCGATGCCGGCACCATCGAGCTGCGCCGCGCCAATGGCAGTGATGAACCGGGCCAAGCGGTGACGCTGCCCAAGCCGGTGACCGCACGTTATGTCCGGCTGCTCATCACCGCCAACCATGGCGATCGCGTGTCGGGATTATCCGAGGTGCGCTTCCGCGTCGCCAGGCCGACCACCGACGACCGCGTGCTGCTCGGGCTGAAATCACGCCCGAAGCATGTGCCCAAGTACCCCGCACCGACGTACTCGCGCATCGTTCCCGGCAAACCGCTGGCTGGCGGCGAAGACACCGTCTATCCCGCCGACGCTGGGGTGATCGATGTCACCAAGCCCCCCTATAACGCGGTGGGCGACGGCAAAACCGACGTCACCGCCATCCTGCAAAAAGCCCTGTCTGACCATCCCAACCGTGGCGCGATCATCTGGCTGCCCAATGGCATCTACCTGATCAGCGACACGTTGAAGTGGCCGCACGGCGATCGCGGCGGCTGGGAGGAGAAGAACACCACCCTGCACGGCCAGAGCCAGGCCGGCGCGGTGATCCGCTTGGCCGACCGTGCGCCCGGCTTCGACAATCCCAACAAACCCAGACCCGTCATCTGGACCGGTGGTCCGCCGGCGCAGCGCTTCAGCAATGAGATCGCTCACCTGACAATCGACACCGGCGCTGGCAACCTCGGCTGCTCCGGGGTGGAGTTCACCGCCAACAACCAAGGCGTGATGCGCCACGTCACCATCGTGTCCAATGATGGTCAGGGTGTTTCTGGGCTGCGGCTGAGCGCGGGCGAGAACGGTCCGCTGCTGATTACCCGCGTCACGGTGATCGGTTTCGATGTCGGCATCGATGCCGCCGGTGGCATCAACAGCCAGACTCTGGAGCACATCGCCGTCAAGCATCAAAACCAAGCTGGAGTGCAGAATATCGGCCAGCCGTTCAGCATCCGTGCGCTGACCAGCACCAACACCGTGCCGGCACTGGTCACCAAGGGCGGACAGACGGTGCTGCTCGACAGTACGCTCACCGGCACCGGCACGGCCAAGGAATCACCGGCCATCATCGCCGCCGGTCACCTGGTGGCGCGCAGCGTCACCACCAGCGGCTACGCCCGCGCACTCGACCATCGCGGTGGGAGCGGTGTCGCTGCGGCGGTGATCGGCGAATACCTCAGCGCCAAACCAGTCAGCCTGCACGGCGGCGCGCCGACCAGCACGCTGAACCTGCCGATCAAAGACACGCCGCAGGTTCCGTGGGATCCGCTCGACCAATGGATCTCGCCGCTCGCCTTCGGCGGAAAACCCGACGACGGACAGGACGACACCGCCGCCATCCAACAGGCGATCGACGCCGGCAAACCGACGGTCTACCTGCCGCGCGGCTCATGGAAGATCAGCGACACCATCCAGGTGCGCGGCAAGGTCCGACGCATGGTCGGTTGTCGTGGCTTCCTCGACCTGGCCAAGATGGACAAACCGGCGTTCGCACTGGTCGATGGCACGGAACCGGTGGTGGTGATCGAACGCCTGAGCGCCGGCTACAACCAGACGCCGACTTTCGACAACGCCGGGGCACGTACGCTGGTCATCAAACATTCGCTCAACGTGTGCGGCCACTTCACCGGCACTGGACCGGTGTTCATCGAGGACTGCTGCTCCAACCCGACCACCAACTGGCGCATCAAAGGCCAGACCGTGTGGGCACGCCAGTTCAACGTCGAGAACGAAGGCACCCACGTGATCAACGACGGCGGCACGCTGTGGATCCTTGGCTTCAAGACCGAACGCGGCGGCACGCTGATCGAAACGCTCGCCGGCGGACGCACCGAGGTGCTGGGCGGGTTCTCCTACACCACCACCGCTGGAAAACTGGCACCGATGTTCGTGGTGCGCGACGCAACGTTATCCGCGACCTTCGGCGAGGTCTGCTTCAACAATGATCCGTACCAGATCATCGTGCGTGAAGAGCACGGCGGCCAAGTGCATGTGCTGGGCAAGGACGATCCGCGCTACGGCCGCTCGCTGACGTTGTTCTCCACGCCCAGACGTTGACCCTTATCGTACTTATCCGTCGCCGATGGCCGCCAGATCCGTCTGAAGTCTGGCGATCACCGCGTCGACCGCTGCGAGCTGCTTGGCCTTCACCGGGATGCCCAAATCACCGAGCTGCGCTCCCTGCTCGGCATTGCGCGCGCCAACAATCGCCGCGGTGAAGCCTTCGACGCACAGCAGACAACCGATCGCCAGTTGGGCGACGGTCATTTCGTCCTCTTCGGCGATCTTTTTCAGTTCATCAACGGCATTGAGGTAGCGCGCCAAGCGTGGGCCACGGAAGTCAGAGCGTTCGCTGCGGTGATCGCCGGCCGGGAAGGTCTTCTCGCGCGTCCAATTGCCGAACAACAGGCCGCGCTGCAACGGTGAGTAGGCGAGGAAACCGACGTGGTGTTCCATGCACCACGGCAACACGTCGAGTTCCGCCTCATGCTTCACGATTGAGTAGGCGTTTTGCACGCTGTGCAGCGGCACGCCGGTGGCGCGCCATGCGTCAAGTTGGGCGAGCGAGAAATTGCTGACGCCAATCGCACGGATCTTGCCGGCTTTCAACAACTCACCGCACGCGCCGGCGGTTTCCGCAATGGGAACCGGTGTCGGCCAATGAAGTTGGAATAGGTCGAGACGTTCGACACCGAAGACCTTCAGGTTGTACTCACAGTCGCGGATGACCTCGGCCTTGGTCGCTGAGCTGATGCGTTTGCCATCCACCAAGTGGTGGCCGAACTTGGTAAAGAGCAACGGCCGACGATCAGCAGGCAGTTCACGTACCGCCTGCGCCACCGCCGCATCCGCCTTGCCCGAGCCGTAGATCGGCGCGCTGTCGATCCAGTTGACCCCGGCATCGACCGCAGCGTGGACTGCTTTCACGGTGTCGGCGTCGTCCTGATCACCCCACATCCAGCCGCCAGCCGCGAAGGCGCCGAAACCAACGACGGAAATGGTCATGTCTGAAGAACCGAGAACGCGTTTGATCATGGCGCGGGATGATGGTCGACTGAGGTCGGCCCACAACCCGCCGAACTGGCCAACTGCAGCGTCAAGATGCAGCGATGACCGTCCTATGACTGGCCTTGCTGCTCAGCCTCGAACGTGGCTCGGTGATCTCACGTGTCGGCGGCAGAGCACCAGCACTGGGGCTGGTCACCAGCGATGCCCTACGGCTCAGCCTCGTCCCAGACGGGCACCAGGGCATCAGGCCGTCACCTCATTTAAGTTTCATCAACTCTTCCGCCGTCCACGGCTGCGTGCGCGCGGCGTCGATGTCGCGGATGGCTTTGACCTCGGCGGGCTGCACTGGCGGGGCTTGGTTGCCCCACTCGTTGCGCACGTAGGTCAGTACTTCAGAAATCGCCACGTCGTCGAGCACGTCCTTCTGCGGCGGCATGATCACCGGCGATACGAACGGCGTGCCGTTGACCGTGATCGGGCCTTGCAGGCCGTGCAACACAATACGCACCGGGCGTGAGGCCGGGCCCTGCACCCATTCGGATTTCACCAGCGACGGAGCAAGTCCGGGCAGGCCTTGACCATTCGCTTGGTGACAAGCGATGCAGAGCGTCTGGTAACGGTTGCGGCCGGACTCGAAGCGTTTGAGTTCCTCGGGCGGAAGTGCCGGACCGGTCGTCGTCTTGGCCTTGGTGACTTCACCCGACCAACGGTTAGCGATGGCACCCAGGCTGAGTTGCGCCGCCGGGGTCAATTTGACTGCCACCGTGCCAAGTGCATGACGTTCAGCCACTCCGATGTCGGCCGGCAGATCGCGTTCACCCCACCCTTCGGCCATGCCGGCGATGACCGACTCTGCCGTACCGGGGTCACCTGCCGCCAACTGTACGAGGGTGGCGAGCTGATCCGCCGTGGTGATGCGGTGCGCCAGGTTCCGGCCGATCAACTGTTCGATCTCACCCGGTTCATTGCCACGCCCGCCGAAGCTCGAACCCTTGGCATTGCCACGCTCCTCCAATTCCAAGTCATCCCACCACGCGGTGCCGGTCGCTTGGCCCCAGCCGCCGAACAGGCAATTGAGTTCGATCTGCTTGCGCCCGTCGGCTTTGAAATCCATGGTGATCTTCGTCCAATCGCTGGTGCCCTTCACGGCTTTGCTTTTGGCGTCGTGTCCGTGGAGATTGAACAACGCGCCCATCGCGCCTTTGACGTCCGCGGTCTTGATCCAGCCGGACAGTCGGTAGCTGCCGTTGGGTTTGACCGGAACGATGACGGTGAAGCTGGCGTCGGCACCATCACCCGTCGCCGAGATCTGGATGCACTTCCCGATTCGACCGCCATCAACCACGGCGAACTTCGCCGTGCCGCCGTAGGTGCGGCGTTCCCAGCCCGCGGGACCATCGGCGGTGGCGGATTCGAAGCCGCCATCCTTGAGCAAGGTGGCGCTGAGCGGTTCCGCCACACCTGGCGCTGTGGTCGGCAGCTTCTCGCCGGCCTTGGCGGCCGCTGCCAGATAACCGCGGCCATGCGCCGCGACTCCGACCAACAAGGCTGTCGGCAGGTATTTGTCCACCCGCACTACATCGAGTTGACGCTGAGCGAACAATTGAGCGCCGATCTCTTCGTTGGCCGGCAGCTTCGACACGGCGAGAAACACCGCGAGGCGGACATTGAGTTCACTGTCGTTGATAATGCCGGACGCGGCAACCGCAGCAGCAGCAGCCGGCGTGGCCGGCAGCACCTGCACCGCATTGCGACGCACACCGTGCGATGGATGACGCAACGCAGCGACCGCCACGGCCAGCGCCTCGGCATTCCTGCCGTCGAGCGCGCCAAGGCCATGCAAGGTCCACAACGCATGGACCACACCGCCGTTCAGGCCGATGGCGTCGACCGACTGGTCTTTTGCCAGGGCGATCAGCGCCGGAACCACATCGTTCTTGGCGCGTTCGACCAGCAGACGCTGAGCCGTCAGACGCCAGAACTGGTTGTCGTCGGCGAGCGCCTTCACCAACTCGCCGGTGTTGTCCGGATCGAGCGCTCTGCGCGTCGCGGGCTTGGCGCCCTTCCAGGCGATGCGGTAGATACGACCGTGTTCATAATCGCGCAGCGGGTTCTCGTGAGCGCCTCCCTTGCCGGTCTTGGTGTCGAAACCCCCGTGTTCCTTCCGTGGGGTCGGGTTGTGCTGAATGATGAAATTATACCAGTCCGCGATCCACACCGCGCCATCCGGGCCGACCTCGGCATGGACGGGAGCGAACCATTCGTCAGCGCTGGCCACCAGATTACCACCATCGACGTCCTCGGTCCATCCACTGCCATCACGCTTGAGCAGACCCTGGTGCACCAGATGCATGGTCGGTTCAGTCAGCAACACACTGGCGTTCCAGTAACGCTGCGGGAAGGCGCGTGCGGTGTAGAGGTTGGATCCCGCGGCTGCGGTGTAGCCACCGAACACGTCAACCTGGCGGATCTTGTCGGTCAGCGGATTGGCGAAGTACTGCTGGTCCATGCGCACCGCACGGCGCAGCTCCTCGTTGCCGGCCAAACCTGGCGTGGCATCGAAGTAGGGGATCGGGATTGGCGTGTAGCAGTGCTGGGTGTTGTTGGCGGTCGAACCGAACAGCTCACCGGTCTCGCTGATGCCGAGTCCCCAGGTGTTGTTGTTGTACTGGCTGAGGAATTCCAGCTGGTCTCCGCTCTTGTTCATGCGGAAAAGACCGCTGCGGAAATTCAGTGACTTGTCGCCGACCTTGCCGCTGAAGCCGGAATAACCGACCGCGCCATAGATCCGGTTGTCGAGGCCATAGCGCAAATTCGATGGTCCAGCGTGGGTGTCCCCCTTGCTCCAACCGTCCTGGATGATGTCACGCACATCGGCCTGGTCGTCGCCGTTGGTGTCTTTGAAGAACAACATCTGCGGTGCCTGCGAGACGATCAACCCGCCGTTGGCGAACACCAGGCCGGTGGGGATGTTGAGCTTGTCGGCAAAGATGGTGAACTTGTCGAGTTTGCCGTCGCCGTTGGTGTCCTCGCAGATCTTGATGCGATCACTGCCCTGCCACAGGTCGGTGTGCTTGGATGGATAGTCGACACTCTCCGCCACCCACAGGCGACCGCGATGATCCCAGGTGAACGCTATCGGCTTGACCACCTGCGGTTCGGCGGCGAGCAGGGTCAGGCTGAAACCGTGTTCGACCTGAGTGTAGTCCAGTGAATCAGTCGGAGAGAGTGGCAGCTGGTACTGCGGCGCGGGTGTGCGCTTCTCGTAGTTCTGAACCGTTTCGCGCTCCTCATACTTCAGTGGCGCACGCTCGGTCTTGGCAAAGGGGCCCTGCAAATCGGTCAACACCGGCATTCCCTTGCCGCCAGCCGCCCAGGAGATGCCGCGCGCCAGCAGATCAGCGAAAGCCGGTGCCAACCACGTACGCTCGTCATGGCCTGATGCCGTGTAGAAGACCCGACCCTGACCGTGGGTGCGCACCCACGTCCATGGTTCGCGTTCGTTGCCGCCCTTCTTTAGCAACCGATACATCAGCACCGTACGATCGACCTCGTTGTGCTGGTCATGGACGTAGGTCTCGTCCCAGGTGTCGAAGCCAGAGAAGCCACGCATCGCCGGATGTTCCCGATCCGCCACCAGCGCCTTGAACACCTCACCACCGTGACTCTTGAAACGACCACCCATCAACTTGACCAACTCCGGATTCTTGCCGAAGCAGGCCGAGGCGCAGTGCACCGGCATGAAGCCTTTGCCACTGGCGACGTAATCGAGGATCGCCTTTTCCTGCTCAGCCGAAACGCCGCCAATGTTGGCGTAGACCAGCAGCACGTCGTACTTCGCCAGATTGTTGGCGGAAAGGTCAGTGAGGTTCTCGGTATAGCTGACGGATATGCCACGCTCGGCGAGCGGAGCTTTTATCCAGCCGAAACGCTGCTCGGGTTGGTGGTGGCCCTTGTCACCGAGGAACAGCACCGACAGCTGGTCAGCAGCAGCAGCAAACGACGAGAGCATGACCAGCGAGGCAACCGACAGGAAAAAGAACAAGGTGTGCATGGGAATCCTTTGAACAGACAGGTGACGATCACTGATACGGGCTACGCTAACACCTGTGGCAGCGCTTTCGCTGCACATTCCCGGCGCCTCATTGACCGATCCCATCGCACTTCTGCGACGGCGAATCTGCCAGGGAGGCATTCCCCCAAGGGGATTTGACATATTCTTGCACGGTGGGCGCTGGAAGTTGCACAATCCCAGCGACACGCGCGACAAACGTTGCGTCAGCGGTCAAACAGCGTCTGCACTCGCCGCACCGCCGGATCGACCTGCGCATCCCACGGGAAACGCCCGTTGGTATCGGACCAGATCGCCTGCCAGCAGGGGAACACCCGCGGCAGCGAACGATAGAACCACACGGCGAATCCGAGTTCCGCCCGGTAGTGACGCGCCGCCACCGGACGCAGCATCACCACGCGCCCAGGCATCAGATCGCTGCGCGGCGTTTCGCAGATGAAGCGTTTACCGGCTTTCACCAGTTCGCCGATGACGTTGATGAGCGCAGCGGATTGCTGCAGCGGCAGACCGACCACGAGCATCTCCGGAACCTCGAAGGTGTAATAGAGACCGACCGAGAACGCATACGGCGGCGTGCCCTGCTGTTCGTCGGCTTTGATGCCGGAGATGTGCCAGCCGTAGTCCTCGACATGGCTCAGCACCGTGCGCTCGTTGTCGTCGGTGGGCGATGGCAGGATCAGATCGATGGCGGGCATGCCATGCGATACCGGACGGCGACGGGGGCGTCCACGGCTGTTCTGACCGCCGCCCTGGGAGTGACCGCGGATGATGCCTTCTCAGGAGTCCCGGACCACGCACGGTATCCGCCATGCTGAATCTGTTCATCGACGCCGACGCCTGTCCCGTAAAAGATGAGGCTTATCGCGTGGCCAAACGCAACAGCTTCACCGTCAGCGTGGTCGCCAACCAGTGGATGAACATGCCCAACGATCCCAACATCCGCCTGGAAGTAGTCGACGACGGCTTCGACGCGGCGGACAATTGGATCGCCGAGTACTGCGAACGCGGCGACGTGGTCATCACCGAGGACATCCCCCTCGCCGCCCGTTGCATCGCCAAAGGAGCGCGCGTGCTGACCGGGCGTGGTCGCATTTACGACGAGAACACCATCGGCGGCGCCGTCGCCGCGCGTGAACTGATGCAGTACCTGCGCGAAGCTGGCACCATCAAAGGCGGTCAAAAGCCGATGCAGGAAGAGGATCGTCGGGAGTTCGCCATGGAACTAGAGAAGATGATGGTGGGCGTACGCAAGGCGGTCGTCGCGCGGTGAACGATGTTGTCGAGACGATGGCCCGAGCACCGACCGATGCGGCGTGCAGGGACAGAACGTCTGTTTTCTGAGCCCCGACAGGGGCGCCCCGACTACAGCCCAGCACGTGAGTGCTGGCAAGCTCGTTCATTTTATGCACCGAGTCCTGGAGGGACGACAGCCCTTGATCGGGGCGAGAGCGCCGACCAAACTATTTCACCGGCGCTTACGCACCGGCATCTAGGCGGTCGTCCTTTCAGGACTTTTGAAATTTCCACGTCGTTAACTGGGCTGTAGTCGGGGCTCCCCCGTTGGGGGCTCGCGACATCATCTGTGACGTGGGCGATTCGAACTTAGGAACTCTAACTCCAATCGAGCGATCAAAATATCCACGACCACGGCTAAACGCACGAAGCGCCGGCAATTGCCGGCGCTTCGTCAGTTCGTTTGGAAAAACCTTCAGTCGATGTAGTTGGCAACCCAGCCCGCCGGATCGGTGAAGATGCGGATCGCGGTGATCTGCTTGTCGGCGCAGAGCCTGAAGTAGTGCTTATAATTCGCCGGCACGGTGATGAAGTCACCAGGGTGCAGTTCGGCGTCGATCGGCTCGCCATCTTTGGGAAACAGCGTGAACACGCCGCGGCCCTGGACGATGAAGCGTACCTCGTCGTCGCTGTGATTGTGGTTCTTGTCGAACTTGGCCAGCATGACGTCGATGTTTGGGGTGTCCGGATAGAGCGTCACCACGTCGGCGGTCTTGTAGCCTCGGGTCTTATACAGGTGTTGGATCTCAGTGTCGAAAGCCTTGAGCAAAGCCTGCTTCTCTGCATCGCTCAGATTGCGGCTGCTCAGGTTCGCTGGCAGACGCTCGGTACCCCACTTCTCGTAGATCACGTTGGCGGCCTGGAGGACCTTGGCGACCTCCACTGGATCGGTGACGGTACGCTTGGAATCGAGGAAGGTGAGGGTCGCCATGATGGGTGCTCCTGTGGAGTGGCGGAGGTTAATCCGCACCCCACGTTTTCCAGAGCAAACGCCGTACGCGGGATCGGTCTTGCGGGGCGTGCTGAACGTGCAGCACCGGTGTGCGTTCCGGCGTTTCCCCTGGGGGCGTGGGCGGCTCGCCCGCGCTCGACGTGCTGAGCGCGGG
>JACDEI010000101.1 GCA_013816485.1 Planctomycetota bacterium
CCCGGGGCTCCCGCCCCGGGTGACGGGGCGGCGACGCCGTTGGCGGCTTGAGAACCGTTGGCGTTGGTGCCGGTGCTTCAGTGCTGGCACACCGCACTGCTATCGCCGCCCTCGGCCGCATGCCGCACAAACCACGACCAATGACGATGTCGGGATAATCAGCGGCGCGCGTTGCCAGAACGTGTCGACCAATCCGAATACCATAAGATGAAGGCAGGCGGCCGAGGGTGGCCGCGCTCCCGGCGGCTTTTCTTCCGATATTTCGCCCGGTGGCCGACTTATGGGTAATGGGCAGGGCGTTGCCCTGGGCCTGTCTTCAGGTCGCGCCTTCAGCGCGCGCGAACCGCTCTCGCATACACTCTCGCATACACTTCAACTGCTGTGCACGGAGGTGTTTCCGTCGCGCGACTGGCCATAGCAGACCATTTCGCTCAACATCCCCTCTTGCCTCCGGTAGTACGTCCCTATGCATGCGCAAACGTTTGCGCATCTATATCACACCCATTGCGAACCGATAAGGACGCACCCGAACTACCATGACCCTCAAACGTGTCGCCGAGATCGCCGGAGTCAGCATCGCCACCGCATCGCGGGTGTTGGCGGGCAAGGGTGGCGCGCATCGCATCAGCGAGGCGACGGTCGCGGCGGTGACGCAGGCGGCGGAGAAGATCGGCTTCCGCCACAGCCATCTGGCGCGCTCGCTGAAGAGCGGGCAGAGCGCGCTCATCGGCGTAGTGGTGCCGGATGTCTCCAATCCGTTCTTCGCCGCCATCGCGCGGGAGATCACCCTGGCGGCGGAGGCTAAGGGCTACTCAGTGTTGCTGGCCGACAGCCGTGAGGACGACGCCAGCGAACGACGGCTGGTACAGCAGCTACGTGATCGCCACATCGAAGGCCTGGTGGTGTGTCCCGCCGGGCTGAAACAGGATCACCTTGCCGCGGCGCAGGACGCCGGGTTGCCGCTGGTGGTGGTGGATCGTGGTTTCGCCGATGGCGACCTGCTGACTGTTACCAGCGATCATGCGCAGGGTGCGCGGGCGTTGGCGCAGGTGCTGCTGAAGGCCGGTCATCGCCACATCGGCGTGTTGCAGGGCCGCCCAGGAACCCTGGTCAACGATGAACGTCTGGCGGCCTTCAAGGCCGCGCTCGCCAGCGATGGTGTGCGACTGACCGCTGCACACATCGCTGGTGACGCCTTCAGCGAGGTGTCGGGTCGCCGCGCGGCAGCCACGTTGCTGCGAGCAAAACCGCAGATCACCGCGCTGTTCGCCCTGAGCAACCAGATCGCTCTTGGCGCCCTGCGTGCCGCCGCCGAGCTTGGCCGTGTGGTGCCACGCGATCTGTCGCTCGCGACCTTTGACGATCTGCCACACGCCGAGTTTATGAATCCGCCGCTGACCACCGCCTGTCAGGACGTGCCGGCGCTCGGCCGTCAGGCGGCCGACCTGTTGTTCGCCCGCCTCGCCGGTGTGCCGCGACCGCGTACACGCCTGCAGCGCATCTCGGTAACGGTGATCGAACGTGCGTCGGTCACCGCTCCATCCACACGAAAGGCAACCACATGAAGACTCCAGAAATTGAACCGCCACGACGCCACGACGCCACGGTCAGACAATCTGGACCTCAGAGGACTCGGCCTTCTGACTCCTCTTTCGCGGCGTCGTGGCGCCGTGGCGGTTCAATCCTGCTATCCGGTTTCGCGCTGCTCATGCTGCTGTCCGGCTGCGGCGACAAGGCCGAGGTCCCCGTCTCCAACGCACCGGCGAAACCTGCGAGCGGCAAACCGCGCGTGGCGCTGGTGATGAAGTCGCTCGCCAACGAATTCTTCGCCAGCATGGCCGACGGAGCGAAGGCACATCAGGCGGCACACGTCGCGGACTACGATCTAGTGGTGAATGGCATCAAGGATGAACGTGACCTCTCGCGTCAGGTGGCGCTGGTGGAGGAGATGGTCGCCAGCGGCGTACAGGCCATCGTCATCGCGCCCGCTGATTCCAAGGCCCTGGTGCCGGTGCTGCGTCGCGCGCGTGCTGCCGGCGTGGTGGTGGTTAACATCGACAACCGCCTCGACGCAGAGGTGCTGGCGGCAGAAAAACTCACTGTGCCCTTCGTGGGTCCGGACAACCGCGCGGGCGCAAAGAAAGTCGCCGAGCATCTGGCGAAGACGCTCAAGGCCGGTGATCAGGTGGTGGTGCTCGAAGGCATCCGCACCTCCTTCAACGGCGCGCAGCGTCGTCTCGGCTTCGAAGACGCGCTGAAAGCGGCGGGCATCGTGATCGCCGACAGCCAGACGGCGCAGTGGGACATGGCGCAGGCCAACACCATCGCCGCGTCCATGCTGACGCGTCATCCTGAGGCCAAGGCTATCCTCGCCGCCAACGACAGCATGGCGCTCGGTGCCATCGCCGCGGTGAAGGCCGCCGGCAAAGCGGGCGCGGTGCAGGTGGTGGGCTTCGACAACATCCCCGCGGTGCGCGAAGCGCTCAAGGCCGGCACGGTGCTCGCGACCGCCGACCAGCACGGCGACCAACTCGCGGTCTACGGCATCGAGGTCGCGCTGAAGCTGATCGCCGATCCCACCGCGCCGATCACCGACCGCGAGACGCCGGTGGATCTAGTCACCGCCGCGGATGTGAAGTGACGGAAAGGAGAATTTTCACCACGAAGTGACTGTGTAGAGATCAAGCGGTAGTTCCCTGGATCTGTGTGGTCGGTTTGAGCGCTTTTGCGGCGATGGTGTTGAGTCGGATGAGTAACTTCCTGGCGCAGGCGATCAGTGCGACTT
>JACDEI010000049.1 GCA_013816485.1 Planctomycetota bacterium
ACGACCCAACAACAAAACGGCGCTTGGTAAACCAAGCGCCGTGGACGTGAATCCGAAAATTGTGCGAGCTTAGTTCAGCTCAGTAACGGCCGCCGCCGCCGCCGCCGCCGCCGCCAGCTCCGCCGCCGTAACCACCGCCGCCGCCGCCGCCGGGCTGGCGCGGTTCAGCTTCGCGCACGCGCAGGGCACGACCTTCGACGTCCTTGCCGTTGAGTGTGTCGATCGCGGCCTTGCCTTCGGCATCGTTGGTCATGGTGACGAAACCGAAGCCGCGGCTGCGACCGGTCTCGCGATCCATGACCACCTTGGCGCGGGTCACCGCGCCATGGGCTGCGAACATATTGGTCAAGCCTTCGTCGTTGACCGACCAGGGCAGGTTGCCGACGTAGAGTTCCACAGAATCCTCGCATCTGGCGCTGATACGCCTCAAGCGGCGCGTGTTTGCGCCTTGGGTGAGCCGACAACATGCTTGGGTGATCGACAATCCAAGTAAAATTTGGGTAGTTTTCACCGGATCTTGTCCAGGTGAGTCAACGAGAGGGGGCTAGAAGCGCGTTACCGTTCTCAGCCACGGCGCGACGGCGAGGAATTGGCTGCTTAACCCGCCAATTGCTGCAAGCGTACCAGTTCGGCGTAGTCGCCGTTCTGGGCGATGAGTTCCTGGTGGGTGCCGAACTCCACCACCGTCCCACGACGTGGGTCTTCCTTGCCATCGCGGGTCATGGCACCGGCCATGACATAGATGCGGTCAGCATGCTGCACGGTGGCGAGGCGGTGGGCGACCACCACCACCGTGCGCCCGCGCATCAGTTCGGTCAAGGCTTCCTGGACGTGGCGTTCGCTGTCGGCGTCGAGTGCGCTGGTGGGTTCATCCATCAACAGGATCGGTGCGTCGCGCAGCAGTGCCCGGGCGATGGCGACCCGTTGGCGTTGGCCACCGGACAACCGCGAGCCACGGTCGCCGACCAGGGTGTCGTATCCCTGGCCACCTTCGAGCGACAGGATGGCATCATGGATGTGGGCGCGACGGGCCGCGTGCTCGACCTCGTCGCGCGTCGCACCTGGGCGTCCATAGGCGATGTTGAGGTAGATGGTGTCGTTGAAGAGGAAGTTGTCCTGCTGGACGATGGCGAACAGGTGCGCCAGCGATTCTAGCGAGAAGTCCCGCAGGTCGGTGCCGTCGAGGGTGATGCGCCCGGCGCTGACATCGTGGAAGCGTGGCAGCAGGTCGAGCAGCGTCGATTTGCCCGCGCCGGACGGTCCGACCAGGGCGATCGTACGACCGACCGGGATGTCCAGGGACACCTCGCGCAGGACCGCTTCGGCGCCGGGTTGATAGCGGAAGGTCACGTGGTCGAGGCGGATGGTATTCGTGGGTACCGGGCAGGGTTTGGCATCCGGTCGGTCGCAAATGGCGCTCTGCTGATCCAACAACGCGAACACCCGCTCGACACACGGCAGGTGTTCCTGGATGTCGCCCCACAGACGGACTACTTCACGAACGGCGGTAATCAGGCGGGCGAGCGCACCGATGCCCAGGAACAGGATGCCGGGAGCGATCCATTTATTCACGAACAACCAAGCACCAGCGATCATGCCCACGCCAGAGATGAGAAACAGTGCAGCCCCGGTGATGGCTTCGGATTGAGCGCGTGAACGGGCAAGGCGCATGTTGTCGTCGAAGAGCTTGTGATTGTGGGCGGCGTAGCGTTCGTGTTCGCGCTGCGCCGATCCCATCGCCTTGATCACCTTGATGCCGGCGGTGATCTGTTCGAGGACGCCGAAATTGGCAGCCAAGGTCTCACGGGCCTGCTGACTGCGTGTGCGCGTACGTCTGATCAGTGGCACCAGGATCAGCACCAAGGGCACCAAGATGACCATCAGGATCACGGCTAGGCGCCAGTCCGTCCAGGCGACGAAGCCGAGGATGCCAAGCGATTCGAGCGGTCGTTGGATCAATTTGCCATACAGCGCCCGCTGCATGCGTAGGACACTGTTCAGGTCGTTGGTCAGCCGCGTCAATATCTCGCCGCGGGTGAGCGTCTGATGGAAGGCGATGTCGAGGCGCACGAGATGTCCCAGCACCCGTCCGCGCAAATCCTCCATCGTCCGGTTGGCGACCCATAAGCCGGACCACAGTCCGACGTAAGCTGCGACCACCACCACGGGGGTGAGCACGATGAGCGACAGTCCCAGGCCGTTCAGGCCATCGGTTGCCTGTTTGAGTTGTTCGGGTGTGGTCGCACCCTCGGCACCGCCGATGTACTTGAGGAACGGTCCCAACTGGGTGAGCAGGTAGGCCATCAAGGCACCGCTGATACCGGCCCCCAACGTCGATAGCAGGACCATCCAGCGGTAGTGCCATCCTTGGATCAGGACACGCCGCAACAGGTAACCATCGCCGTCTTTCACGCATCCTCCATACCCGCACCCTAGGCCGGTGTCAGCGCTGCGCCATTCCCTGGGCCGCGCGGTGGCGTCCGGCTTGTCAGAGGCCTGACGGCACCACACTGCCGCGACACTCCTGGGAGGGTGCTGCTGTGGGCGAATGCCGCGACCGATTGTTGGAGCTCAAGGGCAAGCTCGATGCCTTCGCCAAGCTGATGAATGTCGCCGCCAAGCAGGAGGAGATCCAACGTTACGAGATGCGCATGGGTGATCCCTCGTTCTGGACCGATCAGGCCAAGGCGCAGGAGATGGTCGCCACACTCAAGTCAGTGAAGGGCGTGGTCGATCCCTGCGTGGAGTTGTCCCAGGCGGTGAAGGACAACCTGGAAATGTTGGAGATGACCGAAGCCGAGAAGGATGAAGCCGGTCAGGCGGAGATCGCCGCCGAAGCGGCGCGTTTGGCCATGCGCTACGACAAGCTTGAACTGACCCTCGCGCTGTCGGGCAAATACGACCGCTCGAACATCTTCCTCTACATCAAGCCTGGTGCTGGTGGCACTGAAGCGTGCGACTGGGCCGGCATGCTCTTCCGCATGTATAGTGCTTACTGCCAGAAGGCCGGCTACACCGTCGAGGTCGTCGACATGCTGCCTGGGGACGAGGCCGGCATAAAAAACTGCACGTTGTCGATCAAGGGGCCTAACGCCTACGGCAATCTCAAGTCCGAGATGGGCACGCACCGGCTGGTGCGTATGAGTCCGTTTAATGCTGACGGCAAACGTCAGACCAGTTTCGCCGCGGTCGAGATCACGCCCGAGATGGACGAGGTCGGCGATGTGAAGATCGACGAGAAGGAACTGCGCATCGACACCTACCGTGCGTCCGGTGCTGGTGGACAGCACGTCAACAAGACCGACTCCGCGGTGCGCATCACGCATGTGCCCACTGGCTTGTTCGTCGCCTGTCAGACCGAGCGCAGCCAGATCCAGAACCGTGGTCGTGCGATGAAGATGCTGATCGCGAAATTGCAGCAGCTCAAGGAAACCGAACGTCTCGACGAGTTGAAGGATCTGAAGGGCGAACGCGGTACCATCGGCTGGGGCCATCAGATCCGCAGCTACTTCCTGCAACCGACCCAGATGGTGAAGGATCTGCGCACGCGCCACAGCACGTCACAGGCCTACAACGTCCTCGACGGCGAGTTGCAGCCGTTCATCGACGCCTACCTGCGCTGGCGCCTGGGCGGGAGCAAGGACATGAAGGGTGTGGCGGGCGACGACGAGGACTAGGCGAGCATCGGCGGAAAGCGGCGACTGGGTGCGGTGTGCGAGGTGGGTTTTCACCACCGGCCTGCTTCCCGGACCTGTCGGCTGAGCAGAGGTGAACGGGGGGCCAACGCCGCGGTTCACAGCTTTCTGTGCCCGCTCGGTGACAGCCATTGACGGCGTGAACCATGGTAAAAACCGGGCGTTCATCGTGCATCACCCCAGCACGATGAAGGAACCTGTCATGAGCACGCCCAATGAATCGAACGAGCAGGACCCCGTCACCGAGCAGGTGATCATAGAGTCCTCCGACAACGAGAACGACCGCAAGGGCATCGTCCCGGCGTGGCTGATCAGCTTTGGGGCGCACGCCGCCGCCGTCGCGATCATGACCGCGGTAGTGTTTGGCACGGTCGAGAAGAAGGAGGAGGAGCGCGCCCCCATGCGTCCGGTCGAACTGCCGCCGATCGTGCAGGAGAAACCGCCGGAAGTCAGAACCGACATCGATCCCACCCCGATCAATATCCAGGTTACCGAGCCGACGCCTGAACCGCAGCCGGTGACCCTGATTGAAATCACGGACATCGATCCGTCGACCGCGGAAGCCAACGCTGACGGAAGCCCAGGCGATCCGCTCGCGGTCACCGACGTCCAGGTGGGCGATACCGGTGCCTTCATGGCCATCGGCACCGGCAACAAAGGTGCCGGGATCTTCGGCCTGCGCACCGGTCCCGGTCGGATTCGTGCGGCCCGGCAGACGGGCAATCCTGAAACCGCCGCTTTGCGTACCAGTTCGATCGAAGCCGCCCTGCGCTGGTTCAAGCGCCACCAGAGTCCCAACGGCATGTGGGATGTCGACCAGTACCAGGCGAACTGCCCCGATGTCGGGATGAAATGCGAGCCGGGCGTCAACCAGGCGGGTGATGCGGACATCGCCTGCACCGCCTACGCAATCATGTGTTTCCTCGGTGCGGGTTACGACCACATCACGCCGAACAAACACCGTCCGGTCGTAGCCAAGGCGGTCGAGTGGCTGCTTGCCCAGCAAAAGGCCGATGGTCTGTTCGGTGAGCGCAACTACGAACACGCGGTGGCGACCATGGCGCTCGCTGAAGCGCTGGGCATGAGCAACGATCAACGTCTGCGCACACCGGCGCAGAAGGCGGTCGACGTGGTGATCGCGCGTCAGGCGCAGGATCCCGACGCCAAGGACAAGGCCTACGCTGGTCTGGCATGGGACTACGTCGCGCCGAACGCCGCACGCAACGACACCTCGGTGAGCGGTTGGAGCATGATGGCGCTGAAGAGCGCGCTGGGCGCGGGTCTGCAGGTCGGCAACAGCATGCATGGTGCGAAGGTGTGGTTGGAACGTGCGTGGAAGGCGGCCAATCCCGATTGGAAGAAGCTTGATCCCTACCAGGGCACCTCGGTCTTCCCCTACACCTTCGATGCCACCTCGGACAAAGTCGACAAGGAGCACCTGAGCTGCGTCGGCGCGTTGTGCGCGATCTACCTCGGCCACCACAAGGGTGACGTGATGCTCGAGACCATGGCCAACTCAATCATGAAGAACGACTTCCCGACCACGTGGCCGACCAACACCTACTTCCTCTACTACAACACCCTCGCGGTGTTCCAGATGGGTGACGAGCGTTGGAAACAGTGGGATGCGCCGGTGGCCAAGCTGCTCTCCGATGCGCAGCGCACGGACGACACCTGCTTCAACGGCAGCTGGGACTACGCCGGCACCAAGTTCCACGGGCACGACACCGGTCGCCTGCTGAGCACCGCCTACGCCTGCTTGTCGCAGGAGGTGATCTGGCGCTACACGCGGGTGGAGAAGAAGTGAGGGATTAGCTTCGAGCTGCGAGCTGCGAGTTAAGCACACGACACTCCTGGCCTTGGCCAGGGGTGTCGTGTTTTCGCTGATAAACTCGTAGCTCGCAGCTCTCAGCTACTTCGCTCGTTTATAAAACGGCAACGCCACGACCTCGGCTGCGCACACGCTGCCGCGCACGTCAACCGACAACGCCGTGCCGACGGCCGACAGGGCGCTCGGCACGAAGGCCATGCCGATGGGCACGCCGAGCGTCGGCGACAAGGTGCCGCTGGTGATGATGCCGACCGGTGCGCCGTCCTTTACCACCGCATAGCCCTGGCGCGGGACCCGCTTGTCGGTCATGCGCAGACCGACCAGGCGGCGGGCCGGACCAGCGGCAAGCTGCGCCAGCACGATCTCGGCACCGATAAATCCACCGTTCTTGTTGACGGCGAAGCCGAGACCGGCCTCCACCGGGGTGACCGTGCGATCGAGTTCGTGGCCGTAGAGCGGCATGCCCGCTTCTAATCGTAGGGTATCGCGGCAACCGAGGCCGCAGGGCACCGCGCCGGCAGCGACCACGGCTTCGTAGAACTGTGCCGCATTTGCAGCGGGCACGAAACATTCGAAGCCATCCTCGCCGGTGTACCCGGTGCGGCTGAGCCGCACGTTGATTCCCGACCACTGCAGGTCGACGAAGGCGTAGTACTTCAGATGGCGACCATCCAGCCCCATGCCTGCGAGCAGCCCGGCCGCTGCCGGGCCCTGCACGGCGATCATCGCCTGAGTCAGGGTCAGATCCGTAAGCGCCAGTTTTGTCAGCAACTTGCCCGCAAGAACCTGCCAACGGGCGAGGATCTTCTGATGATTACCCGCATTGACCACCACATGAAACGCCTGCTCACCTTCCCGGCTGACCAGCACGTCGTCCTCGACCGTGCCGTCCTCGGCCAGCACCAGCCCATAGCGCACCTGACCGGGTTTCATGTCGCGCAGGGGGCGGCAGACCTGCCGGCTCAGCAGGTCCAGGCTCCCAGGGCCGTCCAGGTGCAGCCGACCCATGTGCCCGAGGTCGAAAATGCCGCAGGCCGTGCGCACCGTCTGGTGCTCCTGGGTGATCCCGGCGAACTGCACCGGCATGTCCCAGCCGTTGAAGTCGATGAAGCGTCCGCCCCGCACACGTTGGGCCTCGAAGAGTCCGGTCTGATGACCCATCTCCAGTCTCCTCAAAGGTTTCTCTGTGGTTTAGTCAGCAACATTCCGGTTGCGGGGCAGCAGCATGTACATTCACTCTGACTCTCAGCAAGCGTCCGCGCGGAGGTAGCATGCCCGTCCCCCAGCATCGTGGTCGTCGTGGCATGGTTGCCACCCTGGCTGTGCTTGGACTCGTCAGCACGGCCCTGGGCGGTGAGGCGGGTACGCAGGGGGCCGGGGTCGCCGGGCCCTTGGTGTCGGACGAGGTCACACGCGCCAACGCGCTCGCAGCGGCCGGTCATCGCGACGAAGCCATCGCTCTGCTCGAACTGCACGTCACCACCACGCCGCGCGACGCCATAGCGAAACAGACCCTGCTGTCGCTGCGCATCAGCGCGATGGAGGACGAGATCCGTCGCATCCTTGGCGAACAGGCCAAGGCCAAGGAACTGATCATCGGCGATCCCGATTACGAATCAGCGCGCGCGCGTGCCGACGCGGCGGTGGCGAAGCGCCTGGACATCGCGGAATATTACGCGCACAACCGCAAGTACGCGGAAGCGGCGATGGTATGCAACGCCATCCTCAAGGACTACCCGCATCATCCGGCGGCGCTCAAGCTCAAGTACCGCATCCTCACCGAGATGGTCGAGCGTGAACGCGCCGAACTGCTGAAGGACCGCGCACTGCGGCGTGAAGACGCGATCAACGATGTGCGCGATGATTCGGTGATGCCCGGTGAGCTGCCGAAATCGAAGCGCACGATCTTTGTCTTCGACGAGGACGTCGCCGAGATCGACCGTGCGGCCTTGCAGAAGCGGCTCCAGCAGCGTGTCGACCTGATTTACGACGGCACCAATGGCACCAAGAGCGCCCAGGTGCGCGAAGTACTCCAACCGTTGTTCGCCATCGCTGGCATCAACTACGTCATCCTCGACAGCGCCCTTGGCACCGAGACCCTGACCATCCATCTGGTCCATGAGACCATCGAGACCGCGCTCGCGACTATCTCGAAGCTGGTGAACATCCGCTACAATTACGCCGGTGGCACGGTGTTCATCTCCAGCGCTACCAGCGATGTGCTGGTGACCGAGATCATCCGCGTGCATTCCGGTCTGACCGACGTGGTGAGCGAACCCCAGCTTGGTGCCAATGATTTCGGTGGCGGCCAGCAGGGCGGTCAAGGTGGCCAGGGCGGTCAGATGAACGCCGGTGGCGGTGGCGGACTGTTCGGCGGCGGCGGCCAGGGCGGCCAGGGCGGCCAGCAGGGCGCTGCGCAGGAGTTCGTCTCCGACCTCGAACGTTTCCTCGAACAGGTCCCCGACATCGTCGTCGGGTGGCCGGCCGAAGGGAAGATCTACCTCGACAAGAAATCCAACACCGTCTACGTGCGCTCGACGCCACACACCATCCAGGAAGTGAAACGCCTGCTGCAAGCGCTCGACTACAACAGCACGCAGGTGCTGATCGAGGCGCGTTTCATCGAAGTGAGCGATGCGGGCGCCAAGGAACTGGGCGTCGACTGGGCCGCCAAGGGTTCGGGTGGCGACACTTTCGTTGGGGCACCCAACAACAGCCTTAATCCTCCGACCCAGGCCGATGCACTCGCCGACACCGGGGCGCTGCTGGGATCGGGATTCGGCAACATCTCCGGCATCGCGCCAGCCGGTGCGGGCGGCTTGTTCGCCCAGGTCCTGGTGGCACCAAACGACTACCTGCGTTTTAAAGCGCAGATCTCCGCGCTCGAACAGAACGGCAAGGCCGACACCCTGTCGGAACCGAAGATCCTGACGCTCAACAACGCCGTGGGCGTGATCGAAGTGCGCAAGGACATCTCCTACGTCTCCAGCTACCAGAACGCCGGCACCAACAATCAGCCAGCCTATCCAAACGATC
Organism: Planctomycetota bacterium; assembly: GCA_013816485.1. Lineage (GTDB taxonomy): Bacteria > Planctomycetota > UBA11346 > UBA11346 > UBA11346 > BOG-1363. The sequence goes on from JACDEI010000049.1 coordinate 8,563, forward strand.
CGAACAACGGCAACAACATCAATCCTGGGTACAACTACTCGACCGCCACGCTGGTCCCGCAGTTCACCAAGGATTATGAAGGGATCTCGCTCAAGGTCCGCCCGTCGGTTGCACGCAACAGCGACATTATCACCCTGGGCATCACGCCGACGGTGCGCGAGTTGGTCAAGGCACCGGCGAATTTCGCCTTCTCGAATGCTGGCAGCAGCAACAGCGAAGCACCGATCACCAACAACGTTCAATCACCGCCCGAGTTCGATACCCGTCGCCTGGTCACCGCACTGCACGTGAAGAATGGCGGCACGGTGATCCTGGGTGGTCTCTCGCGTGAGAAGGAACAGAGCAACACTACTGGTGTACCGTTCCTCTCGCGCGTGCCGGTAATCGGCAGCCTGTTCCGGCGTGACAGCAAGAAGAGCCAGCGCAGCAACCTGATGATCTTCGTCACCGCGCACATCATCGACCCCGAGGGCGCGAAGCAGGGTGATGACGTCAAGCATTTGCGCGATACCGCTCGTGTGCTGCTGCCGTCCGAAGTCGAAGCGGCTGAGCGCGCGTCGGAAGAGGCTGCGGCAAAGCCCGCGGCGATCGCACCCAAACAGCAGGATACCGGACCCATCTGGCGGCGGGATCGCCGACGCTGATGGCACGTACGGCCGTCGGTCTCGACCTCGGTCATCACACGGTGCGCGCCGTGGCGCTGCGCCGTGATGGACGTTCGTTCGCCATCACCGGTTTCGGCGAGGTGCCTCGGCGCGGCGCGGACGGTCAGCCGCGTCCGTTGGCGCAGGTGGTCGCCGAACTGAGGAAGCTCGTACCGCTCGGTCCATCGCCGTGTGTTGCGCATGGCGATCTCACCACCCTGGTGAAATACGTCGGCACCATTCCGTTGCCCCCGGATCGTCTCCAGCGTCTGCTGCGTCTGGAGCTCCTGCAGACGATCGAGGCCACCGAACTGGCCGCCGACAGCTTCCCGGTGCCGTTCGCCAGCGATGAGATTATCCACTGCTGCGTGCTGACCCAGCCCGCCAGTGCGCACGAGGCGTTGATCAACCTCGCCAAGGTCGGCATCGAACCGTCGTCGCTGCACGTGGCGCAGGCCGCAGTGTTCAATGCCACGGTGCCGCTGCCGCCGGTGCAGGACGATGATCTGGCGTTGCTGGTCGACATCGGTGCGACCAGCACCAACGTCGCCCTGTTCGGCGACCGGCGCCTGCTGGCATGCCGTCAGTTGCCGATCGGTGGTGACACCTTCTCTGCCGCAGTGGATGGCGGGGGTGGTGAGGGTCCAGCGACGGCGACGATCGAACTGAAACTCAGATCCGGCGCGGGCATGACTTCGGCGTTTGCTCCGCAGGTTGTTCGCGCGACTCCGGCAGCCCCAGCGATTCCGCCAGCAAGCGGCACACCCGATCTCGGTGTCCTGGAACTGGACGATGGCGCGGAGTCGGCACCTCCCGTAGTCGACAGCAAAGGCGTGGTCGACACCAGCGGCGTGGTCGACACCAGCGGCCTGGAATTGGACGATGATCATCCCAGCGGTGCTCCTGGCCGGTCGATCGGCTCGTTGACGGCATCGCCGGGTAACGGCTTCACTCTGCCGGACCCGGCGTCAGCCGCGCAGGCCTCGGCGGGAACCACCACCCGTCTCCCGCTCGACGCAGCCCCTGAATCCACCGTGGTCCCCGCCGGCTTTCCCGCCGGTCATGCCACGCAGCAGATGGCCGCCGTCACACTCGGCCCCGAGCTGACGCGCGTGGCGGAGAATCTCTACGCTCAGCTCGCCAGCTCGCTTGCGTGGTTCCGCACGCAGATCCATGCGCGGCAGCTCACGGTGAAGAAGGTGCTGCTCACCGGCGGTGGCTCCGGCCAACGCGGTCTGGACGCGTACCTCCAGCGCCGTTTCAACCTGCCGGTCTCACGTTTCGATCCCTGCGATGGACTCACCGGCAAGACGCCCGAACGGCCCTACGAATACGCCACCGCCATCGGCTTGGCGATCGCTGCGGCGGACTCCATCCCAGGAACCTGCCGACTCGACCTCACGCCGGATGGTGTCCTGCGCAAACGCCTGTGGCGGACGCGACTGGCATGGCCCTACGTCGCGGCGGCGTGCCTGGTGTTGTCCGCGGTGTTGGCGGGCTGGACCATGCTGAGCAATCAAGCGGTGGCGCAGGCCAACCTCGAGACCTTCGCCGCGTTCCAGCAACGGCATGACGAGTTGAAGGCGCGCCTCGATGCGCTCGACAAAGAACGTGACGGCCTGTCGGAGGATCTGCGCTCGATTGCCGGACGCCTGTATGCCGGTCGTGACCTGCTCTACACCGTGCGCGCGCTCAAGGAGCAGACCAAGAACTCCCCCGAGTTGTGGATCACCGGCCTGGAGACCGTCGACATCGCCGGCGAAGGCGAAGTCAGCGACACCAAGGCCGCCACCGCGGTACGTGGGTTGACCGCTGGTCGTCCGCGGTCGTCGACCGACAAGAAGAACGTCCGTCGGGATACCGCGATCGATCGCGGCGCGGTCGATGTCGAAGGGCTGGTCAAGTTCGACGACAAAAAAACCGACGTGGAGATGAACCGCTTCTTCGATGACTACAACGTCGCCATCGCCAAGTGGCAGGCGGGCAAGGATGCCGCGCCGCTGTTTCGCGATGACAAGGTCTTGACGCACCTGCTCGAACCCAAGGACATGAGCAAGCCGACCACTGGGCGCACGCGCAGCCGCACGACCAGCAGTAAAGAGGAAGGCCGCTTCCCCTTCAAAATCCGCTTCTTCTTCCAGCCGACCCAACTGAGCGACATCACCGCCAATGGTCCGGTGACGATGGCTCCACGCCCAGTAGAGGCGCAGCCATGATGCCCGACGTGAAGAAGGAGGAGCAGACCGGCTGGCTGGTGCTCGCTGGCTCTGCCGTGGTGATCCTGATCGTGCTGTGGCTCATCAGCGATGGCGGCGAACTGGCCGAGGCGGCCGAGCAGGCGAACGCCGCGTTGTCGGTTGGCGGGCGTGAGGACATGGCGGTGCATGTCGAGCGGCAGGTCGAGGCCAATGGCGAACTACGCAAGACCATTGAAGCGCTCAAGAGCCAGACCGATTTCGTCCTCGCCGATGAATTCGCCATTGCGGCAACCGAGCGTCAGCCCGGCTATTTCTTCAAACGCAAGTTCGTCGAGGTGCGCGAACGCCTGCGCGACAAGGCAGAGAGAAGCAAAATCGCTTATGACCAGAATATCGGCTTCGGTGCCGATCCGGCGGTACCGCCGGACGAGCAGGCGCCGTACCTGCTGACCATGCTGCAATTGACGGAAAAAATCGTCGGGATCGCCTTCGACAGCGAACGTCCGCTGGAATCCCTCAGCGTCAGCCATGGTCCGGCGATCGACACCGGGCCCGAAACCCGTCCGGCGCTGGTGCGCGAATATCCCCTCAAGCTCGAAGTGCGTGGCGGGCTCAAGGATATCCTCGGCATCCTGCATCGCATCAGCCAGAGCCATCCGCCGGGCAAGGATGGCAAACGGAGCGATTTTCCCCTGATCCTGCGCGGCTTTTCGATCACCAGCGAGAACGCCACGCCGAAGGACGATATCCAACAACTTGCAGCGGTGTTCGATCTCGCCGCCATGCGGTTCATCAGCGAAGAGGAACGTGCGCAAGACCCGTTGGCCTTCCAACCGGTCGGTGGCGGTACGCGTGGTTCGAGTTCAGGAAGGCCGGTATTCCATGCGCGGCCCTGATCTGCAACCGCTTGCCGCCGGTGGGGCCGCATTGGTGCTGGTTGCCAGCCTGAGCTGGTGGCTGTTCAGCACGCCGGAGCTGGCCGATCCTGGTCAACCGACTTGGAAGGGTGCGGACATTGTGCGGGTGCAGGCCGCGGTGCCGGAGATCGCGCTCTTCGACCATTTCTACGTCAACCACGACAACCCGTTCGTGCCGCACGCCCAGCGGCTCGCCGAGCGTGGGGTCTACGATCCACGTACCCGTCCGGTGGCGGTGCCGCCGCCGCGTCCGCTGCAGATCCCGCCGCCCAAACCGCCGGTCGTGGTGAAGGAGCCGGAGAAACCGCAGCTCGTCCTACCCAAGCTCACCAAGGCACCGAGCAGCGCACCCGTGCCGTACGGCTTGCTGGTCAGCGATGGCGAAGAGGTCGTGATCGTGCGCATGCCCGGTGCCAACGAGCCGATGAACCTCAAACCCGGCGGTCAGATCGGTGGCTGGACGCTGCTGTCGATCGACAGCGGCAACCTCGCGACGTTCCTTGATCCGCAGGGCATCGAACATCGTTTTGCCATCGGCCAGGGTGATCTGGTGGTGGCGCAGGATGCGAGCGGCACGCCAGTGCCGGGCAAGAACGCCGCCGCTGGCGATAAGAATTCCGGCACCCGGGGCATGCCGCCCAAAGCTCTGCCTGGTCCGGTCACACGTCCACCGGGTGTCGACGGACCGATCCCCCGCCCGCCGCCGCGCGAGGAACGTCCTCGTCGTGAACGCAAGCCGGATGGTCAGGACAAGACGACCGCGCCCCAACCGCCCCCCAATCAGCCACCGCCGCCTAAGAAGTGAGCTTGGCTCCGGCGGCAGAAATTCTGTTCACGGCCTAGATTTTCAGGGCCTAGATGTTCACGGCATAGATACGGAGAACGGTGCGACGGCGTAGTTCAGGCCACCTGATTGCGCGGTTTTCCTGTGCTGAATGCCGCGAGATTGCCGACCACCTCGGCGACCAGCCGTGTACGCGCTTCGATCGTGCCCCAGGCGATGTGCGGAGTCACCACCACGCGTGACGACCACGCTGGTGCCGGATCCAACAGGGGATGTCCCGCGGCTGGTGGTTCCTTGCTCAGCACATCGATACCAAGGCCGCCGAGCTGTCCGCTCGCCAAGGCCAGCACTACGGCAGTTTCATCAAGGAGCGGACCACGTCCCGTATTGATCAGTAATGCGCCGCATTTGAGCTCAGCGAAGAACGCCGCGTTCACCAAGCCCTGTGTCGCCGGTGTCAGCGGACAATGCAGGCTGACCACATCCGCTTGCGCTAGCGCTTGGGCGAGCGGCATCCGTCCTGGTGTTGCTGAGCCCGGCACTGCGGCGGGAATTACCCGCATGCCGAAGGCTCCGGCCATACGTGCCAGCGCGCCGCCGATGGCGCCCATGCCGACGATCACCAAGGTCTTGCCAGCGAGCTCGACGAGCGGCTTGGTGAAAAAACAAAAGTCCGGGCATGCCGCCCAGTCACCAGTCTTCACGCGCGACGAATGTCCCGCGACGTCAGTGGTGAGGTGCAGCACCAACGCCATCACCAACTGCGCCACTGATTCGGTCGAGTACCCAGGAACGTTGGTCACCACCACGCCGTGTTGTTTTGCGGCAGCCAGATCTACCACATTCGTACCGGTCGCCATCACGCCGATGTAGCGGAGTCCGTTCGCCGCGAGTGTCGCGATGGCCTCGGCATTCACGATCGCCTTGTTGGTCAGCACCACCTCGGCACCGCGTACGCGCTCAATCACCTGCGACACCGGCGTGCGAGGGAAAACCTGCACTGCACCGAGCCCCTCCAACGCCTGCCAGCAGTCAGCGCCCTGATCGGTAGTGAAGCTGTCGAGCACGACGATGCGCATGGTGGACTCCGGAAGAGGAGAGATGAGCTAGCCGCAGAGACGCAGAGGCCGGAGGAGGGCCGCAGAGTGGACAGGAAGGATGACCTTCACCAGTACCTATGAGGGTAGCATCAGACGATGCGGTAGACCGCGGACGATCTGAACTCGTCTCTGCGGCCCTCCTCTAACCTCTGCGTCTCTGCGGCAAATGCCTTCAACTCACGCGCGGTTGAGTTGCTCCAACCCGGCCGCAACACGCAGCACCAAGTCATCAGCGAACTGCGCGCCCTGAACCTGGAGACCGATCGGCAGGCCCTTGGCATCGGCACCGAACGGCACCGAGATCGCTGGCACACCGGCGAGGTTCGCCGCGATGGTGAAGATGTCCGAGAGATACATCTGCAGCGGATCGCTGAGCTTCTCGCCGAACTTGAACGCCGTGGTCGGGCTGACCGGCCCCAGGATCACGTCGCACTTGGCGTAGGCCTGTTCGTAGTCGCGGCACATCAGACGGCGGACTTGCTGCGCCTTTTTGTAGTAGGCGTCGTAATAGCCGGTCGAGAGCACGTAGGTGCCGAGCATGATGCGGCGCTTCGCTTCGCGGCCGAAACCTTCGGCGCGGCTCTTGGCGTACATCTCCGGCAGCGTCGCGGCCTCGGCGGTGCGATGGCCGAAGCGCACGCCATCGAAACGCGAAAGGTTCGAGGCCGCTTCACCGGTGGCGAGCACGTAGTAGATCGCCACCGCGTACTGCTCATGTGGCAGCGACACCGGCACCAGCGTCGCGCCAGCATCGGTCAGCGCCTTCTTGGCTCGTTCGAGCTGCGCACCGACCTCGCTTTGCAGGCCCTTGGCGTGCTCGGCCACGTAACCGACCTTGAGGCCGTTGAGCGTGCCGAAGGGATTGCCGCTGGCGAGCTGCGCCAGCCCGGCGTGGTTGCGTGCCGCGCTGGTGGAATCGTGCTGATCCCAGCCGGACATGCGCTCCAGGCACAGCGCCGCATCCGCGACATTGGTCGCGAACGGTCCGATCTGGTCGAGGCTGCTGCCGAAGGCGATCAGGCCGTAACGGCTGACCATGCCGTAGGTCGGCTTCATGCCGACCACACCGCACAGGCTGGCGGGCTGACGGATGGAACCACCGGTGTCGGAGCCGAGCGAGAGCGGCACGATGCCGGCCGCGACCGCTGCCGCGCTGCCGCCCGAACTGCCGCCGGGGATGCGCGTCGGATCGATGGGATTCTTCACCGGGCCGTAGGCGCTGGTCTCGTTCGATGAGCCGAAGGCGAACTCGTCCATGTTGGCGGTGGCGACCACCACGGCCCCGGCGTGTTCGAGGCGTTGCACCGCGGTGGCGGTGTACGGAGCGACGTAGCCTTTGAGGATCTTCGACGCCGCAGTGACCTCGATGCCTTCGACGCAGAGGTTGTCTTTGATCGCGATCGGCACACCGGCCAGTGGCAGCTTCTCGCCCGCCTTGATGCGCACGTCAATGCGCTTCGCTGCGGCTAAAGCACGTTCGTGGTGTACGCGCAGGATGGCGTTGTTGGTGTCGGCCTTGGCGCGCGCGAGCGCGGCTTCGACTTCCTTGGTTGCCGACGCGCCGCCGTTGACGGCAGCAGCTATTTCACGAGCTGACAGGCGGCTCATCGTTCCACCGCCTTCGGCACCAGGATGGCGACCTCGTTCTTGGCCGGCGCGTTGCCCAGCACCTGCTTGGGGTCGAGCATCTGCCCAGGAACATCCGGGCGGGTGACATTGACCAGACCGGCGACGTTGGCGATCGGCTCGACGCCCGTGGTATCCACCGCCTGCAATTGTTTCACGTAGCCGACGATGGCTTCCAACTCCCCGGCCATGCGCTTCACCTCGGCATCGCTCATGGCGAGGCTCGAGAGCTTGCACAGATGGCGCACATCCTGCTCGGTAATCGACACGGGGCGTCTCCTGGGGAGGGGGGAGACTAGGAGGGCAGGGGCATTGGCCAAGTACCTGGTGGGGGGTGATTGCGTGCCCCGACGCCATCCCAAACATCCCCCCATGCTCCTGGCTTTCGAATCCATCGCGCGCACCGCTTCGGCCTGTCTGGTCGATGCGGCGGGACGCGAGGTCGCCTTCGCCGACCTCGCTGGTGGCGAGGCCGAACGTGGGCTGGTGTCGCTGCTTGATGGCCTCATCCGTGCTCATGGCCTGCCGACGGAGCTCGCGGTCGCCGCCGGTCCCGGCAGTTTCACCGGCCTGCGCATCGGCGTGGTCGCGGCGCGGACGCTCGGATGGATCGAACACCTGCCGGTCCACGCGGTCGACAGCCTTGCCGCACGCGCGGCGGAAGCCGGTGACGGCTTGTGGTGGGTGCTCATCTCGCTCAAACGCGACACCACCTTCCATGGCTTGTTCCGTGTCCAGGGTGGCGTGGTCGAGACGCTCCAGCCGACGGTCGCCGCGCTTGATGCGGCGGCGGCGATCCTGCATCCCCTCACCGCGCAGGCGGTGGCCATCGGTCCCGCACTCAGCAGCAAACCCGATCTCGCGTCGCGCTGGTGTCCGGGCATCGCGCTTGGTGAGGTTGCCCAACTCACTGCCCGCGGGGTTGCGCGTCTGGCCCGCCAAGTACCGCCCCAAGCGTGGGACAAGATCCTCCCGGCCTATCATCAGGCCAGCGCTCCTGAGCTGCAACGTGCACGCGCGGCCCAGACCCAACCCCCTAACCCCTCGCAGCTTTCCCCATGACGTGGCGCAATCGTGTTGAGATCAGCTACTCCGCCCTGCGGCGCAACGTCGCGGCGGTACGCGCCGCGACCGGCGGTCGCGCGGTGGTCGCAGTGGTCAAGGCCGACGCGTATGGCATCGGCCTGGAACGTTGTGCGCGCATCTACCACGACGGCGGCGTCGCGGCATTGGCGGTCGCGGCGATGCTCGAAGGCGACCGCATCCGCCGCATCGTGCCGGAGGCGCGCGTCATCCTGCTCGGCTCGCCTCTGCCGGAGGAACGCCGCGCGGTGGTCGCCAGTCGGTACGAGGTCTGTTGCTCCAGCCTCGACGAGATCAACGAATACGCCCATCTCGCCGATCCCGGTCAGCCGATGCCGGTGCATGTGATGGTCGATACCGGCATGGGCCGCTTCGGCGCGCGTCCACAAGAAGCGGCGGCGATGGTCGCACGGGTGCTGAGTGCCTCGGCGCTGCGCCTGGTCGGCATCGGTACGCATTACCCGCAGGCGGACGACGGAGAGTTCTCTGTCGGGCAGGAGGCAACCTTCGCCGCCCTGTTGGCGGACCTGCCGCCGTTGCCGGCGGACTGCTGGATCCATTACGCCAACTCCGAAGGCCTGATGCTGCGTCCTCCCGGCCCTGCGCCGGTGGTGCGTGTCGGTCTGTTGTTGACGGGCGTGGTGCCGGATTCCTGTCCCGACCCAGGAGTGGAGCCGGCGCTGCGCTGGGTCAGCAGCTTGAGCCTGACCAAGCGCCTGCCGAAGGGACACAGCATCAGCTACAACCGCACCCACGTGCTCGCGCGCGACACCCTGGTCGGCATCGTCCCGGTGGGTTACGCCGACGGCTTTCCCATCGCCCTGTCAAACCGCGGAGAGATGCTGGTCCAGGGCCGACGCTGCGCGGTGCTCGGACGGGTGACGATGGACTACTGCATCATCGACCTCACCGACCTGCCGCACGATGCGGTTCCTGGGGAAGCGGTGGTCCTGATCGGGCAGCAGGGCGAGGAACGCATCACCGTCACCGAGGTCGCCCGCCAGGCGGGCACCATCCCGTACGACATCCTCTGCGGACTGCGCGGACGCTGCGAGGTCGTTGGGATACCGTGAGGGTCCGGAGTCCGGAGTCCGGAGTCCGGAGTCAGCAGTCGGCAGTCGATGAGGTGGAAGCGTAACACGGCGATCGCTCGATCGTCGAGCGCCTTCGACTCCGGACCCCGGACCCCGGACTCCGGACTCCGGACCGCGCACCGTGGCAATCACCGGCACTGCTGCCCGGCCTCACCCTTGGCCAAGGGCTGATCGCGCCCTAGAACGATGGGCCTCATGAACTCGTCGCGTTTCGACCGCCCGGCGGCCAACTTGATCGATCTGCCCAACCTGGTGCAGAACATCACCTCGCAGCGCCGCGATGGCGTGATGACCGTGCGCATGGGCAAGGAAGATCGCTTCCTGCGTTTCGTCGCCGGCAATCTTGTCGCGCTCAGCGGCGTGCCGGCGTCGACCTTCGCCAAGGCGCTGGTGTGGGCCGAGGTCATGACCCCGGAACAGTTGAGCGCCTGCCTGGCGACGCTGGGCAAGAACTTCCGCCCGGAGCACCTCGCGCAGACCGTGCTCTCGCGCAATCTCGCGCAGAAGGACGGGCTGCTCGACGCGCTCGACTGCTACGTCGAAGAAGCGTTCAGCGAGGTCATCGGCTGGACCACGGTGAAGGTCAACTTCACCACTGAAGGCCCGAGCGATCCGTGGGCCGAACTTCAGGTCAGCCTGGGCATGTCGATCAACACGGGTTCGCTGCTACTCGAATCGCTGCGGCGTCAGGATGAGTTGAAGCAGATCGCCCAGTTTGTGCCCGACCCATGGGACGTGCTGGTGCTCGACGCCACCCGTGAGGTTCCCGGCGATCTGCCGACCGACGCCGTGCGCATCCTGCAGGGTTGGCGCGAAGGTATGATCGCCGTCAGTCTGTTCGAACGCTCGCTGCTCGCACCGTTTCGCGCGACCACCGCATTGGCGCACCTGCGCCGCATCGGCCTGGTCCGCCCGGCGAGTTCCACCGAGCTGGTGGTGCATGCCGACGCGGCGCATGCGCACGGACGCCACCGCGAAGCCTACGGCCTCTACCGCCGTGCGCTCGCGCTCGGCGTCGACAGCGCGCGTATCCATCTGCACCTGGGTGAGCTGGCCGAGCGCTTCGGTGAGAACGAAGCCGCGGCCGAAAGCTACCTCACCGCTGGTGTGCAGTTGACCGATACCAGCAGCGCGGTGATCGCGCTGCGCAATGCGCTCCGCCTTGGCTCGAACCGCGAGGCGCCGCTCACCCACCTGTTGGCGATTTACATCCAACTCGATGCGAAGGAGGAGGCGGTCAGCGTCCTGATGGATCTCGCGGCGCTGTTCGAGGAACGCGGCGATCTCGATCAGGCGGCCAAGGCCGTGCGCCAGGCGCAGGAACTGGGCGTCGATCCGGTCGGCTCGTCGATGATCCTCGCCCGCCTCGCGGCGGCCGAAGGCGATCCCGAACAGGCCGCGCTCCAACTCGAACTGGCGGCCCACGCCGCGCAGTACGCCGGTCGCAACGAAGACGCCGTCAACGCTTGGCGCCAGCTCCTCGGCATCGTGCCGCAGCGTTGTGAATACGCGCGCGAATGCGCCGAACTGCTCGCCGGCCTGGGACGCGAAGGCGAGGCCATCGACATCCTGCGCGCCAACCTCAAACATCAGGATGCCGCCGCGACCGCCGCGCACGAGGATGCCCTGGTAGCGGTGTACGAGATGCTCGCGCGGCTGGATCCGGCCGACACCTCGGCCCACGACTGGCTGGCCAAGGCCTACGAACGTCGGCGTGACCGTGAGGGCGCGACCCAGCAGTTGCGTCACATCGCCGCGGCGCAGGAACGCTCGGGCAATTTCGGCGCCCTCGCCAGCACCTTGGAACGCATCGTCGAACTCGGTGGCAACCACAGCGATGTGCTGACGCAGTTGGCCAAGGTGCGCACCAAGCTCGGCCAGGACACCGCTGCCGGCGAAGCGTGGGTCGCCGCCGCCGATGCGGCGATCATCCTCGGCGCACTCAAGGACGCGCGCGCCCTGGTCGCCGCCGGTATCGATGCGGCTCCGGCCTACCTGCCGCTGCGTGTGCGTCAGGCGCAGGTCGCCAGTCGCGAAGGTGATCAGACCGCGGCGATGGCCGCGTTCCGGGCCGGTGCCGATCTGGCGCTAGGTTCCGGGCAGCTCGACACCGCGCGCTCGTTGCTGATCCAGTTGCGCCGTCTGCGTCCAGACGATCTGGTCGTGCGCATCCAACTCGCCGAGGTCACCGAGCAGCTCAAGGATCCCGAGGCCGAACGCTTCCTACGCGACGTCATGCGCTGCGCGGTGCGCGGCAACAACCAAGGCATGGCGCTGCAATACGCCCGGCGTCGTGTCGCCCTGGTCGGTCAACCCGGCTTCGAGGCGCGCGCCGAACTGGTCGAACTGCTGCGCCGCTCCGGCGACCATGCCGGTGAGATGGCCAAGGGCAGCGAACTGCTGGAGCAACTGCTGGAACATGCTGAATTCGAGAAGGCCATCGAACTCCTACAACGCATGGTGGCGAGCAACCCACGTAACGCCGACCTGGTGCTGCAACTCGCCGATCTCTACGCCGCAGTCGACGACCCACGCCAGGCTGGTCGTTACTTCCGGCACGCGGTGTGCCTGCTCCAGGTCGAAAACCGTCTGCCGGAGGCGCAGAAGGCGCTCGATCAACTCACCGACCTGATCCAGGGCGACGAAACCATTCCGCTGGCCCGTGCCGCATTAGAAAAAGCCCACGTGGTAGATTGGGAAGCCATCCGCGCCTCGCTGTCACAGGATCAGCGCCGCCGCCTCGCCGACGAGATCGGCTCCGGTCGCGCCGGTAGCGCGTCGCAGGTGGTGCCGGTGGTCAAGGAATAGGGCTTTTTTGGGAGCGCCGGCTAGCGCCGGCTGCCAGCTGGTCAGGGGCAAGCAATCGAATCTCAGCCGAACAGTTCAGCGACCTTGCGTAGCCCGGCAGCGAGTCGATCGATGTCCTCGCGCGTCGAATAGACGCCCAATGTAGCGCGCGCTGTCGCCGTCACGCCGAATCGTTGCATGACGGGTTGCGCGCAGTGATGGCCCGCGCGGATCGCCACACCCTCCAGGTCGAGGATGCTGCTGATGTCCGAGGCGTGGGCGTTCGGCATGGTGAACGACAGCACGGTGGAGCGTTCCGCCGCGGTGCCGATGCGGCGCAGGCCTGGGATCTCCGCCAGCTTTGCTTCGGCGTAGGCGTAGAGGTCGCGCTCCGCGGCGTGGATATCAGCCCAACCGAGTGAACCCAACCATTCACACGCCGTGGCCAGGCCGATGGCCTCGACGATCGGTGGCGTACCAGCTTCGAACCGCGCGGGTGGCGGAGCGAAGGTGGTCTTCTCGAAGGTGACCTTTTCGATCATCTCGCCGCCGCCGCGCCACGGGGGCATGCTCTCCAACACGTCGCTTTTTCCGTAGAGCACACCGATGCCGGTCGGGCCGTACACTTTGTGCCCCGCGAAGGCGAGGAAATCGCAGTCGAGGTCGACCACGTCGAGCGGCATATGGGGCGCCGATTGCGCGGCATCGAGCAGGATCTTCGCGCCGACCGCGTGGGCCTTCTGCGCCAGTAATTTCACCGGGTTGATGGTGCCGAGGCTGTTGGCGACGTGGATCAGCGAGACCAGCTTGACGCGGCTATCGAGCAGGCGGTCGAAGGCCTCCATATCCAGGCTGCCGTCATCGAGGATCGGGCACACCACCAGCTCCGCGCCGGTGAGTTCGGCGGTGATCTGCCACGGCACGATGTTGGCATGGTGTTCCATGCCGGTGATCAGCACGCGATCGCCACGCTTCAGGTGCTTACGCCCCCATGACCACGCAACGAGGTTGATCGCGTCGGTGCAGCCCATGGTGAAGACGATGTTCTTCTCGTCCGGTGCTGTGAGGAAACGCGCCACGCTGACGCGGGCCTGTTCGTAGGCACGGGTGGAATCGACGCTGCGCGCGTACAGGCCACGATGCACGGTGCCGTACTCACTGCGCAAAAAACGGTCCATGCGCTCGATCACTGCCAGAGGCTTCTGCGCCGTGGCGCCGGAGTCGAGGTAGGTGAACGGTTTGCCGTTGGCCAAGCCCTGCAGGCCTGGGAACTGCGCACGGATGGCCTGGACGTTGAAAGTCATTGTGTGCTTGCCTCCGCCAGCGTGCGGGCCTCGGCATGCGGAAGGCGGGCGATGACTTCGCGGACGAAACCATCGATCAATAGACCTTTGGCGGTGGTCGGAGCGAGGCCACGCATGCGCAGGTAAAGCATTTCATCGGCATCGAGTTGGCCAATGGTCGCGCCGTGCCCAGCCTTCACTTCGTCAGCATGGATGTCGAGCTGCGGGCGGGTGTCGCCACGCGCGGTGGAACTCAGCAGCAAGGTGCGTGACAGTTGTTCCGCATTGGCTCCATCAGCGCCCTTGGCGACATCGACCAGGCCGTCGAATGAAGCGATGGCGTGACCATCGAGCACCGTTTTGAACACCTGCGTGCTGGTGGTCGGCCCGACCCGGTGGCGTAGACGCAGATGGCGATGCGCCTGATTGCGTTCACCAACGCGATCGACGGCAGAAACGTTGGCGTGTGCGCCGGTACCGAGCAGGTCGACCACACCACGCCAACGCAGCAGCTCACCGCCGCGGCTGGTCGAGGTCCAGGTCAGACTGGCGTCGCGTTCAACTCCGGCGTCGACGTGGACCAGCAGTTGACCGGCCACTTGCGGCACGACTTCGCTGACGCGCAGATGGGCACCGACACCAAGGCGCACGACGATGCCGACACTCGCACGCGTGCCGGCACCGCTGCGGTGGATCAGGATCAGGTCCAGCTCCGATTGTGGTGCGACGTCGATCAGCAGGCGCCAGCCGCTCAGGCCAGTGCTGGCATGGTGATCGATGGTCAGGCGCTGGTGCCCACGGACACGCACTTGGTGGCTCTGGCCGAGCCACGACCAGCAGGCCGGTGCTTCGTGTTCCGACGCCACCCGTGCTTGTTCGTCGACCAGTGCCTGTTCAGTGATGGTGGGTGCGGTGCCCATCGGTTCGGGAAACATGCGCCCATCGATCACCGCCATAGCACCGGCACGGGCAGAACCTGAGCCGGTGTGTGGCGGCAACGCCGCGCTCAGCGGCGCGACGTTGACGTAGCGCCAGTCCTCTGCCGCCGTGGTCGGTAGGCCGAGGACAGCAGCACGAGCCACGGCTGCCTCGCGCAAGCTCTCAACCACGGACGATCCAATCATATCCGTCCCGTTCGAGTTTTCCGGCCAGGTCGACATCGCCGCTCTGTTGGATGCGGCCGTCGGTGAGTACGTGTACGCGATCGGGTTTCACCAGATCGAGCAGGCGTTGGAAGTGGGTGATCAGCACGATCGCGCGGTCCGCACGGCGGTAGGCGTTGATCGCGTCACCAACCGATTTGAGCGCATCGATGTCGAGACCGGAGTCGGTCTCATCGAGGATCGCCACCGTCGGTTCAAGCATATGGAGTTGGAGGATCTCGTTGCGCTTCTTCTGCCCACCGCTCATGCCCGCGTTCAGTTGGCGCTCGCCAAACTCCGGTGGAATCCGTGCTTCCGCGATCTTCTGCGCCAGCAGCGCGGGGAAGTCCTTGGTGTTCACTTCGGGTTTGCCGTGGGCCTTGCGCTGGGCGTTGTAGGCCAGGCGCAGGAAGTCGGCGTTCGAGACACCGGGCACCTCGACCGGATACTGCCACGACACGAACAAGCCGGCGTGCGAACGTTCTTCCGGCTCCAGCAGCAGCAGGTCCTTGCCTGCCAGCGTCGCCGTACCCTTGGTCACGGTGAACGCCGGATGGCCGGACAACGCACGGCCAAGGGTGGTCTTACCGGAACCGTTGGGGCCCATGATGGCGTGGACCTCGCCGGCATTCACCTGAAGGGTGAGCCCCTTGAGGACCGGGTGGTCGTTGACGGAAACGTGCAGATCAGAGACGTGCAGCATGGGGCCTTAGGGATCCATCATCCAGAGAGCGAAGTGGCGACGTTGGTGGATCACCGTGATAATGGAGATCTCGCGCTCATGGATGGTGTAGATGATACGGTGATTGCGGTAGTGGATCTCGCGGAAGGGATTGTTGTCAGGTGGCAGGTCAGATTCGTGCAGCGGGTGGCCACGTCGTGGGTGCCGCAACAAGGACGCGGCTTTGCTGGTCAGGCCGATGAGGTAGGCGTTGGCAGCGGTCGGGCTGGTTTCTGTGATCCAGTCGTGGAGCCGATCCAGGTCGAGGACTGACTTGGGTGACCAGATCAGCGTGAACGGCGGCGTGACCATTTCTTCTTCAATCTGGCTACAACGACGTCATGTGGGATGCCACCATGTTTACGTAGGCTTTCCAAGCCTTCCTCAATCGCGGCCCACACCTGGATGCGGTAGACAGCATCTTCTAGGGAGCAGTCGTCCGGCAGTGCCTTGACTACCTTCAATAGTTTTTTTCGGTCCATCGTGGTGGCCATGGTGTGTTCCTTATCCAACCGAGTTTTCCAGCTTGAGCGCCAGCAGCTTCTGCGCCTCGGCAGCGAACTCCAGCGGCAGCACGTCCAACACATCCTTGCAGAAGCCGTTGACGATCGCACCGATGGCGTCCTCTTGTGAGATGCCGCGCGCACGCAGGTAGAACAATTGTTCTTCGCTGAGCGTGCTGGTGGACGCCTCGTGTTCGACCTGTGCACTCTGGTTCTGCACGTCGATGTACGGATGGGTGCGGGCGATCGCCTGCTTGCCCACCAGCATCGAATCGCACTGGGTGTGGTTGCGTGCGCCCTCGGCCTTGGGGAAGACCTTCACCAGACCGCGGTAGACGTTCGACGACTGGTCGGCGCTGATACCTTTGGAGACGATGCGGCTCTTGGTGTTCTTGCCGATGTGCAGCATCTTGGTGCCGGTGTCGGCCTGCATCTTGCCGTTGGTCAGCGCCACGCTCCAGAACTCACCGACGCTGTCGTCGCCTTGCAGGATGCACGACGGGTACTTCCAGGTGATGGCCGACCCGGTCTCCACCTGCGTCCAACTGATCTTGCTGCGTTTACCACGGCAGGCGCCGCGTTTAGTGACGAAGTTGTAGACCCCGCCTTCTCCGGTTTCTTTGTCGCCAGCGAACCAGTTCTGCACCGTGCTGTACTTGATCTCGGCGTCATCGAGCGTCACCAACTCCACCACCGCAGCGTGCAACTGATGCTTCGATGACTTCGGCGCGGTGCAGCCTTCGAGGTAGCTGACATAAGCGCCGACGTCGGCGATGATCAGCGTGCGCTCGAACTGTCCGGCATCAGTGTTGTTGATGCGGAAGTAGGTCGACAGCTCCAGCGGGCAGCGGGTGTACGGCGGGATGTAGACGAACGAGCCATCGCTGAACACCGCGCTGTTGAGCGCGGCGTAGTAGTTGTCGGCGATCGGGACCACGCTGCCCAGCCAGCGTTCGATCAGCGCCGGGAACTGGTGCACCGCTTCGCCGAACGAGCAGAAGATCACGCCCGCGTCGAACAGCTTGCTCTGGTGCGTGGTGGCAACCGAGGTCGAGTCGAACACTGCGTCGATGGCGACGTTGTTGAGCCGTTTGGTCTCATCGAGGGAGATGCCGAGCTTCTCGAAGGTGCGCAGCACCTCGGGGTCGATGTCGTCGAGCGAGTTGTAGGTCGGCGCCTTGCCATCGTCGGCCTTGGCGCGCGGCGATGAGTAGTAGCTAATGGCCTGGAAATCGATCTTCGGATAGTCGACCGCCGCCCAGGTGGGTTCCTCCATCTTGAGGAACTGGCGGAAGGCCTTGAGGCGGAAATCGAGCAGGAACTGTGGCTCGTGCCGCGCGAAGCTGATGGCGCGCACGACCTCCTCGGTCAGACCGCGGCCCATGGTCACGGCGTCGACGGCGCTTGAGAAGCCGTACTTGTAGGCTTCTTGGTCGGCGGCGCTGAAGGACTGGTCGTCGCTCATGGCTTAGCCTCTGCCGATAATTCTTCGACGACGAGATTAGGATGGACCTCGGTGCGCAGGGCGTCCTGGATCAGTTGCAGTGCGGTGGGCACCTGTTCCGGCGCCAGCCCGGTGAGCTTCACCACGATGCGGAAGTCGTCGTGCAGACCTTCGATGCTGAGCTTGGCATCACCGTGCAGACGGTCGCGCAGCACGCGTGAGGCGATGCTGTCGACTTTGGCGATCTTCTTGAGCAGTTTGAGCTGGAACCAGACCCGGTCGACGTCCGACCAATCGGCTTCGCGCTTCTGCTGGTAGGATTGACGTTCCACCGGCTTGGGTAGGAGCACAACGGTCGGCAAGGTGGCCTCGGCGCGATCCTGCAGGTCGCGCAGGAAGGCGAGCGGCTTCAACCCCAGCTCAGCGAAGGCCGGCGTCACGGGATCGTCACGCAGCAACGCTTCGATCTGCTCCGCCGTCAACCGGCAAGCATCGGCGACCGTGCGGCCACGCACCGACTCGGTGAACACATCCGCGATCGCATGACTGGGCAGGTCGCCGAAAGCCAGGAACCGCGCATCGGCGATGGTCGACGTCGGCAGGTCGATGAGCCAGAAGATCCGCGCCTGCCCCGCCCCATCGCTGACCGCCAGCAGTCCAAGCTGCCGTTTCGCCGCATCGATGGGCGCAAAAGCCCCACGGGTGCGCGGTTTGCGCAGCCGGGCCATGGCCTTGGCCGACATCGTGACAGGGGAGGTGGTGACACTCATGCGAGGCCTGCAGGTTAGACCCGTAAGGGGGGGAGGCAATTGCGGTGGGGGCATGGGCGAACGCGTCGCCCCGTATGGCCAAGCGAACCTATTTGCGCGCGACGCGACCGATCTCGCTCTTGAGCTGGCGCATCTTGCTGTCCTGGTCCTCGCAGTGGCGGTTCAGGAAACGCAGGATCTGCGTCAATTCCACGGTCGTTAGGGGACGGTCCTCAGCCAGCAGTGCGGTGGTCTTGGTGCGATCAATGACGGCTTCGGCCATGGGAGGTTCCTTCGGGGCCGTTCAGCGTGGCAAATGGGGCGGCAAACCGGCATGGATTCGGGAAATTTTCCGCACGGTCATGCGGATGTTAGGGGGCGGTCGGGGCCTCGGTGGTGGGCATCTCGTAGGTCCGATAGGTCGTGGAGTCTCGACGAGTTCGGGTGGTGATCGCATTCAATTCGGCGGCGATTTCCGCGCGGACCTGTGGATCTGGATTGTCGGCCATCGAGCGGAGTACGCGTTCGGTATCCGGTTCCCAGGTGTTGCAGAGGTAGCGCGCGAGTTCGAACCGTACTGCTGGTTCAGAATGCGTAACGAAGGCGCTGAACGCCGTGATGATGCGGGCTTCAAGCGCCCAGTTTTCGGGGGGTGTCGGCGTTGACCGCCGGACCGATATCTCCTCGTCCCCACCACGGACGGTTGCGGTGCAGGAACATGCGGTTGGATCTGACCCGATTGATGGCGGCCACGGCGGGTTCACCACCGCGGGTGATGAGGTGGCAGAGATCGGGCAAGGTCTGTTTCAAAGGGAACGAGGCGAGCGCCATCGCCACTTGCTTGCGGACCTCACCATCAGAGTCGTCGATGCTAGCGCGTGCGAGGGAGATGGACTCATCGATCTGCCCGATCTCATCCCGCCCGATCAAGGCACCGGCCGCGCTGCGACGTCGTACGGGATCGGCATCAGCCAATGCGGATTTCAGCAATTCGATGACTCCTGGTTGGGTGTTGAGCGACAGCGCGTAACCGGCCGGATCCCAGCCGACCCAGTATTCTTCCTGCTCAAGGTGTTTACCAAGATGCGCATCAAGTAATGGCAGAGCCTGGGGATCATCCGAAAATCCCAACGCCATGAGCGCTAGGCGTGTCAGGTCAGGATCGCTGGTTGCCAACCACCGCTGCGCCTGATCCACGACGTCAGCAAGGCGGAGATGTCGGAGTGGGTGTGGTTCTCCCACGGTGCCAAAGAAAATGTAAATTGTGCCGTCCAATGGGATTTTTCTGCCATTCGGGACAACGCCGCACGCACGTGGTAGGTAATCAAGAATGGCCTGTGCAGAAGCCGAGTCCTCATGGTGGAGCAAAAATCTAAAAGCATGAGTGAATACATCCGCATCAGGATCGTCGAGCAGGCGACGTAGGCGGGTAACCAGTTCCCCATTTTGGATCACTGGCGTACGGCCATTATTGTGAGTGAGCAGGGTAGAGAGTGCGCTCGCCGCAGTACGACGCATGCGCAGGTCCGGATGGTCGAGTGCGCGCGTTAGCACAGGGATGGCAGCCTGTTCCCAGTTCTCTTCGTTCATCAATCGATCAACGAGGTTGAGCCGCTCGACCCATTCCTTCTGGTCGCTGAGATCCGGCTCCTTGCCCTCGGTCTTATACGCCTCCGCCTGCAACACCGGCCAGATCCACGGCGAATGGGCGATGACAAACTGAGGTGCGATCCGCGGTAGGGTGATCACGAATCCCACCACCGCAGCCATCAGCACCACGATGAGTATTCCCCAGATGAGCAGGCGACGGGAAGCCAGGGTGGTGGACTGAGCGTTGTTCATATTCCGCACGGTGCTGCTTCACAGTCGTGGCCATCATGATGGCCAGGACAAGTGACTGTGCCATCGATGCATCGGGTGGAGGGACTGTCCCATTCCGTCTCATGCCCGGTGGACATGCTTGGTCGTGCCTGGATGCCGCGTCGTTGGCAACTCACGCGTACCCGGTACGGCTTACACCCATGACCAACCGTCCACTGAGCTGCGTCGTCTCCGTCTCCGGCATCCGTGGCATCGTGGGCAAGACCATCGATGTCGATCAGGTGATGGGCCTGGGGGCGGCCTACGGCCAGGCGATCGCCAAGGGCGGCAAAGTCGTAGTCGGGCGCGACAGCCGGCCCACCGGCGCGTTGTTCGTCCAGGCGGTGAGTGCCGGTCTGCGCGCAGTCGGTTGCACGGTGATCGACATCGGTCTCGTGCCGACGCCGACGGTGCCGATCATGATCAATGAGTTGAAGGCCAGCGGCGGCATCCAGATCAGCGCCAGCCACAACCCGGTGGAATGGAACGCGCTCAAGCTGTTCTTGCCGACGGGGCGCAATGTTGATCAGGCGGGACTCGATGCGGTGCTGGCGGCCTACCGCGGCGAAGCGTCGTTCCAGACCTGGAGCGGAATCGGCGGTTACCGCACGCGCGATGATGCGCTGCGTATCCATCAGGACCGTGTGCTGGCCTGTGTCGATGTGGCGCTCATCCGCGCGGCGAAACTCAAGGTGGTGATCGACAGCGTCAACGGCGCCGGCAGCGCCATCGCACCGGCTCTACTTGCGGCCCTTGGCTGCGAGGTCGTGCCGCTGTTCACCCGTCCAGACCAAGTGTTTCCGCGTGATCCCGAACCCACCGCCGCCAACGTGCGCGACACGGGTGCGGTGGTGAAGGCGGTCGGTGCGGCACTCGGTTTCGTCCAGGATCCTGACGCGGACCGCTTGGCCATCATCGACGAGAACGGCACCTACATTGGGGAGGAATACACCCTGGTGCTCTGTACCGCCGCACGTCTGGCCGCGGAGCAGGCGGCTGGCCGCAAGGATCTGGTCGCCTGCACTAATCTTTCCACCAGCCGCATGCTCGAAGACGTGGCCAAGCGCCACGGCGCACGTGTGGTGCGCTCAAAGGTCGGCGAGGCGCACGTGGTCGACGCCATGCAGGCGAACCACGCGGTCGTCGGCGGCGAAGGCAACGGCGGCATCATCGATCCACGCGTGGTGTGGGGCCGCGACAGCCAGATTGGCATGGCGCTGGTGCTGGAATACCTCGCCCGCGCCAAGCAGAAGCTCAGCGCGGTGATCGCCAGCATCCCGCGTTATGCGATCCACAAGGAAAAGGTCGCGATGGACCGTGCCGCGGTCACCGCTGCCATAGCGAGGCTCGACGGCCATGCTGTCGCCAAAGGCGCGGAGCTGATCACCCTCGACGGCCTCAAGCTGGTGTGGCCCGATCGTTGGGTGCACCTGCGGGCGTCGGGCACCGAACCGGTCAGCCGCATCATCGCCGAGGCGCCGACGACGGTCGAAGCCAGTGATCTCGCTGCGAAAGTTCGCTCTGCCGTCGGCGCCCAGGTGGTCGCCGGTCACTGAACGTTGCGCGGTTGGCAGGCTTGGCGCGATCGCTTGTCCGATCTGTTCCAGAACCAACGTCATTTTGCGACTGGAATGCACACCCGGCGTCATCCCTCTTGCCGGGTTGCGCCGTTTTACGAGCGTATCGCTCCGCACGGCGCAACCCGGGAGGTTGACTATGAACTCAGGTGATTCCGCGGGCCTTGGTGGTCCGCTCAAGAAACCCGCAGCGAAGCCGGGTGCGGCCAAGCCGCTGGGCGGTGGTCTCAGCGGCAGCAGCGGCAAGCCGCTGGGCGGCGACAGCTCCGCGCCAGTGCCAGCGTCCAGTGCACCAGCGGCACCGATGTCCTTTGAGTTCGACGACGCGCCAGCCAAGCCGAAAGAGACGACGAAGTCCGCGGCACCAGCCGCCGGTTTCAATCCCTTTGATGAATCGGTCGCCGTACCGGCGGCGAATGCAGCGAATGCTGCGAGCGCTGCTACGCCGGCCGCGCCAGCGGCTCCGGGCATCGGTCGGGTGGAAAAACCCGCCGCCGGCAAGACCACCAACAAACCCATGGTGGGCGCGCCCACCGATGGCGACATCGCCCCAGGCTTGGCTAAGGACCTGTGGCTCTGCCCACACTGCGGTGCCAAGAACAAACCGACGCGCGAGACCTGCCGCGAATGCAAAAAGAGCCCGCAGGACGACGTCGAGAAACCGTGGTTCCTGCAACCCAAGATCATCGGGCCGGTGGTCGGTGGAGTGGTGCTGGTGGTGCTGTTGATCATGTGGCTGACCAGCGTCGACCTGACGCTGCATCCCGCCGGTACCGTCGACAAGGCGGTGCGCTCCGCCAGCGTTCCGCAGGTCGATGTCGACCTGGGCGACACGCGCAAATTCACCGTCAAGAAGACCGCGTCGGTCAGCGGTCGTGTGATCGCCGTCACCGACTACGCCGTCGCCCCGTGGTTGCAGGCGGTGGTCGTCGGCCTGGGCAGTTCCGCCAGCAATGACGCGGCTTTCAGCACCTGGTCGGCAGAGTTCGATGGCGACGGCATGGTGGTGAAGGCGCCGAAGTACGCGACGTTGTTCCTCATCAACGACACCAAGGCGACGCTCAAGCCCGGCGACTACCTGAGTGTGCTGGGCAAGGCCGGGGTCGCGGAGCAGGACAACATGATCGTCAAGGGCACCGACAACCCGAACTGCTGGACGATCAAGGTCGAGCAGATTGAAACGCGCTGAAGGTGGCCAAAATCGTCACTTCACACTGATATCGTTCAATCGTAGTCGGATGGTGATCCCGAACGGCCCTTCGGCTCGCGCTTCGTGTGGTACCAGGTCGATGCCGATCATCCGCCAGTCCTCCACCAGCAGATCCAATCCACCACCTTCGACCGCACGCAGCAGCACCGGATCGCCGCCGTACCAGCGCACCGCATCACCGGACGCAGCGCGCAGGCGATCATCATCCCACGTCCGTGACCCGGCGTCATCAATCCGCGCGTAGGCCTGTGCCACCAGTCTTCCAAGATGCGGCAACGCCCGTTCCATATCGGCGACGCTGCGCGTCACCGTCCAGATTCCGTCTTTGGCCGTCAGGTCCGCCAACAAGACGCCTTCATCGCTGAGGAACGCCGCGCGCACGGCGCCGTCACCGAGCGAGCGCAGGATCGCGGTGCCGCTCAGGCGTTTGCCTGGGGCGACGACTTCCAGGCGGCCCTTGCCGACCCAGGGGGTCAGCGCGCCAGCGCGTGGGGTCTGGCCGCGGGCGGATGCCGGAACCTCGGGCACGCGCGGTGAACAGCCCGCGATGGCCACGCAGCCGATGAGGATAAGGGCGATGCGACGCATGCTGGCACCGTAGTCCGTTTGGGGCACCGACGCCAGCCGTCGCCTCGGGTTGCAGACCCCGTTGCCGGTCTAGCATCCCGCCCACTGGAGTGCTCATGGCTGATCGTATTGCCGAAACCGTCTACGCCGCCTTGGCGCGCCAACTCAAGGTGCCGGCCGAGCGTCTGCAGGCGCAAAGCGGCGAATCACTCGATCGTCTGGGACTCGACAGCCACGGCCTGATGCGCGTGTTGCTCGACATCGAGCGCGAATTGAAACTCGCCACCAGTCTGGAACTGCCGGACGACGCGCTGGAGAATCCCGCGACCCTCGCCGCTGGCGTGGCGCAGGCGGTCGGCGGAACCTGAATGTCCAACGCGTTGCCGCTGGCGGTCCACGTCGTGGTCATCGGCGGCGGCGTCGCGGGATGCGCGGCGGCGGTCGCATCGGCCGAGGCCGGTGCGCCGACCATGCTGATCGAAGCGACCCACACGCTGGGCGGCGTCGCGGTGCAGGGCGAACACCGCACGCTCTGTGGTTTAGCCCCGATCGATGCCGCTGCGCCCGATCTGCTGGAACCTGAAATCACCGCAGCGTGGTTGCCGCTGCTGAGCACCGGACCGGCCTACCGTCAGGGGCGCGTGTGGTTGTGGCCGACGGATGCCGCGACGTTGCAGACCGGTTTGCGCCGACGACTGGCGACCACGGCGGTAGATCTACGGTCGGGTGTGCGCGTGCTTGCGGCCCGGCAGTCCATCGGGGACATCCACCTCACCCTCAGCGATGGCGCGACGATCGCTGCCGGCGCGGTCATCGACGCGAGTGGTTCTGCGCTGCTGGCACACCTGTTGGCCTTGCCGTGTGCGGCGCCAGAACAGTGGCCGGCGCATCGTTCGTTGCTGCGCTTGCCGGGCCTTGGTGCCGGCACCGCCGCACGTATTGCCGCCCTCCGTCAAGCGCAGGTGGCCAGCGGTGGCGATGCGGCGCTGGCGTTGGTGCCGGTAGATCCGGCGACGGCAACGTGGCAGTTATCACTCGATGTCGCTCCCGGCAGCACGGTGGCGCAAGCAGCAGTGATCGCCGAACAGATCGCGACGGCCCTGGGCGGGGAGGTGCTGAGCCTAGCGCGGGTGATCGCGCAGCGCGATGCTGGTCGACCGCTGGCCGCGCTCGACGAGCAGACGTTATTCGCCACCCGCGATCGAGGTCTGTGCTGGGCTGCGTGGCCACGCGAACAACACGGTGCCGATGGCATCACCTGGACCTGGCCAGCCAGCGATCGCCATGGGGTTCCAGAACAGGCCGCGCGTATCCCAGGTGCGAATGAGCGTTGCTGGTGTGTCGGCAAAGGTTCGGCGGTGACCGCCGCCGCTGTCGCCGCGCTGCGCGTCACCGGCACGTGCTTGGCGATGGGCACCGCTGTCGGTCAGCGCGCGGCGCTCAGCGTTCTGACGGATCGCGCACACTAAACAGCAGGTGCACAAACGGCCGACGTGCGCCGTCCTTCGGCAGGCCGGTGGTGGGCTCGATGTTGTCGGCCAGCACTTGTTCGACCTCCTGAACCTTGCCCCACGGCACGTCGGCGTCGGCGCGCAGTTCTACCAGTACCTGCGGTAGACGCAGACCGCTGGCGGGATCGTCATAGGTCTCGCTGAAGGCATGCAGGCGATCGAGCAGGCCACGCAGCCCGGTCAAGCCGTCGGTGTGCGTCAGTCCAGCGCTATCGAAGGTTTGTCCCACGCGGATGCGTACGGGTAGATCGGCTCGGCCACCGCCCAGATTGATCACCTCGCGTCGCCAGCGATCGGGTGGGGTGATGGTGGTCGCGGTGCGTGCCGGCGGCACGGTGATCTGTTCCGCTCGTTCGCTTACACTCAGGTGCCCGCAGAGCATGAAGAACAGCAGCAGCAGAAAGACACAATCGATCAGCGGGACCAGGTCGATTTCGTGATCGGCAAGCTGGAGAGGCAGGCGGTGTCGGCGCATGGCTGGACCTCCTGCGAAGTTGAACGCGGAGAGCGAGGAGGCGTTCACCGGTCGTTGGGCAGCTCTGCGGGAGGTGGCGAAAACGCCACGTTGCTCTGGCCGGTCCGCGGTTAGGTTCGCCGGCAAGCGGATCATGGCCATCCGCGGCGATCACGTGAAGCGCACTGACTGATGGCAAGGAGGCGGTATGAGCGGCAAGGATCCGATCGACTACACGCTGGAGATCCGCGACCTGGGGGCCAACGGCCACGAGGTGGTGGTGTTCGTTGTCAACAAAGGTGAGGACTGGTTGCACGTGCGCCGTGCTGATGTGCTCGTCACCAAGGATGGCAAGCCGTCCGGACGCTATCCGGTCTCGTTCATCGACCCGGACGAACGCGGTGGACGACGCCTCGGCGAGTTCGAGATCGCCGAAGGCCACTTCCACCTCAGTCGTGACAAGGACCACCGCCAGCTCGATTTCACCGTCGATATCGATTACAAGTATGGTGATCACGACCAGACTCAGCGGCTGGAACGACGCGTCGAGACCAAACGCATCACGCGATGGTGGTGATGATGGAATGGCCACGGTGCGGGGTGCTGCGTCGTGGTCCGCCACATGCACGCGGTTGGTCCTGCGGCGTCTTGCGACCTGCCGGGCGGGCGCGACAACTGCGGCGCCCATGGACGCCAGTGCTTTTCTCGACCTGCCGGCGGAACGGCTCACCGCCCATCAAGCGCCAGCCTTGCTGGTCGAACGGGCGTTGGTGGTCGAGGGCAACGGCGGGCGCGTGCGGCTGAAAATGCACGACGGGCTCGACTGCCTGCAATTGACCGAGGCCTGTGCGCAGGCGATGGCGGTGATCATGGGCCTGCGCCTGCGCGGCGACGGGCACGCGGTCCAGGCATCGGGTATGTTGGTCGGAGCCAAGAGTATGGTGCTGTCGCGCCCGGCCCGCGCTGGCGAAGTGGTGGAGGTCAGCGCGACGCAGACCGCTGAGCTTGGTCCGTTACAGCTTTACCAAGTGCGCGCGACAACCGGTGACGAGGAATTGCTCGCGGGCGAACTCAAAGTCGCGCGCACCGGAGGCCCCGCATGAAACGCATTCGTACCCGCATCGAACCCGACTGGGACTGCCTAGAGATCACCACGCCGGTGCATTTCAGCGAAGTCGATTCGATGAGGATCGTCTGGCACGGTCATTACCTGCGCTACTGCGAGAGCGCGCGTGAAGCTTACTGTGCCGCGCGTGGTATGTCGTACACGCAGATGGAAACCGTCGGCTCAGTCGCACCGATCATCCGCTGCCAATTGGAATACCTGAAGCCGGCGCAGAAGGGCCAAGTACTGACCGTGCGCATCGCACATGTGCCGGACACGCAGCCGACGCTGAACCTGTTCTATGAGATCATCGGTCCGACCGGCGATCTGTTGTGTGTGGCCGAGACCGTGCAGGTGTTCATCGATATCTACGGCGTGCCGTTCCTTTCCGCACCGCCGCCAGTGGAGACCTTCTTCGCCGCCATCGCAGCGGCGCGTCGGGCACGGAAGCCCTGATGCGACCGACGCAGGATGCGGTGGCAGCCGTACGTTCGGCGCAGGTGGTCGATGGTGGTGCGCAGGGGATTGCGGTATTCGCCGCGCAGCTACCAGTGTTCGCCGGGCATTTCCCTGGAGCGCCGCTGGTTCCCGGCGTCTACATCCTTGCCGCCATCGCCGAGGTTGCGCGCCGTGCAGGTGTCGCGCGCGGTGACGTGCGCGCGGTCGAACGTGCCAAATGGTCAGCACCGGCGTACCCGGATCAGGAATTGCAGGTCACGCTCAGCATCCGTGCGGTCGACGGTGGCGTGCGTGTCGATGGCGAGGTCAGCGGACCGACCGGCGTGTGTGCGACCGCGCGGTTGGTGATGACGTAGAGTCGTCCCCCCCCCTGGGGGCGCGGACTTCAGTCTGCGCGGATTTTTTCTCGTTTGCCATTGGTCTGCGGAATCGACTTTGCTGCGCAGATTGAAGTCCGCGCCCCCAGGGGATCAGCCCACGTCGATGCCGCGTTGGGTTGCGCACAGCGCACGGCTGGTCAATCCGCGTTCCCGTAAGATCGGCAGCAGGCGCGCGAGTGCATCGACGCACAACGTCCCTGGTCGCGGTTTGTCCGGTTCGGCACCGTCGTGCATGCCGAGGATCGCGCGCGGTTTGAGGCCGTTCGCCAGTCGCGTCGTCACCTGCTCGACCGTCGCCGACCCGGTGTCGAGTGCCCGGCAGCTCCACGTCACGGTACGCAGCCCCAGGCGTCCGGTGACGAAACCGACCATCGGATTCTTCAGGCCGACCGGTGGACGGAACAACGTCGGCGCCGCCCGGCCGGTGGCATCGCTGATGCTGGCGGCGCAGCGTTCCAGGTCGCGGCGCAGTTTCGGCGGCGGCCAGCAGTTGAACCACCACGAATGGGTGTCGCTGTGCAGGCCGACGGCGTGGCCTTCGTCGACGATGCGTCGTACCAACGCCGGATGGCGGCGGACGTTCTCGCCGATGAGGAAGAACGTCGCCTTCTGGCCATGCTTGGCGAGCAGATCGAGCACCGCCGGCGTGCGCTCAGGATGCGGACCGTCGTCGAAGGTCAGTGCCACCCCGTCGCTGCCCTTCGGCAGTCGCCACCACACCGGCATGTAGAGGCTCGACCGCGGATTGACCACGCCCCAGGTGTGGATGCCGGTCGCCGCGAGCGTGATCCAGGCCAGTGGCGCCAGCCCATAGACCGGTGCCAAGCTGACGGCGGCGGCGATGAGGGGGACGTCGACGATCAGATGGCCGCGCATGGGTTAGACGTAATGCAGAATGCAGAATGCAGAATGCAGAATATCGCGGGCCAGAGCGCCGTGTGCACGCTCGGCGTTTTCCCTGGGGGCGCGGGCGGCCCGCCCGCGCTTGGCG
>JACDEI010000095.1 GCA_013816485.1 Planctomycetota bacterium
AATACCAACGCATCAGCAAAGACCCCAGCGGCATCTTCATTCCTAAAAGGCCAAGCCAATCACAACGCAAAGCAGCGAGAAAACAGGGGGATCGGCTGAAAAAACACTAAGTTTACAGGCATTGCCTGGAAGGGCGATCGCGTAGATCCGGTGCGTGAGCGCCGGTCGATGGATCGGCGGCGCTCACGCACCGCCGAGGGGACGGTCGTCCTTCCAGGACTCATGGTGGATTCCACGTCTTCCCAGCGCTCACGCGCTGGGCTGGATGTTGGGCGTCCCCTCACGGGGACTCATGAACACAGGCAGTCAGCGAAATGCTTATGTCCTTGACGAAGGTGTGCCCCGGCCTCTTGGGAAAACCTGTCATCCGTATCGAGCATTGCTTGCTACGAAGCTCATCGGCTTTAATCTTTGAAGCATGATCAACGCGCGTTTATCCATTATAATGATTTCTTTAATTGCCCTCCCTGCTGTTACGGCGATTGGATGCGTTAGAACTCCCAAATCGGCCTTGGACGGCAGGATTCATGCGCCAAGGACAGAAAACTATCCGATTGACATCTATATGACAAAGAAGCCTAACAGATCATACACAGAGATCCGCTATATTCGTAGAGAGGTCGGAAAAAATCCGGACGGCCTAGTCGAATGGATGCGCAACATCGCCAGAGCGTCGGGCGGTGACGCTGTGATTAAGTTAGAAAGCAGTCAGTGGAGCAAAGACGGTCTCTTTAGCGGTGAGGGCGGAGAAATGTTCAACGGCATCGTTATTGTCTATGACGACATCAAAGGAGTGGGATATGAGCACCCGAAAGCCATCAACCAAGAAACCGCACCTCGAAACCAAAAATAATTCTCGTTTAACCAGGGATTTATCGACAAGCCCCCATGCCTACGCCCATTCCCTTCAAGGACTGCAGCTCAAGTTCACCATCATCACTCGATTGCATTGAGCGGCTGACTAACGCTTTTTTGCTATTGCTGTTGGATCAGGCTCCGTGGTTGAACGTGTAGAAAGTGCACGAGTCACATTGCATCCCCTTCTCCTAAACGAGTTCCCTGAAGCTCATCGAAGCGATTTGGAATTCATTCAACAACACCCGATTCATTTAAAATATGGCCGTGGCAGCATACGAAGAGCCAAGCAAGTCGTTGATCGATTCTGGTCCCTCTACTGGAAAATTTCGGCCAACACCCTGTACCGGTAATTCTAATTCAGTAGCTAACACAAGAGCCGCAGAGTTGCCCCTGCGGCCCTCACGCCAACTCACGTTGTCAGGCAGGTTTCACTTCTCCACGAAGTGCACCCAATTCACATTGAACAACCCGCCGCCGGAACCGCTCTTCGACTTGAAGACAAAGAACAGCTCCTGCACGCCACCCGGATCGGTCACGTCGGCCGGAGCCGTGGTCTTCCACGTCTGCCAGCCACCGGTCTGACCAACTTCGATCTTCGCGACCAGCGCACCGGTCGGTGAACCTGCATGCACTTCGATGATGCCGCCAGCACCCGCGCTGGCGAAACGGACCTCGATGGCCTTGGTCGCGCTCAGGTCGATGCCGGCGAAGCTGAGGTGGTCGTCGTGATCGATGTAGCCGAAGCTCTTGCCCTTGTCCTCATCGGCGCAGTCCTCTTCCTGCAGACCCTTGTTGGTGGTGCAGGATGTCGCCTTCACGTAGCGCGAGCGCAGCGTGACGGTGGCGTGACCGGTGAGTGCGGGCTGGCCTTTGGCGCCGGCGTCGGCGTAGCTGGCAGTGACGACGTAGACACCGCGGTCGTTTTTTTCCGGCTTGGCGATGGTGGTCAGCGTGCCCGTCGCGCCGGTGGCGGGCGGCGGAGCGTCAGCGAGCGACAAGATCCAGCCGGCCATGTCCTTGGCCACTTCCAGGCTGTGCTGCGGGTGCGGAACCATTGGGATCGGACCCCAGGCTCCGGCGCCACCAGCGATGATCTTCGCTGCCAGTTTTTCCTTCATGTCCTGCTTGTGGTACTTGGTGGAAATCGCCATGAACGATGGGCCTACCGACTGCATCTGCATCTGGTGACAGGCCAGGCAATCACTGCCGGCAACGAGCTTGCGGCCCTTGTCGCTGCCACCGGTCAGCACCGGGGCTTCTTGATGGCCGCTTGGTGCTGCTGCCGGGGCGCCGTCCTGATACACCGCGGCGACTTGGATCTTCTGCGCGTTGATCTTGCCGTCGGCGGTGGAGCCGTCTTCGCTGTCGCTGACCTCGACCTTGAAGGTCAGGGGTTTGCCCCAGGCGAAGAACGAGCCGGCCTTCGGTTCGACGATCTTCACCACCGGCTCATCGTTGCCGACGCCAATGGGCAGACCATTGGTTGCGCTCTTGCCGGCCTTGTCCTTCACCGTCAGCGTGACGTTGTAGGTGCCGGGTTCCTTGAAGGTGAAGCTCGGATTCGCTTCGCTCGACGTGCCTTTGCCGCCGAAGTCCCAGGCATACGTCAACACATCGCCGTCATCCTTATCAAGGGTGCCAGCGCTGCTGAATTTCACCGTCAGCGGATCCTTGCCGACGTACTTGTCGGCAGCGACGTTGGCGATCGGCGAGCGGTTGCCGCCGGCATAGACCACCTTCGACAGTTGCGAGTCGGTGTTGTTGCTCCAGTTGGTGCCGTATTCGAGCACGTAGAGCGCGCCGTCGGGGCCGAACTTCATGTCCATCGGCTTCTTGAACTTGATGCCGGGGGCAAAGTTCTCGACCGAGGTCTTGTTGCCATCTTTGTCGAAGCTGACGACCTTGACCCACTCACGCATCCATTCGTAGATGAACCACTTACCCTCGAAGAAAGCGGGGAACTTGTCTTCGGACTTCAAGCCCGCATTGAAGCGGTAGATCGGGCCACCCATGGCGCAGCGGCCGCCTTGACCGAGTTCGGGGAACTCGTCGGACTTGGAACCTGGGTACCACATCAACGGAATCTGCGCCGGTGGCAGTTCCTTGAGACCGGTGTTGCGCGGGCTGGTGTTGAGCGGCTTGGCCGGATCGAACTTGTCGCCCGACTTCTTGGTCTCGAAATCGTAGTCGTTGTAGGCCTTGTTGTTGCCGACGAAGAGCGGCCAGCCGAAGAACCCAGGGCCCTTGGCGAGGTTGAATTCATCGTGACCACGTGGGCCACGATTGGGATTATCGCCGCCGGAGTCGGGACCGACCTCGCCCCACAACAGCCAACCGGTCACCGGATCGTAATGATGACGGAACGGATTGCGGTTACCCATGACATAGATCTCGGGCCTCGTGTCCGGCGTGCCGACGGGGAAGAGATTGCCTTTGGGAATCTCGTAAGTGCCGTCCTCTTTGATGCGAATGCGCAGGATTTTTCCGCGCAGGTCCATGGTGTTGGCCGAGGTCGCGCGCGCGTCGGTGCCTTCGGTGCGATGATCGATCGGCGTGAAGCCGTCGCTGACGAAGGGCGTGGTGTTGTCGCCGGTGCTGATGAACAGTTGGCGATCCGGGCCGAAGCTCATGCCGCCGCCGCAGTGGCCGATGACCGTGCGGCAGTTGGGGATCTCCAGGATGACCTTGCCGCTGGCGATATCGATCTCGTCGCCCTTGAAGCCGTAGCGCATCAGCGCTTCCTTCGGCACGTCGCCTTTGACCGCGTGCAGGATGTAGACGTAGGGGTTCTTGGCGAAGTCGGGATCGGCGGCGACGCCGATCATGCCGTCTTCCCAGTTGGGGCCCGAGGCCACGGCGTAGATCGGCACCTCGGTGGTGATGGTGGTGCCATCTTTGCGAATGACGCGCACCTTGCCCATGCGGTCGATGACCACGATGCGGCCATCACCCAGGATGGTGAACTGCATCGGGTCCTTCATCTCGCGCGAGATGACGACTTTTTCGAAACGCGCCTCGCTGGGCGGCGCCTTGCTGTAGTCGAGCGGCTTGTCGCCGATGGCGTACTTCATGCCACCAAGCAGGTGTTTGCGGAAATCCGGCTCGCTGTAGCTCTCTTTGGTGTGACCGCTGGCGGTGTAGAACGCGCGGCCGCCGTCGATCTCGTGGTACCAGCAGATCGGATGGTTGTTGTCCATCCCGCCACCTTCGTAGCTCTTCTCGTCGATCTTCATCAGCACCTTCACGTGGGTCGGTGCCGCTCGGAAGGTGTACCATTCGTCGAAACGTTCCCACACATCCGGCAGGTGCGCGGTCGACGGGTGATTCTTGTCGAGGACGTTGAGCTTGGCCTTCTGGTTGTGTGGGTGGCTCTTGAAGTAGGCGCCGACCAGTTTGCCGTACCACGCCCAATCGTATTCGGTGTCCGACGCGGAGTGCACGCCGGCATACCCGCCGCCGGCCTTGATGAAGCGCTCAAACGCACCTTGTTGCGCGTCATCGAGCACATCGCCCGTGGTGTTGAGCCACACCACCGCGCGGTACTTCTTCAGCGTGTCATCGGTGAACAGCGTGCTGTCCTCGGTCGCATCGACCGCCCAACCGGCCTCCCTGCCGATTTCCTTGATCGCCTGGGTACCGACCTCGATCGAGTCGTGGCGGAAACCCTTGGTCTTGCTGAAGACCAGGACTTTCAACTCATCGGCACCAGAGGCGACGGGAGCGAAAGAACTCAGGCCAAAAGTGGCGAGGACGGTGGCGGACAGAACGGTGCGGAGATGCATGCGATTTGGTATCCCTGGTTGGCGGGTGGGCCCGCGGCGAGCGTGAGGCATTCTACGACCACGCTGAGCTGACGTTGGCTGGCGTTGGCTGACGTTGCCTGCGTGGCGTGGTGATGGATTATTTCTTTTTCTTATTCTTGGGGTCTGGTTTATCGAGCAGCCCGGACACGTACATGATGCCGCCGAGCAGGTGCTGCTGAAACAGCGGGTCGGCGTAACTTTCCTTGGTGTGGCCGCTGGCGGTATAAAACGACCGGCCGGCATCGATGGTGTGGTACCAGCACATCGGATGGTTGTCGCCCATGGCGGTTCCACCCGGATTGTAGCTCTTCTCATCGATCTTGATCAGCACGTTCACGCCTTCGGGCGCTTTCTTGAAGTTGTACCATTCGTCGAATCGTTCCCACATGTCCGGCAGGTGGGCGGTCGCCGGATGTTTTTTGTCGACGACCAGCAGCTTCGCTTTCTGCTGGTCCGGGTGACCAGCGAAATAAGCACCGACAAGTTGGCCGTAAAACGGCCAGTCGTACTCGGTGTCGGACGCGGAATGCACGCCGACGTAGCCGTTGCCGATACGGATGTACTCTTCGAAAACTTTTTGCTGCGTGTCATCGAGCACGTCGCCGGTGGTATTGAGGAACATCACCACTTTGTAGTTCTTCAGCACCTCGACGGTGAACAGAGCGGAGTCTTCGGTGGCATCGACCATGAAGCCGTTGTCCTTGCCCAACTTCTTCACCGTCTCGACGCCGACCTCGATCGAGTCGTGGCGGAAGCCCTTGGTCTTGCTGAAGACCAGCAGCTTCATCGGGCCGGCCTCTTCCTTCTTGGGCTTCTTCTCGGCCGCGGACAACGAGGCCGCTGGCCAGGCGAGAGCGCCCACGATCAGCGCGGTGGTGAGGAAACGGATGGACATGGGTGCTCCGAAGAACGCGGTGGGGCAGCCAGGAAACGGGACGCGGACGATACGGTGACCGGCGGGACTGCCAAACGCCGGTGTCACGCCGCCCAGAGCGGTGTGCGCGGGGCGCTATCCAATGCGGTTGGTGGGCAAAAGGTTACCTACGATCTGGGTCAGGTTGTGATGGGCGATCCACACTGTTGGGACGAAGTGCGTCGTCCCCTGGGACCGCAGGCTTCAGGCTGCCCGATACCATCCAGCAATCCGGAGACGCCGAACGCCGAACGCCATGAAACGCCAGGAAGCCTTCCCCGTTGATGCTCCGTCCCCCCTCCCATCACGGACGCCATGACCCGCTCCCTGCTGCTGCTCCTCGCCCTCCTTGGTCTTAATGCCGCCGCTGCCGGCGAGGTGGGCCTACCCAAACCCGGCACGCTCGATGGTGTCGGCGTGAACATCCACTTCACCCACGCCAAACCCGGCGAACTGGAGATGCTCGCGGCTGGCGGCTTCCGCTTCGTGCGCATGGACTTCTTCTGGGAAGGGATCGAGAAGCAGAAGGCCGTCTACGACTTCAGCGCCTACGACCACCTGCTGGCCGATCTCGACCGCTTGGGACTGCGCGCGTACTTCATCCTCGATTACGGCCATCGCCTGTACGACGGTGGACTGTCACCGCACACCGAGGAGGGCCGCGCGGCGTTCTGCGCCTTCGTCAAAGCGGCAATGCAGCGTTTCGCCGGACGCGGCAGCGTGTGGGAGATGTGGAACGAGCCGAATCACGGGATGTTCTGGAAGCCGGTGCCCAATGCCGAGGACTACGCCAAGCTCGCGCTTGCGGTGGGCGAGACCATCCGTGCCGTTGCGCCGAAAGATATCTTCGTCGGACCGACGACGTCCGAGATCGACCTCGCGTTCATGGAGACCTGCTTCAAGGCCGGTTGTCTGGCGGTGTGGGATGCGGTGAGCGTGCATCCGTATCGGCATCGGCCGCCGGAGACCGTGGCGGAAGATTACCGCACGATGCGG
This sequence comes from Planctomycetota bacterium, assembly GCA_013816485.1. Classification (GTDB taxonomy): domain Bacteria; phylum Planctomycetota; class UBA11346; order UBA11346; family UBA11346; genus BOG-1363. The sequence continues at coordinate 6,571 of JACDEI010000095.1, forward strand.
CAGTTGATCGCGCGACATGATCTGAAACGCATGATGGGTGTCGCTGTTACTTACAAAGATCAGCCGGTCGTGGCGCCATCCCAGGTCCTTCCCATCCTCTCCGGCGAATGGGGCTACAGCTCCTCCATCAACGGCTGGGGCAAGGGTTACGATGAGGTGCGGCAAGGGCAGTATCTGCCACGGCAATGGTTGACCAACATCGCCAACGAAGTGCCCATTTCCATTTGGTACGACTGGCATGACGACGGAACCGATGCGAAGGAAGCGGAACACAACTTCGGCACTGTGCGACATGCCTACCGCGACGGACAAGCCGAAGTCTACGAACCGAAGCCCGCGTACCTCGCGGCCAAGACGCTGACGACGGTGCTGAAAGGATATCAGTTCAGCAAGGCGCTCGCTCTCAAGGAAGACGAACATGTCCTATTGTTCGCCAAAGGTGATCAGCTTCGTCTGGCGGCGTGGACCAGCGGGGATGCGCCGCGCACTGTCACCATCCCGGCGAGCACCGGGCGCTTCCGCGTCACCGGGCATCTGGGTGCGGAAGTGCCAAACATGGTCGCCGATGCCGCTGGACTCACACTGACGCTCACCGGTGACGTGCAGTACCTCGCGCCGATCGACGCGAATCCATCGCTGCGTCTGGCGGTGGCGTGGGAGCGGTTGCCTTTGGAGGTGGTGGTGACCGCAGCCCAAACGGGTGAGCTCGTCCATCAGTTTGATCCGATCAACAAGCGGCACGTCATCGGTCCTCCGCCACTTGTCGAAACTATCATCACCCAATTCCAGAATCCGCTCGAAAGCAGCGTGGAGGTCGGCACCGACGGCGTGATGATCGCGCCCGGGATGCACTTCCCCGTGAAAGCCATACTGCCAATCGGTGAACGCGCGCCGTCGCAACCACCCATCACTGTCGACCTGCGCATCAACGGTTCGGTGGTCTGGACCCAGACCACCCGGCCAGTGATCAGTAATCCCGTCCACCTGCGCGTGCTGGCTCCGGTCACCACGGACGGGAAGACTCGGGTGCCGGTGCTGGTCGACAATTCTGCCGGGACCAACTTCCGCGGACAGATCCAGGTTACCGCCGAAACCGGCGAACCACTGAACAGGGCGCGGGATGTCGCGGTCTTCGGTGGCCAGACCCTGCTGCTGCCACTCGTGGTCGATCGTCTGCCCGAGCCTTTCCACCTGGGCGTCGAGGTCACCGCCGGATCCGGCGCTGCCATGATCCGTTCATTGCCGGCCAGGATCTATCGACCGCTGCCGCTGGATCCCGCAACCTGGTCGCTTCATCCAGACGGTGACACCACGGTCGCCTCGACGCAGACACTGAAGTCCACCACCGCAGAGGTGATGGTCGGGCTCGGCGGGCAGGCAACCTTGGACCTCGATTACCGCCTGGACAAGGGCTGGAAGTTCCTGCGTCTCGTGCCGAAGTCCCCCTTCGATCTCGGCGCGGCGAAAGAGATCGGCATGTGGGTTTGTGGCGATGGCAGCGGCAACATCGCGCGGCTACGCGTGGTCGACGCCAGCGGGCAGATTTTTCAACCGGAAGGCGGACGTCTGACGTTCATGGGCTGGAAGTGGCTGACCTTCACCATCACCCCGCACACCGCACATTGGGGCGGTGCGAACGACGGCGTGGCGAAAGCGCCCCTGAAACTCGACACGTTGTTCCTGCTCGATCAGGCCGATCAGTCGCGGCCAAGCCAAGGCACCGTGCGCATCGCCGGGGCGATGGCGGTGGAGTAAGATCCTGGACGAACTGTCGCCCCGTGGCACGGGCGTCTCGCCCGTGATCTGCTGGATGTCGGACCGCGAACATCTTCCGGATCACGGGCGGGACGCCAATGCTGGAAAGCGAGGCGCGTCCCGCAGGGACGTTGTGGTAATAGCCCGGCACTTCAGTGCCGGGAACCTAACGGGTCGACGCACTAGTCCCGGAGGGACGGCTGAATCGCTGATGATTTCCGCCGTCCCTCCGGGCAATGCCTGTAAACTTAGCCGCCAAGTTCTGTCCACGCAGTCGGTTGCGTATTACTTCCCATTGATTTCCACTTGACAAAGGCAGCTATTCGGGCGGGCGGCCTGCATGGGAA
>JACDEI010000050.1 GCA_013816485.1 Planctomycetota bacterium
CCTCACGGCGATCCCGCTTATCAGACGTGCGGATCGAATCGGGTCGACACCCAGGCGAGCTGGGGCTCGCCTCTCCCAGGGGTCGATCTTGTGCCGGCGCTGCTCATCCCAGGATGCCCGCCCATGTCAGACCTGAGCACCTTGCCGCCGTTGTTGTTGCCATCACCGCGTCAGCTAACGCTGACGGGTGGGACGGTGCGGTGGACGGAACCGCTCGACGTCGGCGCCCAGGTCATCGCGCTGCCGGGCGACGAGGCCTACCACCTAGCAATCACCAATGACGGTATCCGCTGGGCATGGCGTTCCGCTGCCGGACGCCGGCATGCCGCAGCGACCGTGGCGCAACTGCGCATCCAGTACGGCGACACCTTGCCCTGCTTGGTGATCGACGATGCGCCGGTGTTCGCCAAACGTGGCTTCATGCTCGATATCAGCCGTGATCGCGTGCCGACCATGGCGCATCTCTACGAAGTGGTCGACACGTTGGCCTCGTGGAAGATGAACCACCTCCAACTCTACACTGAGCACACCTTCGCTTACGTCGGGCATGACGACGTGTGGCGCGATGCGTCGCCGATGACGGCGGATGAGATCCGCGCGCTCGACATCTATTGCCGTGAACGCGGCATCGAACTGGCCGCCAATCAGAACTGTTTCGGCCATCTGTCGTCGTGGTTCAAGCATTCACGCTACGCCCCCCTCGCCGAGATCGCGCCGACCGGCACCTGGGACTTCAACGGTCTGGTGACGCGCACCGGTGGCTTCAGCCTGTGCCCGTCTGATCCACGGTCGCTCGCCCTGATCGACGACTTGCTCGGTCAACTGCTGCCGAACTTCAGCAGTCCACTGGTTAACATCGGCTGTGACGAAACCTTCGACCTGGGCCAAGGCCGCTCGCGCTACGAGGTCAGCCGCCGTGGTCGCGCCGCGGTCTACCTGGAGTTCGTCGCCAAGGTCTGCGCCGTGGCGAAGAAACATGGCAAACGCCCACAGTTCTGGGCCGACATCGCACTCGAACATCCGGAAGCGCTGAGCGGCCTGCCGGAGGATCTCATCGGTCTGGCGTGGGGCTATGAACCCGACGCACCGTTCGCCAAATGGTGTGATCAGTTGCGCACCGCCGGACGCGAGGTGTGGGTCTGCCCAGGCACGTCGTGCTGGCGTTCGATCACCGGGCGCACGACGGAACGCCGCGGGAACATGCTCGCCGCTGCGCGTGATGGTGCAGGTCATGGCGCTGCCGGCTACCTCGTCACCGCGTGGGGTGATCTCGGCCACCGTCAGCAATGGCCGATCACCTTGCATGCCTTGGCCGAAGGGGCGCATCGGGCATGGAGCGGAACGCAGGACTACGATGTCCGTGCGTCGGCTCTCCATGCTTTCCAGGATCGCTCACTCGCCATCGGCACCTGGTTGGATGACCTGGGCGATGTGGATCGCGCGCTGCGGACCATCGGCGGCCGGCCGGCTGCCGATGGATCACCCACGCCGCTGCGTAACGCATCCGCACTGTTCACCGACACCACCAAGGCGGTGGATGAGGAATGGCTGCCAGACGCAACCGCCTGGGAGGAGACCGCCAACCAGCTCGAACAGTTCATCGACACTGATCGCCGTGGAAAGGTCCCACAAACAGTGCCGTCGCGGCTCGTACAGCGCGAATTGACGCACACCCTGGCGGTGGCGATGACTGCCGCGACCCGTGCGTTGGTACGGCGGGCGGGCACGTCCATCGACGAGGTCCATGACTGCGTCGAGCTCTACCGGGACCTGATCGCGCAACACCGTGACCTATGGCTGCAACGCTGCCGTCCAGGCGGTCTGGATGACAGTTGCCGCCATTATCAACGACTCATCAACGAATTCGCCGTCGGCTGAAACACCCCCGCCGTCCTGGACATCTGCTGCCCCCGCGATGAACTCCCGACCCACTTGATTCGCGGGTTCCCGACTTCCGGCTGTTTTCCTAAACAGCCGGACTTCCGGACCTCCGGACTGCTAGAGAAGACATGCCCAAGACCCGCATCGGCAACATCCCCAAGATCCCCCTGCGCCCTGGCGAACGAGCCAAGGTCGAACAGGCGCGCATGAGCCGTGTCGCCGGACGTCACCCCGGCATTCGCAAGGTGGTCGGCTGCATGACCGGCACCAGCCTTGACGCCATCGATGTCGCGGCACTGGCCGTCGATGGCCATGGTTTGGAGATGCGCGTGACGATCGAGAGCCAGGTGATGCTGCCGCTCGGCGAGGTCGGCAAACGCCTGCGCGCTCTGGCGGAACAACAGCCGATGACCGCGGCGGAGATCGCACGTACTACGCACGATTTTTCGCTGCTGCACATCGAGGCGATCAAGGAAGCGTGTGGCAGAAAGACCCCTGATCTCATCGCTGTGCATGGTCAGACCGTCTTCCATCAGCCGCCGGTGTCCTGGCAGTTGCTCAACCCGTCGCCGATCGCCTGGGCGCTCAACGCCAATGTGGTCTACGATCTGCGCGGGATGGACCTGGCCGCTGGTGGACAAGGTGCGCCGATTACACCAATGGCCGATTGGGTGATGTTCCGTCACGCCAGCGAACGCCGCTCGGTGGTCAACCTGGGCGGTTTCTGCAACGTGACGCGTCTGCCTGGGCACGAACAGGTGCGCCACCTTGATGGCGGCGACGTGTGCGCCTGCAACCAACTGCTCGATCGCATGGCGCGCGCGCTGCTCAATCAACCGTTCGACCGTGATGGTCGCACCGCGCTCAGCGGCACCGTCGATGGTGATGCCAAGGTCGACTTGGCGAATCTGCTGAGCAAACAGGCCGATGCCGGGCGCAGCCTGGGCACCGGCGATGAACTTGGCGAGTGGGCCGAACGCCATGCGTTAGAGGAAGTCGCCGACACCCTGCGCACTGCCTGTGCCGCTATCGCCGAGGTCATCGTCGCCAAAGCACTGCCCTGCGACCGTCTGGTGCTGGCCGGTGGCGGCGTGCGCAACAAGGCGCTGGTCGAGGAGATCCGCGCCCGTGCCGGCGTGACGGTGTCGACCACCGACGACCTGGGTGTCCCGGCGACGTTGCGTGAAGCCTGCGCCATGGGTATCCTTGGCGCGCTGTGCGAAGACGTGATTCCCATCACTATCCCGCGTGTCACCGGGGTGGTGAAGGCGCCGCTGTCGGGCAGTTGGGTGTTCGTCAACTGATCGCCCCGTGGCATGGGCGTCCCGCCCATGTCGCCATCCGCGATCAACGGACCAACACCAACCACACGGGCGAGACGCCCGTGCCACGGTGAAACGCTGGCGGGCTCTCATCGTATCCCTTGCTCTGCGGAACACTCCGCGAACCTGCCGACCTCGATCTGACACCCGCTGAAAGGCTCCCCATGCGCAACCCCCTCCGCTTCCTGATCGCTTCCGTTGCCCTCGCTGTCGTAACAGGCAGCGGAATCGGGCACCTCGACGCCGCTGACAGCAAGCCGCTCAAGGTGTTCTTCCTCACCCAATCCGGTGGTTTCCAGCACTCGGTGGTGAAGCGTCCGGCGATCGACAAGTTGTCGATGGCGGAGGAGATCGTCACCCAGATCGGCAAAGACAGCGGCGTCTTCACCGTGCAGTGTTCAAAGGACGCGACGCTGATCACCGCCGACCTGCTGAAGGACATGGACGTGGTGATGTTCTACTCCACCGGCAACATCCTCGGCAAGAACGAGCCGGTGAAGGCCAAGACTCCAGACGAGGAATGGGTGCAGAAGAATGAGCCGATCCCCTTCACCGAAGACACCTGGAACGCATTCGATGGCTGGTTGAAATCCGGCAAAGCGATGGTCGGCATCCACAGTGCAACCGACACCGGCGGCAATTTCAAACCGTTCCACTCGCTGATCAACGGCAGCTTCGCCGGCCATCCGTGGAACTCCGGCAACGACGTGGTGTTCACCAACCACGAGCCGTCGCATCCGACCGTTGCGATGTGGCCGGCGGAGTTCGGCTTCAAGGAGGAGATCTACCAGTACAAGAACTACGACATGAACGCCGTGCGCGTACTGATCTCGCTCAACATGGAGAAGACCGGTCTCAAGATGCCGCGCCTGGTGCCGGTGTCGTGGGTGCGCGACTACGAAAAGGGCCGTCTGTTCTACACCAACCTCGGCCACAACGAATCGACTTGGAAAAATCCGCTGTTCCAGCAACACGTCCTGGCCGGCATCAAGTGGGCGGCCAAGCAGACCGACGGCCCCGCGGCCCCGAACCCCGAACTCCAAGTGGAGATCGAGAAGAGGTCCAAGGCCGCTGGCTATGCCGCTGCGGTCGCCGATCTGGCCAAGCTCTCGGGCAAACCCGAGGCCGACCTGCAGGCAGCGTGGGATAAGGCGGTCGCCGCCGACGCCGGCAACGCCGACAAACTCTTCAACCAGATCGAAGGCGCGCGCCGCATCGATGGCAAGAAGGAACCCGAGAAGCGCACCGCCGAGATTGCCAAGGCCGCCGAAGCGCTGCTCGCTGCTGGGAAGTAACCGGACAACCGATCAAACCGCAGAGGGCGCAGAGGGCGCGGAGTTGGGATGAGCGATACGACTCCACTCGAACGCTTTCCCCTCTGCGACCTCCGCGCCCTCTGCGGTTAATCTCTCCAGCTCCTGATTTATGACGCTCCCACCCGACCGTTCGCACCTGAGCACCGAGCAGCGCAATCCGCGCAGTGCGGCGCTGCACACCTTGAATGCGGCCGGCTTGGTGGCGTTGATGAACGCAGAGAACCGCGCGGTGTTCGACGCGCTCGACACCGCCGCACCGGCGATGTCGGCATTCATCGCTGACGTTGAAGCGGGGTTCGTCGCGGGTGGACGTTTGATCTATGTCGGTGCCGGCACCAGTGGCCGGCTCGGCGTGCTCGATGCATCCGAGGCGCCGCCGACCTTCCAGGTCGAACCCGGACGCGTGGTCGGCATCATCGCTGGTGGTGACGGCGCGCTGCGGAAATCGAGTGAAGGCAAAGAGGACGAACTCGACGGCGCGAAAGCGGAGTTGGACGCGCTGCGACTGACGTCACGCGATGCGCTCATCGGCATCGCCGCCGGCGGCACCACTCCGTATGCGTTGGGTGCGATACGTTTCGCCAAGGCTGCGGGCGTACGTACCGCGCTGATGACCTGTGTGGCGGTGGCCAAGCCGGTGGATGCCGACCACCTCCTGCTGCTGCCGACAGGCCCTGAAGTGCTCACCGGTTCAACTCGCCTCAAGGCTGGCACCGCGACCAAGCTGGCGCTTAACACCATCTCCACCGCGCTGATGGTGCGCGCCGGGAAGATCTACGGCAACCTGATGGTCGATGTGCGTGCGACCAACGCCAAACTGCGCGATCGTGCGGCGCGGATCGTCGCCACCCTCACCGGGCTGGATCGCCCGGCGAGTTTCGCCGCTCTGGATCGTGCTGACGGATCGGCCAAAACCGCAGTGGTGATGGGACGTCTCGGGATCGACCGCGCCGAAGCCGAACGCCGCCTGACGGCTGCCGATGGCCGCCTGGATCGCCTGCTCGACCGCTGATTCGGAAGCTGATCAACGTGCGGCTCGGAATTTCGAGGCCTCAGAGCCGCCAATCCACGGAAACACGCGTGAACCGTTGAGAATCCGCAGGCTGTGGGTATCCAGTCGCCTTCGCCACGGTATCTGCCGTGGCCGCCGTCGGAGGGCACGCATGCTGTTGATCCGCCCATTCGTCGTGCTGAGCGTGTGGTTGTGGTCCGTGGCCATGGCGGCGGAGCCGGTGCCGGAGTCCGTCCTGCTCAAACAGCAGGCGCTGCCTTCATCACACTCCGTTCCAATAGTGACCAGTGCCAAGACATGACCGACACGACCGGTACTCCCGTGACCTATACCGCGATGCTCGGTCACGTCGGCTCCGATTCCTTCACTTACCACGCCAACGATGGCACGGTGGATGGCTCCGTGGCGACGGTGAGCATCACCGTTGTGGCCAATACTGCACCCACCGCCGACACCCAATCGTGGAGCGTGGCACAGGATACCGCGCTCGGGGTGATCCTGACCGGCAACGATTCCGACCACCTGCCCGATGCTTCGCTGAGCTTCACCGTCGCCAGCAGCCCTTCCCACGGTACGCTCAGCGGCGCGGCACCCTTCCTGACCTACCTACCGACAACAGGCTACGCCGGCACGGATTCCGTCACCTTCACCGTCAACGATGGTGCCTTGACCTCCGCGACAGCGACGGTTGCCATCGCTGTCACCGTCGGTGGCGGACCGAGCGTGCCGGTCGGCAGTACCACCTCCGGTGGCGGTTGTGGTCTGGGCGGATCGGCTGCCGCCGTGCTGCTCGGTATTTTTGGCCTCTTCTCCTGCTCCAGCCGGCTGATCCGGCGTCGTGCTGACTGATGATCACTTCCTGCCAAGGATCCTGCATGTCTAGATTGTTGCCCGTCTTCGCTGTGCTCGCCTCGGCCGCCACCTGCGTGCCGGCGGCCGACTTTGCACCGGAACATGACGTCTTCTTCTTCTCGCAACTCACCGCGGGATTCACCAGCACCCCCTCCGTCGAAGTGACGGAACGCACGCGATCGTCCGGCGGCACCAACACTACCTATGCCTGGAAGGACACCGACAAACGCGGGACGCAGGTGGCTTTCAACAACCTCAACGGCCACGCGCAGGAATGGGGTGGCTGGGTCTGGGGCATTGAAGTGAACGGCATGACGCAGGACATCACTCCGGACAGTTTTGATGTGAATGACACCAACTACGGCAACGGCTCGAATAGCACGTTGACCTACCGCAGCTTTGGTGCGGCGATCCAGGCCGGCTATCAGTACGGCATCATCGATGAACCGGAGGGCATTAGTGGATTCCTGACCATCGTTCCCTTCTACGGGCTGGAGCTGACCCGCGCCGAGAGCGAGATCCGCACCGATCCGCAGTCGCTGTCCTACCAACGGTCGAGCGGCAACGGTTGGGGCTACGACACCGGCATCCGCGTCGGTGGCTACCTGACGGAAAAACACTGGCTGCTCGGTTTGACAATCGATGCGCGCTACGGACGTAGTGTGACCAACATCGATTTTTCTGATGGCAGTAGCAGCGACCTGACTGTGATCCGTCGCGGCGTCGGCTTCGGCCTTGCCGGGGGCTATCGTTTCTGAGGTCGCTGCGGATCTACCACGTCACTCCCATTGGATCACACCATGACTGTTCACTACCCCTGCTTTCCACGCTGTCTCGCTGCTCTTGGTCTGTTGCTGCTGTTGATGTCGACGGGGCGGGCCAGCGCTGCCGAACAGGTGCTGATCGTCGCATCGCAAGCCACCATCAACGAATCCGACAACACGCCCCTCACCTTCACTTTCATACGCATGACGTCGGTCGGCGATCTTGACGTCAACTTCACCATTTCCGGCACCGCGACCTTTGAAGAGGACTACACGGTGTCCGCTCCGGCCATTGATCCATCCCTGTCGAATACCATCACCATCCCGAATGGATCCAATTCCGCGACGATTAGCCTGACGATCGACAATGACAATCTCGCCGAGTTGTCGGAAACCATCACGGTGACGATCAACGGTGACGGCGCTGGTGGGACGATCTACACCGCACCGGTGAGCAGTAGCGACAGCATTGTCATCCTCGATGACGAACCGGTATTGGAGATTGTACTCAATGTCACGGCGGCCGAACCGGCCACCAATGGCTCATTCACCGTGAGTTACCCCCTGCCGGCGCGGACCTCGGCTGTGCCGTTCACCTTTGTCGCGAGCGGTACCGCGATCGCCGGTATCGATTATCAGGCGCTCGTCTCCATCGACATCCCGGCCAATCAGAACTTCGTCAACATCCCGGTGACCATCATCAACGACAGCCTGGCTGACGATGGGAAGGTCCTGACCGTTTCATTGACCTCGTCTTCCACCTACCTGATCAAACCAGGTGCGGGCATCGCCAGCATGACCCTGGGCAACGACGACACTGGGGTGACGGACGTCAGTTCGGGCCCGAGCACTCCGAACGGCACCTACCTGCTGGGGTCCATCATCACTATCACGGTCACCTTCAGCGAAGCGGTAGCCGTCACCGGGTCTCCGACGCTGGACGTCGCTGCCGGACCATCTCCCGCGTTGGCGCAGTACTTCGATGGCAACGGCACCACCACGCTGAGCTTCCGTTATACCGTCGGTCCTGAGGACAGCAGCGCCGACCTGGATTATACCAACACCACCGCCTTGGCCTTGAATGGCGGCTCGATCGTGAGGGCAGGCACGACCAATCCCGCGGTTTTGATCCTGCCCACCCCAGGCCAGGCCGGATCGCTGAGCGCCAACCGCAATTTGGTGGTCGATGGCATCTTAAACGGACAGAAGCCCGTGCCGGGTACTGTGCAGAGTACGGACAGCCACACCTCCCAGTGTGGCTTCGGTCAAGGCATCTCCGCCCTGCTGCTCTTGTGCATGCTGGCGGGATTGACGCTCAGCGTCCGCCGGATCAAGCATTAATACGTGTGCATAGCATATGCGTCGCCCCCCTTCCTGGTTGTCCACCATCCTAGTAGCACTCGCCCTCGGCACCCCGTGGCTGACGGCGGCAGAAACGCTGACCCTGGATGCGGCGCTGAAGCGCGCACAGAGCGTCAATGAGAACGCCGCCATCGCGCGCGAACGCATGGTGCAGGCCGACGGTGCCAAACGCGAAGCCTACGCCGAACTGCTGCCGAACTTGTCGTTGAGCGCCAGCTACACGCCGTGGTCGAGCCAGGAGGATTCCTATTTCGATGGTGACTTGGCCTTGTCGCTGCGCCTGTTTGATCCGAGTTCCATCCCGCGCGTACGGCAGGCCAATCGCTTGGTCGAAGCCGAGCGACTTGATGCGGGGGAGATCCACCGGGCGTTGGCGTTCGACACCGCCAACAGCTTTTACCTGACGCTCGCCGCGGATTCCTTGGAACAGGCCGCAATTCGACGTCTGGAAGTCGCGGAGGAAGCCCTGCGCCAAGCACGTCTGCGTGCCGACGCTGGCTTGGTTGAGCGCAGCACGGTGACCCGTAGTCAGTTGGAATCCGCTACTGCACGGACCGAACTGATCCGCACCCGCAGCGGAACGCTGAAAGCTCGTTACGCGTTGTTCTATCTCTTGGGTGCGGAACCAAGTCAGTTGCAAGCCGACAATACCTGGCCCGCCTTGCAGGCGCCGTCGGAGAGCACGGACAAACCCGCGCCATTCGCTGATATGCTGGCCGAAGCCGGCCGCCTGCGCGGTGATCTGTTGGCAACCCAGGAGCGTGCGACCGCCGCGCGCTTCGCTGCCGAGGAACCGCTCACTGACACCCTGCCGAAGTTCTTCCTGCGCGCCGAAGGCAGCTACACCGACAATGCGACGCGCACTTTCCGTGGTGACACCACCGATTGGCGCGCGTCGCTGGTGGCGAGTTGGGATCTCTACGATGGCGGCGCACGGTATGGCCGACGCGAACGGCTGGCGTCGGTCGCGCGCGAACAGGCGTTGATCGTGGAAGCAGCACGGCGGCGGCTCGGTCTGGAGTTGTCGAACAGCCTGTCGGACTTCGCCACCGCCAGCGCGGCGGTGGAGCAGGCGCAGGTGCGCGTGACCGTCGCACGGCAGAACGCCGAAGAGATCCGCATCCGTTTCCAACAGGGCCTATCGACCGCCCTGGAACAAGCCGACGCCAACGTCGCCGAATACGAAGCACAGGTCGAACTGGCGCGCAGCCGCTTCAACCAGCAGCAGGCACAACTCACCCTTGATCAGGTAGTGGGTCGTTGGCCTGCCGGCCAGGCACCGGTGCCGCCAGAAAGCACACCATGAGCGTCGCTCTGCCTCGCCTCGGGGACTCTTCCCACCCATTGTCGCTATCCGCGTTGGTCAGCGCCATGCTGCTCGGCCTGCTGTTGAGCAGTTGCGGGGGCAACGCCACCAGCGGCACCGACAGCAAACGCCCGCGCCTGCGTTTTCCGGTCGAAGTCCAACCGGTGACCACCGGTGTGGTCACCTACGTGGTCAATGCCGTCGGTTCGGTCGAAGCCTTTGAAACCGTGCGCATCACCGCCCGGGTCGCTGGCCGGGTGAGTGCGGTGTCATTCCAGGAAGGTGAACAGACCACCACCGAGCGCGTGCTGGTCGAGATCGAACCGGAACGTTTCCGTCTGGCGCTCAACGCGGCCAAGGCCCAACTGGCCAAATCAGAAGCCATGCTGATCGATGCCAACGGCTCACTCGCGCGCCGTGAATCGGTCAATCGTGAGAACCCCGGCCTGGTTCGCGAAGAGGATCTGCAAGCCGCACGCGCACGCGTCGCCACCACCATCGCCGAACGTGATCTTGCGCACTCGGCTCTCCAGGTCGCCGAACTCGATCTGGCCGATGCGTTGGTACGTTCGCCAGTCGCTGGTGTCCTGCAGACGCGACCGATCCAGACCGGTCAGTACGTCCTACCTGGCACCGAATTGGCGACCCTGCTGCGACGTGATCCGTTGCTGGTGCGTTGCCGCATTCCGCAGATGGATGCCACCCGCATCGCCACCGGCCATCGCCTGCGTTTCCGCGTCGACGATACCGGTGCTGAATACGGCGCGGTGATCACCCACCTTGGCGCGGGCGCTGATCCGACCACCCGGCTGGTCGATCTGACCGCACACGTCGACGATCCACAGCAGGCCAAACTCATCCCTGGATCATTCGCGCGCGTGACCATCGCGGTGCAATCGCAGGAGTCCGTGGTGGTGCCTGCGGCAGCCATCCGTCCGAGCGAACGTGGTTTTCTCGCTTACGTCGTGCGCGGGAGCGAAGACGACGAACGCGCAGAAGAACGCGTGTTGGCGCTCGGCCTGCGCACCGCCGATGGCCAGGTTGAGATCCGCAAAGGCCTGACTGCCGGCGAGCGCTTGATCGTCCTTGGCGCGGAGGGCCTGAGCAATGATGCCCGCATCACCGTTCAGCGCCTGCCAGTTCCCGGGACCACCCCCAAGGCTCAGACCGCGAAAACACCCGCTGCGCCATGAACATCACCGAGGCCTGCATCCGCAATCCGGTGATGGCCTGGATGCTCATGGCCGTGGTGGTGCTGTTTGGTGCCGTCGCGTGGAGCCGTATCGGCGTCAGCCAATTTCCCGATGTCGACAAGCCAACCATCAGCATCTCGGTGACGTGGGAAGGTGCCGCGCCTAATGTGATCGAACAGGATGTGGTCGTCGAGTTGGAGACCGAACTCAGCCAAGTCGAATCGCTGGTAAGCATGCGCAGTTCGTCGCGCCAGGGCAGCGCCAGCATCGAGCTGCAATTCCCCATGACGCGCAGCATCGACGCGGCCATGCAGGATGTCCAAGCGGTGATCGCACGTGAAATGCGCAGCCTGCCACCGGGCATCGATCCCCCGTCGGTCAGCAAGTCGAACACCGACGACTCGCCGATCATGTGGCTGAGCCTGTCGGGGGCGTTCGCGCCGAAACTGTTGAGCGACACCGCGCGTTACCGCATCCGTGACCAGTTGCAGAGCGTCCCAGGCGTCAGCGAGGTGTTCCTCAGCGGCTCGCGTGAGCGCAATGTGCGGGTGTGGATCGACGGCGAACGGCTGTCCGCGCGTGGACTGACCATCGATCAGGTGATCGACTCCCTCAATCGTCAGCATGTCGAACTGCCGGCCGGCCAGCTCGAAGTCGCCGGACGTGAACTGAACGTGCGCGTGATGGGCGAGGCCATGGACCTGACCGCCCTGCGCGCACTGGTGGTGGCGACCCAGGGCGGCACACCTGTGCGTCTCAGCGAAGTGGCGCTGATTGAGGACGGCTTCGCTGACCTCACCAGCCTGGTGCGCGTCAATGGCATCCCCTCACACGGATTGGGCATCCGCAAGCAGCACGGCGCCAATGCGGTCAAGGTGGCCAAAGGCATTTATGCGGCGGCCGAACGCATCCAGCCGACCCTGGATGAGGGTATGGTGCTCCAGGTGACCTTCGACAGCACGCGTTTCATCGAGGAATCGATGAACGAATTACAGTTCGAGATCGTCGTCGCGGTGTTCCTCACCGCCATCTTGTGCTGGCTGTTCCTCGGCAGCTTCTCCTCGACGCTCAATGTTGTCCTCGCCATCCCCATGTCGCTGCTCGGCACCATCGGCGTGCTCTACTTCTTAGGCATGACGCTCAACACCTTCACCTTGCTCGGCCTTGGCCTGGCGGTTGGTCTGGTGGTCGACGATGCGATCATGGTGCTGGAGAATATCACCCGGCACCGCGAGGAGGGCAGCAGCCGCATCGAAGCCGCGCGCATCGGCACGCGTGAGATTACCTTTGCGGCATTGGCGTCGACGCTGGCGGTGGTCGCGATCTTCTCGCCGGTATTGTTCATGGACGACATGATCGGGCGCTTTTTCTTCCAGTTCGGCGTGGCGCTCTGCGTGGCGATCCTCTTTTCGTACGTCGAAGCGATCACGCTGACGCCGGCGCGCTGCGCGCAATTCCTCGACATCTCGCCGCGCCGCAGCCTGATTGGCCGCGCGGCCGACGGGATGTTCACCTGGCTGGCAACAACCTACGGCAAGGTCCTGCCCATCGCTGTGCGTCATCCCGTCTCCACCATCGTGGTGACCGCCGGTGCCTTGACCCTGGCGTTGCTGGTGCTGCTGCGCATGCCGGTCGAACTGGTTCCATCGCAGGATCAGAGCCGCCTGATGGTGCGCGTGCAGACCGCCGTCGGTACCGACGTGCTGGAGACCGACCGCCTGATGCGGCGGGTCGAGGACTTCATCCACGCCCAGCCGGAGATGAAGGTCTCCTACACCTTCGTCGGCAGCCGTCGCAATGATGCCGGCAATGAAGCGGGCATGTACCTGACGCTCGTGCCGCGCGGCCAACGCTCGGTGTCTCAGAGCGAATTTCAGCAACGCCTGAGCCGCGAGCTGCGCTCCTACCCTGGTATGCGCATCCAGGTCGTCGACATGAGCCAGCAGATCCTCACCGCCGAACGTGGCGGCGGATCGCCGGTGGTGTTCACCGTCCGTGGTCCCGACTGGGATACGCTGGTGCAGGTGAGCAACGAGCTGATGACGCGCATGGCCGAGAGCGGCGTCATGATCGAGCCCAACACCGACGTGCGCGTCGGCATGCCAGAGCTGCGCATCTTCCCCGATCGCGAACGTTGCGCCGACTTGGGTGTGCCGATAGAGCAGGTCGCCAACGCCATCCAGGTGTCGCTCGGCGGCGTACGCGCCGGCAAGTTCAGCGACGACGGCCGACGCATGGACATCCGCGTGCGCCTGTTGGCCGATCAACGCACCCGACCGGAGGATCTCGACCACATCCTGCTGCGTACACGCGCTGGTGACATGATCCCCCTCACCTCGTTGGTGCGTTTCGAGGAGCGTCCAGCGATGCAGAGCATCGCCCGCGCCGACCGCGAACGCGCGGTGCGCCTGTGGTCGAACCTTGCTCCCGGCAAAGCCCAGGGCGAAGCCCTGGCGTGGGTGCGTGCGCAGCAATCTACGCTGCCCGAGGGTTACCGCATCGTCTTGGACGGCGCGAGCGCCAACCTGATGGATTCACTGTGGACGCTGATCGTGGCGTTCGTCTTCGGCCTGATCGTGTCGTACATGGTGCTTGCCAGTCAGTTCAAATCGCTGCTCCATCCGCTGACGGTGTTGTCGGTGCTGCCACCGTCGATCTCCGGCGCGGCGCTGGCGCTGTGGGCCACCGGCATGTCGATCAACGCCTTCAGCGTCATCGGCATCATGCTGCTGATGGGCATCGCTAAAAAGAACTCGATCATCCTGGTCGACTACACCAACCAATTGCGTGAACGTGGCGACGCGCCGGATGCGGCGACGGCCGTGCTCAAGGCCGGGCCGATTCGTCTGCGACCGATCCTGATGACCTCTGGTGCGACCGCGATCGCTGCCGTTCCCCTCGCCCTGGCACTGGGACCGGGCGGCGAACTGCGCATGCCGATGGCCATCGCGGTGATCGGTGGCGTGATCGCCTCGACGTTGCTGAGCCTAGTGGTGGTGCCGGCGGTGTACGTGCTGATGGACCGCTTCCTGGCTTGGCTCAGGCCCGGGTCGCGCCAGGTGACGGGAACCAGCGATCCGGTGATGGAACACCCTCCGGGCTGAGCCGCGGTTAGCGCAGGACTGCGGCGTTAGGGTGCCCCATGTGCCTGATCCTCCCTCGTCATCCCCCAGTGACGGATTTGTATTCGGGCTGGGGCAGGCCACACTGCGCGCCTGCATGCCAAAACGTCCCCGGACGCCGTCCCCGAAACGCTCTACCAGCAGGCCCGCCAGGTCCGCGGTCGCAGCGCGAGTGAAACCGGACAGCAAGGACTTCCCGATCATTGGCCTCGGCGCATCCGCTGGGGGACTGGAGGCCTTGTCCCAGTTCCTGAAGCGGTTCCCCGCGCATAGCGGAACCGCGATCGTGGTCGTCCAGCACCTCGACCCCGAACATCCCAGCCTGCTGGTCGAACTCCTGCAACGAGCCACAGTGCTGCCGGTTTGTGAGATCCACGACGGGATGGAGGTCGTGCCGGATCACGTCTACATCATCCCACCGGATCGCGACCTGATGCTCAGGCAGGGACTGCTGCATACCGCCGTGCCGCAGCAACCGCGTGGTCAGCGCTTGCCGATCGATCGGTTCTTCGCCTCCTTGGCCGAAGACCGGCAACACCATGCCATCGGTGTTGTGCTCTCGGGAACAGGTGCCGACGGCACGTTGGGATTGCTCGCGATCAAGGAACACGACGGGATTTGTGCGGTGCAGGATCCGGCCACCGCCAGTGCCGACCAGATGCCACGCAGCGCCATCGATGCCGGCCTGGGCGAGGTGGTGGCACCTCCCGACCAGCTCCCAGAGCGGATCCTGACCTTGTTGCAGCGCCCGGCGCGGCGGAAACATCTCGATCTCGCCATCAGCGATCATCATGAGCTCAAGCTCAGCCGCATTCTGCAGATCATGCAGGGCCAGACCGGCAACGATTTTTCACTCTACAAGAAGACCACGCTCTACCGCCGCATCGAACGACGGATGGGGCTGCGCCGCATCGAAGCCTTCGCCGACTACGTCGAGTTCATGGCCAACGACCCCGGTGAATGCGCGTTACTGCTCAAGGAACTGCTGATCGGCGTGACGCGTTTCTTCCGTGATCCCGACGTCTGGGAGCACTTACTCAGCAGCATCATCCCAGCCCTGCTCAGCGCGCGGCCATCTGGTGGCGTGTTACGCGCCTGGACGTCCGGCTGTGCCACGGGCGAGGAGGCCTACTCGCTAGCGATGATCTTCCGTGAAGTGGTGGAACGGCTCCATCCAACGAGTCCGTTCACCTTGCAGATCTTCGCCACCGATCTCAACCAGTCCGCGATCGACCAGGCCCGGCGCGGTTTGTATCCCGCCAGCATCGCGACGGCGATGACACCGGAACGTCTGGGGCGGTTCTTCACGGAGGAATCACGCGGCTACCGCGTGAACAAGGTCATCCGCGAGATGGTGATCTTCGCACCACATAATCTGCTGGCTGATCCCCCCTTCACCAAACTCGACCTGCTGGTCTGTCGTAATCTGATGATCTACCTGGCGCCCGATGTCCATGAGACGTTGTTGTCGCGCTTCCATTTCAGCCTCAACCCTGGCGGCATCCTGCTGCTCGGCAGTTCCGAATCGGTCGGCACCGCGACCAATCTGTTCGCGCCGGTGCTTGGTGGTGGTCAGATTTACCGGCGGCTTGACGCGCCATTGCATCCAGGCCAGATCGGTGTCGCGCTCAGCGCTAACCCGCTCACCCCGCTGGTTTCGCTCAACCGGAGTTCCCATCCCATGACAGCCAAGGTCATCGCCAATCTGCAGCGCATGGCGGATCAATTGCTGCTCCAACGTTACCACCCGGCGGCGGTGCTGGTCACCACCACGGGCGACATCGTCCATATCAGCGGAAAGACCGGCAAATATCTGGAACCCGCATCGGGCAAGGCCAACTGGAATGTCCTGGTCATGGCGCGCGAGGGACTCAGTGCGGCGATGAGCGAAGCCTTCCACGACGCGGTGCGCCAACAGGCCACCGTCACCCTGAGCGCGGTGCAGACCGGCGACGACGGAGAACCCCATACCGTCGACATCACCGTCCGGCCATTGAACGAACCGGCGGCGATGCAGGGCATGGTCATGGTGGTGTTCGCCGATGTCAGCGCCCCGATCGCCCGACCGGCACTCGATCAGGCCGACCGCAGCGAACGCCAGAGTGCACGCCTGAAGACCCTGGAGCAGGCGTTGCAAACCGCGCGCGAAGAGTTGCAGACCAACCGTGAGGAGATGCAGACCTCGCGCGAGGAACTGACCTCGACCAATGAGGAGCTGCAATCCACCAATGAGGAGCTGACCACCTCGGCGGAAGAGTTGCGCACGATGAACGAGGAGCTGGTGCGTGCCCGCTCAGCAGCCGAGAGCGGGCTGGCGCGCTACACCGATCTTTTCGAGTCTGCTCCGGTGGGTTATTTCACCCTCGACCGCAATGGCGTGATCGTGCAGGCCAATCTCGCCGGCACGACCTTGCTGGGGCTCACCCATGAGCGACCGGCGAGCGGCCGTCTGGCGATGTTCGTGGTCGAAGCCGACCGCCAGAATTTCACCGTCTGCATCGAGCGGGCCTTCACCAGCCGTGAGGCGCAGACCTGCGAAGTCTCATTGTGGCGCGAGACCGCAGCGCCACGGCGCGTCCAGATATCCTTCTTGGGTGTCGACGATGGACGCATCTGCCGGGTGGTGGTGGTCGATGTCAGCGAGATCCGTTCCGCGCAGGCGGCGTTGAATGAAAGCGAAGACCGTTTCCGCAATCTCGCCGATCATGCGGCAGTCCTGATCTGGCTGACCGGGCCGGACGGTCTCTGGACCCACGTCAATCAGGCTTGGCTGGAATTCACCGGACGCACACGTGAGCAGGCGCTTGTTCAGGGCTGGGCGGATCTCATCCATCCCGATGATCTCGCAACCTGCGCGGCCACCTACAGCGCTTCGTTCGCGGCCCGACGGCCATTCCGTCAGGAGTTCCGTCTGCGACGGCACGATGGTGAATACCGCTGGATCCTCGACTCGGGGACTCCGCGTTTCGATCCAGATGACAATTACCTTGGCCATATCGGATCCGGCATCGACATCACCGAGCGCAAATCCGTCGACTTGGAAAAAGAGCACGAGCGCACCGTCCTGGAGGTGTTGGTCCAGGGCGGATCGTTGTCCGACCTCCTCACCCGTCTGGTGCTCAGCTTTGAGAACATGCTGCCGGGGATGTCCGGCTCGGTCCTGCTGCTCACCGCCGATGGTCGCCATTTGTGCCATGGCACGGCCCCGAACCTCCCTCCGTCCTATTGCCAAGCGATCGACGGTATCGCGATCGGTCCGGAAGCTGGTTCCTGTGGCGCTGCGGCACAGAGCGGCAGCTCCGTCATGGTGGCTGACATCGCCGACGATTTCCGCTGGCGTGATTATCAGGCACTGGCGCTGAGCCACGGTCTGCGTGCCTGCTGGTCGGTTCCCATCCGCGCAGCGACCAAACGGGTCTTGGGCACGTTCGCCTTCTATGCCCGGACTCCCCGTGCCGCACTGCCTAGAGAGATGGCGGCGATCGAGCGTGGCGCCCACCTCGCCAGCTTGGCCATCGAACGCCATCAGGCCGAGACCGCATTGGCCACCACCACCGAGATGCTCGAACGCACCAACGCCCTGGCCAGGGTCGGCGGTTGGCAGGTCGACCTGACGACGGGGGTGATGTTCTTCTCCAAAGAAGCGTTGCGACTCTACGACATCGATCCGGACCACCGCATGACCTTGGACCAGGCGCAGTCACTCCTCGATCCCAGGGACCGGCCGGCACATGCCCAGCGGATCCAGGCGGCGATCGACCAGGGACAGCCGTGGGATTGCGAGATGCGTATGATCTCGGCGAAGGGGCGGATGTTCTGGGTGCGTTCGCAATGCACTCCCTTGGTCATTAACGGCAAGGCGGTCCAACTCCATGGCTCATCGCAGGACATCACCGAGCGCAAGCAGGCCGAACTGGCGGCGAAGGAAAGCGAGGAGCGTTACCGCCTGTTGTGGGAGACCACCACCGATGCCGTGATCATCATCGATGAACACAGCCGCATCCAATACGCCAATCCGGCGCTGAAGGACATTTTCGGTCACGACCCCGAGGTGGTGGTGGGCAAGGATCTGTCGTTCCTGCAACCCGACCGCCTGCGCGACGCGCACCGTGCCGGTGTCAGCCGCTACCTCGCCACCGGGGTGAAGAAGCTCGACTGGCGCGCCACCCAGACCGTCGGATTGCATCGTGATGGCCGGGAGATCCCGATCGATATCTCGTTCAGTCATGTGGTGATCAACGGGCAACATCGTTTCGCCGGCTTTCTGCGTGACATCAGCGATCGTATCCACGCCGAGGCCGCCTTGCGGGAGAGCGAGGATCGTTACCGCCGGATCGTCCAGAGCGCGAACGAAGGTATCTGGGTGATCGACACCAACGCGTTGACCACCTTCGTCAATCCGAAGATGGAGCGCCTGCTGGGTTACACCGTGGAAGAGATGATCGGCCAGCCCGTAAGCAATTTCATGGATGACGACGCGCGGACGGTCCTCGACGACAACCTGGAGCGTCGCAAGCGCGGCCTCTCGGAACAACACGAATTCCGTTTCCGCTGCAAGGACGGGTCAGATCTTTGGACACTGGTCGCAACCAATCCCATCCTCGATGCGCACGGTCATTATGCTGGAGCACTGGCGATGGTGACCGACATCACCGATCGCCGCCGCCTGGAAGACGAACTCCGCCATGCCCAGAAGATGGAGGCGGTCGGGCGCCTTGCCGGCGGCATCGCCCACGATTTCAACAATCAACTCACCGTGATCCAGGGATTCGGCGAGATCGCCAGACGACGGATCACCGATGAAAGCCTGCACCAGCACCTGACCCAGATCATCAGCGCCGCCGAACGTTCCGCCGACCTGGTCCGCCAGCTCCTGACCTTTTCCCGCAAAGGTCCGCACATCCTCGCGTCCGTCGATGTGCACAACATCCTGCGTGAAATGCTCGACGTGCTGCGACGCAGCCTGAACAAGCTGATCCGCCTCGATTTCGCCTTCCAGGCGGAGAGCTCCCTCATCATGGGCGACGCCAGCCTGTTGCAGAACGCCTTCCTCAATCTCGCGCTCAATGCCCGCGATGCGATGCCCGCCGGTGGTGATCTCCGTTTCACCACGGCCTTGGTCGATTTCACCGATACGAAAAAACCAAGGCCCAATGCCGCCATGCAACCCGGACGATACCTGCGTGTCGTCGTCAGCGATACCGGCCAAGGTATGTCAGAGGAGGTATTGAAACACCTGTTCGAGCCGTTCTTCACGACCAAGGCCCCGGGACAGGGAACCGGCCTCGGCCTGGCTTCGGTCTATGGCACCGTCACCAAACACGGTGGTGGCATCGAGGTCGAGAGCACGGCCGGGCGTGGCACCACTTTCCGCGTCTACCTGCCATGCTCGGCACCACCACCCATCCTCTTGAGCCAGGAGGTGACGACCACGCCCGCCACCGGGATGGCGATTCTCGGAATGAAGGTCCTGGTGGTTGATGATGAAGAACTCGTCGCTGCGCTGGTCTGCGACACGCTGAACGACCGCGGTTATTCGACGTTGTCTGTCAATGACGGAGCCCGCGCGGTTGCCCACTACCGGCTCCATTGGCAGACCATCGATCTCATCATGCTCGACATGAACATGCCAACCATGAGCGGACCTGAGACCTTTGCCGCGATACGCGGGATCAATCCCAAGGCCAAGGTGCTGATCATGTCCGGGTACAGCAAAGAAGGTGCGGTTGCCGAGTTGCTCCAGCAAGGCGCGGTCGGCTTCGTGCCCAAACCGTTCAGCACTGAAAACATCTTCCAACAGGTGGATCACGTCCTGCGGCAGGGCAATGCCTAACGGGGCTCCGCCCAATGGCGTAAAGCCAAGCTCCATTCGAAAGGCATGACGGCTTGCCACAGAGGCCACAGAGGAAAAACAGAGGAGAAAACAGAGGGCTTTGCTCTGTGGGCTCTGTGGGCTCTGTGGCTAGGTTTTCTGCTTTTTGGTTTTTCTTCGCTTGGCTTTACGCCATTGGGTTGCGCCCACACACCACCGAGGATGCGGCACCATCAGCCCAGGTTGCCTTGGTGCAGCCCGCATTCCTTCTTCGTCGCCTCCTCCCACCACCAACGCCCTTCGCGTTCGTGCTGGCTGGGCAGGATCGGTTTGGTGCACGGCTCGCAGCCGAGCGACACGAAGCCACGCTCGTGCAGCGGATTGAACGGCACGTTCAGCGCACGGATGGCGAACCATACGTCGTTCGAACTGGTGTTGGCGAGAGGATTGAACTTCATCAGTTCGCCGCCACCGATGCCCTTGAACACCGGATCGACCTGCGAGACCGGCACCGCGCCACGCGTCGGACTCTGATCGCGGCGCTGGCCGGTGATCCACGCCTTCAGTCCTGAAAGCTGACGCCGCAGCGGATCGACCTTGCGGATGTCGCAGCACTCCTTGTGACCGTCCTGGTAGAAGCTGAACAGGCCCTTGGCCCGCACCAGCTTCTGCACCGCCGCAGCGTCGGGGAAGGTGTACTCGATACGCAGGCGGTAACGTTCCTCGACCGCCTGGAAGAAGCGGTAGGTCTCGGCGTGCAGCCGACCGGTATCGAGGCTAAAGACGCGGAAGGGCAGACCGCTCTGGGCCGCGTACTCGATCAGCAATACGTCCTCGGCACCGCTGAAGCTGATGGCAGCATCGTTTCCGTACGTCTTCAAGACGTGAGCGATGACTTCAGTTGGCGAGGCGGTGGAGAGGTCGGTCATGGGAAGGTCCGAAGGGTACGAAGGGTACGAAGGGTACGAAGGGTACGAAGGGTACGAAGGGTACGAGGGGTACGAAGGGTACGAAGGGTCCAGAAGGCTGAGGGGTCGGTATCTTTCGTACCCTTCGTACCCCTCGTACCCTTCGTACCCTTCGGACCTTTCGGACGATTATCCGAACGGCTGTCAAATCAGATTCTCGCCCTGCTCCCCGCCCTTGGCCTGGAGGATTTGGCGCAGACGGCGCAGCGCGTGGAACATGCGCGAACGCAGCGTGCCCAGGCTCATGCCACCGAGGATCACGCTGGCGTCCTCGTAGGACAGTTCCTGGAAAATGACGAGCTCGATAATCTCGCGGTAGATCTGCGGCAGCTCGGCGAGGGCCTCGGCCAGCATCTTGTTCGACTCGCTCTTGGCGAGTTTGGTCTCGACGCTGACGCCGGGCGCAGGGGCGTTGGCGGCCACGGAGTTGGATTCGTCATCACGATCGAGGTCGGTGAACCCGATCATCACCTTGCGGCTGCGCGACTGCAGGTAGTCGATCGAGGCATTGCGCGCGATGGTGTAGAGCCAGGTCGAGAACCGACGGGTGATGTCGAAACGCCCGACGTGTTCGAACACCCTGAGGAAGACATCCTGGCCGATGCAGGCGGATTCGTCGTAGTTGCGGGTGATCTGGTAGATGTACGCCAGGATCGGCCGGCGATAACGATCGTAGATGATCTCGAAGGCTGCGAAGTCGCCTTGCTGGCACTTTGCGACCAGCACCTCGTCAGCATCTTGTCCTGGTGGCGGTTCCATGGAGCGCTCAGCCTAGGAAGGAGATGCGAATGGCCAAGAGCGGGCGCATGCGCTGCGACTTCAGGCGGGTTTGACCGTGACGTCGATCAGCACGCCATCACCTGGGCGTACCGGCTCGCGGAAAGCCAGGCGTTTGGTCGAGGTGATGCGTGGCAGGCCCTCGAACACCCCCAGCACCAGGTCGCGCACATCGATGATTTCCGAGCCGTCCTGACGGCGGACGACGCCGTTGGCGACCACACCACCGGTGAGGCCGAACTGGTTGCGGGCCAGCCAAGCGGCATCCGCCACCATCGCCCATTGGGTCACGCCCATCATCAGCGCCGCTTCCGGGAAATGCCCAGGGACGAAGGGATGGTTGTGCGGATAGTGGTAGCTGGCGACTAGGCGGCCGGTGGCCGGATCGCTCTCGACGATGGTATCGATGAAGCGCAGCGGTGCGGCCTTCCAGGCGAGCTGTCCGGCATCATAAGCGTGGCCGCCGCGGTCGTTGACCAACGGGCGGATGGGCGCGCTGGCGACCTGCGCCAGAGTCGCCGCGCCGGACATGACCTCAGCGTCGAGGATCTTCTGGCCATCGATCTCGGCGTAGGTCGCGAACTGGGTGAAACCGCTGCGATCGCGGGTGATCTCGGCGTGGCCGATGACTTCACCGTAGAGCGGCACCGGGCGGTGCATGGTGATGCGGCTGATCATGCTGAACACCGCGACGTGGCCGAGCGGTGACAGGCGGTCATGCAGCAGAGGCACGCCCGTGAGCGCCATCAGCTCGGCCAGGAACGGTTCGTACCAGCAGAACTGGCTGCCGGCTTCGCTGCGACCGAAGAACTCGCGACCGCGCGCATCACCTTTGGGAATACGCGTACGCGACACCGCCTTGGTGCGCTCCGCATTCATCGTGACGCTGTCCGGCATCAGGTTCATTCCGCGATGCGGCAGGTAGGCCTTGAGGGCCTCGGCGTCGAGGGTCAGTTCGCTCATGGCGCGACACCATGGTGGGGGCTTGCCGATCCACAAGGGCGTGGGGGGAAAGGGCTACGGGCTACGGGCTACGGGCTACGAGCTGCGCGCGGCGAGGTCGCTTCGCTCCCGATGCGAGCGGGCCTGCGACCACGCGCGACGAGCCGGCAAGGCCGGCGCGGGAGTCGCTGCGGGCGGGGGAAGCCCTCGATGCGGGAGCGAAGCGACCTCGATGCGGGAGCGAAGCAACCTCGATGCGCGAAGCTCGCCGCCACACGTCACGACAACGACGCGATCAACCGCCCCAAAACCTCAGGATACAGCGCGCGCTCAGCGTCCTGCACCCGCGCCTGCAGCCGTTCCGGCGTGTCGTCCGGCAGCACCGGAACGCGCTGTTGTCCCAGGTGCGGCCCGCTGTCGTAGTCGCCCGTGACCAGGTGTGCGGTGCAGCCCGATTCGCGCGCACCGGCGGCGATGACGGCGCGATGGACGTGGATGCCGTACATGCCCTTGCCGCCGAAGTCAGGCAACAGACTGGGATGGATGTTCACCACCCGTCCACGCAGCGCCGCCGGCGGATCGTAAAACTTCAGCCAACCGCACATCGCCACCACCTCGCAGTGGTGGTCGAGCAGCGCGGTGCTCACCGCGGCCGCATCGCTGGCGACCACCAACGGATGGCCGTAGGCGCGGGCGCGTTCGACACCGCCGACGTCGGCCTTGGACGCCACCACCACCGCGATCTGTGCCGGCAAGCGTCCCGCCGCAATGGCATCGACCAGGTTGGCGTAGGTCGAACCGGAGCCGGAGAGCAGGATGCCGAGACGGGCGGACATGGGGCGGGGACGGTAGGTCGTTGGGGCAGATGGGAAAGGTCCGAGCGCGCTGCGCGCTCGGACGAAAGGTCCGAGCGCGCTGCGCGCTGGTACGAAGGTCCGAGCGCGCTGCGCGCTGGTACGAAGGTCCGAGCGCGCTGCGCGCTGGTACGAAGGGTACGAGCGCGCTGCGCGCTGGTACGAAGGGTCCGAACGCGCTGCGCGCGAGTTCCCCAAGGTCCGGACCCTTCGTACCCCTCGTACCCCTCGAACCTCTCGGACCATTCTTCCCCCCCTTGCACGGCCAGCCGGGAGATCGACCGTCTGCCCACCCACCATCACGAAAGCGGGAAGAAATGGCCATCTGGAGCAAAGGCGGCGACGAGACCAACGGTTTGGTGCACGAGTTCACCGTTGGCGACGACTACCTGAACGATCGCGTGATCGCGCCCTACGACGTGCTCGGTTCGATCGCACACGCGCGCATGCTGGCGCGGGCGAAGCTCATTCCGGCCACGGATGGCGAGAAACTGGTCGCCGGCCTGCAACAGCTCCATCGCGAATACTTTGCCGGTACCTGGACGGTCGAGGCCAGTGACGAGGACGTGCACAGCAAGGTCGAGGCGCTATTGACCGAACGGCTCGGTGAACCGGCGAAACGCCTGCACACCGGCCGCAGCCGCAACGACCAAGTGCTGACCGCCGTGCGGCTGTGGCAGAAACACACGCTGATCAACATCGCCCGCGACACTTGCTCGGCGGCGGCGGCATTGCTCGAACGCGCACGCACCCACGAGTTCCACCCCCTGCCCGGCTACACGCATCTTCAGCGCGGCATGCCGTCGAGCGTCGGATTGTTCTTCGCCGCGCACGCACAGGCGCTGCTCGACAACCTGATCGTCATCGAAGCGGCCTACAAACTTGCTGACTCGTGCCCGCTCGGTTCGGGCGCGAGCTACGGCGTCGGCCTGCCACTCGACCGCGAGTACGCCGCAAAGCTGCTCGGCTTCGCACGTTTCGGCGGCGTGGCGATGGCCGACGCCAACTCACGCGGCAAGGTCGAAACCGTGTGCCTGGATGCCGCCGGCGCGATCGTCGGCGACCTCAGCCGGCTGGCCGGCGACTTGGTGTTCTTCACCACGGCGGAATGTGGTTTCTTCCGCATCGGCAAGGGCTTCACCACCGGCTCCAGCATCATGCCGCAGAAGCGCAACCTCGACCTCTTCGAGTTGCTGCGCGGACGCGCGGCGCGTTTCCTCGGACTGCGCACCGGCTTGGCGGCAATCACCCTCGGCCTACCGTCGGGGTACAGCCGCGATCTGCAGGACACCAAGGCGCTGTGCATCGACGGATTGCGTCTGGTGCGCCAGGGCTTGGCGGTGACCACCGCCGCGGTGCAGACGCTCGAACCAGTGACGGAGAAAATCCTCAGTGCGTTGACGCCCGACATCTACGCCACCGATGAGGCCTACCGTCTGGTGCGCGAACAAGGCATGACCTTCCGCGACGCGTATGTGCAGGTCGGCAAGAACCTGGACAAAGTCACGACCCCGGACCACCACGGCACCGTGCGCTCACGCACGCACCTGGGCTCAACCGGCAATCTCGGCCTCGACCAACTCGACGCCCGCCGCAAAGCGTCGCTCGACCAATGGGAAACCACCGAACGGACGCTCACGTCGACGTGGGAAGCACTGCTGGTCTGACACCCACGCGCGAACTCGTCAGCGACCAGCGCGGGTCCAGGGGCGGCAGAGCCCCTGGCAGGCGTAGCGGACAGAGTCCGCGAACAACAATCCCCCGAGCGCGCCTGCGCGCGCGAGCGGGGACGAGGATCGGTTGCGCGCAGCGCAATATGCCGACGTAGTCGGCGTCGCCCGTCAGGGCGCGATCCGAGCTACGCAATGCGAGTGAACGGCATCACCACCGCAGGCGGCAAGTTCAGCCATACCATGCGGGACTGATCAAAGCGGAAGCCCGGCGGTTGGAACTTCTTCCACATCCGCTTCGAGTAGGTGAACTGCACATAGCGGCGACCGGGTTCGAGAATGTTGGCGATCGCCGCGAAGATCGCCATGCCCAGCTCACGCGGCAGGCTGAGCAGCGGCAGACCACTGAGCACCGCACCGACCTGGTGTTTCTCATAACCCAGGGTCTTGAGATGATCGATCAGTTGCGAGGCGCATCCCTGGATCACGTGGACATCGCTCATGCGTTCACGCAGACGTTTGGCGAACATCTCGTTGAACTCGATGGCCACTACCGGGTGCTGGGGATACCGTTTGCGGATCTCGCGGGTGAACACCCCGGTGCCGGGTCCCAGTTCGATGATCACCTGACCGGTCTGGAGCTCGCCCATGGCGGTGACCATGGCGCGCGCCAACGCCCGACCGCTGGGCGCGACCGCACCGGTCGTTCGGACGTGGGCCGCACATTGGCCGAGGAATTGCAGCGTCTCTAGTACCACGGACATGCCTTAGGCATTGACCAGGAGGACCCCTGGGTGTCAAGGCGCGTGGACCCTCCACCTAAGCAAGCGCCCACCACAGTCCTGTGCCAGCGCGGCGAAACCGCCTGGGAATCGCCGCGCGTGCGGCAACCCGCTGGTGTGTGCGGGGGCATCCGCGTATGGTCGGGCATGTCGACATCGCCCGTGCTGCCGCTGATGGCCGACGGCACCCTGCCGCCGGTGCCGCTCCTGCTACGTTGGCTGGCACGTCTGGCGGAGCAGCGGATCCGCTCCGTCCGGCTGGAACACCTGCCACCCGGCAACGGCTCGTTGCCTGACCTGCTGGCAAGTGCCGGCATCGAGGTCCTCGCGCTGATGCACAGCCCGTTCAAGCAGCCGTTCCACTGGCAGGGATGGTCCGGCGGACGCGTGCTGGTTGCCGATTCTGCGAGCGGCTCTGCGACCGGCTCCGTGACGATGCTGCACCATGGTGAACTGCCGTGGTCGGCCACCACGGGCACGATCGACCCGGCGCTCACCAGCGCGATCACCGAGGCCCGCGTCGATGATGTCGCTGCCGTTCGCGACCTCGGGCCAGGTGCGGCATGGCGCCGCCTGCTCGACCAACTCGATGGATCCAGATCCGGGCACAACGAAACGGAACCGCCTGCGGCGACACGCGCACCCGCTCTCCTGGGAGTCTGCAATCCCCTGGCCGTCGCCCGCCGGATGCTGGTCGCGCTGCCGGCGTCGGAGGACGCTGCGCCGGTGGGCCTGCGCGATCAGCGGGGCGCGCGCCATGCGGTGCAGGTGGTCGATGGTGCGCATGGGCGTGAACTGCTGACCTCGGTGCAGCTTGGTGCCCTCGAAGCGGTGACTCTCGAATCGTTCGACCACGCGGTTGCCGGCAGTCATTGGGAGGTCAGCAGCACGGTCATCGACAACGGTCGCGTGCGCGCCGAACTCGATCACCTTGGTCAGATCGTGCGCCTGTGCTGTGATGGCCGCTTCGTGGCGTGGTCGGGGCCGGCGTTGCAGGCGACCATCGCTGGGCTGCCCATGGGTGGAGCGGCAACCATCAGCGTGCTGGAAACCGGACCCGTGCGCGCCCGCATCGGCGTCACGCGCCAGTGCGACGGTGGCTCCCTCCAACTGCTCTACACCGTGCATGCACATGAACCGGTGCTGCGGGTCGCTGCGACCTGGGATGGCCCTGCCGGACTACGCCTGGATTGTCCGACGCCGGTGCACGCGGCTCCGTTGGAGATCGGCGGCGAACTGTCCGGTTGGAGCGTGCCGCAGCATGCCCGTGGTGACCTCGAAACCCTGCGGCCGATCGCCGGCCTGCGTTGGGCCCGCCTGAGCGGTAGCGACCGACACGGTCTGGCCGTGTCCGGACAGCCAACGATGACGGTGTCGGCACACGCCGGATGTTTGTCACTCCACCTCGCCAACTGCGCCAGCTTCGCCCTGTGTGAAAGCGCGTGGCCCGTGCAGGACCTGGGGATCGCCGCGTGGTCCTTGTCGCTGAGCACACCAGGACACCTCACCACACATGCCAACCCTGCGCTGCTGCGTCTGGCCGGGGACGGGGTGGTGCCCTGGTGGAGCGCACGGCCGGACGGCTGGCGCGGCGAGATCCTGCTCGGCCAGCCGCACGGCCTGCGTGGACGCTGCACGCTCTACCTCAGCGCACACGAAGCCGTGCGCTGCCACCTCGACGGCAATGCCACACCGCTGCGCCGCACCGCCGATGGTGATGGCTTCGAGGTGGACCTGGCCGCTGGCGGGATCACCACCGTCCGATGGCGCTGAGGCGACCTGCGGTTTCCGGTCTTGCGATGGCCGTGATGGTTTAGAGCGTTCCGACCACCCCAACGGAATCCGCGATGACCGCCGTCCTGCTCGATATCGAAGGCACCACCACCTCGATCAGCTTCGTCTTCGATGTGCTGTTCCCCTACGCGGCCAAGGCCATTCCCGATTTTCTGCGTTCACAGGCAGCGCGCGCCGAGGTCGCAGAGACCATCGCCCTGATCCGCAAGGACGCCCAGGACGCGGAAGCCGCGCTCGATCCCGTGGCCGGAGCCTTGGCCGTGGTACAACGCCAGATGGCTGCGGATGTGAAGGCGACCGGACTGAAACAACTCCAGGGCCTGGTGTGGCAACACGGTTACGAGAGCGGCCAGATCAAGGGCCACGTTTTCAGCGATGTGCCCGAGCGCTTCGCCGGGTGGAAGTCGGCCGGACGCGCCGTGGCGATCTACAGCTCCGGCAGCCGCCTGGCCCAGCAGTTGTTGTTCCGCCACAGCATTGCTGGCGACCTGAGCAGCGGGCTTGCCGGCTACTACGACACCATCAGCGGACCGAAACGTGAAAGCGCCAGCTACGGCACCATCGCCAAGGCCTGGGGCCTCGCGCCGTCCGACATCGTCTTCTGCACCGATCAACCGGCCGAGGCCGATGCCGCCCGCGCGGCCGGCATGCAAACCGCGGTGATCATGCGTCCCGGCAATGCACCGCTGCCGGCGAACCTCGCGCATCCGGTGCATGCGGATCTGCTGAAGGTCTGAAGACACGTCCGATCGCGCTGCGCGCTGGTACGAAGGGTACGAACGCGCGATGCGCTGGTCCGAACGGTCCGGACCGCTCGTACCCTTCGGACCTTTCGTACCCTTCGGACCTTTCGACATGCACGTCGCCCTCTACCAACCGCAGATCCCAGGCAACACCGGCAATATCGGCCGCTTGTGCGTCGGCATGGACGCGACGCTGCACATCATCGGACCGTGCGCCTTCGACTTCAGCGAGAAGTCCCTGCGCCGCGCCGGACTCGACTACTGGCCGCACCTGCGGTGGCACCTCTATCCCGGCCCCGACGAGTTCCTGACCTGGTTGGGCAGCCGTGAGCCGTGGCTGGTGAGCAAGTTTGGCAGCCAGCGTTTCGACCAGGCCGCCTACGAAAGCGACGCCGTGCTAATCCTCGGCAACGAGGTGCGTGGGCTGCCGGATGCCTGGCACGAGCGCTGGCCGCAGCGTCTGGTGTCGATCCCGATCCTGGGTCCCATCCGCTCCTATAATCTGGCGAACGCCGCCGCCATGGTGCTGGCACAGGCACGTTCACGTACCGGCGGATTTGCCGCCGTCCCCCAGGTGATCCGACCCAAGGGTTGATCTGGCGTCTGCCGAGGGCTTTCCTGCAACATCCGCTACGAATGCTGATGGAGCTGACCTCCGCAAATCGTGCGCCGGGCTTGGCAAACCCGCAGATCCAGGTCATACTTCCTGATGCCCAGTCGCGTCGTCAGCAGGAATCACGGATGATCCCCACCGTTCGCCGACTTAACCAGCCCTGGCTGGTGTTGCTGCTCCTGCCATTCGCGTTGGCCGGTGCCGAGGCCGATCGGGTCTCCCTCCAACTGAAATATTTCCATCAGTTCCAGTTCGCCGGCTACTACGCCGCCGACCTCCGCGGTTTCTACCAGGACGAGGGCCTGGAGGTCGACATCCGCGAGTCGCAACCCGGCATGGTCCTGGAGCGCGAATTGGACGAAGGACGCGCGACCTTCATGACCTACACCCCGATGGTGCTGAAACGCTGGGCCGAGGGTGCCGACATCTTCCTGATGGCGGTCATCCATCAGCGCAATCCGCACGCCTTGCTGGTGCGCACCGACAGCCCCTGGCATCACCTGCGCGACATCACCCTGTTGCCGCGTGAACGCATGGTCGCACCGGCGACCGGCATCGAAATCGATCTGTGGATCGGGCTGAGCCAACTCGGTCTCAATCCGCAGACCTATTTCTCACGACGCAAGGAACCTGACGATCTCCAACGTTTCATCGCGGGCGAGCTTGATGTCCTGCCGGGGCTGCTGTCGAACGAACCAGCACGCTTGAAACAGGCGGAGGTCGACGTCCGTCCCTTGATGGTGCTGCCGCGCACGACGGTGGCGCCTGGAGATGTGCTGGTGTGCTCCGGCCAGCTGTACCGCACCCGCCCCGACCTGGTGGAACGTTTCCGCCGGGCGAGCCTGAAAGGCTGGGCCTACGCGTTGAATCATCAACGCGAGCTCGTCGATCATATCCTCGCACAACGACGCAGCGCCCATCAGGAGCAGGATGCCGCACATCTGACTCAGGAGGCGGCGATCACCGCCGACCTCATCGATGTCGACCGCTTCCCCCTGGGCAGCATCAACAGCGAGCGTCTCGAACGCCTGGCCGAACTCCTTCGCGAAACCGGCTCGCCGGGTCGCGTGCCTTTGGAGCTGGTCTACCAGGCGCCGTCGAGCGCCAACCACTGGTTGCGTTGGCTCGCCGTCCTGCTGGCGCTCGGGTGTGTCACCGTGCTGTTCCTGGGACTGACCAACCGCAGACAACGGGCCTCGCTCAGCAAGAGCAAGACCCACTACAAGAATCTGCTGGATGCCGCCGATGGTTTCATCGCTTTCCGCGCCTACATCACCCCGACCGGCGGATTGCGCATCGAACTCGCCAGCAAGTCGCTTGAACACATCCTCGGCCATGCGATCGACTGGTACCGGGACTCCGATCGCACGTTCATCAACCAGGTGCATGAGAGCGACCGCGCCAACCTGTGCGCGGCCTTGGCGCAGAAGAGCCTCGATCCGTCCGGGCCGTTGCGCTTGCGCTTGCGCATGGTGGCTCAGGCCTCGGGGACCGATCCGGTGCTGATGCTGCACGCGACGGCGATGCAGAGCGATCAGGGTGTGGCGCTCGACGGCGTGCTGATTGATTACAGCAGCGAAGCCCTGGCGGAATGGCAGCGCGAGAACCTGCGGGTGCAACTGCAGAACGCCCAGCGCAACGAAAGCCTCGGCCTGCTGGCCAGCGGTGTGGCCCACGACTTCAACAACATCCTCAGCGCCATACGCGGCAATGCCGAACTGCTGGTCGACCAGATCCCCTCCAGCCACCGTCACCGCATGGATCGTCTGTTCCAGGCAGTCGATCGCGCGTCCGGGCTGGTGCGGCAGATCCTCGCCTACTCCGGACGTGGCCGGGTCGAAAGCCGGCCCCTCGATCTGGCGGAGGAACTCAAGCAGATCGATCAGCTCATCCGCCATGCGCTGCCCCGCCATGTGCGCACCAATCTCATTCTCGAGCCGGGACTTCCACGGGTGCTGTTCGACCCGGCGCAGTTCCAGCAGGTCGCCGTCAACCTCATCGTCAACGCCGCTGAGAGTTACAACGGCACCAGCGGTGAAGTGCAGATCATCCTCGACAGTGTGCCGGAACGCCTGCGTCTGCGCGTGATCGATCACGGATGCGGAATGGACCAGGCGACCATGGCACGCATCTTTGATCCCTATTTCACCACCAAGGACAATGGCCACGGGTTAGGTCTGGCGGCGGTGCAGGGCATCATCGCCGGCATCAGCGGCAGCATCACCTGCGAATCACAACCGGGTGTAGGGACGACCTTCACGGTGCTGATGACACCGACCGCCTCGGAGGTGACGCGGTCCCACACCTCACCGCTGCTCGAGATCGCTGATGGCGTGCCGTTCGCCCTGGTGGCGGACGATGACGAACTGGTGCGCGAGATCACCGTCGAAACCCTCACCGGGCTCGGGTACATCTGCCTGCAGGCGAACGGTGGCGTCGAGTGCCTGCGGATGCTCAAGGAGGATCGCCAGCGGATCAGCCTGTTGGTGCTCGATTGCCGGATGCCCGATGTCGATGGCATCACCGTGCTCAAGCGCCTGCGTGAGCAGGGCGATCTCCTGCCGGTGGTGCTCATCAGCGGCATGATCAATGTCGATTCGCTCAGCCCCCTGCTGCGTGACCGGCGGACGAAATTCCTGGCCAAGCCATTCAGCCAGAACCAGTTCGCCGCGACCCTCGAAGCGCTGTTCGGTTCCCAGACCTATCATCGGCGTGATCGTGAATCGAGCCGCACCGCGATGATGGTCGTCGATGTCATCCGTCAGCGGAACGAGGAGAACAACCGCCGCGAAGCCGGCCAGCCAACTCCGCCCACGCTCTGATCACACCGGAACGAGGACGCTGGCGCAAAGACCGCACCCGCGGTTCATTGGCGTGCGCCACGCGAGCGCAGCAGTTCCGACAATTGCAGGTGTCCACAGTTCGCCGCGACCTTGAGCGGCGTCCAGCCGTTCGCTGCCACCGCATTAATGTCCGCGCCGGCGCTGAGCAGGTATTCGACCACCTCGCGTTTGCCGCGGTTCGCCGCCAGATGCAGGGGCGTCCAGTTCTCGTTGTTGCGGGCATTCACCATGGCGCCGAGATCCGTCAGCACCTTGAGCATGTCCGGCACGTACAGTTCCGACGCAACATGCAGCGGCGAGTTGCCTTCCTGATCTTTGGCCGAGGGGTTGGCTCCGCGCGCAAACAGCAGCTTCACCGCCACCGGATGCGACCGTTTGACCGCCAAGTGCAAGGGAGCCGAGCCGTCCTTGGCCTTGGCGTTGATGTCGGCGCCCTTGTCGAGCAGCAACGTGATCAGTTCCGCCTTGCCCAGCGAAGCGGCCGAATGGAGCTTGGTCCAGTCGAGGCTGTCGCGCGCATGGACATCGATGACCTCCGCTGCGGCTTCGACGACCGGCAGCGGTACGGCGACCGCCGGCGTCCTGGTGACCAGCGTGGTCTCCTGTGCGCCGATGCTGGCGAGCAAGGCACGCACCTGCGCTGACGGACTGGGATCGACTAGTTCCGCTGGACCCTTCACCACGATGCCGCGGCGGGTCAATTCCTTCTGCACCATGCGTTGGCAGGACTGCAGTTCGTCCTCCTGGTAGCACTTCGACAATTCGGCGACATCAAGGTTGGCCTTGAGCTGCTGGCTCGATTCCACCAGTTCGCTGACACGGTCGTTGAAATCACGGAAGCGCGCCTCCTCGAACTGCCGCAGCAGGTCGAGGATCATGCGACAGGTGATGAGGTCGGGACGCGCGTCGGTACCCAACCGCGCCAAGCGCTCCTCCACCACCTGACCGGCAGTCAGGTAGTGCGGCAACTCGAACTCGGCTTCATCGGCACGGAAGCGGGCGAAGAACGCCCGCCACGAATCGAGCACCAGACGCTCGATGCCGAAATCGTCCTCGTCGAAGGGCACCTGGAGTTCCGGCGGCGGTTGGCTCGCCTGGGCGAACGGCACCACCGCATCATCGGCTTCCTTGGCTGCGCGGGCGGCCTCGCGCTGCAAACGGATCCAACGCGTGGTTAGCTGATCGTTGTTCGCCATGGTCGGCAGTCGCTCCCGGTTCCAGACATAGCGCCATTGTCCGCTGGCGGAACAGCTTCATGGTGGCGCGGCCATGGCAGACCTAACCCCCTACGTGCTGGTCGGCGCCGGCAGCGCCGTGGGCGGCGTGCTGCGCCACGCGCTCGCCCAATTCATCACCGCCCACGACCCTGGAGAGTTCCCCTGGGGCATCCTGACGGTCAACCTGATCGGTTGCCTGGTGATGGGCGTGGCCTTTGCCTTGGTGGAACGCACCGAGCTCAAACTCCTGCTGATGACGGGCGTGCTGGGTGGTTTCACCACCTTCTCGGCCTTCAGCTCCATCAGCATGGAGTTGGCGATGAAAGGCCGCTGGGACCTCGCTGGCGCCTATGTCACGGCGTCAGTGATCGGGTGCCTGCTGGCGGTGTGGATCGGTGCGGTAGTGACCACCGGTTTGCGTGGTCAAAGCTACTCGTGATTCGAGTCGTGATCCGAGTCCTGATCCGCGTGGCTGACCTGGGTCAACCGTCGCGACGGCGAGTCGGCGGCTTGCCAGCTGGTGCATCGAGGGGCGTGCCTTCACGCACCCACTGTTTGCCGTTCCAGATCTGACCACCACCACCGCCACCGGTTGGACGCTTGCTGCGGACCGGATGTTCGGCCGGCGCTCCGCCCTGGTCATCACGGAACGGGCGATCGCCGCGTTCGGGTGGCCGACGATAGCTGTCACCACGACCGCGTGGAGCGTAGCCGCCACCGCCTCGATCCTGACGCGGCTTGCCACCGCCGCCGCCACGGCCGACGATTGCTTCCAGACGTTGGCCCGAGACGCCGATTTGATCGGGTCCCTGGATCACACGTTTGGACATCAGCATCGACAGAACTTTGCAGGCGGCTTCGCCAGCATCCATCTCTTCGGTGAGCTGGGCGAAGAGATCGACCACGCCGTCGAGCACCGGCTGTTCGCACAGTGCCTTGATCAACTTCTCATCCTTGCGCTTGTGCACGTCGGCGAGCGACGGGATCACACCGTGGACGAACGACGCCTTGATGGCGTGCTGGATGCGGCGCAGTTTGCTGAACTCATAGGGCGTCACGAGCGTGATCGCTTTGCCCTTACGTCCCGCGCGACCGGTACGGCCGATGCGGTGGACGTAGCTCTCCTGATCAAACGGGATGTGGTAGTTGAAGACGTGGGTCACGTCGCTGACATCAAGCCCACGCGCGGCCACGTCGGTGGCGACCAGGATCTCGATGCGGCCCTTCTTGAAGGCGGCGATCGCATTCTGCCGCTGATCCTGTTCCATGTCGCCATGCAGCGCGCCAGCCGCGGCACCGTGCGACACCAGGCTGTAACAGAGCTGATCGGCTTCACGCTTGGTACGGCAGAAGACGATCGACTTGCCGGGTTCCTCGGCCTCGATCAAGCGCACCACAGCGTCGGAACGTTCGCGTTCTTCGATGACGTAGAAAAACTGTTCGACGTCGGTCTTGAACTCGGTGGTTGCCGTCAGATTGATGGTCGTGGGATCCTTGAGGATCTTCTGCGCCAACAGGCGGATGGGCGGCGGCATGGTGGCCGAGAACATCAGCGTCTGGCGATCCTTGGGCAGGAATTCGAAGATCGCGTTGATGTCGTCCATGAAGCCCATGTCGAGCATCTCGTCCGCTTCGTCGAGGATGACCGTGTGCGGCATGAAGTTCCGCAGGTTCTTCGAGTTCAGGTGATCGAGCAGGCGACCCGGTGTCGCCACCACAACATTGCCGCCGCGGTCGATCTGCTCCAACTGCCGGCGGCTCGACTGGCCACCGTACACCGCGACCGTGCGCGCACCGGCAAGATGACCGAGCTTGTAGAGTTCATCACCGACCTGCGCCGCGAGTTCACGCGTTGGCGTGATCACCAGGATCTGCACGCCCTTGGCCTTGGGATCGAGCCTGTGCATTGCCGGCAGACCGAACGCCGCGGTCTTGCCCGTACCGGTCTGAGCCTGGGCGATGAGATCACCGCCCGCGAGAACCACCGGAATCGCCTGCAGCTGGATCGGGCTCGGTACGGTGAACCCAGCAGCTTTGACGCCGGCCAGGATATCAGGGCGTAGCGCGAACTGATCGAACGTGGCAACAGCAGGAGGAGTGGTTTGGTCGGCAGGCATGGAGGCTCACAGTGTGGCGCTGTGTCATCCACAAAATTGTGTCGAATGCAAAGCTAATGGGCCGATGGCTCATTGGCGACCGCTGACGGCCACTGACATACGTCAATTGTTTGCTGGTAGACCGCTGGTCCTGGAACGGCAACAGACCCAACCTCAGGTAGTCATCCGGTTTCCGCGTGTCGATGGTCGCCAACGCCTGCGCCTCCGCCTCCAGCTTGTTGCCGCAACGGTCTTCGAGCGTCAGCCGCAGCGTGTACTTGCCGTCGGCCTTCACGAAGTTGGTCAACTCGATGCGCTGTGGCTCCTCCGTCGCGGGATCCTGCGGCGTCACCGTCACACCCAGATCACCGACCGCCAACAGACCGGCCTTCTGCTCGCCGCTCTTGCGCAGACCGCTGTCGTCACTGACCGCACCCAGCTGCGAGAATCCGCTACGGTCGAACACCAGCATTCCGCGACTCAAACGCAGGGTCTTGTTCGTCGATGCCGGCGAGGCGTTCAGGTAGAGGCGCTGACGTTCCTCCGTCGGCGACAGCACGATGGGGACTTCCGGTTCCACATCGCCTACCTGCTCGACGCCCGGCGGCCAGTAGCGCTCCGGCAGCAGCCAGCGCACCGTCGGCGCGACGTTGTCCTTCAGCAGGCGCACCGGCTCTCCGGTTTCACCGGAGGCCTGTTGGCCGGAACTCGACAACCGCGAAGGCATCTTCAGCACCATGTTGGACATAATGCGGTGATCTTCCCCCCGAAAAATTGACACCGGGGTTAGGTTATTTTTGTGGTTGGTGATGGTGTTGCTATAATGGCGTCGTGCCAGCGAGAAGGAGGCACCCGGGTGGTGCCGGGACTGAGCGCTTA
>JACDEI010000096.1 GCA_013816485.1 Planctomycetota bacterium
GCGCATGACGACGCGCGGGCGAGCCGCCCACGCCCCCAGGGGAAATGCACTCTGGGCGCTGGTCAGTTTTCCTCAGGCAGCGATACTGTGCGACTGACGACCCCATGACCACCGACTACCTCATCATCGGCGCTGGCGTCATCGGCCTGACCATCGCGCTGGAACTGCGGCGACGGTTTCCGCAGGCATCCATCGTGGTGTTGGAAAAAGAATCCGCCGCTGGCCAACACGCCAGCGGGCGCAACAGCGGCGTGTTGCATGCGGGCTTCTATTACACCGCCGACAGCCTGAAGGCGCGTTTCTGCCGCGATGGCAACCGCGCGATGCGCGACTACTGCACGGCACGCAACCTGCCGCTGAACCAATGCGGCAAGCTGGTGGTGGCGAAGAACCACGCGGAGTTGGCCGGGCTGGATGAACTCCATCGCCGTGGGCGCGCCAACGGCGTTGAGGTCAGCCTCATCAGTGAGGCCGACGCCAAACGCATCGAACCGCGGGTGAGAACCGTCGAACGTGCGTTGTGGTCGCCGACCACCACATCCGCCGATCCCATTCAGGTGATCGCGGCGCTCGCGCGTGATGCCATCGATACGGGCATCACGCTGCGCACTGGTGTCGCCTACCGCTCGGGCGGGCCTGGACGGGTGATCACCAGCGACGGCCCCATCGACGCCGGCTACGTCATCAATTGTGCGGGCCTCTACGCCGATCGTGTGGCCAAGGACTTCGGCTTCTGTCAGCACTACACCATCCTGCCGTTCAAGGGGCTGTACCTCTACAGCGATGAACCGCATGGATCGCTGCACACCCACATCTATCCGGTGCCCGACCTCAAGTTCCCATTCCTAGGCGTGCACTTCACCGTGACGGTCGATGGTCACACGAAGATCGGGCCAACTGCCATCCCGGCGTTCTGGCGCGAGCACTACAGCGGTCTGGAACACTTCGACCTCGCCGAGATGATCGAGATCACCCTGCGTGAAGCGTCGCTGATGCTGCATGCGGGCTTCGACTTCCGGGGACTGGCGCTGCAGGAGATGAAAAAGTTCTCGCCCTCCTTCCTGGTGGGACAGGCGGCACAGTTGCTCGAAGGCGTGCACCTCGAGGACTACACCCGTTGGGGCCGCCCAGGCATCCGCGCGCAACTGCTCGACCTGGAAAAACGCACGCTGGTGATGGACTTCGTGGTCGAAGGCAATCGCCAATCGCTGCACGTGCTCAATGCGGTATCACCGGCATGGACCTGTGCGATGCCGTTCGCGGCGCATGTCGTCGATCAGATGGCACGCCTGCGCGACGGGTGATCCCGGAACGCCGAGCGCCAACTCGGCGCTGCCGGATCACGGCTTCGGAGCCTGATCCTCCCACACCAGATCACGGTACGGCGTGCGTGCGGTCATCCATTCGACGACACGTTCCTCGCGCGCGATGCCGCGATCGTTCTTCCACCCGTAGATGATCGACACCTGCTGATCGCGTCCCGCACGCAGGCT
Organism: Planctomycetota bacterium; assembly: GCA_013816485.1. Taxonomy (GTDB): domain Bacteria; phylum Planctomycetota; class UBA11346; order UBA11346; family UBA11346; genus BOG-1363. The sequence continues at coordinate 1,494 of JACDEI010000096.1, forward strand.
GAACAACGGCATCAGACCGGTGTTGGTCGCCAGCGCGTTGAGGCGCAGGATCTCTTGGTCCTGGGTGCGGCGTTCCTCCGGGCTGTTCACCGGACGCCACGGGGTCACCACCAGGAGGTGCGATCCTTCGGCCAAGGTCAGTGCCTGCTCACCGCTGATCTTCGGCGGCGGCGGCAGGCGCGGGACGTATCCCGCCGCTGGCTGACGCGCCCAGCCACTCTCGGCATCGACCAACATGATGCGGGTTTCGCCATTCGGTCCTGGGCGGTAACGCATCTGCCACCAACGTTTGCCGCGTTCATCAGCCGCACCCGGCGCCAAGGTCTCGATCGCGTCGCCCCAGTTCAGGCCGTCGCGCAACTGTAAATTATAGGCGTTCGACACCGCCTGCGCGCGCGACAAGGGCGGACGATCTTCACAGCCAGTGGAGAGCAGCAGCAGCGCCGCCAGTGGAACCAGGGACATCCGTCGCATACCGATCCTCCAGCCCGTAGGCGGCGCGTTTGTAACCAGGCGTTTGCGCGTGATCAACGACCGTATGTCGGCACAGACGTGCGAGGTGCGAGGTGCGAGGTGCGAGGTGCGAGGTGCGAGGTGCGAGGTGCGAGGTGCGTCAGCCGCGCCCGAGTTTGTCCAACTCGTCTTCATCGTACCCGAGGTAATGTCCCAGTTCGTGGTACAACGTTTGCTGCACCTCGCTGTCGAAGTCGCGGCGGCTGGAACAGCCGTGTTCGTGGCTGCGGCGGAAGATGTAGATGCGCGGGCTCAGGTCTGGCGCGCCGCCTTCGAGCAGGTCGCCACGTTCCGGCCCGACGAACAGCCCCATCAACTCCGGCTCATCAAAACCTTCGAGCAGCACCGGTTCGGCGTAGTCCGCCAATACCAGTGAGACCTCTTCGAGCGCGCCCTTGAGTTTCTCCGGCAGGGCGTCGCCAGCGGTTTCCACCGCTGCCTGGAAATGCCGCCAGCTCACCCGGAACGGCGCATTTTGAGGTTCGACCTTGGCTCTGGTCCCGCGCAAGAAGGCCTTGTCAGCCGCGCGGTAGTCACCGGTACGTTCCAGGCAGCAGCCGAGCCAGAACCACGCCTCGCCATGTTGCGACTGATCCTTCACCAGGGCCTTTGCCGCCGCGGTCGCACGCGGGATCTCGTCCAGACGGTAGGCTTCCCAGATGATTGCCAGGCCGTCGGCGATGCGCGCATCGCTCTCGTTGCCCGCCACATCGTCATCGTCACCGGGCTGGTCGGATTCGTCGTTCATCGTGGGGCATTCAAACGCCGCCGGATGCCGACGCTACTGGTGTTCTTTCTTGGGAGGCTGCGAGCTGCGAGCTGCGAGCTGCGAGTTTCGAGGTCGCTTTGCTCCCCCGCGGCGAAGCCTCGTAGCGCGGGCGCAGCCCGCTCGTTGCGTGCTGCCGAAGGCGCACTCGCCGCGTCTGGCCGCAGGCGACTCGTAGCTCGCAGCTCGCAGCTCGCAGCTCGCAGCTCGAAGCTACTTCTTCGCCAGCGCCTCAAGATAGTCGAGCAGCGAGGCGAACTCCCGCACGGTGAGCTGGTCCACCAGGCCCGGCGGCATCATCGAGGTCGGCAGCTTGGTGCGGTTGGTGATGTCGGCCACCGCGATGGTGGTCTCCTGCGCCGCGAGGTTGCGCAGGGTGATCTTCTCGGGCGATTCGAAGGTGACGAAGCCCATGTGCTGACCGCCGTCCTTGCTGGTGATGAGGTTGGTGATGAAACCCTGCGACACGGTTTTGCCCGGATCGATGATCGCCTCGGCCAGTTCGGCGCGTTTGTAGGTCTGGGCGATGTTGCCCAGGTACGGGCCCTTGGGTGCTTGGTCCTGCGACGTCGTATGGCAGGCACCGCATGACTGGCGGGCAAAGAGTTGTTCGCCCAGATTCTTGTCGCCCTTGACCGTCATGATCTGCGCCAGGACTTCCTCGCGCTTGAGTGTGCTCACCTTCGGCGTGGTGTCGGTGACTTGCTGATTCAGACCGAGCTTTTCCGCCGCGGCCTTCGCCGCCTTGGCCACGTCTTTGTTGTCGCTGCCAAGGTTCGCTTTCACGCGCTCAGCGTGGCCGCCGAGTTTGTCCTTGGTGATGGCATTGAGGATGCGCACCAGGCGCTTGGGATCCTGTGCTGCGTCGTCGATGGCCGTCATCGCCTGCGCTTTCACCTCGACTGCCTGATTCTTGTCCACCGCCAACGACAACAACGCGCCTTCGGCGATGCCTTGGCCGGGGCCCTTCTCCGACAACTCCGCCAGTACGGCGACGTGGTTGCCAAGCAGCTTCGAGCCCATGAGCGCACCGCGCGCGGTGTTGCGCTCGCGGTCGGTGCCTTTGATTTTCTCCAACGATTCGAGCGCCTGGAACGACGCCTTCACGCCGTCGGCACTGTTGACCTTGGACAGCGCGACAATGGCACCGACGTAGGTAGTGGGCGCGGCGTCCTTCAACTGCGCCGCCTGGATCAGCAACGGCACCGCGTCACCAGGGATATCATCGGCAGTAACGAGTTGCTGGGCGAGCGCCGGAATGTGCGCGGGATCCTGCTTGGCGAGACCGAGGATGCGTTGCAGTGCTTCATCGGATTTGATGCGATTGCGCGTCATCTCAGCAACAAGGAACGCGGCCTCGTCCGGCGCGGCCTTGGCCAGGATGGTTTTGAGCGCTGCGATCACCGTCGGTGTCTCAGCCCAGGGATCCGGCTGGTAGTAGGGACCGCGGGTGTCGGGGCGCGTGCCCCAGCTATCACCCTTCCACTCGCCTTCGATGAAGTGCAGACGGCAGAGGGTGCTGAGCAGGCCGCGACGGCGGGCGGGATCGTTCTCCTGGTCCAGACGTGCGACCAAGCCGTCGACCGCCACCTTGGTGTGCAGCATGGCGAGACCACGCAGCGCGGCGGTGCGCACCACCGGCGCGGTGGCGCTCTGGTCGATCAGGTCGAAGCACAGCTTCTCATCGGCCTGGTGGCCAAGCGCGCGGTAGAGCGTGTGGGCGATACGTTCGTCCTGCGCCGCCAGCGGCGCGACGACGGGAATGACCTCGCGCAGCTGTTTCGACTTGGCCGCGGCGATCACCGCCTGGAGCACGATGCGCGGATCCTTAGGATCAATCGCGGCGACGGTGATGGGAGCTGAACGATCCGCGGCGAAGCGCAGGTCGTATTCCACCAGCGGATCACCGGCGGCACGTTTGGGCATTGCCGGTGGTTTCGGCGCTTGGTGCAACGCCGCCAACGCGACGACGCGCACGGCGAGCGGCTTCTTCGCGTCGTCGGCCAGCGACTGGACGCCCTGCGGCAACGTCGCGCGGGCCTGGGCGCGACGGATCAGTTCACGTTGCGCGTCGTGGCGACGGCGGTGGCTGGCGTCTTCCAACTGCTTCACCAGCGCGGCAGCATCGGCCTTGCCCACATCGAGCAGCGGCGGCGCGACATACCCCTTCGGATGCACACGAGCAACATAACCGACATCCGACGTGCCGGCCCAGTTGAACACCGCGCCTTTCCAACTGGTGACATAGAGGTTGCCCATGGCGTCGACATCGGCGTCGCAGGGTTTGCTCAGCTTGACGATCTGCTTGGGTTTCTCGACCTCTTCATAGGAAGAACCGACGCGCTTGACGTTGTGGCGCGCCACCGCGCCGGTGCCCCAGTCGACGGTGAACGGCGCGCCGGCCCACTCGCCGGCCCAGTCCTTGAACGCCGGCTCATCGATCCACACCGCGCCGCAGCCCGAGCCACCGCCGTAGTCCGACAACGGTTTGATGTGCTCGTCGGCGAAGTTCTTGTACAGCCACGGATACCCGTGGTTCTCCAGGCCGGTGAAGTAGTGGAAGCGCACGTCCCAGCCGCCGCCGTCGTTGGTGTTGTCGCGCGTAAAGTGGTCGAGCAGCGGACTGGTGGCGACCTCCAGGATGTTGCGCGTGCCGGTGGCAAAGACTTCCAAGCCGGTGCCGTCGGTGCGCACGCGGATGACGCCACCCGCGCGGTGCTGGATGACCGTGCCGTCGGAACCAGTCGCCTTCATGATGCCGAAGTCGCCGCCAGCGATGTAGAGGTAGCCGTCGACACCGAGTTCGACGCCGTTGGTCGCGTGATCGGCGGCACGACCCTTGAAGTCCCAGCCGATGCCGTCGACCAGGATCTTCTGCTCGTCACTGATGCCGTCGCCGTCCTTGTCGATGAACGCGCTCAGGTGCGGCGGGTGCACGACGTAGAGGCGGTCGTGATCCCACACCACGCCACGGGGCGAGTCGACGTTCTTGACGAACAGCTTGGTCTCGTCGGCGCGACCGTCGCCGTCGGTGTCGCGCAGGCGCACGATGCGTCCACGGTTCGCCGCCTTGCCCTGTGCACCGTTGCCGTCGCTGCCGACGAACACCGTGCCGTCCGGCGCAGCGGCGATGAAAATCGGGTAGTTGATCATCTGCGACGGCGCGAACAGCGTCAGCTCCATGCCTTCGGCGACGGTGACGTCTTTGAGGATCGCCGCCTCCTGCTCGGCAGTGAGCTTCACCGCTGACAGCGGATTGATGCCGGAGTCTTTGTAGGGATCAGCGCGATCGGCTTCGCCGGCAACGGCGATCGGCAACAGGCCGGCAAAAAGAGCGAGGGAACGGACGAGGTGGTGGTGCTTGGGCATAGGCCAGAGGTACGGGGGGAGGGTCGATCGTGTTGTGTCCGAATCCGCCGCAAGCGCAGGGCGGTGAACCCTGGGAAACGACAAGCCGGGAAGATTGAACAGGAGGAACGGAGAAACGGAGAAACGGAGGAAGAGAAGCAGGCTGGCTTCTGCCTTTCCTCTGTTTCTCTGTTCCTCCTGTTCAATCCCATCTCCTGTGCACAGAAGGGCTGTTGCACCGCCGCGAGCGCCTGGATGCTTCCGCGCATTCCTGGGGGAGGCCTGCTGAGAGGCCTGAGAGTCCGTCCACGCTGCATCGCAGCACTGACGGTGACCCCTGCACCTGATCCGGGTCATGCCGGCGTAGGAAAAGGATCTCTCACATGCCGATGTCGTAGTGTCGGTCCGTGGTCATCAGCCCGGTCCATCCTTCAATTTTCCCACACCAATTGCCCTCCAGGTCCCCCATGCGCACCTACACCACCTCCCGTCACGGCCAACCAAACGTCAGCCAGCTGCACTACGCCCGTCAAGGCGTGATCACGGAAGAAATGAAACGCGTCGCCGAACGCGAACAACTCGCGCCCGAATTAGTGCGCAGTGAAGTCGCCCGCGGCCGCATGGTCATCCCGGCCAACGTCAACCACGTGAACCTCGACCCGATGGCCATCGGCATCGCGGCCAAGTGCAAGATCAACGCCAACATCGGCAACAGCGCGGTGACCAGCGATGAGGACACCGAGTTGGAGAAACTCACCGTCGCGACCAAATACGGCGCCGACACCGTGATGGACCTATCGACCGGCGGCGGCCTCGATGCCATTCGCTCGACCCTGATCAAACACAGCGCCGTGCCGCTGGGCACCGTGCCGATCTACCAGGCGGTGCAGCAGGTCGACAAGGTCACCGATCTGACCATCGAGGGTTTCCTCGAAGTGATCGAGCACCAAGCCAAACAGGGCGTCGACTACATGACGCTGCACGCCGGCGTTTTGTTGCGTTTCATGCCCTACATCAGCAAGCGCAAGATGGGCATCGTCAGCCGCGGCGGCGCGCTGATGGCGGAATGGATGATGCATCACCATCAAGAGAACATGCTCTACACCCACTGGGACCGCGTGTGCGCGATCCTCAAAAAGTACGATGTCACGGTGTCGCTCGGCGATGGCCTGCGTCCGGGCTGCCTCGCCGACGCGAGCGACGAGGCGCAGTTCGCCGAACTCGGCATCCTCGGCGAACTCACGCTGAAGTGCTGGGAACACGGCGTGCAGGTGATGGTCGAAGGCCCCGGCCACGTGCCGATGGACCAGATCGAGATGAACATGAAGAAGGAGCAGGAGGTCTGCCACGAAGCGCCGTTCTATGTGCTCGGCCCCCTCACCACCGACGTCGCTCCCGGCTACGACCACATCACCAGCGCGATCGGCGCGGCGATCGCCGGCTGGCACGGCGCGTCGATGCTGTGTTACGTCACGCCGGCGGAACACCTTGGCCTACCGAACCTGGAAGACGTGCGCCAGGGTGTCATCGCCTACAAGATCGCCGCCCACGCCGCCGACATCGCGCGTCATCGTAAAGGCGCGCGCGATTGGGACGACGCCATGAGCGACGCACGCTGGAAATTCGACTGGAACAAACAGTTTGCGCTGGCGATGGACCCCGAGCGCGCAAAAGAGAAACACGACGCGACGCTCAGCCACGACGCCTTCAAGACCGCCGAGTTCTGTTCGATGTGCGGGCCGAAGTTCTGCTCCTACAAGAACAGCCAGGACGTCACCGCGGCGTGGGCGAAGTACGTTGCTGAGACCGGCGCTGCTGGTGGCGCACTACCAGAGTCGATCCTGGCAGCGAAAGACAGCGACGTGCACGCGGTGATCGCCGCGGCAGCGGCGAATCATGCCCCAGGCGAACTCGCCGCACAGGCCGCGCGCGAACGTCAGGTCGAACGCAAGGCGATGCTCGCGCAGAAGGGCTGAGCACGCCGAGCAGGCGTGCGCATCTGAGCCCCGCGAGGGGCGCCCCGACTACAGCCCAGCACGTGAGTGCTGGGACAGCGCATTTTTTCCGCCTCAGTCCCTCCGGGCAATGCCTGTAAACTTAGTGTTTTTTCAGCCGATCCCCCTGTTTTCTCGCTGCTTTGCGTTGTGATTGGCTTGGCCTTTTAGGAATGAAGATGCCGCTGGGGTCTTTGCTGATGCGTTGGTA
>JACDEI010000097.1 GCA_013816485.1 Planctomycetota bacterium
TCATGGCGCCGGACATTATCTATCCGGCTCACGATCACCTCAATTCCCCAGCCCCGCAGGAAGGCAGCTTAAGAGGAAGGGAGGAGAAAAGAGACTTACAAGGCACGAAGGCACGAAGGCACGAAGGCACGAAGCCACGAAGGCACGAAGGCACGAAGGCACGAAGGAGAGGCACCTCACAGGCGGTCGAAACGACTCTTCTTCTCCCGTCCTCGTGTCTTCGTGCCTTCGTGGCGAAAAATCCGTTTCGTTGGCTTTACGCGATTGGACTTCGCCCGCCCCATTGCACAGCGACGGGGCGCCATGCCCGAGCAGGTACCGAGCGCGTTCAAATAAGGTCGCTGGGGCGGGTGCCGAGACGCCCGCAGGCGACTTCAAAGGCCAGCACCAGGGCCTGGGCGGCGGCGCGGGCCTGAACCCGTTCGCGGCTGCCACGCACGCGGATGGTCTTGACCGCCACTCCAGAACGGTCGGCCACCGCCATGCACACCGTCCCGACCGGCGTGGCAGGACTGCCGCCGCCTGGACCAGCGACGCCAGTGGTGGCGATGGCGAGGTCGGCGCGCGCGTAGCGACGCATGCCCAACGCCATCGCAGCGGCGACCGCTTCGCTGACCACGCCGCGACGACGCAGCAGAGCGGGCGTGACGCCCAGGCGCGCGCGTTTCACGCCTTCGTGGTAGGCGACCAGCGATTCGCGCAGGACCGCAGAGGCACCAGCGATCGCACCGAGTTGGGCGACGACCTGGCCACAGGTGCAACTCTCCGCCGCGGCGATGGTGCGACCGTCCTTGGCCAACAGCGTCACCAGACTCGCGGCGGGGCCGTCGGCCGGGAGCAGGTAGGGCGCGAGCGCGTGGCGCAGCGCGCGCGTACGATCCTTGACCTCGCTGGCGGTGCCGACCACGCGCAGGGTGATGTGGCCCTTCTCGCTGACGGTGATGCCGACCTGCGGATGTTGTTCGGTGAGCAGGTCACCGATCAGCTCCTGGGCGGCGGATTCGCCCACGCCGGCGATCCACACCTCGCCGATCGCTGGACGACGCAAGCGGGGGAACCAGCGCTTCAGCGGACGGTCGAGGCGTGCGAGCATCGCCATCATCTCGTGCGGCACACCCGGCATGCAGGCGACGCGACAACGACCCACCCGCGCGCTCAGTCCAGGGGCGGTGCCGCGATCGTTCACCAGCAGCTCGGCATCCCGCGGTGCCAACGCTTGGCGACGGTTGATCTCCGGGATCGGGCGTGTCGGCAGGTTGGTGCGATACCAGCGACGGATGCGCGCCCACGCCGCCGGCCGCTCACTCAGCTTCACGCCCATCACCGCCGCCAAGGCCTGACGCGTGCGGTCGTCATCGGTCGGACCAAGTCCACCGGTGATGAGCACCAGCGCCGCACCGTGGGTAGCGGCCTTCAGCGCGGCTTCGATGTCACGTTGCGGATCGCCGACGACCACCGTGCGATCGACATGGAAACCACGATCGGTCAACCACCGGGCGATGTGTGCGCTGTTGGTGTCGGGCGTGCGACCGAGCAGCAGTTCATCGCCGACGGCCAGGATGCGAGCAAGCATGGGGGGATGATTGCCCAAGTTCGGAAGTCTGAAAGTCCGATGTCCGATGTCCGATGTCGAGAGGTCCAACACCATAACACCCGCGTGAGGATGACATCGGACATCGGACATCGGACATCGGACATCGGACATCGGACATCGGACATCGGACATCGGACATCGGACGTGACGTGCGCAGCACGGTGCCTCCCGACTTCCGGACTTCCCGACTTCCGGACTTCCGGACCGCGGCAATCATCCCTCATGCTCGTTTCCCTCCTGCTGCCGATGATGGCGGCATTCGTGATCAGCGTGATCGCCACGCGCGTGGCGATGGCCGTCGCCGGGCGTTTGGCGTTCCTTGATCGACCCGGCGCGGAAGCACACAAGCAGCAGGCACGCGCGGTGCCCTACGGTGGCGGTGCGGCGATGGCGGTGGCCTTGGCCGGAGCCATCGGTCTGACGTGGTTCCTGCCGCCGCTGGAAATCGGCGAGGCGCTCGATCACGGCCCCTTGTGGCCGCTGTTCGCCGGCACCGCGGCGCTGTTCCTGGTCGGCCTGATCGACGACCTGCGACCGCTCGGCGCCAAGACCAAACTATTCGCCCAGGTGGTGATTGCCGGCGCGACCGTGTGGTTCGGCGATCTCGGACTCGATTCGCTGCGCGCGTGGCCGTGGTTGTCCTACGGCTTGGCCTGGGCGTGGCTCGTGCTGGTGAGCAACGCCTACAACCTGCTCGACCACGATGACGGCCTGTGTGGCAGCATCGCCGTGGTCAGCGCGCTGGTGCTGTTCAGTGGTGCGCAGTTGAGCGAAGACGGCGAACTGGCCCGGCTGTGGCTGTTGCTGATCGGCGCCCTGCTCGGCTTCCTGGTGTGGAACCGTCCGCCGGCGCGCATCTACATGGGCGATGCGGGATCGCTGCCGCTCGGTTTCCTCATCGGTGCGGGGACGCTGTCGGTCACCTTCTGGCCGAGTGGTGAAAGCGGCAGTCAACTCGCGGTATTGGCACCGTTGTTGATCACCGCGTTGCCGTTGTTCGACACTGCCACCGTGGTGGTCAAACGTCTGCGCCGCGGCACGCCGATCATGCAGGGTGACCGCAACCACATCAGCCATCGTCTGCACCGCCTGGGCATGACGCCACGGCGACGGCTGCTGACCGCCATCGCGGTGCAGGTCGCCCTCGCCGCCGGTGCGCTCCAGCTCCGCACGCAGGATCTGCTCACCGCTGTGGTAGTCATCGGCCAGTCGGCGGCGATCTTCATCGTGGTGGTGTTGCTGGAGACCACGCGGGATAAAAATGACTAAAATGACTGATGCTGCCGTGCCCGCGCCGAGCGGCGCGCACGTCGCCGGTCGTGCACACGATATCCTGCTGGTTGCGCTGATCGCGCTGCGCCCACTGATCTGGAGCGGTCAGGCCAGCGCGTGGGACAACCTCGCCTGGTTGTTGTTGGCGCTCGTCGCCCTGCTGTGGCTGGTGATCGACGCTTGGCGTGGGCGTGTGCGGACGTGGCGGTTCGGAGTTGGTGGGATACTTGGCGCAGCGTTGCTGCTCATCCTGCTGCCGGCTGCGCTACGCTCGCCATATCCCTCGACCGGCATGGGCCTGTGGGGCATGGCGGTGATCCATCTGGGATTCGCCGCGTATCTGATGCAGGTCATCCCTGGACGTGAACGCTTGGCGTTCGCTGCACTGATGGGCGCGTTGGTGGTGGAGTGCCTGGTCGCGCTCGGGCAATGGGCGTGGGTGTTGCCGAAGATGGCGGCGGCGTTGGCCGGCGGTGATCCGGCGATCGCGGCGTTGGAGAACGCCAACGGCGACCTCGCCAACCGCGTCGCGTACGGTGGCCTATTCGGCACCTTCACCCTGGCCAACACGCTCGCAGCGTTCCTGTTGTTGGCGGCAGTGCCGTTCCTCGGCGTGCTGACGACTGGACAGGGACGACAACGTATTGTCGCGGCGGTAGTGATCGTGCTCTCAGCGAGCGTGGCGATCGGCACCGCCAGCAAGGGTGCCGCGGTGGCGCTGGCCGTGGCCGGTGCGCTCGTGTGGACGCTGCACATTACTGGCCGCCGGCGTTGGCTGGCCGTGACCGTCCTGGTGGTCGGCGCCATCGCCGTCGCCGGCATCCCACACCTGCAGGGGCTCGGTGAGGCCAGCGCGAAGGTCCGTCTTGGGTATTGGCAGGGTGCGACCGGACTGATCGCCGAACGACCAGTCATCGGCCACGGTATCGATGGCTTCGCCGCTCACGGCACCCGCACCATGCCGCTCGATGCCGAGCCGACGCGGCACGTGCATAACGATGTGCTGGAGGCCACCGTCGATGGCGGTCTCCTGGCGGGTGTCGCGCTGTTGGCGCTGCTCGGCTGGTGTGCCCGGCGGCGTCCGGCGACAACGATTGCGGCAATCACCGGGCCCGGAGACCTGCCTCGCCAGTGGCCGGCGGCATGGCCATTGTTGCTGTTTTTTCCGGTGTTCAGTGCACTCGGCATGCTGGCGAGCAATCTGGAATGGTGGCCACTCGGTGCCGGAGAGATGACGTGGTGGCTGTGGCCGCTGTTGTTGTCGGGAGTGGCGATCGCCATCGCGCTGGTCGGTGCACGCCTGCCGTTGCCGCCGGCCTGGGCGTGGCAACTTGCACTCGCCGCCTTCGCGCTGCACTGCCTAGTCGACTTCAACTTCCAGAGCCCAGCGATCTGGGGAACGTTGATCGTGGTCGCTGTACTCGCGGGTGGACGTGTGCAGTCAGTGGGAACCTGCCGGATCAGCCGCAGCGTGGTGACGCTGCTGGTGGTCGCACTGGCCGGTGGGTTGGTGTTCGGCATCCAGCGCACGGTGCCACGCACGCTGGTTGCAGCGCGGCTCGCTGCACCGGTGGACGATGCCCTCGCCATGCGGGCGCGCACCTCCGCTGCCGTCGCGCTCTCCGCTCATTGGCCGGCCGATAACAACCTGCTGCTCGCAGCCCTGCGCACGTCACCTGCCGATGGACGCCTGGACCTCAGCCGGGATGTCGCACTGCGGATGCCGTGGAGCACTGAAGTCCACGAGACGATGGCCAGCGAGCTGGCGCGTGCCGGGCGTTGGGATGAGGCGGTCACCGCGCTGCGCCTCGCTGTCACCCGCAACCCGGCGTACCTGCCGCGACGGCAACGACTGGTCGATCTACTCACTCATGCTGCAAGCGTGTTGCCAAGCCAAGCCGAGGCCTTGCTCGCTGAAGCTGCCCACGAGCGCCAGCGCATCGTCGATCTCGCACTGGTTGTCCACCCACGCAACCGCCTGCCAAAACCGCCGGCCTCAGGTCTCTCCGTCCAACCAGCGCCGTAACAAAATCGCCGCCGACTTGGCGTCGACCTGGCCTTTGGTCGCCGGCCACTTGCCTTCCTCTTTCAGCGCCGCTTCCGCTTCACTTGAAGAATAGCGTTCATCGACGGTATGCACGGTGAGCGGACAGACCTTCGCCAGTTCCTTGATGAACTCGCGTACCCAACGCACGTTGCCGCCCGCGTCCCCATTTGCGTGCAGCGGGAGGCCGATGACCAGCGCCTCGGCACGTTCTCGTTTGGCAAGTTCGGCGACGATGGCGGCGGCCTTGGCATCGTCCTCACGCGGAATGAAACCGAGTGGGCGCGTGCTGATGCCAAGTTCATCGCAGGTAGCGATGCCGATGCGCACCCGCCCGTAGTCGATTCCCATCAGACGTTGCGGTGCGCGCGGCATGACGCGTCTTATCGCGCCTGTCCCAGGCGCTCCAAGGCACGAGTGGCGCATCGATGCGCACTGGTTATGGTCCCCCCTCGCCGCCAGACGACCGCGTCCATCGCAAGATGGCCGAGGAAAGTCCGGGCTCCACAGGGCAGGGTGACTGGTAAATCCAGCCGTCTCCAGTCGCGGGGGGATAGGGACAGTACAACAGAAAGCGAACCGCCTGCGTCGGGCAACCGGCGTCGGTAAGGGTGAAAAGGCGGGGTAAGAGCCCACCGCTCCGACCGCAAGGAAGGAGGCATTGCAAACCCCATCCGGAGCAAGCCCAGATCGTGGCAAGGTGCTGCCCGCACCGTTCGAGCTACAAGTGGGCGCCTGAGGACCGATGGCAACGTCGGACCTGAGAGAAATGGTCGTCTTCGACAGAACCCGGCTTACCGGCGGCTCACGCGCACATCACCAACCCCAGCCGCAAGGCTGGGGTTGGTGGTTTAACCCCTGACTCGATGTGCCGAGACCTGGCTTGGACTAGACCGTTGCCCATACGGAGCGCCACGCGATGCACAGCGTGACCCCGACCGGCCCCGAGATGGAGCAAAGAGATCTAACATCGAGGTATCGGGGGCCATGGCCGGTAAAGCGATGGTCGCGTCAGCATCGCTGCTGGCAATTGGAAGATGTGCGCTCGTTCGCGTCGGCATGACGTGGCCTCCCGATCAGCGAATGGTTAGCTAAGAGAGAGCAAGGGAGGCGAAAGAGCTACGGAAACATGAACATTAGGAGAACGGCAGTGAGCATTATCGCAAAGGGGACAAAAACCATCGCCCACCATTTAATTTGCACGGCTAAGGCAATTTGGATACATAGAGCAATTAGGCACACGGAGGACAAGGACAAAAAATGCCCGAATGAAAGCCCGTTTTCCCCAGCATGGTCGAAGCCGAAGCCGCCCAACAGTGCCCACAAAATTCCAAACACTTGGACTACTTGGAGCGCAAGGATGGCCCACTTCTTAGCTAACATCAAGGTACCGGGGGACATGGCCGAATGGTCGTGGTTCGCGTCAGCATCGTCGTGGGCCATTGGAAGGTGTGCGTTTCCTGGAACAAGCACGTCATGCACTCCGGCTTAGTGACTGGGTCACCGGTCACATATGAGAAGCCATAATCACCTGAATCTTCTTGCGGCAGGCCATTTGAGAAGCCGAAGAATGTCGCCTGATTTTTTGGCGTTTCCTTAGGGAACGTCAGATCTAGGCGATCTTCGTGCAGTGAGGCCTTGGTGCTAGGATCGAAAATCATGTACCTGCCAACGTAACGCTTGGTGGAATCAAAAACAAGAATCTTTGCGTTTCCACGAGTGTTGCCCGGCAGGACTTCCCACGCGTAGGACAAGAGCACGAGGTAGTATTCTTTCTTAGGACCCACGGTGCCGAGGTAGGTGGCTTCGTGACTAACGATGGAATTCTCTCTACCCAGGGAACTGAGGTATATCTCGTAGAACTGGTCCCCGGTCTGTTCGACTGCTGGGACTATATTAAATATGACGAGAGATAAGGCCCAGCGCAAAAACCAGGAGTGATCTAACGACCAGCATCACCGGGCGGCGGCGAGAGGCAAGGTGGTCCGTAAGCGTGCGATCCGCCGCTCCGGTGCATGCGCAAGTTAGGCGTCGAAGCGGTCGAGAAGCACAGGTTCGCCCATAAGGCGAAGCGCAACGGATGTCGCCGAGATGGCCAGTGTGGCCCCGTTGCTGAATTGTATTTCTGCCGCGACGGCCCCGGCCGCGCCAAACGGAATCGGAAGCAGCGGATAGGGCCGACCGTCGACCGTCATCGAACCATCCGATATGGTCCCAGAGCAATCGTCGGATAGACCAGAGCATCGGGCGCCAGAGAAGACAAGTATCGCAGCCTGCTGATATCCAAGGCCAGAGTCGATCCCGGGCCGGCCGATGGAATGATGGAAATACGCCTTCGAAAAGTGTACGGCCGTAGATTCTGGACGTGACTCGATGCAGTCGACTTCAGAATCGTGGAACTCAAGAGCGACGTTCATTTTTGACGCCTAACACAAAGGTACGGGGGGACATGGCCGTGAGAGCGATGTTCGCGGGATGGACGCTGTTGGCAATTGGAAGATGTGCACGTGCTGGAAGCGAATGACATGTCCTCCCGGTCAGCGACTTGTTAGGCGGCTAGCGCGCGGAACTAGCCTGGCTTTTGCGGAAAAAATCGGCTTCCTCTTTCGTGCATACTCCTAGGCGTTCGTAATACTGTAAATCGGATTCAGAAATTACAGCAGATGGACCATTAATCGGCAAGGTAGTCCCAATGGCGAGGCGCTGGCTGCGGAATCCCCAAATATATGCCGCGTCCGAACGTTCGCGTTCAAGACGCGCGGATTCTGATTCTCGCGAGCCACAGCCAACGATGAGAAAAAGCAGGGCGAACGGCAATACTTGAATCACGATTGGTTGCTGCCTAACACCCAGCATCAACGGGTGCGAGCCTGAATGGTTGATAATGCGATAACCCCACGTCGAGCACTCCGTTGCATGCGATAGTTAGACGAAAACCCGTACATCAAGCGGATGATTTACGGCGCAAAGCGATCAAATGTGCCAGCGACAGAAAGAGGATGACCCCGCTGTATACGATGAGCATGACCGACCACCGTTGGGTTGTCTGTAACGAGGAATTCACGATCGAATCATCAACTGCCGAGTGGTATTCGACCGGAATAATTTCGTGCAGAGGCAAGTAAAAGACATCTGCCTGAAGCCAGGGAAGTACCCCGTACCCGATGACGCCACCCACCAAGCCGATGACCGAGCAGGCGACGATCAATTTAGGAAGTTTTGAAATGGCGTCGGACATGGTTTGGTTGACGTCTAACATAAAGGTACGGGGGGACGTGGCAATGCCGTTCGTTTTAGCACCCTCCGTAAAATACTAATTGACAATCGCTTGTAAAAAATTCGTCGGGCCTCATGAGCCCTCTTCGCCCAACCCATGATCTCCTCCATCACCTTACGGTTGCGCTGT
>JACDEI010000051.1 GCA_013816485.1 Planctomycetota bacterium
AGTCGCACTGATCGCCTGCGCCAGGAAGTTACTCATCCGACTCAACACCATCGCCGCAAAAGCGCTCAAACCGACCACACAGATCCAGGGAACTATCGCTTGATCTCTACACAGTCACTTCGTGGCGGAATTTTTCTGGTAGCCTGGCGGCTTAGCTTTACTCCATTGGGCGAAGGCCCTGAGTGGATGCCACGCTCGATCCGCGCAGATAATGGCTCCATAAAGGCTGTCCGGGCAAGGCGATCGATGCAATTGATGACAGCATAGCCAATCTTCATGAAAGGTTGTACGTCAGAGCCGCATACCTACATGCAAACTGTTGGGCGAGAGGTACGTTTACCCACGCCCACGGACGTCCTCACATGGTGCACCTCATGCCTGATGCCAGCCTGACCAATAGCGCTTTCGGCCCGTACACCCTGCGCGAGTTGATCAGCGCCGGTGGTATCGCCGAGGTCTACCGTGGTGAGCACAACGACGATCACAAATCAATCGCGCTGAAGATCATGCGCCCGGAGATGCAGGCCGACAAGTATCACCGCCAGTGTTTCGATGACGAGTACAAGCTGCTCAAGGAACTGAAGCACGCCGGTCTGCCCGGTGTGCGTCGACAGGGCGAGATCAAGGGTCGCGCTTGTTTCGCCATGGACTACTTCAGTGGCTTTCCCATCCACCAGGTGGTGCGCCTGGACAAGCCGTGGGATCGGGTGAAGGCGTTCTACGATCTGGTCGGCATCGTCGCCTACCTGCATGGTGAACGTGTCCTGCATGCCGACCTCAAGTTGGAGAACGTCATCCTGCGCCCGACCGGCAACGTCGCACTGGTCGACTTCGGCAACGCGCGCAAGATCGAGACCAAGAGCTTCTTCGCCCGGTTGTTCGGGTCCAAGAAAGATCGCGTCTTCGGCACGCCGACCTACTTCGCACCGGAACTACTGAAGGGCAAACAGCCGTCGTACGCCAGCGATGTCTATGCCCTCGGCGTGTGCGCCTTCATCATGCTGTCGGGCGAACCGCCCTTCGAGGCCAGCAGCCGCACCGGTCGCTTGACGGCCAACCTCAAAAACGACGCACCGGCGATCCGTTCGCGTTGCACTGAACTGCCGCTACGTGCCGCGCAGGCGATCGATCGCTGCCTGGACAAGGAACCCGAGGAACGTCCGGGTGATGCCAACACCTTGCTCGGGCTGATCAAGGAACTCCAGCAGGTCAGCAGCGATACCACGCGCATTACCCGCAAACCCGTCAGCGTGTGAACTTTTTGCTCGGGGGCTTCGCCCCCGCGGCCCTGTGGGCCTGCCCCCACGGGCTTTGTCGTGACTCGGCTTCGTCGGCTTTGCCTCCTCAGCCGTGGGCGGATGTGCTTCGCCCATCTTATCCGCCGACCGCCACTCGGCGCCCGCGGCACGAGTCAGACGCGGCACAACTCCTGTAATTTTGCGCCGTAGCGTGTACTGCGTTTGGTGCCGAGCTGCGGCACTACCGACAACTCGTTTCCGCCGTGTTGTTTGAGGTATTCGAGCGCTTTGGCTGGCAGCACGACCTGGAGCGGCACGGGCCGGCCTTCGGCTTTGGTGCGGTTATCGGCTTCGCTACGGCGCCAATCTTTTAGGCGCGTTTCGCGCAGTTCCTCTTCGGGCAGTACCTCGCGCTGACGCGGACGCTCAGGCATCGTTGGCGGGTTGGACAACGCCGCCTTGATCGCATCGAGCAAAGGTTCGCCGTGCGCGGAGAGGAACCAGCCACGCAGGCCGAGCTTCTTCAGCAATTGGAAATTGGTCGGCGCGTTGCGCACGAGCGCGAGCATCAGTTCGTTATTGAGCAGGCGTCCAGGCGGCTGGTTGGCTTCGCGTGCCAGGCCATCGCGCCAGAGGTAGAGCGCGAACAACAGCGGCAGGTGGTGGCGCGGAACCTCGCGGATGCCTTTGATCTTCCACACGCCGGCGGGATCGAAGCCGCCACTCCAACCGGTGGCTTCCACCGCTAGGTTGGCGATGGCGACTTCGTCTTCCAGATCGGCGGCTTTGACCTCGGCGCGCAGGGCTTCGCACACCCACGGCAGGTAGACCACGTCGTCGATGGCGTAATGCAGTGCGCCGTGTTCGATCGGGCGCGTGCCCCAGTCGTAATGGGTGTAGGCCTTGTCGAGCGCGACGCCGCAGAGCTTCTCGACCACCGAACCGTAGCCGGTGCGCTCCCAACCGAGCAGGCTGGCAGCTTGTTGGCTGTCCCAGACGCCAGTCAGGGTGATGCCGTAGTCGCGTTTGAGCGTGCCGACATCGTATTCGCCACCGTGCAGCCAGATCGTCCGCGCGGGATCCTCTAGCGCCTGTTTCAGCGCGGCGATCGAACCACCAGCCCGGGCGATGGCGAGGGTGTCGACCACGTACAACGCGCCGGCGACGTTCAGTTGCAGCAGGCAGACCTGTTCGCGGTAGACGAACATCGAGTTGGCTTCGGTATCGAGCGCGGTCCACGGCGCGGCAGCGATGGCGTCGGCCAGGGCGGGCAGGCGGTCAGCGGTCTCAATCCAGGTGTGCTCAGGCAGGTTCATGGGCGGCGGATTGAAGGGCGGGCACCGACCCTGTCCACCAGAGATGCCGAAACGCGCAGGACTTCCGGACTTCCGGACTTCCGGACTTCCGGACCGTGGCAATCATATCCCCATGCCCCGTCTCGCGCTCACCATCCTCAACCGTTCCGGCAAGCGTCCGCGTTATGGTCGCGCACGTCTGCAACGCGTGCTCGACGCCGCAACGAAGGAAGCCGGCATCCACCGCGCGAGCCTGACCATCCTGCTGGTGGGCGACGATGAATCAGCGTCGTTGCACGGCCAACACTTCAATGATCCCACCACCACCGATGTGATGACCTTCCCCGACGGAGCGGAGGATCCCGCCACCGGCATCCCGCATCTCGGTGATCTCGCGGTGTGTGTCGATGTCGCGGCGCGTGAGGGGGCCGCACGCGAACGCACAACCGGCGACGAGCTGACGCTCTACTGCCTGCACGGCCTGCTGCACCTGATCGGCTACGACGACGTGACGGCGAAGAAACAGACGCGCATGTGGCAGGCGCAGCGGCGCTTGCTGGGGAAGGTCGGGATCACGATCGAAGCGCGACCGACATAATCCTGAGGGCAGGGCTACGGGATCGCGAGGTACTTGTGCTGCTGCAAGCTGATCCGGCAGCCGTGGGCGAAACACAGGTCCAGGCAGGCTCGCACGTTCGCCTGGTAGCGTTCACCTGACGGTCCGCCGTCGGGACAGGTCGGCTGGACGAACACTGGTTTTCCGCTCGCCAAGGCATGCGGGAGGAAAACCTGCTGATCTGGGATCAGCACCTTCCACCAGTCCGGCTCGACGATCACCGGTTCGCCGTCGAGCCGTTTCGGGCTGCAACTGATGAAGACGTTGGCTGGACGTGGCGGACAGGTGCGCGTGCCGTTGGTCTCGATGTCGACCCAGGCGAAGGCTGAGCCGAGGGCAGCAAGCAGTTCCGCGTCGGCCTGGAGCAGCGGTTCACCACCGGTGAGCACGCAGCCGAGTCCGTTCGCTGGTGGACGCAGCGCCGCGAGGCGGGCGCTGATGTCGGCGAGCGTCAGCGCCTCACCGCCACGAAAATCGGTGTCGCAATAGGGACATGCCGATGCTGCGCGAGTCTCTGCTCGACCGTCCCACGCGTTGCAGCCGGACAGGCGCACAAACAGGCATGGCATGCCAGCGTGCAGACCTTCGCCCTGCAGCGTTGGCCCGAAGATTTCTTTGACCCGGTACGTACGCACGGGCGGCATACTAGAACTTGTCCGCTCCACGCCAATCACCGGGGCCAGAAAGGAACCCCGCACATCTGTACCGATGTGCCTGCTGTTCTTTGCACGCGTTCAGGGCAGCGGTCGTTCCATGATGAAATCATCGCCCGTGAAACCGCCACCCAGATTGACATCCACCGCCGAACGGATGGTGAAGCCCTGGCGGAAGTAGAAGTTGATCGCGGTGATGTTCTTGCGATTGACGTTGAGCACCAGGATTTGGCGTGGCTGGCCGTCGAGGTGCGCCACCACCTGCTCCATGAACACTGTGCCCAAGCCACGGCGGTGGTGGTCCGGGTGGAGGTAGAACGCATCGAGGTTGGCCTCGTCGGGCGCGTCCTCCGGCACCGACAACACCGCGAAACCCAGCGCCAACGGCCCGAGCCAGGCGATCAGCAACGTGGTACCGCGCGCGGCGCTACGTTCCGCCAACGCGTCCGGCGAATACCGCTGGCGCAGCATGTAGTCGATCTGCGCCTTGGAGATGATCGATGGATAATAGCGGTTCCAGATGTCGTGCGCGAGCGACGCGATGATGCCCATCTGATCCGGACGTGCGACGGTGACATTGAGACCGGCAGCAGGGGGCGGAGACACAGACGCTGGCATGTCGTTCTCCTCCTGTGCGCCCTACGGTCGATCACCTGGGGTCACAGGCAACCGGCTTCCGGCATGGCCTGCGGTACGCAGTTTCACTCCGTGACCGGCAGGATCTTCACCCGGATCGTGCCACTGATCTGGAAGCGCTTGGCGTTGGGCACCAGGGCGAACAGGGTGAGGGCACCGGTGCCGGTAACGATCCCAGGCGCCTGTTCGGTCCCATCACCAACCGTACATTGCAGCGAACCCAACGCGCGGCGACCGGCCATGCCACCCTTCCAGGTGGTCTGAGTGACGCCGCCGCGGTTGTCGGTGATCTTCCAGGTTTCAGTCGGATGCGGCACGACGCGGAGCTTCTGACCGGCGCTCAGGGTGACGCCGGAGAGCACCAGGCCGCGTCCAGCGTCGACATTGATGATCTTGCCCTTGAGCTTCTCCCACTGGCCGGCGGTGAGCTTGGTGTAATCGACATCCGCACCGAGCGGCAGGAAGGCTTCGATCTCGGCGATGCGTTTCTCCACCACCGCCAAGCTCACACCAGTGAGGTCGGTCTTGGCGGCCTCGTATAACGTGAGGGCGTGGCGCCAGAATGATTCCTTCAGTGCGCTGGTGCGTTTGCCCAGGTCGTACCACTGATCAGCGACGGCCGTGCGTTCGGCGGGTTTGCTCGGCGCGGCCAGTTCGGCGGTCGCGACCTTGGCCAGCGTGTTGTCGCTGCCCTGCGCCATCAGTGGCAGGGCACGTTCCCAATCCTGCACCTCGTTGGCGTACCAGCGTCCGACCACGCCGTTGGCATAAGCGTCGGCCGGCACGTCGAGCAGGCGCAGGATCGACGCCACCACCGGCACGCTCGACACCCGCGACAGCACGGCGCGTTGCTGTTCGTCGGCGGACGGGCCGCGGTAGAGCTTAGCGATCTGTTCACACAGGCTGATCACCGAGGCCACGTCCTTGGCACCGATGGCCAGTTCGCGCGCCTCATGCAGGAGCGCGTAGCGCATCGCCGGATCGTTCTCGGTCTGGAGCGCTTGGTCGATCAGCGTGACGATCAGAGCCACGCGGGATTTGGTGTTGGCGTACTCGCTCTGGTAGAGGTCCTTGATGCCGGCGAGCGCGGCCTTCAGGGCCTCGGGCGAGGGGGCCTCCTCCTTGGGCGGAGGCGCGGTCAGCAGGTCCGAGGGATCTTGGCTGTCGGCGGCGTGCACGTCGCTCGTCAGGGGAGCCAGGGGCAAGGCCAGGCTCACCAGCAGCAGCAGACGGCGGGGATCGAACATGCGCTGGCTCCTGCGGTGATGGTACCGCCGACGAACGGCGGCTGTTCTGTGGGGATTTACCGCATGGGCAATCGGTAGTCGCCGCCTGGCCCACGCGCACGGATTCCCGGGCATGCGCTTAGCACAGCCAGCAACCCTGAACGGCTTCTTCTCAGCATTGCGACCTGCCGTCGGTAGGGCATGGGACAACCAGTCAGCTTGCTGTCAGGCATCACCTTCCGCCCAAGGCTGCGCCATGCGTGGCCTCATCCCAGCGCCTCCCTGTGGGCATACGATGGCACCGCCCGCGAGTCCCGAGTCCCTAATCCCGAGTCCCGAGTCCCGCGCAGTTCGCCTACGGCTTCGGCAGCGACTTGATCCATTCCGAGATCAGTTTGACTGCGTCCTGATCGATCACGCTCGACGCGATGCGCGGCATGCGTTCCGGTCCGAGCATCGCCATGCGCAGCGCGATGAGTGAGCGTTCCGGGTGGCCGGGATCGATGACCTTGGCTCCGGCGACGTGCAGGTCGCCATGTTGTGGTGCGGTCCCGAGCGTGGCGGTCTTGTCCAGCGGCAGGTCGGAGGTCAGCCAGAAGTAGGCGTTGCCGCCGCCCCATTTGGTGTGGCAGTGGGCGCAATTGGCGTGCAGGTAGGCGCGTGCTCGTTCTTCCAGCGTGGCGCGTTCGTCCTTGGGATCCGCCAGCTTGGCCAGATCGGTGGCCTTGCCGCCTTTGAGCGGTTTGCTCAGCATGCCCAGGCGGTCGAGTACTTCGATCTGGTTGGCGATCACGCCGTCACCGTAATCGTGATCGCGGTTCATCTGCCGGGTGGTCGGACCGAGCACGTAGTTCATCGGCATGGTGTGGCAGAGCGTGCACTCGGCACGGCCAGGGAAGTGCCAGAGCTGTTCACGCATCTTGCCATCGGTCTCGCGGATGGTGAAGGTGCGGTCGCGGCCTTTGGGATCATCGAGCAGTTCGGCATCGGTCTGCGCGTCGTTCCACAGGTAGGTGTAGTTGCGCCAATGGTGTTGTTCCAGGTGCTCGATGCGGGTTTCCAGGCGACGGCGCGACGTCGGATCACCTGTCACCAGGTCGAGCGCGAAGGTCTTCACCAGCACGGTGCCTTCGGGGAACTCCCAGCCGGAACTCTTGTCGTGCTGGATCTTGCCATCGCCTGGGATGGCGATGAAGCGTTCCTTGTGCGCATCGTCCGACCACAGCGGCGAGTTCACGCTGTAGGGCAGCACGCCAGGAGCGACCACGTTGCGCGCGGTGTCGGCGAAGATGCCGGTTTCACTCAGCTTGCGCGGAAAGGTCATGGCCGCTGCGGCTGCGATCACGGCCGGATCCTGTGCTTCCAGTCGGTGCAGGCTGCCGGTGTGGTCGACCATGATCAGTTCGCCGTCACCGTCCTGGGCAAAACCGACGATGCGCAGTGGCGTGTCGACCAGTTCCTGATGCCAGGTCATGCGCGCACCCTCGGCGCGGATGCCCCAAATCTTGCCGGTGTCGTAATCGCCGTAGACGTACGCGCCGGTAAGCTCCTTCAGCGTCTTGCCGCGGTAGACGAAACCACCGGTGAGCGACCGGGCTTCGAAATGTTCGTGTTCGTAGAGTGGCTTGGCTATCGGCGTCGGACCTTTGGCGCGCTCCGGCCGGAAGTCGTGCGAGCCTTCGAACACCGACCAACCGTAGTTCTGGCCACGTTCGATGCGCATCACTGAATCCCACAGATCCTGACCGACATCGCAGCCCCACAAATCACCCGTGACGCGATCGAAGCTCATCTTCCACACATTGCGCAGGCCATAGGCCCACACTTCGCCACGCGCCTTGGGAATGGTCAGAAACGGATTGTCGGCCGGGATGGCGTACTGCTGACCTGGAGCCGGACGATCGACGTCGATACGCATCACCGAGGCGTTCAGATCGCTGAGATCCTGACCGCTCAACTTGGCATCGCCGTACCCATTCCCGTCACCGACCGGGAAGTAGAGCATGCCATCGTTGCCGAAGTTCAGCGAACCGCCGAAGTGGTCCTCACCCGATGGCCACGCGATGATGGTCACCGCGCTCGCCGGGTCACAGGTCGGCGTGCCGTCAGCCGCGGTGGTGACGACATAACGCGTGATGCGCGCGGTCGCCGGATCAGGGATCGGATCGCGGGTAAAGAGGTAGAGAAAACCGTTCTCGGCGAAGCGCGGATGGAAGGCCACGCTGTAGGCGTTGCGACGATGGTCCCAATTGCGGTCCGGCGTCGCCAGATTGAGCAGGACGCTGCTGGCGGTGGCGGAGCCATCGGCGGGGAAGGTACGGATCACCGCCATCTGCTCAGTGATGTACCACCGCTTGCGATCCGGTGAGAGCTGCGCGTCGACCGGACTTTCCAGCTTCACGCCTGCATGTGTACGCACCGTTCGGTAGCGTGCGGGTGGTTCCGGCGCGCCTTGGACCTTGGAGCCACTCCACAACACGCGCTTGGCGGTATCGAATGGCATCGGCTGATCCGCCGCCACGCCCACGCCCATCGTCAAGCCCACCAGCATGGCCAGCAGGCCGGACACCACGAAACGATTCACCCAGGGGATAATCCGCATGGGCGCGGACGTTCCGTGATGGCGGACGGATTCAATCGCAAGCCGGCCCGGTCGCCGCATGAGTGTGCCCCTGGGAATGTGCTGCACCTCCAGCATCACCAACTCCCCCGATCCGCAGCATGACGGACCAGGATCGCTGTGGTGGCGTGGTGAACGAATTCCAGACCACCTGCGATCAAGAAGCGTACCCGGCAGCTCGACTACCGCCGGGGCCTGTTGTTTGTGAAATTCGTTGGCACCCATCGGCAGTACGATCAGATCGATGCCGCGACCGTCAGCACCACAGCTATGCCATGAAAGCCCAGCCATGAGCCACGCCGTCGCCGTCCATCCCATCCGCACCGCCCGCGACCTGCGCGAGGCATTGGCCCGCATGGAAGCTCTGTGGGGAGCCAAACCCGGCACGCCTGACGGCGATGAACTGGACGTGCTGGCCGATCTGGTGGAAGCCTACGAGAACCGCCACCATCCCATTGGACCCGGCAGCGGCGTGCGCGCGCTCAAGCACCTGATGCAAGCCAACGGTCTGTCCCAGGGCGACCTGCCCGAGATCGGTTCGCAGGGTGTGGTGTCAGAGGTCCTGGCTGGCAAACGTGAGTTGAACGTGCGGCACATCCGCGCCCTGGCGGCGCGGTTCAAGGTGTCGCCAGCAGTGTGTGTCTGAAGCTGGGACAACCACGGTCACCATCGTGATGAAAAAGCGTACCCGGCAGGATTCGAACCTGCGACCGACGGCTTAGAAGGCCGTTGCTCTTCCAGCTGAGCTACGGGTACTTGAAGGTTTGGCGTGCGGGCTTTCTGGCGATCTTGCTGGCAGGCGCAGCGGTGCCGCGTCGCACTGGGGTCGAGGAGTCGGGCAGGATCAGCAGACCCACGGTTTTGCACCTGTCATGATGATCACCGTCGTCCGCTCCACCGGTTGAGCAAGTGCCACCAGCAGGCGCAACCAAGCCAACCTGGGTCCGATGGGATGGATCATACTTGTCTCCCCGAACCGGATGGGCCGTGCTCATCGACGGGAAAAGTCAGCAGTACCAAGGCGAAGGTATGCGCAGCGGTTTGCGCCTGACCTATCAACCTAGAAACGGCAGAAGAGGAACCGCCACGACGCCACGACGCCACGAGACAACCATTTGGAGCAAACAACCTGATCACCTGACAGATGAAAGGGCTCGTCGACGCACGTTGCTGCTGTCCCGTGGCGTCGTGGCGTCGTGGCGGTTCAATCGCTGAATTTAGGATCAAGGGGCGCCGGTGTTGCCGATCACGAACGACAACACCCTCCTCGCACGGGTGCTCGACAACCTGATCGTCAAATCAAGCACACTCCCGCAGGCGAGACGTGGTTATCTCGGCGGTCCAGGGTCGCTTGGTGATCCGGGTCATCGATTCCGGCGAAGGCATCGCGCCGGAAGTTGTGCTCGGCTGTTCCTGAAATACGGACGGTCGGCGGACAACGCATTGGCTGCCAATGCTAGAAAGCTAAGCCGATTGGGCCGCAGAGGCGCAGAGCCACAGAGGAGCCAGAAAAAGCCCTCAAACTTGTCTTCCCGCTGCGCCTCCGCGTCTCTGCGGCCAATTCCTATGCCGTAGCTTTCCAGCAATGATGGTCCGCCCGTACGACAGCGGTCTCGGCTTGGTGTTCTGCCGCATGGCGATGGATCTCCTGCATGGCAGATATCCATCGACAGCGTGTTGGGAGAAAGTCAGCACCTTCGCCATCGTGTTGCCCACCGACGCGTGAGGTGATGGACGGTCGGTGGCGCCGCACTCAAGGACTCTCGCCCAGATGTGACGCCAACCGACCCGTGGAATCCGCGCAGGTCATAACCTGATCCGTCGAAGCGCTTCATCTAGCATGATCGGCGCTTCAAACCATCACCAGGTTGTCCGATGGCGTTCCAGGCAAGCCCGCGAACAGACAAATAGGCGTGTCCGGGAACTGGTCTGACCACTCGTCAGTCACGCGTTCAGTCGACGTGAAGTGGGGGCCGGGATGATGAACAGGCAACAGGCGGGCAGAGCCGGGATGGCGCGTCGGGGCTTCACGCTCTTCGAGGTGTCGATCTCGCTGGTCCTGGTGACCTTCGGCGTCATCAGCGTGCTGATGTTGTTCCCGCAGGGCATCAAGGCCGAGCAGATGTCGCGCATGCGAGTCATCGCCGGGATGAAGGCGCAGGAGATCATCGATTCGTTCGCCACCAGTTCGAACGCCAATCCCTCGACCGAGACCGAGGCGCCCGAGCCCTGGGATGTGGCGGCCGGTTACAAGGTGTTCAGTCCAGATCTGGAAACGCGCATCAACACCCACCGCTATGGCATCATGCCGGTGCCGCTCGATATCGCCCGTCGGTTGGATTCCGACAACGACGAGATCAGCAAGGTCCTGGCAGAGGGCGGTCAGCTGTTCTACTCGCAGGCCAGCGGCACTACCGGCTTGGAGGAGGTCACCCAGGGCGCGGTGGTGAAACAACCGGATGCGCTGACGCAGCGCCTGGTGTTCGCCGTGCTCGGCTACGCGCAGAACAACCACCTCACGTTCTTCCCACAGAAGGCGTGGCCGTACTACGCACCCTATCCCTCACCACCTGGGCACAGCGAGAAGCAGGACCGGTATTCTCCCGCGGATCAGACCAGCTTCGTCTACCAGGGCTGCCGCATCGCCCTGTGGGAGGGTGTCGGTTCCGGCGGCGCTGACGATGGTCGCGGTACCACCGACGCGGATATCGCCAAGGTCTTCGACGGCATGGTGGGTATGGATCGCTTCGGCTATCGTCCCTATGCGCTCGGCGGCACCAAGGACCTGATCGGTGCGACGCGGTACCTGCAAAGCGCCCTGTGGTATGTCGCGCGCAAGGGCATCGCGCAGAACTGGTACGACCCGCCCGCCGGCTTCGATGTCACCCTGAAGGTGGCAGAGCGAATGGCCGATTTCAAAGCTCTGCCGGATCAGGACTGCTGGAAATACGTCCAGGCTTTTCGCTTCCTGTCGCATGCGGCCACCTGCATGACGCGGTGGAAAGTGCTATCCGATCTCGGCGGGCAGCCGTCGAACGGCGTCGGTTTCACCATCCCGGCGCAGACCATTGACGGCATGGCGATACCGACGGATTCGCCGCAAGTGGTCCTGACTCACGACAAGATCGTCTACTTCCATGAACTGTGCCTGCAGATGGCGATGTTCTACGCCGCTAGCCTGCCCTACGATTGGGGTGCGCCACGACCGACGCAGCGCTCGATCTTCATGGATCACCCACTGATCGAATACGATCTCTCACCGAACTGGCAGACCGGGACCATCACCAACGCCGGCGAGTCCGCCAAACAGTGGCGTCCCGTGAGCGCGCGCCCGATCACCAATATCGGGCGCAGCATGGATTTCCCTGACCGTCCAATTCCTGCGACCTTGTGGGGGAATCCGTCCAATTTCACCCTCGCCCGCCCATTCAAGGCGGAGGAACGCTGTCGCCAGTTGGTATTCTGGTCGGTCGACTGGTTGAGCTACGAGGATTGCGAGACCGCGCCGAGCGGACCGATCGATGCCAGCAAGTACCAGTTCGCCGCGCCCATCGGTACCGTCAACGACGACGATATGGCCGCGCGCATGGGATCGAGCACCTGGCCCGATCATCATATCTACCAGTTCCGCAATCCGGAAAAGGTCATCACTTTCACCCGCGATGTCAGCGGCATGGCCACTGGCAGCGACATCAGCGGATTGCGCATCCTCAACCAGGATGGCCACGGCGGCACTGACAAGGGTGGTGGCATCGACCAGCGCCGTCGTTTCATGGGCCGCTTTGGGGCTGATCGCAATTTCAACGGTGTGCTCGATCGTGGTCCGCTGCCACGCTCGCTGCGCCTGCGCGCTTCCGAAGTGTCGCGCTACAACTTCTACGATCCCCGCCTGACCTTGAAGCTACGGTGAGGAGCACCCGATGAACCGCCGCGCATTCACCCTACTAGAGCTGATGATCGCCATCGCCCTGGGCAGCCTGATCATCTATGTCGCGGTGGCGGGTTTCCGCGTCGCCGCCACCAGCATCACCGTCACCAACCGCTTGGCGCTGGAGAACGATCTGCTGCGCAGCGGCTGCCTTGATGCCAATGAACGGCTCGATTACTGGACCGACTTCGATGATCCGGATAATCCAGCAGAACAACGGCTGCGTGGTCGTGATGGCGACGGCGGTCTGCCGTTCACGCCGATGTCCTTGGTCTTCCCGTTGACGCGCAACGCCACCGATCCCGAGAAGTCCACCGGCTGGGATCCGGAGGAGACCTGGAAGGCTTCTGATCCCCGCATGTGGTGGCAAGGCAACGTGGCGGAGAAATGGAAGAGCGAGATGATGCTCGGCCGTTATTCGATCTTCGGCAATTCGCAGCCGCCGGTGATCGTGACTGGTGCGGCGACGAATGTGGTACTCAACGGATCTGCCGGCGTCGGCACCTACGGCACCGTGTCGGTGCCACATGAATGGCAGTACCGCCAGATTTGGGGCATGTACGGGGCGCTCGGTTATTTCGGTTTCACCGACTACCTGCCGCAGAACACCCTGTTCGCCTGTTATAATGAATTTTTCGTCCCACCACCACCACCTCCCAATCCGCCATACTCGGCGCTGGTGCGTGAGACCAACCAAGACGGCATGCCGCTGGTGTTGTTCCGTCCCGGCTCGTCGTTCGACAATGGCGAAGGCGATCAGCAATACCCCAAGGGTTTGTGGCGATTGACCATGGCATCATCGTACGGGGTGGTGAGCCCGACCCGTGCGAATGCCAACCAGTCTGGAGCGCATCGCAGCCGCTACACCACCGGCTACTGGAACAACTCCGGTGACCTGCGCCGATTCCTGGATGACACCGAGAACCGTCGCCCGTTCACTGCCATGCCGACCCACTGGCCGCGCATAGAGGTTACCACCCAGCACTTCATCAAGACCGGTCGCTACGTGAACCTGGGCAAGGTCCAGCTCAGCGATCCCATCAGTGGTGCGGTCACCGAGATCGTGTTCAGCAGCTTCAGCACCACCCTGCGTGGCGCGCGTCTGCAACGCCGTCGTGACGGTGGTGGCTGGGCGGATCACGACAACGGCACCGGTGTCACCGTTCCGCCGACCCTGGACCACACGCCGGTCCGCGCGCCATGAAAACTCGACAGGGTACCATCCTGATCATCGTCGCCGGATTATCGGCGTTGCTCGCGAGCATGGCGCTGGTCTTCCTGGCGCGTCAACGGTCATCGCAGCAAGAGACCATCTGGTTCGAGCAGGACGTTCAGTCGCGCATCATGTTGGTGGCGGCGTGCAGCTACATCGCCGAAGGCGCGCGTATCGGCTACGACACCGCGATCGGGGCCGAACATATCGAAGCCTACGGCTGGGTCGATGTGCGCGATGGTTCGGTCGGCCCGAACACCCGTGGCAGCCGTGGTTCACAGGTCATCCCGCTGCATGACGAGACTCGTCTGGTGGAATCCTGGGGCCGCGGCAGCGCTGATCGCCCTGGCTGGCCGGCGCTCAAGAGCGTTGCGCGTTGCCCGATGCATGTGCTCGAACGTCCACCGTTCGCCATCTCGCTCAACGCGACGCCGAATGCCATGGCCACCGATGACAGCGATGACGCCACGTATGGCCGACCTTACCTGAAGAATCCCGATCCTAGTCCGCAGGCCGACACCCTGACTGGCTTCATGACCGCGAATCGCGACATCCGGCAATCCTCTGCCAATCGTTCCTGGTTCCGTGTCTACCGTGAAGGTCCTGCCACCTTCATCGTTACCTGCGGTGCCGGTGGCACGCTTGGCTACCGCCACTGGGACGAAGTGCAGGGCGCTGGCGCCAACGCCATGGCGGAGTTCGGTGAGCAGGCATACTTCAATTCTCTGCGCAATCAGGAGATCCGTCTGTGGTACCGCGTCGAATGGGATCCAGGCATCGCCACCGCGGACGTGCACAACATCAAGAATGCATGGAACAGCGGGAACGAGGACCATTACGTGTCCTATCCGATGAACACCTCGAACAGTTCGATCAATCCCCGTTCGCAGGCCCAGTGCCGCAACCTGGGGGGGACGTTCCGCTACATCCAGCGGCTGCGCGTGCCGCCGACGTGGTGGTGACCTAAGCTGGGGTGATGACCCCTG
Source organism: Planctomycetota bacterium (assembly GCA_013816485.1). GTDB lineage: Bacteria > Planctomycetota > UBA11346 > UBA11346 > UBA11346 > BOG-1363. The sequence goes on from JACDEI010000051.1 coordinate 14,412, forward strand.
CGGTGATCACTGCTGCCGTGGTCAGTCTGGCATTCAGATTGCACGATGGGATCCAGATGGATCCGGTCCGATTGCAGTGGGGACCGAAAGGAAATCAGGTTTCTGAACCGATTGGTGAGGTGGTGTTCGGCACGCGGCTTGCCTAGCCCACGCATCTGTCCTCTGCTGGACCGGGCACCATCTCTTAGACTCAGCGCGTCCTTGCAGACGTCATTTCCTGGCACCCGCTGATCTCACGATCGGCGGGCGCAGCTTTTTCAGCACCGCGTCTGGTAGCAGAGGCTGGTTGTCAGCGAGACATGCCAAGGAGTCATAATGCCCATGATGCAGCCCCAGTCCCGCTCCCGCCTGTGGTGGCGCATCATCCCGATCGGCATCGCGCTCGCCGTGGTCGCTTACCAGTTTTTGGGCGCACCGCAGTTCATCAATCCAGAGACCGGGCGGACCGCGCGCCTCGGCCTGAGCGAGCAGCAGGAGAGCGCCCTCGGCATGCAGGGCTTCCGTGAGGTCACTGCGCAAGCGCGGCTGCTCACCTCCGGCCCGGCCTACGATCAAGTGCGACGTGTCAGCGGTCGGCTCGCGGCAGCGATGAGCGATACGGTAAACTTCGATTGGCAGGTCGCGGTGGTTGACGATCCGGCGCAGAACGCCTTCTGTCTGCCCGGAGGCAAGATCTGCGTCTACACCGGCATCCTGCCGATCACCAAAACTGACGATGGCCTAGCGGTGGTCCTGGGGCATGAGATGGCGCATGCGACCTGCCACCACGGTGCCGAGCGCGTGCTGCATCAGAACATGACGCAGACCGCGATGTTGGGCGTGCAGGGCTCCTTCGCGGATCTCGACTACCAGCAGCAGCGGACGATCATGGGATTGTTGGGCGCCGGCGCGCAGTACGGCGTGCTCCTGCCGTTCAGCCGCTCACACGAGAGCGAGGCGGATCTGGTTGGTTTGAAATATATGGCACGCGCCGGCTATGATCCGCGCGAAGCCGTGGGCTTCTGGCGCCGAATGGCGGAAGCATCCGGCGGCTCGAAACAGCCGGAGTTCATGTCGACGCATCCCTTGCACGAGACCCGCATCCGTCAGATCGAAGAATGGTTGCCAGAGGTAATGAAGGAACGTCCAGCCGGTGGCCAAGTGGAGCGCTGACATTCCCGGAGGGGAAGACGGCTGCTTCGGCCTTTCAGGGTGCTGGCGCAATCTTGATCGTGTGGCTCAATGGCACCATCGCCGTCGCGATCGCCGCGGCCAACGGTGCACGGATGGCCTCGGTCTCGGTCGCGGTCTTCTCGATGTCTGCCTTGCCGGCACGGCCGTGGAACTGGTTCTTGATCTGCTCAGTCTCGTACTGCTGCTTTTTCAGCACGGCCTCATCGACTTTCTTGAACGCGTCGCTGAAAGGATTAACCGTAAAGTCATCGGCGAGGTTCACGCCGGCCGTGAGTTGTTCCGCTGTGTAGGTGCGTGATTCCGTACCCCAGGTGACGCTGTACTTCGCATCTTTGCCACCGTTGGCGATCAGCGTGAAGCGACTGAGCTCGTGCATGAACGGCACCAGGGTCATGCCGGAACGGATGGAGTTGTGTTTGTCGGCGACACCGGTGGCGCAGAAGGGATACCGCGTGCTGCTCAGGTTGACGCCGTCGGCATCGGCCTTGGTCACGGTGTGGCCGGAGCTGGCCGTGGCTCCGTTCCTTGCCAGATCGACGGTGATGGTGCCGATGTCGCCATCGCAGCCGAGCGCGGTGAGGAACGCATACGCCATGACGGTTTGCCCAGCCCAATCCGGATGCACACCGTCACTTCCGGGAACTTCGTAACCGGCGCCGTACTTCTCCTTCGCGGCATAGAAGCTGGTGAACATCGGCCAGAACACGTCGGCGAAACGCACGCCGTGCTCCTGCGCCAGTTCGATGTCGATGTTACGGAAGGCGCAGAGGTGAAGATTGAGGTCCTCGACCGTGCCGGTCGCGGTCTTGACCCAGTGCGGCATCTTGCCGATCGGCCCTGGGGAGCCGATCACCACCCGTGCGCCGGCGTCCTTGAGGTTTTTGGCCACCGTGCCGTAGTTGTCGCGGTACCACGCGGCGGTCTTCTCGTCGTAGGGCTTGTAGCGGTGGTCATTCATGCCGTAACACAACGTCGCGATAGTCGGCTTGAAGCGCAGGCAGTCCTGCGTCATGCGCTTCTTGAAACCTTCCGCCGTTTCACCACTCCAGCCGTACTGACGTGCGGAAATCTTCAGCTCCGGCAGTGCGACAGTGAGGTAGGTCTCGATGATGCGCGAGTACATCTTCTGCTCGGTGATCGAGTCGCCGATGATCGCCAGGCGGTCGTCCTGTTTCAGGTAGAGCGAATCGTAGACCGGCGCCTTCACTGGTTCGAACTTGGCGAACTGCTCACCCTGCGGCTTGGTCTCCAGGTCCGCACCGATGATCGGAGCGGCGTTGAAAGCGATGAAGGCCAGGAGCGGGAGCAGGGTGCGCATGGGCGTGGTCCGTGGGTGTGGCGTCGGATGATGGAGTACGCCGGCCCACGTCATCTGTTGCTCGTCCATCATCGCGGCGGTGTCAGAGACGCTTGCGCCTGGGGGCGTGGGCGGCCCGCCCGCGCTGATGTCGATGCGCGGGCGAGCCGCCAATGCTGGAAAGCTAAGCGCGTCCCGCAGGGACGTTGTGGTAATAGCCCGGCACTTCAGTGCCGGGAACCTAACGGGTCGACGCACTAGTCCCGGAGGGACGGCTGAATCGCTGATGATTTCAGCCGTCCCTACGGGACTTGGAAAATTTTCACGTCTGTTCCCGGCACTGAAGTGCCGGGCTATTACCATGCCTCCCCTCCGGGGTGGCGACAACCACGCTTAGCTTTCCAGCATTGGCGAGCCGCCCACGCCCCCAGGGAAAGGCATTAGACCACTTTTACTTTCCGTGTCGTCACCGCCGGAACGCGTTCATCTGGAATCAGGATGCCATGGAAATTCAGCGGATCCGCACCGCTGATCTCGATTGATTGCGTGTCCTCGGGGGGATGACGGAGTTGTTCGGCGGCTTCGGGCAACGCGAACTGTTCGCCGCTGAACCCCGCGACGAAACGCCCGCCGCGCACCTCGCCTGCCAGTTCCATGCGCCGCAGGGCGCGCAGCAGATCACGCCAGGGAATCGGTTGGCGTTCCCGTTCGATGGTCAGACGGAAGACCACGCCGGTGCGTTTGAGCAACTGGCGGACAACGAATGTCGCCTGGTCTTCGCTCGCGAGGGCATCTGGTGCGAGCGCCTGTCCGACGTGACGCAGGCGACTCCAGCGTCCGCCCGGGGCGAGCGCACGACCGCGTCGGTCCGACGGCAGTAGCAACCAGCGCATCGCGCCGTAGCTATCGCAGGTGATCAGACCGTGGGCGATGAGTTCGCCCTGCGCCATCTCGACGTATTCCGGTAGCAGGCCACTGGCGCGCACGAGTTCATGTTGGAACAACGCACCACGGGCGTCGAGTGCTGCGAGCACGGCTCGCGCGTTGCCGCTGAGCGATTCGGTCTCCACCGGTGGTGTGAGCGCCAACCACTGATCAAGTTCGACGCGTGGCAGCAGGCAGAGTGGCGCTTGCGACAACGACGGCTTCCCGGTCGCCGGCACACTCCATAAGCGCCCCCAGGCGACCTCGCCCGACAGGCAGAGTTGATCAAGCCACTCATGTTTGAATCCACGCACGCGCAGCGGCAGCACCTTGCTTGTCCACGCCGGTCCTGGCAGCGCGAAGCCCGCAAGGCGCGTGATTGCCGCCATCACCCCACGTGGACCATCGAGTTGCGTATCCGGATGCGCGCCCTGCCAACGGGTGAGGAAACGCAGGAACTGTTCGGCAGAAACCGGTTTCCATACGCGCCGCTGACGATCGAGCATCAAGCGATGGATACGCGCGAGCAGACGGCGATTGCACCACATCGCCTGGCCGTCGAGGCGTGTGCGTAGCGCTTCTCCGCGAGTCTCCAGTTCTAACAGCGTGGGGTCATCGCTCCCAAGTGGGGAAACAACCGGACCAAGCGCTTCCAGTCGACCACGCCACAACGCGAGCGTATCCGTGCGATCGGTCTCGGTGGCGAACCACCGACCAGCGTCTTGGACGACACGCCCGGCCTCGCGCAACGTCGCCAGCCAGGTGGTCCACGGCGCCGCCTCCTCATCCGTGACGTAGCCCATCCACCGCAGCGCTTCGTGCAGGTCTTCCGCATCACGTGGCTGCGGCCATGCCTGCTCGCGCACCTCAGTCACGGCTTCGGGATCGAGATCCGTTGCGGGTGGTGGTGCCTGTGTGCCAGCCGGCGCGATGGCGCGGGTGCGGCGTTCTTCGAACGGCGTGTCGTCGAGGAACGCGTAGGGCGCCGCGCCGATGATGCTGCGTGCGAACGGACTCGGTTCGGCGGTCTCCATCGCGCGCGTAGCGATGCGACCGCTACGAATGTCGCTCAGCACCTGCACCAAGCCCTCGATGTCCATCAGTTCGGTCAGGCAGTCAGTGATGGTCTGCTGCACCAACGGATGATCGGGAATGGGGAACGGTCCTGGCGGGAGATTCTCGGGACAGGCCAGCACCTGCGGGAACGCCGCCACCAGCGCGTCGTTGGAACGGATGCGCGTCAGGAATGCCGGCACTTTCTTGCCGCCATTGAAGCGCTCCACCAGCAGCGCTCGTTGTGCATTCCAACGCCAACGCGTTTCGAACTGACCGCCGGTGATGCAGGCCTGCACCAGCAGATCGCGCACGCTGGTGGGCGAGAGGTAGGTGAACACTTCCGCGAGCGGGAAACTCGTAGTCGGAGCGAGCGACAGCAGGATGGCCTCTTCGGTTGCTGCCGCTTCCAACTCGAAACCAAATCCGCCGCAGAAGCGTTTGCGCAGCGCGAGACCCCAGGCGCGGTTGATGCGCGAGCCGAACGGCGCATGAATGACGAGCTGCATGCCGCCGCTGTCATCGAAGAAACGCTCGGCGATGACCATCGTTGATGATGGCACAGCACCGAGGGCTGATTTCCCTGCGCTGAGGTACGCGTGCAATTGTGATGCTCCGCCCGCAGCGAGCCCAAATGCCGTGCCCCAGCCGCTGCCGTCGCAGTCCTCGCGCACATGACCGACGGCGGAGGACAATTCGCGCGAACGTCCTGGCGCTTCACCAAGCCAGAAGGGAATGGTTGGCGGCGCGCCCTGGGCATTGGCCACGCGCACCACGCCCGCACGCCCATCAACGCGCAGGATCCGCCACGAGGTGTTGCCGAGTTGGAAGGTGTCGCCGGGACTCGATTCGAGCGAGAAGTCCTCATCGAGTGTGCCGACCAGGGTGTCGCCCGGATCCTCACGCACTTGCAGGTTGGCGTTGTCCGGGATCGCTCCGCCCGACGTCACCGCCACCAGCGGCGCACGCTTCGCCGCGCGCAATCGGCGGTTCACGCCGTCGTGGTGCAACAGCGCGCGGCGACCGTCGGTGTGCAGGGCAACTACCGCGTCGAAGTCGGCGCGCGTCAGTTCGCGGTACGGCCACGCCCGGCGTAGACACGCATAGAGCGCGTCTTCACTCCAGGCCTCGCTGACGCAGGCGGCGACGATCTGTTGCGCCAGCAGGTCGAGCGGTTGGAGCGGCTGGGGGATGCGGTCGAGTTCCTTCGCCTGCACCGCGCGGATGAGTGCGGCAGACTCCACTAGTTCATCGAGCGTAAGGGGGAAGATGCGCCCCTTGGGCGTGCGGTGGATGCCGTGGCCAGCGCGACCGACCCGTTGCAGGAACGCTGCGATGGTGCGTGGCGAACCGATCTGCAGCACCAAATCGACATCGCCGATGTCGATGCCGAGCTCGAGCGAGGCGGTGGCGACCAGCACTTTCAGTTTGCCGGCTTTGAGCCGTTGCTCGGCGTCGAAACGGCGTTCCTTGCTGAGCGAGCCGTGATGGCAGGCGACATGCTCCGTGCCCATGCGTTCGCTCAGCCGCAGCGCCAACCGTTCAGCCAGCTTGCGCGTGTTGACGAACACCAGCGTGGTGCGGTGTTCGCTGATCAACGTCACCATGCGCTCGTAGTGTTCGCTCCAGATCTGATGTGAGCCGATCGCTTCCAGCGGCGACTGCGGCACTTCGATGCCCAGATCCAAATGCCGCAGATGTCCTGCATCGACCACCGTGCAGGCGCGATCGACACCGACCAGAAAGTCAGCGATGGCACTGAGTGGTTTCTGCGTCGCTGACAAACCGATGCGCTGCACCGGCCCGGTCGATCCCGCAAGCGCTTCCAGGCGTTCGAGCGACAACGCCAAGTGCGCGCCGCGTTTGTTGCCCGCCAGCGCGTGGATCTCATCGATAATGACCGTGCGCACGGTCTTCAGCATCAGTCGCCCGCCGGCGCTGTTCAGCAGGATGTAGAGCGACTCTGGCGTGGTCACCAGGATGTGCGGCGGTTTGCGCACCATCCTCGCCCGTTCCGACGCGATGGTGTCGCCAGTGCGCACACTGACGCGGATACGCGGCACGAAGGCGTCCATCGCCGCGATGCCGCTGAGCGGAATCTCCAGGTTCTTCTGGATGTCGTTGCTCAGCGCCTTGAGCGGCGAAACGTACAGCACCTGCGTACCGTCACCCAGGTACGGTCCCTGTTTCACCAGCGCGTCGATCGCGCACAGAAACGCCGACAGGGTCTTACCCGTGCCGGTCGGTGCCGCGATCAGCACGTTGGCCCCGGAACGGATCGCCGGCCAGCCCTGCCGCTGTGGCGGCGTGGCCTCGCCCAGGTTGGTTTCGAACCAGGTGCGTACCGCCGGATGGAAGTCGTCCAAAGGCATCAGCGGCATGGCGGGATGCTGCACCAGGGGCATCCCCGACAAGGGCGCAACGCTTCAGGGCGTACAGCGCGCAGGTGCACGCGGACAAGTACTCGACTTGGCAGCCAGCGGGGAAACGTCAGCATGCCGAGCGCACACGGGGATCACATGGCCATCATCGGTATCGATCTGGGAACCACCAACAGCTTGGTGGCGGTGATGGATGACAGCGGTCCGCGGACGCTGGCCAACGAACTGGGCGAACATCTGACGCCGTCGGTGGTGGCGATGGCCGAGGACGGCACCCTGCTGGTCGGTCGTGCGGCCAAGGATCGCATGGTGGTGGCACCGGACAGCGGCCGGGCGTTCTTCAAACGCGACATGGGCACGCCGACGACCTACAAATTTGGTGGGCGCACCTGGACGCCGACGGAATGTTCGGCAGCGGTGCTACGCGAACTCAAACGCGTGGCGGAGGTCACGCTTGGCCAGACGGTCGACCGCGCCGTCATCACCGTGCCGGCGTATTTTCACGACAGCCAACGGCAGGCGACGCTCGAAGCGGGCAAGATCGCCGGCTTCCAGGTCGAGCGCATCCTCAACGAACCGACGGCCGCCGCGCTCGCTTTTGGTCACACCCATCGCGACCACGAAGCGACGCTGATGGTGTTCGACCTCGGTGGTTCATCGCCGCCTGGTATCGAGAGCGACATAAGCGACCGCCGGGGCTATCCTAAGATTGGCGAAGCTGCAGACGACGAAGGATCTTCAGTTATTACAGATCGAACAACGACTGCTGCTTGCCATGCGGGCTACGGAACGCCGCGATCAACAACGGCGGGTGTTCCGCCGGAATCCCGGCGCGGCGTCTGCCAAGTTCGAACAACTGCGCGATCTGCTCGGCAAAGATGCCTTCACCGGTCATGCGCGTGCCGAATCGAGGATCGTTGAGTTTGCCGCCGCGCATGGATTCGATGCGATGCAGGATCTTGTTCTTCGCATTCGGCGCGACGCGGTCGAGCCAGGCGCTGAACAGATCAGCGACGCCGTGCGGCAGGCGCACGATGGTGTAACCCGCGTGGGTCGCGCCGGCCTTGGCGGCGGCGGCGAGAATGGCGGGGATCTCGCTGTCGGTCAGACCAGGAATGATCGGCGCGACGTTGACGCCGACGGGGATGCCGGCGTCGGCGAGTTCGCGGATGGCGGCGAGACGTGCGGCTGGTGTCGATGCGCGTGGTTCGAGATCGCGCGCGATCTCCGGCTTGAGCGAGGTGACGGTGATGGTCACGCAGACCGCGCGGTGTTCATGGAGCCGCCGGAACAGATCGATGTCGCGGGTGATGAGTCGGTTCTTGGTGATGAACGACACCGGATTGCGGAACTCGGCAAGGACCTCGACGCAGGCGCGGGTCAAACGCAGCCGCCGTTCGATCGGCTGGTAGCAATCGGTGACGCCGCTCATCGCCAGCACCTTCGGCGTCCACGACGGTGACGACAGTTCGCGTCGCAGGAGTTCGGCGGCGTTGCGCTTGGCCAGCAGCTTGGTTTCGAAATCGAGGCCGGCGCTGAAGCCGAGGTATTCGTGATAGGGTCGCGCGTAGCAATAGACGCAGCCGTGTTCACACCCGCGGTAGGGATTCAGGCTCGCGCTGAACGGGATGTCGGGACTGTCCTGCGTGGTGATGAGCGACTTGGAATCATCCTCGAACACCATGGTCTCCGGCGCGGGGTCCTCCGCCGGATCCCAGTCCGGCCCAGGCACCAGATCTCGCGACTCGAAGCGGCTGCGCGGATTCGCCGAGACCCCGCGACCATGATGATGCGGCGCAGGAACAGCCGGTTGCTCGAGGGGGTCCATGGCGCGGCAGAATCAGGCTTTTCCATATGGGTCAATAAGGACCAGGGCGAACCATGGCGCTCCCAGGGTGGCGCTTCACTTCGCCGGGATCGTTACCTGGTCGAACACCTCGCCGAATTCATCGATCGCGGTGCCATCGACGCGGCCGTCCGCGTGCAGTTCTAGGAGCCAGCCGTGGCGGCGCGATGCGGTCTTGGCCATGTGCGGCAGGTCGGGAAAGATCGGACGCACCTCGACGCCCCAGGCGCCGTCGCCGAGGTAGGTGATGCCGGTGGGATCGGCCTTGCCGGCCTTGAGCGGCACCGTGCGTTTGAAGGTGTGCTGATCGTGTTCGAGCGCGAGACGCACACCATTCGCCTCGAACAGCGGCAGCCACAACTCGCGGATCATCACCGACACGCGGTTGTCGTAGGGGGTCTTGCCCTTCGCCGCCTTCACCGTCGGCCATGCGGGGTAGTGGTAGACTGGGATGACGTGGGTGCGCTTCGCACGCGGAGCGATCTCCTTCGCCAGCCACTCGGTCTGCGTTCCTGGGATGCGCGTGGCGTGGTCGCTGTCGAGCAGCACGAACGACACCTGCTCACCGAGGTCGACCATGCGGTAGGCGAGGTTGTCGAGCGGCATCATGGCGAAGAAGTACGGTGCTTTGGTGTGGTCGCCACCGTAGCCGCCGACCACCTCGTGGTTGCCGATGCAAGAGATGAACGGCAGCAGGCGGCCGTCCGGTGCGCGCGCAGTTTCGTAGTAGGTGCGGATCCAGGTCAGCACACGCTCACCCTTCTTGCCGTCCTCGTAGGCCAGATCGCCACCGAACACCACTAGATCGGGATCGCGCGCGGCGAGCGCCTTGTTGGTGTTCGCGAACCACTCGGTCTTGTGCATGGTGTCGCCGCCGTTGGCGATCTTCAGCGGACGGTCGAGCGTGGTGGGCAAAGTGCGGATGCGGTGGGCGGTGTCGCTGCCGAAACGAAGCGTCACGTCGCTTGCCGGTGTCAGACCGTCGACCAGCGCGCGGTGCAGCACGTGGTCGGTCCCAGGGATCGCCACCACCGTCACCGCCACGCTGCGGCTGCCGGCGGCATCGCTGACGGTCAACTGGTCGCGCGCGGCATCGGCCTTCGCTAGGCGGTGGACCTCCAACATGCGACAGGGATCGCGGAAGGTGGCGACATACACCGCATCACCGGCGGACAGGACGGTGGCGGTCAACAGCAGCAGGAAGTGGCGCATGCGGCAGACCTACCACCCAGGATGCGAGGTGTAACCTCTATACCTGGGACGAATTCGACCGACTGGCTCACGGTCCAGGGCGGAATTCCTGTAATGGAACGGCCCGATCGGGGAATAACCCAGCCCACGCATGCCGCCCGCCACCAGCACCCCCGCCGACCTTGACCGCCTCGCCCTGCGCGCCCAGGGCGGCGACCATGAGGCCTTTGTCGCGGTGGTGGAGGCGACCGAACACGATCTGCGCGTGCTGGTGTCGTGCTACGCGACGAGTCTGGCGATGGTCGACGAGGTTATGCAGGGGACCTACGTCATCGCCTTTGAGAAGCTTTCCACCTACGAAGCGCGCGGCACGCTGAAGAGCTGGCTTGGAGGTATCGCGCGCAATCTGGTGCGGCGTGAACTCGATGGTCGTCGTCGCCAGCAAGCGCTCGACGGCGAGGTCCTGGATCAGGTGTTGGCGCAGGCGGCACATGAGCGCATCGAACGCGACGACGACGTAGTGCCCGAACGTGAACTCGCGACGCTGCGGCGCTGCCTGGACGAACTCGCGCCAGAAGCGCGTCGTCTGATTGATGAACGGTATGTCGCCGACAAGCCGGTGCATGAGATCGCCCGATTGCTGCAACGCACCTCCAACTGGGTCGCCGTCAGCCTGTTTCGCATCCGCAAGACGCTGCACCTATGCCTGTCACGCGGTGGCGTGACGGTGAAGGAACAGCCATGAGCAGGACGAAACAGCCATGAGCGACGATGAGGTGATGGCGCTCAGCGCAGCGTATGTGGAGGGCGACCTCGATCCCATCAGCCGCTCGCACCTCGCCGAACTGGTGCAGCAGGAACCCGCACAGGCTGGTGTGCTGGCTGAGCAGGTACGCACCCACCTGTTGCTGCATGCGTTGCTGAATGGTGGCGCCGCCTGCGAAACTGTGCGGCGTGCGCGGCTCATCCCAGGTGCTTTCACCAGCGACCGGGCCAAGCGCGTGGTCGATTCGGCGCGCTCGCTGAAGCCACATGCGCCGAGACGTTCATCGCCGCGTCCCTACGCGACGATGCGATGGATCACCGCTGCCGCCGTTGCCATCTTCGCTGTTTTTGTGTTGGTACTGCTCCTGCCGCAGACATCGCCGCCCCAGATCTCCGCCGACGCTGGCGTGCGCATCGTGCGCGCCGGCAACGCGGCGGTCGCCACCGGCGAACTGCGCCCCAACGACACCATCATCACCGCGGCCAACCAGCGCGCCGAACTGACCTGGGTGGGCGAAGGCACGCGCCTCGCACTCGAACCCAGCACCCAGGTGCAGGCACTCGAAGGCCGCGGAAAACGCTTCCGCCTGGATCATGGCGGGATCGCGGTGCGCGCCGCACCGCAGCCATCGTCGGCGCCGCTGGTGCTCCAGACCGCGCGGGCGCAGGCCACCGTCGTCGGCACCGCGTTCACGCTGAACGCCGATCCGTTTACCGCGTGGCTGCACGTCGAACACGGAACCGTGCGCTTCGGCCTGCACGGTGGGGTCGAACTGCTGGTGAACGCCGGCGAACGCGCGCTGGCCGCCGACCGCGTCACCATCATCCCGCGCGATCGTGGTTGTGGTCTGCTCGGCGCGTACTTCCGTACCAACCACCTCACCGACCAGGTGCTGGTGCGCCTTGATCCGGTGATCGACTTCGATTGGGCGAGCAGCGAACCGGCCCCTGGGATGAGTCATCCGTTCTCCATCCGCTGGACGGGTTTCATCGAAGCGCAACACGCCGAGACCTACCGCTTCTATGTGCCGTCCGACGACGGCGTGCGCCTGTGGATCGATGACCGGCTGGTGTATGATAACTGGCGCATCCAAAGTTTTGCGCCGGAGGACAACCGCTACGGCGTGTTTACGTTCCACGACGATCGCCTGCGCGTGCCCATCCGTTTGGAATACTACGAGCAGTTCAGCCTCGCCGCCGTGCGGCTGTCGTGGCAGAGCCCGAATACGCCGCGCGAGGTGGTGCCGGCGTCGGCGCTGTATCCGGTGAATCCATGACACGGAATGCGCCCCGACTGTCGCCGCCCCGCCGGGGCGGCATGGTAATAGCCCGGCACTTTAGTGCACTTTAGTGCCGGGGACCGACGTGGGATGATGTTCAGTCCCGGCGGGACGGCTGAAATCATCAACGGTTCAGCCGTCCCGCCGGGACTGGCCACCGTCGTTACCACGTTCCCCGGCACTGAAGTGCCGGGCTATTGGCATCGCGTCCCTGCGGGACGCGAGAAGCATCGCCAGTATCCGACGTGTTTTCTGTCATCGTCAGCGGTCCGGAATCGGAGCTGTCGGCGATGGACTCAGCGTTATTGGATACATCCTCTCCCGACCAACGCAGCCCATTCAGATCCTCACTGATCAGCAGGACCATCGCATGAAGAACCTCGCACCCGTCAGCACCATGAAAAAACTCCTGCGTTCGCTCGCCATCATCCCACTCGCCACGTCCCTGACCTACAGCGTCGAAGCCGGCAATGACGCCAAGACTCCGAGCGGCCCGGACAAGCAGGAGGAGGACTTCCTCAAGAACCTAAAGGTTCCGGAAGGCATGTCGCCCGCGGTGTGGGCCAAGGATCAGCAGATCCTCAACGCCATCGCCATCGATATCGACGAGAAGGGTCGCGTGTTCACCAGTGAAACCTTCCGCTGGCGTAAAGGCGGCGTCATTGACGTGCGCAACTTCATGTTCCTCTACAAGGACGACCTCCAGGTTAAAACCTCGGCCGATCGCTTGGCGATGATTCTGAAGTGGAAGGACAAGTTCCCCGCCGACTTCTTCACCAAGGAGAGCGAGCGCATCCGCGTCATCGAGGATACCGACGGCGACGGCAAGGCCGACAAGGTCACGACCTTCGCCGAGGATTTCCGTGATCCGGTCGACGGCCCGGCCGCTGGCATCCTGGTGATGAACAACCGCGTGTACTTCACCAACATCCCGAAGATCTGGGGTTTCGACGACAAGAACGACGACCTTAAGGCCGACAACCGCGAGGTGTTGTCCGACGGCTGGGGCCCGCGTTTCAGCATCAGCGGCCATGATCTCCACGGTCTGGCGATGGGCCCGGATGGGCGCATCTACGTCTCGCTCGGTGACCGCGGCTACAACGTGACGTCGAAGGAAGGCAACACCTTCACCAATACCTTGAGCGGCGGGGTGTTCCGCTTCGATCCGGATGGTTCGAACCTGGAACAGTACTACTTCGACCTGCGCAATCCGCAGGAGTTGGCCTTCGACGCCTACGGCAACCTCTTCACCGTCGACAACAACGCCGACATCGGCGATGCGGCGCGCGTGGTCTATATCATGGAGGGCGGCAATAGCGCGTGGAGCCACGGCTGGCAGCTGCTCGGCAACGATGGCTTCGCCAAGGCTGCGGGCCTCGATGGTCGTCAGGCCAATCCGTGGTTGGAAGAAGGCCTGTGGAAGTCGGCGTTTCCTGAGCAGCCCGCGTGGGTGCTGCCGGCAGTTGGCCACATCACCAGCGGACCGAGCGGCCTGGCGTTCTATCCTGGCGTCGGCTTCGGCGACAAGCTGAAGGACACCTTTCTGGTGTGCGATTACCGCGGCGGCAATGATAGCGGCGTGTGGTCGTTCAAACTGAATGAGAAGGGCGCCGGCTACGAACTGCCGGACAATCAGAAGGAGAAGTTCTGCTGGGGCCTGCCGCCCACCGATGTGGTGTTCGGCTATGATGGTCGTGCCTATATCAGCGACTACATTGGCGGCTGGGAGCTGAACAATCATGGTCGCGTGGTGACGGTCAGTGATCCGGCGACGCGCGACAGTGTCGAGGTGAAGGAACTGAAATCATTGATGGCCCAGGGCTTCACCAAACGTTCGCCCGCGGAACTCGGCAAGCTGCTCGGTCACGCGGATATGCGTGCGCGCCAGCACGCGCAGTTCGAACTCGTCGCTCGCGGCAAGGACGGTCAGGCCGTTCTCAACGACGCCGCCACCAAAGGCGCGTCGACCTTCGCCCGCTTGCACGGTGTTTGGGGTTTGTGGCAGCTCGCGCGCAAAGACGCGGCGATCACCAAGCAGATCGAAGCGTTGCTCACTGATGGTGACGCGCGCATCCGTGAACAGGCCGCCAAGGTGCTCGGTGATTTGAAGGCCGCCGCCGCTGCTCCGGCACTGGTGAAGCTGCTCGCTGATTCCAACGCCCGCGTGCAGTCGTTCGCCGCCATCGCACTCGGCCGCATCAAACATCCGGCGGCGATGCCGGAGCTGCTGCGTGTACTTAAGGACAATGACAACCAGGACGTTTACCTGCGCCATGCCGCGGTGATGGGTCTGCTGGGATGCAGCGATGCCAAGGTGCTCGCGGCGCTGAACAAGGATGCTTCGGCCGGTGTGCGTATGGGTGCGATCCTGGCGCTGCGTCGCCTGAAGGACGCGGGCCTCGCGGGCTTCCTGGATGACGCCACGCCGATCATCCGCGCCGAAGCCATCCGCGCGATCTACGACGGCCCGGTGGCCGAGGCCATGCCGGCGCTCATTGCGCAACTCGCCAAGCCGATCGACACCAGCATTCCCGAACCGATCGCGCGTCTGCTCTACCTGCGCCTGATCAATGCCGCGCAGCGCTGGGGTGATGAATCCGCTGCCAAGATCCTGGTCGACTTCGCCGCCGCGCAGAAGGCACCAACCGATGTGCGCGCCGTTGCGCTCAAGGCGCTCGAAAGCTGGGAGAAATCCACCTGGATCGATCCGGTGATCGGTTACCCACGTCGCGCCCTGCGGCGTGAAAAGGGTCCGGATCCCGCGCCGCTGAAGGCCGGCATCATGGCCATCGTCGGACACAACGAAGATCGCCTGATGGCCAGCGCAGTGAAACTCGCCCAGCGCTTCGGCTACGGCCTGAGCGACGAGGTGCTGCTCAAGCTGGTGGACAACGCGGGCATGGCTGCGGACGTGCGCGCCGAGGCGCTCATCTTGCTGACGGAGCATAAGGCCGCCGGCCTTGCGTCGCGCCTGCCGAATCTGCTCAAGGAAGACAACGGCGAGATCCGTCGCGCAGCCTTCACCGCATTGCTGGCGGTCGACCGCAAGGCTGCCATCACCGCGGGCATCACCGCACTCAACCAGGAAGCCTCCACCCAGCCGGAACTGCTCGCCGTCGCGGAGAAGACCGACGGACCGTGGAGCGCGCTACCATTGGGTGAACCGACCGCCGACAACCTCGCGACCAAGGGCACCGTCACTTGGCTCGACGGCTTCAGCGTGCCGTTCAAGGACGCCGGTGCCGACGGCAACAAGCTGCCACGCCTGAATGACGGCAAGCTCGCAGCCAACGATGACGACACCAAGGCCTGCACCTGGTTCGAACAGCATGAGGCGCGCTGGGTGCTCGACCTGGGCAAGGGCGTGGACCTCGGCCGCGTCGACACCTTCGCGTGGCACAAGGCCAACCGCGCGCTGATGGAGTTCACCCTGTGGGCCGCGAACGGTGACAAGATGCCGGATGCGACGGTGGTGAATCCCTCCGCTGGTTGGGTCAAACTTGCTGATGCGTCGTCGGTTAAACTCGGCGAAGGCGGCAAACACGGCGTCGCGGTGGTCAACGCCACCGGAACGCTGGGGACCTACCGCTGGCTGATGTGGCAGAGCAAACGCAAAGGCACCTTCTTCACCGAGATCGCCGCCTACGCCGCGGGCAAAGCGCCCACCGGTCTGACGCGTGTAGTCACCGACAAGGACGGCGGCGCCTGGGAGATGTTGTCCATGGGCGGACCGGACGCCGCCGGCGTCGCCGTGCAGGGCGCGGTCGCCATCAGCGTCGAGGGCTTCGCCAAGCCGGGCGATGGCGCGATGGAGGGCGGAAAATTGCCGCGCCTGTTCGGCAAGGACGTGCAGGCCAACGACGATGATACCGCCCACAGCGTGTGGGCCGACAACGGCGAAGCCCGTTGGCTGGTGGATCTGCAGAAGCCGGTGGAGATCGCGCGCATCAACACCTACTCGTGGCACAAGGCCGAACGCGCTCCACAGCAGTTCGTGTTGTGGGCCTCCAGCGCTGACAAGGCGCCTGACGCCGCGACCAAGGATCTGACGAGTGCCGGCTGGCGTCGTATCGCCGCGGTTGACACCAAGGCTTTGGGCGACGGCGGCAAACACGGCAGCAGCGTGCTCGGCCTGGGCGGTGCGATCAGCTCGGCGCGTTGGCTGTTGTGGCAGCACGCTGAGCGCAAGGCGGGCACATTCGTCGGTCGCATCGATGTCTTCCCCACCGGCGTCGAACTACCGCCGATCAAACGTCCGCTCAGCCCGGCGACCATCGCGCTCAAGCAGCATGTGCTGGGGTCGTTCGGTGCGCTCGACGATGCCGACAGCGCCAAGGTACTCGGTGAGTGGCTCGACCGTCTGACCGCTGGCAAGGCGCTCGGCGACGCGCAGCTTGAACTGGTGACCGCCGCCGCCGCGCGCAAGGAACCGGTGATCGCGGCCAAGCTCAAGGCCTGGCGCGACGGCTTGGATGCTAAGGACCCGCTCGCCACTTACCGCACGTCGATGTCCGGCGGCGATGTGGCGAAGGGTCGTCAGGTCTTCCAGTTCCACCTCGCCCAGTGCATCAAGTGCCACAGCGTCAACCACGAGGGCGGCAACGCCGGGCCTGATCTGGCGGGTGTGGGCAAGCGCTTGAACGCGGAGAAGCTGCTCGAATCCATGATCGTCCCAGGCGCGGTGGTGGTGCCCGGCTTCGGCCTCGCCACCGTCACGCTGAAAGATGGCAGCACCGTCGCCGGCTCGCTGCTCAAGCAAGACGACAAGGGCGCAGTGGTGAAACTTGCCGACGGCAAAGAAGTCACCATCGCCAAGGACAAGATCGACCAAGTCACCCCGCCAGTCTCGCCGATGATTCCGATGGGAGCAATCCTGTCGGCCACGGAACTGCGCGATGTGATGGCCTATATGCAGTCGCTGAAATAACCGTTTCCAATCCATGAACCCACCCGAAAGGATCCACATGTCCCTCCGTTCTCTCGCCCTGCTCGCAGCGTTCACGCTGTCGTGCGCCCTCTCCGCTGCCGAGCGCAATGATAAAGGGGCCGAACACCTCGGCTTCAAACTCGCGCTCCAAGCGTGGACCGCGCACCACACCAGCCTGTGGGAAACCATCGACATCGCCCAGACGGTCGGCCTCAAGTACATCGAGCTCTACCCCGGCCAGACCATTGGCGGCGGCATCGAGGGCAAGTTCGACCACAACAGCGGTGCCGACGTGCGCGCCAAGGTGCTCGCGCGCCTGACCGAAGCCGGCATCAAGCCCATCGCTTACGGTGTGGTCGGCCTCGACAAGGATGAAGCCAAGTCGCGCAAGGTCTTCGAATTCGCCAAGGCCATGGGTATCCAGGTGATCAACAGCGAGCCGAACGCTGATGCCTTCGACACCATCGAAAAGCTGGTGAAGGAGTTCGACATCAAGGTCGGCCTGCACGACCACCCGAAGCCCTCGAAGTACTGGAGCCCGGAAAGTGTGCTCGCCGTCGTGTCGTCCCGTGACGAGCGCATCGCGGCCTGTGCCGACACCGGCCACTGGCCGCGCTCGGGTCTCGACCCGGTCGAAGCGATCAACCAACTCGGCAAGCGCATCGTCTCGTCGCACCTCAAAGAAACCGACAAGATCGGCCAGGGCGCACGTGACATCGTCTACGGCACCAGCGCCGCCAGCAAATCGGTGAAGGACCAACTCGCCGCCTTCAAAGCCCAGGGCTTCCGCGGCCCGCTGTCGCTCGAATACGAAGCCGGTAAGAAGGGCCAGGAGCTGCTCGACCATTTGAAGATCATGGTCAAGTACTTCGACGACGCGACGACGGAGTTGGCAAAGTAAGCCTCCCTGACGTTGTTTATGAGGATGGCCGCACCACGTGGGTTTCCCACGTGGTGTTTTTTTGAGAAGGTCCACACAGCGACGCATCGGGTGATTGAGTCGCGATGGCAAGCTCGGTTTAGAGTGATGGCATGTCAGTCGCTGTTGATGGCCCCGCGAACAACAGCGAGGTCACGTTATTGTGCCCGCACTGAGTCGGGGTATGCCTTTGCTGCCATCCTCGTTGTCCGCGCCAGTCACTGCTCATGGCCGAAAGGCAGATATCCAAATGCTTGCCGCAATCTACCAGGTTGGATTCATCAATGTGGCCTTTGCCACCCTCTATGAACTGGTGTCTTTCGGCTACGGATTTTCCGAGATCATCAGCGACTATCGCATGACCCACATCGGGCTCAACGGTACCAAGCTCGCGATATTCGGGGTCGCCACCATCTACTTGGCGAGAAAAGCGTGCACTTGTGCGCCAGTCGGTGGATCTGATCAACGCGATGTCATTGCCGCGTGCCTGACGCTGACCGGCATCATCTGGCTGCTGACCGGATCAGCTCTGACCATCAATATCCTGTATGCCGTGTACGGGTCGGCCTTCGAAGAACTGTTCAAGAACCGTCCTGGACAATTAGTCGACATCTTGATCCGACCCATTGCGGTGACACTCCTCGGTTTAGCCATGGTGTCATGCAGCAAACTACTGACCAACCTCTGTCGGCGTGTGGGGCTGAACCTGCCCCCGACAGGTTGAAACACCAATCGGTAAATGATCAGGGGCTTGTCGTCCGTCTCGCCCGCAATTCATTCCCAGGAATCAGCGACACGATCGGCACCCGTCCTGGTTCCGCGATTAGGGACAACGCCGCATGTGCCGCCGCACGTCCCATCTCTTCACACGGTTCACGCACGGTCGACAGGCTGATGCCACTGTGACCGGTAAGCGGCAGGTCGCCCATGCCGATGATCGCCACGTCCTGCGGTACGCGGATGCCTTTCTGGTCGAGGATTTCCAACAAATGCAATGCCAAGCCATCGTTGAGCACGAATAACGCATCCGGGTGTTCAGCACCTGGGGCGAACATGCGGGTGATCTCGGCGGCGATGGTGCCTTCGACGGCGCCGCCAGCATGCGGCAGGCTGATCCACGCCTCGTTCACCGGCAGGCCGGCGTCGCTGAGCGTCTGACGGTACGCCGCAGTGCGTTCGAGCGTCATGTGCATGGGATGGTGGAAGCCGAGGTGTCCGATGCGGCGGTAACCGCGGTCGATCAGGTGACGCACGGCGGTGCACGTCGCGGCGGCGCTGTCCCAGCCGGCGAAACTCGCAGGCAGTGGTGAGGCCGACATCGGCGGGCGGTCACCCAGGAACACCAGCGGGATGCCGACGGCCATCAGCTGTTGGTAGACCTCTTCCTGGCCTGGGAGCGGTTGCACGATCACCGCTTCATCGCGGCGTTGCAGTGCCGACATCAGTTCCTTGCGGTGGCGCACCGCGTCCCAGCGATGGGTGCCGACCAGGGGGGTGTACTCGCCGGGATCGAATATCTCGCCCATGCCGCGCATCACGCGTTCGGCCCAGTCCATGCGGAAGTCCGCCAGCACCACGCCGATCACGCCGCTCTTCTGTAGGCGCAGGTTGCGTGCGGTTCGGTTCGGTGCGTAACCCTGATCGCGCGCGGCGTCGATGACGCGCTGGATGGTGACGGGTGAAATCTTGCGCGCTGGCCCATGACCGTTGAGCACGATCGACACCGTCGCACGCGACACCCCGAGCTGGTCGGCGAGCATCGCGGAGGTCACCTGGGCGCGGATGTTCATGGGACGTTCCTCGGGGAATTACACGAGAAACGCTAGGATCAGCGTGCGGCGAGCCATCGCTGCGTGGGGATTCCCCGTGGTCGTGGCTGCGACACGGACACCAAGACGTGCGCGTGGCAAAGACCGACGTTCAGAGCTGTCGCTCCCCGGGATCGCCGGCGTCTCGCCGGCATGCGGTTCCGAAGAGCCGGCGAG